>JBBVGE010000512.1:0-20474 GCA_040144665.1 Clostridium perfringens
AAAAAAGTTAGAGATTAATCTCTAACTTTTTTAGTTTATACCTTTTATAATTAATTTATTTAAAGCTTTCCTCATATTATAATATTCTTTAGCTTCTACAATTTTTATAAATATTAATATACTTACTATAAGTAGAGAAGATTTGTATTTCTTTGATATAATAATGATATAAATCAAAAGAGGAGTGTTTTTTATGTCAGCAGGAATTGCAGTAAATTGTGTAGATTGCCCAGAAAAAAGAGACGGAAATTGTGATGGAAAGGATCTACAATGTGTTTGTTTTAAGTGTCCAAGAAAATTAAGTGAATGTATAGTAACTAAGTATTGCAGAGAAACTGAATCTGTATTATATTTTGGACCTGAATATTAATTTAAAGGAGATGAATTGGGGCTTATGAGAGAAGTAAAATTAAATGAACTTAAAAGTCATATTTCAAATATTTCTAAGATGAATGCAGCTTTAGAGCTTATATATTGGGATATGCAAACAAAAATGCCTAAAAAGGCAATAGAGCAGCGTTCAGGTATTGTAGAACATTTATCAGGAGAAATATTTAAGATGACAACTTCTGATAAGATGGGAGAACTTCTAGATTATTTTGTTGGAAACATAGAAGGATTATCAGAAAAGGATAAGGCAATAATAAAACATGCTAGAAAAGAGTATGATGAAACAAAAAAAATTCCAGAAGATAGATATAGAGAGTTTGTAATAGCACAAGCATTGTCAGAAAGTGCATGGGAAGAGGCTAAAGAAAAAAAGGATTTTGAAATATTTAAGCCACATCTAAAAAAGATGATAGATTTTCAAAGAGAATTCGTAGAATATTGGGGCTATAATGATAATAAATACGATACGCTTTTAGATAAGTATGAAGAAGGTTTAACTGTAAAGAAACTCGATAGTATATTCAATGAGCTTAAAGAAGGAATAATAAAAATATTAGATAGAGTAGAAAAAAGTGATAAGAAAGTTAATAGAGATTTTTTACTTGGAAAATTTGATAAGAAATCTCAGGAGAAGTTTGCTCTATTTATTCTAAATAAAATGGGGTATGATCTTCAGGCTGGGAGACTTGATGAAAGTATGCATCCATTTACTATAAGTTTTGGAAATAAGGATGTAAGAATAACAACAAATTATGACAATGAAGATTTTACATCAGCTTTATTTAGTTCTATACATGAAGGGGGGCATGGTATATTTGATCAAGATGTTCCAGAAGAACTTCAAAGAACAGGACTTGATACATCTCTTTCAATGAGTATTCATGAATCTCAGTCAAGATTTTATGAAAATATATTAGGACGAAGTAAAGAATTCTGGGAATATTTCTTTCCCTTTGCTAAGTATGAGTTCAACGAGTTTAAAGATGTAAGCCTAGAAGAATTTTATGAAGCAATAAATTATGTTGAGCCGTCACTTATAAGAACAGAAGCTGATGAGCTAACATATAGCCTTCATATAATAATTAGATATGAAATAGAAAAAGCTCTTATAAATGGAGATTTAGATATTGATGATGTTAAAGAAGAGTGGAATAGAAAGTATAAAGAGTATTTAGGGCTAGAGCCTAAAAATGATAGTGAAGGAATACTCCAAGATGTACATTGGTCAGATGGTTCCTTTGGATATTTTCCAAGCTATGCATTAGGAAATATTTATGGAGCTCAAATGTTAAATGTAATGAAAAAAGAATACAACGGAATGTATGATGATATAAGAAAAGGTGAATTAGGTGGAATCCATATGTGGCTTTATGAAAATGTCCATAAGTATGGAGCTATATATTCTCCAAGTGAATTAATAAAAATTATTAGTAATGAAGAGTTAAATTGTAAGTATTTCTTAGATTATTTAGAAAAAAAATATCTAAGTATATATAAATAGGTTAATAAATTTGTTAAGACCAATATTTTACTATAATAAGTAAAAATAATATTGGTCTTTTTTTTATTGTCTAAATGGTGATATTTTAAGCTCGAATGGCAAACAAAGAAAAAATATAACAGGAAAATAGTATATATGAGTAAACAA
Organism: Clostridium perfringens; assembly: GCA_040144665.1. Taxonomy (GTDB): domain Bacteria; phylum Bacillota; class Clostridia; order Clostridiales; family Clostridiaceae; genus Clostridium; species Clostridium perfringens_A. The sequence goes on from JBBVGE010000512.1 coordinate 2,039, forward strand.
CTATTAATAGTAGGACATTGACTATTAATAATTAATCCAATATGTGATGAAAATGTATATATATGTAACCATATATAAAAGAAAGTAAAGTTTTTAAATAAAAAGTAATTATTAGATAGAAATTGATTATATCAAAATATTATAGTAAACGTTTAACATAAGATATACAGCCATTTATTAAAATTAATAAATTAATGTTTGTAATTAATAATATGCTGAAAGTGGCTATTTTAAAGGGGTAGAGCTATATTTATAAAAATATCAAAATGAATTTTTAAGTAAAACTAAGAATAGAAGAGAATGCTAGATTATTTATTAGAAAATTTTAATATAACATAAGATTAACGTAAAAATGAATATTTTGGGATAAAAAACAGCGTTTTACATGGAAAATAACTGTTGTTATACTTTAGCCATAGACAGGAACAAGAAAAAAGTTCCTAACTTGCTTAATGTTGTCGACAAAATTAAGCCTTTTAATAAAAACAAAATATTGAAGGGTCGTGAAATTATGGATAAGGGTTCAAAGCCAAGTAGTACCAAGTCATTGACTTTATTTGGGTTCTTTGCAATAACAGCATCTATGGTAATGGCTTCATATGAATATCCAACATTTGCAACATCAGGATTCACTTTGGTCTTTTACTTATTAGCTGGTGGTTTCCTATGGTTTATACCAGTAGCTTTATGTGCAGCAGAAATGGCGACAGTTGAAGGATGGCAAGAAGGTGGTGTTTTTGCTTGGGTTGGAAATACATTAGGAGAGAGATATGGATTTGCGGCAATAGCATTCCAGTTCTTTGAAATATCAATAGGATTTATAACAATGCTATATTTCATATTAGGAGCATTGTCATATGTATTTGATTTTCCAGCACTTAACACAGATCCAGTAATTAAATTTATTGGTGTACTAATTGTATTCTGGGCATTAACATTTACTCAATTAGCAGGAACAAAGTACACAGCAAAAATTGCTAAATTAGGATTTGTTATAGGTATAATAATACCATCAATAATTTTATTTGGATTAGCAATAGCTTATATAGTACAAGGTAACCCAATAGATGTAAAGATTAGTGCGGGAACATTCTTCCCAGACTTTACTAAGTTAAATACTTTAGTTATCTTCGTATCATTTATATTAGCATATATGGGTGTTGAAGCCTCAGCTACTCATGCAAATGAAATGAAAAATCCTAAGAGAGATTACCCATTAGCAATGTTACTTTTAGTTGTTGTTGCAATAATTTTAGATACTATGGGTGGTTTATCAGTTGCAGCAGTTATACCACAATCAGACTTAAACTTAAGTTCTGGTGTTATACAAACATTTGCAGCTTTAGTAGGTCACTTTACTTCTCATGGAACTTGGATTGTAAAGATTATATCATTAATGATTGCAGTTGGAGTTATGGGAGAAGTTAGTTCTTGGGTTGTTGGTCCATCAAGAGGATTATATGTAGCAGCTCAAAAAGGAATTTTACCAAAAACATTTAGAAAAGTTAATAAACATAATGTTCCAGTTCCATTAATTATGGTACAAGGTGTTTTATGTACAATATGGGCAGCAGTTTTAACATTTGGAGGCGGTGGTAACAACGTTTCATTCTTAACTGCAATGTCACTTACAGTTGTTGTTTACTTAGTTGGTTATTTCTTATTCTTCTTAGCTTACTTTAATTTAGTATTAAAGAAGAAGAATTTAAAGAGAGCTTACCAAATACCAGGCGGAACAGTATTTAAAATGATAGTTGGTATAGTAGGTTTTGTAATGTCAATATTTGCATTCGTTATATCTTTCGTACCACCAGCATCATTAAATGCATCTAGCGCTAAAGAATATGAAGCAATACTTATAATAGGCTTTGTAATAGTTCTTATAATTCCATTTGCAATTTATGCACTTCATGATAAGAGTGCACACAAGAGTACTAAAGAACCAGTTGCATTAAAAGCTCATGAAGTTAATAAATTTGTTCCTCCAATGGCAAGAGGACAACATCAAATTAATCCAGATCCAGAAGATATAATGGATCAAGAAGAAAAGCTTCTTCCACCGGGAGATAGTTCAAGTAAAAAATAAATAATATAAAGCGAACAATTTTGTTCACCCAAATGGCAAGACTACGGGGAACGCCACAGCCTACCTGAAGATGAACATGTTATAAATATAAAATAATTAATAATCAAGGGAGGTCTTACTATGTTATTTAGTAGAGATGATAAAGAATTAAAGGATACTTATAGAACACCAATATTTGGTACAGAAGAAGAAGATGTTGAAATGCCAAGATATTCAATTGGCAAGAATCCTATACAACCAAGAGTTGCATACAGATTAGTTAAAGATGAATTAATGGATGAAGGTAATGCTAGATTAAATTTAGCTACATTCTGTCAAACTTATATGGAAGATGAAGCTACAAAATTAATGGCAGAAACATTAGAAAAGAATGCTATTGATAAGTCAGAATATCCTCAAACAACAGAACTTGAAAATCGTTGCGTAAACATAATTGCTGATTTATGGCATGCTCCAAAGGATATGAAGTTTATAGGTACTTCAACAGTTGGATCATCAGAAGCTTGTATGCTAGCTGGTATGGCTATGAAGTTCAGATGGAGAAATAGAGCTAAGAAACTTGGTATGGATATAAATGCTAAGAAACCAAACTTAGTAGTATCATCAGGATTCCAAGTATGTTGGGAAAAATTCTGTGTATACTGGGATATAGAAATGAGATTAGTTCCATTAGATGAAGAACACATGAGTTTAAATATAGATAAAGTAATGGATTATGTTGATGATTATACTATAGGTATAGTTGGTATATTAGGTATTACTTACACTGGTAAATATGATGATATTAAGAAATTAAATGATGTAGTTGAAGAATATAATAAGACTGCTAAATTATCAGTACCAATTCACGTTGATGGTGCTTCAGGTGGATTATTTGCACCATTTATAGAACCAGATCTTGAATGGGATTTCAGATTAAAGAATGTTGTATCAATAAGTACTTCAGGTCATAAATACGGACTAGTTTATCCAGGTATCGGTTGGGTAATGTGGAAAGATGAACAATTCCTACCTAAAGAATTGATATTTGAAGTAAGCTACTTAGGAGGAAAGATGCCAACAATGGCTATAAACTTCTCAAGAAGTGCAAGCCAAGTAATAGGACAATACTACAACTTCTTAAGATATGGTTTCGAAGGATACAGACAAATACATCAAAGAACAAAAGATGTTGCAATGTATTTAGCAAAAGAAATCAAAGATATGGGATTATTTGAAATCTACAATGATGGATCAAACTTACCAATAGTTTGCTACAAATTAAAAGATGATGCTAATGTAGAATGGACATTAGATGATCTAGCAGATAGATTATTAATGAAAGGATGGCAAGTACCTGCTTATCCATTACCAGAAAACTTACAAAATGTAAGAATCCAACGTATCGTATGTCGTGCTGACTTAGGTCATGCAATGGCTGAACAATTAGTAAATGATATTAAAGCTGGTATAAAAGCTCTTAACAATGCACATGTTTTAGAAAAAAATGTAGCAAATGAAGGTGCACATGGTTTCACACACTAATTTAAAATAAAGATTATTAAATAAATAATAGTTCAATTCACTATAATATATCGCTTAGATTACTTTTTTAAAACACCTATCTATTAAATTAATAGATAGGTGCTTTTTTATATAAAAATATGAAATTTTCTGGATTTAAATCATATTATTAATAAGTAAAAGCCTATTACTTATAAAAATAAGAAATGTCCGTAATATAAATACATTTTTTATAAAAAGTATATTTAAGTAAAAATATACAAAAATATTTGTAATTAATGGAAAATAGTAGTAAAATGTACGGATAAGCAAAAGTAATAAAAATAGGAATTTAATAATTGGGGGGATGCATATGCATAAAAAGTTGTTTATTCCAGGTCCTGTTGAGGTACGTCCAGATGTATTAGCGCAGATGACAAAACCGATGATAGGACATAGAAGTAAGGATGCATCAGTTATTCAAAGGAGAATAAGTGATAACCTAAGGAAGTTATTTTTTACAGAAAGTGAGATTTTATTATCAACGACATCAGGAAGCGGTCTTATGGAAGGTGCTATAAGATCATGTACATTAAAAAAAGCTGCTGTTTTTTCTGTTGGGGCATTCGGAAAAAGATGGTATCAAATGGCTATAAACAATAATGTACAGGCAGATATTTTTGATATTGAAATGGGAAAAGGCATTACAGCAGATATGGTTGATAATGCATTAAAGACTGGTAAATATGATTTGGTTGCAGTAACACATAATGAAACATCAACAGGAGTTATGAATCCTATTGAAGAAATTGGTGAAGTTGTTAAGAAGTATCCAGATGTTGTATTTATTGTTGATGCAGTAAGTTCTGCTGCAGGAACAAAAATAGAAGTTGATAAAATTGGCATAGATGTTTGTATTACATCTAGTCAGAAAGCTTTAGGACTTCCTCCAGGACTTGCAGTATGTACTTTTTCAAAAAAAGCTAAGGAGAGAGCTGAGAAAGTTCCAAATAGAGGATTTTATTTAGATCTTTTATCATTATATAAATATATTCAAAAGAAGGATTATCAATATCCATCAACACCATCTATTCCTCATATGTATGCACTAGATTATCAACTAGATTATATATTAAATAAAGAAGGTTTGGAGAATAGATTTAATAGACACTTAGAAATGGCTAAAGTAGTTAGAGAATGGGGAAAGAAGCACTTTGAATTATTCCCAGAGAAAGATGAGCTATTATCTAATACACTAACTACTATAAAAAATACTAGAGGTATTAGTATCGCTGATTTAAATAAAGAATTAGGAAAAAGAGGGTTTGCTATATCAAATGGATATGGGGATTTAAAAGAGAAGACATTTAGAATAGCACATATGGCTGATTGTCAGATGAAGGATATTAAAGAGTTACTAGATAATATTGAAGATATATTGGGGTTATAGTTTAAGGTAAGGGGGCAAAAATTTTGTATAGAATTTTAACTAATGATGGTTTACAACAAGGAGCTATAAATAAGTTAGAGGCGCTAGGTATGGAAGTTGTAAACACTCATTTTAATCAAGATATATTAGGAAAAAAATTAAAAGAGTTTGATGCTATAGTAATTAGAAGTGCTACAAAGCTAACTAAAGAAGTATTAGATGAAGCATCAAAAGGGAAACTGAAACTTGCTATAAGAGCGGGAGTAGGAATTGATAATATAGAAGTTAAACATGCAGAATCACTTGGAATAACAGTTAAGAATACTCCAAATGCAAGTTCAGATTCTGTTGCAGAGCTTGCTATAGCTCATATGTTTTCAGTTGCTAGATTTTTAGGTGTATCTAACTCAACTATGAGAAACGGAGAATGGAATAAGAAAAAATATCAAGGAACTGAAATAAGTGGAAAGACACTTGGAATAATTGGAATGGGAAGAATAGGACAAAGCTTGGCTAAGAAGGCTGAAGCTTTAGGAATGAATATAATATATTATACAATTGAAGGAAAACATGATGAATTACATTATGAATTTTTAAGCTTTGAAGATGTGTTAAAGAATTCAGATTTCTTATCACTTCATGTGCCTTATGATAAGAATAATGGATCTTTAATTGGAGAAGCTGAATTCAATATAATGAAGGATGGAATATATATTGTAAACTGTTCAAGAGGAAAGGTTGTAGATGAAATTGCATTATTAAAAGCCCTTGAAAGTGGAAGGGTATCAGGTGCTGGAATTGATGTTTTTGAAAAAGAACCAACATCAAATGAAGCTTTAGTAAATCATCCAAGAGTTAGTGTAAGTCCTCATATAGGAGCTTCAACTAGGGAGGCTCAAGATAGAATAGGAGAAGAAGTAGTTAGCGTGGTAAAAGAATTTTTTAATCTATAAATACTATTAAAATAAGGAAGCTTTATATATTTATAAGATATATAAAGCTTCCTATAAATTAAAGTAAACATTTTAAACTTGGGGAGGTATTTTTATGGCAATTGTTAGACCATTTAGGGCAATTAGACCAGATAAGGAACTAGTTTCAAAAATAGCTGCATTACCTTATGATGTTATTAGTAGCGAAGAAGCAAGAGAAATGGTTAAAGGAAATCCATATTCTTTTTTACATATAGATAGGGCAGAGATAGATTTAGATATTGAAGTTGATGTTCATGATAAAAAGGTTTATGAAAAAGCAAGGGATAATCTAAATAGGATGATTAAAGATGGAGAGTTTATTCAAGATGAAAATCCATACTTTTATGTATATAGGCAAGTAATGAATAGAAGAGTACAGACTGGGCTTGTATTTACAGCATCTATTGATGATTATATAAACAACGTTATAAAAAAGCATGAATTTACAAGAGCTGATAAAGAGCAAGATAGAATTAATCATGTAGATTATTGTAATGCAAACACAGGACCAATATTTTTAACTTACAGAAAGAATAATAAAGTATCAGACATTATAAATAGTTATACAGAAAAAGAAGCTGAATATGATTTTTATTCAGAAGATGGTGTAAGGCAAAGTGTATGGATTATTAATGAAGATAAAGATATAGAGCTTTTAGAAAAATTATTTAAAAATATAGATAGTATGTATATTGCGGATGGTCATCATAGGTGTGCGTCTGCTGCAAAGGTTGGAGAAATGAGAAGAAGATACAATCCTGACTATACTGGATATGAAGATTTTAATTATTTTTTAGCTGTAGCTTTTCCAGATGAAGATCTTTATGTTATGGATTATAACAGAGTAGTTAAGGATTTGAATGGACTTAGCAGGGAAGAATTTATAGATAAAGTATCTGAGAAATTTAATATAAATAAATATAATGAAGTTGGTGGATACAAACCAACTAAAAAGCATAACTTTGGGATGTACTTAGAGAATGAATGGTTTATATTAGAAGCAAAAAAAGATAGTTTTGATGAAAGTCATCCTATAGATAGATTAGATGTTTCAATTCTTCAAAAAAATTTATTAGAAAGAGTACTAAATATTAAGGATGTTAGGACATCAGATAGGATAGATTTTATAGGTGGAATAAGAGGGATTAAAGAGCTAGAAAGACGTGTAAACAAAGATATGAAAGTTGCTTTCTCTATGTATCCAACAGAAATCCATGACGTTATGGCTGTTGCAGACATTAATGAAGTTATGCCACCTAAATCAACTTGGTTTGAACCAAAACTTAGAAGTGGATTATTTATTCATAGATTATAAAAAAAGTCCTTAAGGACTTTTTTTATTTTAACTTATTAATCATTCCTTTAAGGATTGTTGTTGAGTTTCTAACTCCGATTGGAGTAAACTTTTCATAATCCATATGTGCGCCATTATTAGCATTATCTGAAATTGATCTTATAACTACAAATGGAATGTGGTTTAGGTAGCAAACGTGAGCAATACTTGCTCCTTCCATTTCAACAGCCTTAGCATCAAATTCTTTTTCAAGCCATTTAATTTTATCTACGCTAGCTACGAATTGATCTCCTGAAACTATTCTGCCTGAGAAAGTATTGAATCCTTCGATTTCATCACAAGCTTTCTTGCAAACTGATACTAAATTATCATCACACTTGAAATCAAAAGTATCTAATCTTGGAATTTGACCATGTTTGTCTCCAAATACTGTTGTATCCATATCGTATTGAACTAAGTTTTCAGCTATAACAACATCTCCAGGATATATATCCATTCCGATACCACCTGCAACTCCTACATTGATTACTGTATCTACATTATATTCTGAAATTAATATTTGAGTACATACTGCTGCATTAACCTTACCTATTCCTGAAACAACTGCTACAACATCTTTATTCCAAAGTTTACCCTTATGGAAAGTCATGTTTGCTTTAACCTTTTTTTCAGTAACATCCATATCTTTTAGAAGAATTTCTAATTCTTCACTCATTGCACTTATTATTCCAATTACCATAAATCTAATCCTCCGTAAAAAAATTAGTTAATCTAAAAATAGATAACTTATACAATATTATAGACTCAATAGAGGGTATAGTAAACCTAAGTGAAGATTTTACCGGAGAAAAAAACCTTGTATAAGGTAATAATATAAAATAAAATAGAAATAAATATTTTGAGATAACAAAGGAGATAAAATATATGGCGCAACATTCATTGTCAAGAACAGAATTACTTATAGGAAAAGAAGGTTTAGATAAATTAAAAGATGCAAAAGTAGTTGTATTTGGAGTAGGTGGAGTTGGAAGCTTTACAGTTGAAGCATTGACTAGAGCTGGAGTTGGGAACTTAGTTTTAATTGATGACGATACAGTATGTCTTACTAATTTAAACAGACAAATCCATGCAACATATAATACAATAAGCAAAGTTAAAGTTGATGTTATGAAAGAGAGAGTTTTAAGCATTAATCATAAGTGTAATGTAATTACTCATCAAGCTTTTGTAACTCCAGATAATATAACTGATTTTATAACAGATGATGTGGATTATGTAGTTGATGCAATAGATACAGTAACTGCAAAGATTGCACTTGCAAAATATTGTTATGAAAATGATATAAAAATAATCAGCTCTATGGGAACTGGGAATAAATTCGATCCAACTCAATTTAGGGTAACTGATGTATTTAAAACAAGAGTTTGTCCTCTTGCTAAAGTAATGAGAAGTGAACTTAAAAAAAGAGGAGTTAAAAAACTTAAAGTTGTTTACTCAGAAGAGCAACCAACTAAGCCAAGAACTGAAGATGTAGTTACATGTAAAACTGGATGTGTTTGTACAGGTGGAACTAAAAAGTGTGCTGAAAAGAGACAAATTCCAGGAAGTATATCATTTGTACCTCCAGTTGCAGGTATGATAATTGGTGGAGAAGTTATAAAAGATATAATTGGAATGAATGATAAGTAATAAATGTGGATAACTTTTAAAATTTAAAAATTATTTTACAAAGATTGGATAAAATATGACTTTTGTCGATTAAGTTAGCCAAAAAAATATAATATGTAACAAGTATCGAAACACAACATATTGTGCAAAAATAAAAAGTTATCAACAACATGTTGATAAAATTGGGGATAACTTTATTTTAAGAGTGAGATTATAATAAAGTTTATACGTAGTAATTTTAAGACCTCTTTGGATAATTTCAAAGAGGTCTTTTATTTTATTGTAAAAAATAACTATATTTAAAATATAAGTTTTTACTTAATGACTAAGTAGAAATCTATTCAATATATTTTAGACATAAGATTATTTGCAAATATAATAAGTTAAACCTTGTAAACATAGAAGTATAATATATAATATTCTTATAAGACTTTAATTTTAGGAGAATTTAATATGTCACCAAATTACAATATAAATATAGCTTTAAATAAGGGTAGTAATAATGAATATCTTATTAGGGATAAGAACAGCATAAATATAGGAAGATTTTCTATAGAAGAATTAGACAAAAGTAATAAAAGATGTAATGTTGATTTAAAATTTTATAGAGAATATGATTATAGCCTATTAAGAGAAACTTTAGAGTTATTATTAATGGCGACTTTTAAGGATAAAAATATTTTTAAGGTTAACATAAAAGTAATGGAAGGAATTAGTCTTTCACCATTTCTTGATTTAGGATTTATTCTAGAGGGTATATTATCGGATAATATATATTCTAATGGAATTTATAGAAATGAACTTATGTTAGGAATTAATAGAGAAGATTATAGATATAAAAATTGTGCATCAATGATTCAATTGGAGGGAAAACATATTATCTTAAGAAACTTAACTCCAAATGATGATGAGGCATTATTAAAATATTATACTAAAAATAAGAAGCATCTTGAAAAATTTGAACCTACGAGAGATAAGGATTTCTATACATTAGAATCACAAAGAAATTCATTAAATGAAAGTTACAAGCAATTCTTAAATGGAACCTCAATAGATTTAGCGATTATAGATAATGACAAAATAATAGGAAAGCTTAGATTATCAAATATAGTATATGGAGTATTTAAAAGTGGAATACTTGGCTACTCTATAGATGAAGATTATCAAGGAAAAGGTTATATGAAAGAAGCTGTAAATTTAGTTTTAAATTATGCTTTTAAAGAATTAGATCTTCATAGAATAGAAGCGTCAGCTCTTTTAGAGAATGAGAGATCAAGAGGTGTACTAATTAGTACAGGTTTTAAAGAACTGGGTATAAATGAAAAGTATCTTTTTATAAATGGAGTGTGGCAAGATCATATAACATATTACAAAATAAAGGGATAGAATGTAAGTGGGGGTAAAAATGGGTTTAGTGTTAAAGAATGATATGGTGGTAACTAAGGTTTTGAATAATAGTATAGTATTAGTAAAATCTGAGGGAAAAGAAAAAATACTATTTTCAAAAGGTATAGGATTTGGAAAGAAGTTTGGAACTATAATTCCAAAAGAAACTAAAGTAGATAAGGTTTTTAAAATTGAAAATGAAGAGAATATAAAGAATTTTAAGAAAATAATTTCAAATATTGATAATGATTTCTTTGCATTATGTGAGGAAGTTATTTATGATATATCAGAGAGTCTTGGAGAAGAACTTAGTGAAAATATTCACATAGGACTTATAGATCATTTATTTTTTGCTATAAAAAGATTAGAAAATAATGAAGAGATTCAAAATCCTTTTATTGTAGAGATAGAAACATTATATCCTAAGGAATTTTTACTTGCAACAGAAGCAGCTAAAAAAATAGAAAAAGCAATTAATATAAATATACCAAATGGAGAAATTGGATTTATAGCACTTCATATACATTCATCTAGAAATAATGGTAAACTATCAAATACTATAAAATATAGTTACTTGAGTAGTTCAATAATTGAATATGTTGAAGAAGCTTTAAATATAAATATAAATAGAAAATCATTAGATTATGCAAGATTCTTAACCCATATAAGATTTGCAATAGAGAGAATAATGACTAAAAGTCCAATAAAAAATGATTTAGTATTAGTGATACAAGAGAAGTATGAAAAATCATATGAAATAGCAATAGGAATAGGGAAATTTTTAGAAGAAGAACTAGATACGGAAATAGTTGAAGATGAAATTGCATATCTAGCAATGCATATAGAAAGATTTAGATATTCTATAGAAAAATAGATTAATAATTAAACTAGATATTAAAAAAATATAACTCATAAATGGTTTAAATCCTAAATATGTAGTTACAAGAATATTATTCCACAGAAATAATTAAATATTTAAGTTATAATTAAAGTGTTGCTATTAGGAGAGTGTTAGAAAATGAAAAAGAAAAGGGAAGAGTTAGATGGGAAAAAAAGCCCTAAAAAAAGAAGTAAGCTTCTGACTATATTTGGAGTTCTATTTATTTTAGGTGGATTATTGCTTATTGCATATCCATTTATAGAAATTGGATTAGATAAAAGAGATATATCAAAAAATATAAATGAATGGGACAAGCAAAGAGCAGAGGCAATTAAGAATGATAAAGATAACGCAAACACAAATAAAGAAGAGAAAAAGAATGGTAATAAACAGAAGTATCCTATTGTAAAAGTAGATGGAAAAGATATAATAGGAAAAATTATCGTTACTAAGACAGGTGAACAAATTCCAATACTCATGGGAGCAACAGAAGAAAACCTAAGAGGTGGAGCAACTCTTTATGATAATGGTATATATCCAGGGGATAAAGGGACTGCAATTATATTAGGTCATAGAGAAACTACTTTCGGATTCTTAGAAAATATAAAGGATTCAGATATAGTTGAAGTACAAAGTTTAAATAATGTATATAAATTTAAAGTTAGGAAGACATATGTAACAAAGCCAGAAGATGAATCAATACTCGCTCAGGAAGAAGGTCAAAGCATGACGTTAGTAACTTGTTATCCTTTTAGATATGTAGGACCTGCACCTGATAGATTTATTGTTAAGCTTGATTTAATTAAATAGGTAATTAGTAAAAAATACACGAGAAAAAACAAGGTGATAAATAATATGAAAAGTAATAAAAATATAGTAAGGTGGCTGAGTTTAATCTTAGTAACCGTAGTGATATTGCAGCTCTTGCAAACGGTTGGTGCAAACCATGTATATGCTAATGAGAATAATAGCAATGATAGTACAGATATAAAAAATAATAGTATTCAGAGTGTTCAAGGTACAAAAGACCTATATTATTCATATCCATACTTAAGAGAAATTAAATATCATCTAACACCTGATTCCTACAAAAAGGACAAGTTGAATTCACAAAATGGTAATTCAATTACAATAGGTGATTATAAAAGTGTATTAGCAGAAAAAATTATAGAAAATTCCGCAAACAATAATCAGAATGAGAATGTAAGTACAGAACATCTTTCTTCAATAGGAGGGAAAGTGTGGCATGATGTTAATGGTGATGGAATACAAGAAGATAGTGAAACATTAATAGAAGGAATAGACGTATATCTTTTGGATGAAAATAAAAATATAATAAACAGCACTAAAACAGATGCATTTGGTAGATATGAATTTGATGATTTACATGCAGGAAATTATTATGTAAAGATTAATGTATTTAATGAATTTAAACTATTTACAAAGAAGCAAGGAACTAATGATACTAATTTAGATAATGATTTTGATAAAAATGGATTTACATCAAAAATAGAAATAAAAGATAAAGTAGCGAACTGTAGTATTGATGCTGGAATGACAAAGCCCATAACTATAGGGGACTTTGTGTGGAATGATATTAATTGGAACGGTAAACAAGATGAAGGGGAGTATGGAATCTCAGGTATTCTTGTTAAATTGTATAAGGATGGCCAATTAATTCTTAATAAAACAACTGATTCAGATGGACATTATTTATTCACTAACCTTAGTCCAGGGGAATATAGTCTAGAATTTGTTGATTTAAAAGGTATATATATTCCAACTAGTAATATCAGTTCATCTAATATAATAGATGATAATAATTTTACAAAAATATATACTTTATTATCAGGCGATGAGAAAAAACATATGGATGTAGCTTTCCATAAGGCTAAGATAAAGAGTAGGATATTTGAAGATAAGAATTTTAATGGTATACAAGATGGTAATGAACCTGGAATAGGTGATGTTATAGTAAAATTATACTTAGAAAATGGCACACTTATAAAAGAAACTAGAACGAATAGTTTAGGGATATATGAATTTAATAATTTATTACCCGGAAAATATTATATTAAAGTTGAAAAACCAAAAGGATATAATTATTTTTCTCCTAAAAAATCGGAAGAATTTCTTAGAAGTAGTATAGTAAATAAAAAAGGAGTATCAGATGTATTTACTATAAGTAAAGGACAAAATTATATTTACTTGAATGCTGGTATAACATTTTTTGGTGAAGTAAAAGCCAAAGTTTTTGAAGATAAAAATTACAATGGTAGACGAGATCAAGATGATAAACCTATAGAAGGAACTCGAGTAAAATTGTTAAGTGCTAATGGAGATGAAGTTAAAGATATCTATGGAAATTACGTTGAAGATCAAATTACAGACGAGTATGGTAGAGTTTATTTTAAAAACTTACCAAAGGGCGAGTATAAGATTAATGCAGTAATGCCAAAAGGTTATAGTAGTTTTACTAAGCAAAGCACTGATATAAGCTCAAATTTTAGTAATGTAAATACCGGTGGATATAGCGAAAATATAGATGTCAAAAAGTTAAATGAAGATGATGTAATAGATGTTGGGGTTATAAGATCTGGCAGCATTGGAAGTACGGTTTGGTATGATAATAATAAAGATGGAAAACAGAATAAAGATGAAGAGGGAGTTGAAGGAATAGATGTATTCCTTTGTGATTCAAATGGTAAATTATTAGCAGTAACAAATACTGATAAAAACGGAAAGTATAGATTCGATAATCTAGATCCAGGTAAATATTATGTTATATTTGAGACTCCAAAAAACTTAGGGATAACTAATTTAAAAGATAATGGGGCACAAACACATAAAAGTAGAGATATAAACCTATCATCAGGAGAGGCAGATAATAGTATTAATTTAGGGGTTTATGTAAAACCTGACCTATCAAAAGAAGTGAAGAACTTACCTATTACAAGCAAAAAAGGATTTAATGATGTACTAGGTGGGAGTGCTTTAATTATACTTGGAATATTAATTTTAGCTTATAGAAAAATAAAAACTAAAGAAACCATAAATAATAAAAGATAAAATAAAAAACTCATTGCTAGTGTGCAATGAGTTTTTTGTTTATTAAACGGTATAGTCTAAAACTACAGTTTCGCCAGCTACTACATTCATGCCAGTCTTAACATCCATTGATTTAACTACATCTGGATTAGTTATAAGAACTGGAGTAATTAATGATAGTCCCTTGCTCTTAATTAATTCTCTATCTATTTTGATGATAGGAGTTCCAGCTTTAACTTTTGTTCCTTGTTCTGCTAATTGCTCAAAACCTTCTCCGTTTAAAGATACAGTTTCTATTCCTATATGAACAAGTAATTCAATTCCATTATCTAAAGTCATAGCAAATGCATGCTTAGTCTTAAATACTAAAGTTAATTCTCCATCGCAAGGGGCTACGATTGTATCTCCTGTTGAGTCGATTCCAAGTCCGTCTCCAGCCATCTTTTGTGCAAATACTGGATCTGGAACTTCTGATAAATCTATAGCTTTTCCGCTAATTGGAGCTACAAAGTTTAATGCTTCTTCTTTTTTATTTTTTTTAAATAATCCAAACATAATTTTCAAGTCCTTTCTATTTTACAAATGTTTTTAAATATCAATTATTAGGTTGTTTAATTATTAAATATAGTATACCACATGCACTTAAAAATAAAAAAAGGCATAAGTTTAATAAAATAAACTTATGCCTGATCTAACAGTTACACGTCTTATAATTATTATACATTCAATAATTATAGGTGTCAATTTAATTATTAATGAAAATATTTAAAATTTTTGTCTGAAATCGTTGACAAAATGATAAAAATATATTAGAATATGATTACAAAATGAAATATGCTTATTAGTTCGGCGTGTTACCATTAATAATTTGGGCATTAGCTGGAAAGAATATAACTATAATTATATTCTTTCCGGCTTTTTTTGTTTGTTATTATTTATTTTATGTATTATTATAAATACCGATTCGTAAGCATAAATAAGTTATATTGGAGGGAATTATATGTCAAAAGGAAACAATAAGGTTCTTGGAGCATTACAAAAATTAGGTAAGGCACTTATGACTCCAGTTGCATGTTTACCAGCAGCTGCGCTTTTAATGAGATTAGGAGCGCCAGATGTATTAAACATAGTGTGGATGAATAAGGCAGGATCCGCTATATTTGACAATTTAGCAATGATATTTGCAATAGGGATAGCAATAGGTCTTGCTAAAGAAAATAATGGTGTTGCAGGTCTTGCAGCAGCAGTAGGTTATTACACACTTACAAATGTTGCAACATCATTTGATGATAAAATAAACATGGGAGTTTTAGCAGGTATTATAGCTGGTATAGTTGCAGGATTACTTTATAATAGATTTAGAGATATCCAGTTACCACAATTCTTAGGATTCTTTGGTGGGAAACGTTTTGTACCGATAGTTACAGCATTTTCTTGTCTTGTATTAGGATTTGTTGCAGGTATGATTTGGCCATCAATTCAAGGTGGAATAGATTCATTTGGTAATACACTAGCTGGAGCTGGAGCAATTGGTGCATTTATATTTGGTTTATTAAACAGATTACTTATTCCAATTGGTCTACATCACGTATTAAACACTTTATTCTGGTTCCAATTTGGTACATTTACTAATGCAGATGGAACAGTTGTAACTGGTGATATAAATAGATTCTTTGCAGGAGATCCTACAGCTGGAACTTATACAACAGGATTCTACTTTATAATGATGTTTGCATTACCAGCAGCATGTATAGCAATGATATTAGCTGCTAAGAAGGAAAAAAGAAAAGCAGTAACTGGTATGTTAATAAGTATAGCAGCTACAGCATTCTTAACAGGTATTACAGAACCAATCGAATTTACATTCATGTTCTTAGCACCAGTATTATATGTATTCCATGCAATAATGACTGGTATAGCATTAGCAGTTGCAAATATTATGGGGCTCAAGATGGGATTCGGTTTCTCTGCGGGGCTTCTGGATTTTGGTCTAAGTTATGGAATATCAACTAAACCATTAATGATAGTTCTTATGGGATTAGTATTTGCAGCAATATACTTTGTAGTATTCTACTTCGCAATTAAGAAATTTAATTTACCAACACCAGGTAGAGAAGATGATGATAAATTAGATGATATAGTTGAAGATGATGCTCAACGTGGAGTTGTTAGCAGTAAATCTTCATCAATAGACGAAAAAGCAGCAGGAATCTTAGAAGCATTAGGCGGAAGCTCAAATATTGAAAATATAGATGCTTGTGTAACTAGAATAAGATTAACTGTTAAAGATTCAGGAAAAGTAAATGAAAGAGAATTAAAGAGATTAGGTGCTACTGGAATAATGAAATTAGATGCTAAAAACCTTCAAGTTGTTGTAGGAACTTTAGCAGACCCAATAGTATCACATATCAAAAAGATGATGTAATATAAATTATAAAAAAGATGAAGGTCTAACCTCCATCTTTTTTTGTTGTATAAAATTAATTATTAAGGTTATAACTATATCAATATATAAGTTATTAAGTGATTTAACCTATATTTAATATTAGGTGCGAATAATTAACGTAATTAAGATTGAAGAAAAACATTTGGTTTGATATATTCTAAAATAATTATCTAATTAAATGTGAATCTATTAAGCTAGTATGAAAAAAATAGCTTAGTTTATGGGGGTTATTTATGAATATAGAAGAAGTTATAAGAGAATTTGTATTCAACTATGGTATGATAAGTGTATTTGTATTAGTATTGCTAGAATATGCAAACTTTCCACTACCGAGTGAACTTGTATTACCACTTATGGGGATTGTAGGAGTTGTTAATAATATAAGTTTTTTTGAAATATTAATTGTTTCTGTAGTAGCAGGGGTATTAGGCTCTGTCTTAAATTACATAATAGGTCTATACTTTGGACCAAAAGCAATAGATTATATAACTTTAAAATTTCCCAAGACAAAAAAATCAGCAGATTCAGCATACCATTGGTTAAATAAATATAATAATATAGCAGTATTATTATCAAGATTAGTTCCAATTGCAAGAACGTTTATATCAATAGTAGCTGGAGTGGTTAAGATGAAACCAATAGCTTTTATTGGATATTCTACAATAGGAATAACTATTTGGAATGCTATTTTAATTGCATTAGGTTTTATATTTGGAAATAACAGTGAACTTATAAATTTAATACTTAAGAGATATTCTCTAGCAGTTGGAGTAATAGTAGTAATAATAACAGTAGTTTTAATTATTAAGAATAAAGAAAAAATAAAAGAGAAGTTATTCTAGGATAACTTCTCTTTTATTTAGTATTAATACAATATATTTTTGATATAATATTAAAAATATATGAGAATGTTAGTCAGAGTATAGGAGTGGGTTTTAATATGAGAAGTTTTGATAAGAATGCATTTATGAATAAAGTTGAAGTAAGACCTAATAATATATTAGAAGGTTTTAATAATTATAATAATGCCATAATAACAACGGAGTGTATTACTAATAATGAGGAATCAGAGGAATGTTTTATTAGATTTCTTAGAGATGTACTTGAATTAAATAAAAATAGCATAATAGATTACTATGGAAATACATTAAATGATGATGAGTTTAGCAGAATGATAGATACACTATCTAAAGATGAAAAAGATATACTTATACAAATTAGAGAAGAATCAAATAATGATGATATTTACTTTGAAATAGATAATACAAATTTTATAGATATATTAATAAAGTTGTCAGTAAGAGGAATACTGTTTAGTACTTTTTATATAATAAACGACAAATTGACTATTTGGAGCAATTATGATTATAAGTTCGTTATATTTTTTAGAGATAAAGATATAATCCATGATTATGAAAAGATAGCTAAAAAATATAAATTAGTAATAAAAGATATAAAAAAGATAATATAATATATATAAAATTCACAAACTACACCTAGTGTATCAATATGAGATATAGTTAGTAATAAGTAGTAAATAGGAGTAATAGAGTTATAACAGTTATATACAAGAAAAATAAAGTCGAGAGATGTCGGAAATGCGTATATAATAAGTCTTGTCGCTTGAGTGCGACGGACAAGTTAAATGGTCTTTGAAAATTGAACAGAATATATAAAACATTTAAACAACCAGCAATTCTTTTTATTAAGGTAAGTTTTATGAGTGAAAAGATTAAACTTTTT
>JBBVGE010000513.1:0-280 GCA_040144665.1 Clostridium perfringens
CTCTTGATAAACCATAACTCCATAGGTTACATTTAATATATTTTCAAGTTCAGGAACTATATATTCTACTGACTTTGGATCCCTTTTACCACTTATATATCTTGGTATTTCCGCCATAGGACCTGGTCTATATAATGATATTCCCGCTATGATATCCTCTAAACAGTCTGGCTTAAGTTCTTTCATGAAAGATGTCATTCCTGCTGACTCTAACTGGAATACCCCTACTGTATTTCCTTCACCAATCATTTTATAAACTTCTTTATCATCAAAGTCTAAA
>JBBVGE010000514.1:0-307 GCA_040144665.1 Clostridium perfringens
AATTGAACCAACTACTTTGTTATTTTCATCTATTACAGGATAGTTACTGTATCTAGTTTCACTCATTGTTACTTTTACATCTTCAACTAAATCATCAGTAGATACAGCTACTAAGTTATCTTTAGTCATAACATAGTCTACTGGTAAACTTTGAACGATTAATCTTGATGCAGTGAATGAATCATGAGGAGTTGTAATAACAGTTATGTTATTTTTCTTAGCAAGTTCTATTATTTCTTTAGAAGGTGTATGTCCACCTGTTACTATTAATAAAGAAACTTTTAACTCTATTAATTCAGCTTGTATT
>JBBVGE010000515.1:0-1355 GCA_040144665.1 Clostridium perfringens
AAAGGACAGATATAATATTATATCTGTCCTTTATTGTGATGTTATTAAAGCTGCTCTTCTCGTTCTTTTATTAATTATCTTAATAATTTGAATTTTTGATTATTACCATTATGTCTTTCATGAACTTCAATATTAGTGTTATTATTAGTAGCACCACCAACAACATCTAATACCAAATTCTGATTTTTATAATTTTTAAAAATATAATATCCATCTCCTACATCTTCCAATACCCAAAATTGATCATCATAATTAGAAAATGGATGTATACCTACATTTCTCTCATCAGCACTGTACCAAGTTAAAGGCATATTACGTGCATTACTTATAATTTTATATGCTTTTCTAGTGGAATCATATTCGAATCTCCATTTTTGACTATTATGACCATAATTCTACCATAAAGAGACATTTCTCATAGTAGCATTACTAACATCCAAAACTTTCTCATTATTTAGTTTTGAAGCAATCTGCCATACTCCAGTTGTTATGCCTGGTATTATTTCTGGCTTAGTATCTACAGGTATCAATTTAAATAGCTGGTTATCGCCAGCGCCAGCTCTTTCATGAACTTGAATATTAGTTCCGTTAGTTGTATTACCACCATATATATCTAATTTTAAATTTCGATCTTTATAATTTGAAAATGTAAAGTATCCATCATTATAATAAAATAAATGCCAAAATTGCTCATAATTATAATGAGACGAAGGTGATGTTGTAAATACATTTCTGCCATTCTTAGTATCCCAAGTTAAGTACTTCCCCGTATGGACATTTTTTATTGTATACATATCTTCATCAGCATAATGTTCGAATTCCCAAACTTGAGTATCATTACCTTCATTATCCCATATAAAAACATTATTACTATTGGCACTAACAAGTTTGTTATTATCTAGCTTAGAAGCAATCTTCCAACGTCCTGTTATAACTCTTGGACTAGAAGATTTTGCTTCTATATTTATAGAATTTTGATGTTCTTCAGCTTTAACAATATTATTAGGTAACATCGTTATAGATATTCCAATAAATAAAATAGAAGCTAAGACAGATTGTAAAAATTTTCTCATATATAATTCCCCCTAAATTTGTTTGCTTAATTATATTACCATTAAATTGATTTTAAGTAAATATTATTCTTATATAATAATTATTATTATTACATAAGAATTATTTATAGAGGATTTATTTAAATCAATTGTTAGTATATACACTTATCAACCATTAAAAATACTATTCTCAAAGATTCACTAATTTTTAATATAAAATATATTTCATATTAAAAATTAGTGAAGAAAATGCTCTTAATGTATGAAATCAATATAAAAAGGACTAGAAATTAATCTAGTCCT
>JBBVGE010000516.1:0-203 GCA_040144665.1 Clostridium perfringens
GGAGGGTAATTAAAAATGAACTTTCAATTAACAAGAGAACAAGAATTAGTTAAGCAAATGGTTAGAGAATTTGCTCAAAATGAAGTTAAGCCTATAGCTGCAGAAATAGATGTAACAGAAAGATTCCCTATGGAAAATGTTAAGAAAATGGCTAAACTAGGAATGATGGGAATTCCTTTTAGCAAAGAATATGGCGGAGCTGG
>JBBVGE010000517.1:0-204 GCA_040144665.1 Clostridium perfringens
GAGGAATAGGATGCACAAAATATCATGCTGGACTTTCAGATGAGGAAAGAAAGAAAAATCAAGAGGATTTTGTTTTCGATAAGGTAAGTGTAATGGTTGCTACTAATGCCTTTGGAATGGGTATAGATAAGCCAAATATAAGATATGTAATTCACAATAATATGCCTAAAAACATAGAGGGATATTATCAGGAAATAGGAAGAG
>JBBVGE010000518.1:0-598 GCA_040144665.1 Clostridium perfringens
ATTTTGACATTGGCTTAGTGGTTTACTTGGTGTCACATTTTGACCAACATTTAAGTAAGTTGCACCGTTCCATAAAGCAGATTGTTGTGGCTGTACTTGTACTTTTGTTCCATTATTCTTTAAGTTTCCTTGTATGTCTACTCCATTAGAAAAATCATTACTGTAATTTATTATTAAAGAGTTTCCATCTGGTGTATTATAACCAACCATAGCTCTTTTACCATAGATAGTAAGGTCCCTATTATTAAAATTAAACTGCCCAAAACCTAACCAATTCTTTACTGCCTGTGGATTATTGCAATATCTTGTATAGTTATCTGTTGAGTTATTAGTTCTAAATGCTATTGCACCATTTATATAATTTTCATCTTGATAATTAGTTCTAAGTAGTCTTGCTTGTATATCTCCAGAAGCATCTCTTTGTACAACTTTGTTTGAGTCTGCTCTAGAAGATACACTACTATTGGCTACTGCTCCAATGTCTGTCGGTGTAGGTTTATTTCCGGCATGATATACTTTGTTTGAACCAGCATAAATATCCCCCTGTACGTGCAATTGTGCAGAAGTTAAACTTACTGGTCTTAATTCCATAGCACTA
>JBBVGE010000519.1:0-14444 GCA_040144665.1 Clostridium perfringens
AAAAAAGACACCAAAATTTTGGTGTCTTTTTTATTAAATCTTTTAAATAATACTTATGATTATTAGTATTATTCCACTTAGCATTATCTCAAGACTATGAAATCTAACATCTATTAAAGTTGTTCTTAAAGCATTATTTGCTCTATCTAATGCTTCTTTTTCATGATGAGTTATTTCTAGGTTAGCTTGTGATACATACTGTGAGTTACTTTGTCCTAGGGTATTAATACCATTTCCTATATGAGCTCCTCCATATAGTGAAAAACCACCAATTATTGATGTAATTAATCCAAGGATAAGAAAGATATCTGCATATAAGAAACCTGTAATAATTTCAATGAAAAAGGCTATAACAAGTAGGATTAAAAGATATAGAATTAGACATTTACCTCTTTGTAGTATTTCATATTTTTTCAAATTCATATATAGCCTCCAAAACAAAATACTATTCTTAATAAAATTATATTCAAAGAAAATATAAATTAACCATTTTTTATATAATATTTTGAATAAAATTTTACTATTTGAGGAAAGATATTTTTTGTATAAATAACAAAGGAGGATATTTTATGAAAAAACAATTAAAGATAACTATACTTACAGCACTTCTTTTAGTTGGACTATTTAGTGTATCAGTTTCAGCTAATCCATTAAAGAATCCATTATTAATGGGTGAGATTAAAAAAGTTGAAAAATGCAGTGATTCAGATAATATTAAGTTAACTGTAGATGGATATATGAAAGGTTGTGAAACTTATAAAGATAAAGTGCTTGTAATAGTTGATAAAAATACTAAGATTCATGAAGGTTGTAAAAAAGAATGTAAAGAAGAAATCAAATTTAATGTTGGGGATTATGTTTCAGTAGTTTTAGATAAAAAGATTACTAAGTCTATACCTCCTCAAGCATATTCAAAGCGAATACAAGTAACTCAAAAGAAACATAAATCTGATAAAGAAACTAGTGTAAATGATACTTCCGTAATAGATGAGGAAAAAAATGCAATAGAAGATGAAGAAAATGCAATGGAAGAAGAAGAGAAGGAATTAAGAGACGAAGAAACATTTGAAGATAATAAAGAGATAGAAAGAAAAGATGATGAAAAACCTGAAATAAAAAAATAAAAGAAATTATGGGAAAAGGGGGAAATAATATTTATTTTCTCCTTTTTTAAAGTATATGTCGAATATGTACGAAAATATACCTATATGAATAAGATGTATAAGAAAGCAATAAAAAGTAGGTTAATTGATCAATGAGAGGAGATTTTCATATACATTCTAAAAATTCTGATGGAGAACTTTCTCCAAGAGAAATTGTAATATTAGCAAAAGGGGTAGGATTAGATGCTATTGCTATTGCAGATCATAACACAGTAGAAGGTGTAGAGGAAGCAGCTAAGGAAGGGAAAAAAAGAAAAATAAAAGTTATTCCAGCATTAGAACTTTCAACTAGGTTCAGAGGAGAAAAAGTGCATATTCTTGGATATTTTGATTATAAGATATATAAAAATAAAAAATTTATAAAAGGATTACAACTTATTAGAGATGGGAAGATAAGAGAATTTAGAAAAGCGTATTTAAAAGATGATAGAGAAGGAAGATATAGAAAGAAATTAGATTTAGAGGAAGGAATAGTTTTCTTGAAAAAATTTAAAGCAAAGGTTATATTAGCTCATCCAGTTACTGTGAGGTCAGATTTGCTGTATGAAATATTAAAATATGACTTTGATGGTATAGAAGCAATACATTCAAAGAATACTAATAAAGATACAGAATATTTTATAAATATAGCAAAAGAAAAAGGATATATTTATACAGCTGGATCAGATTTTCATAGGATGTTTGATAGCAAAAATAAATATAGTATGCTAGGTTATATTTATTTAGAAATAAAGGATATTGACAAATTATTTGGTTTTTGAAAGAATAATATAAAACAACCACGAAAGAGGAATAAAAAATGAGTGAAATAAAATACATTTTAATGAGATACCCAAGTTTTATAGAAATTACTGATAACAATAATAAGCATAAAGGCACTTTTTGTAAAGAGAAGGCACTTAATAACTACAATAATTTATTAAATATCTTATCAGAAGAGGGTATAAAATATTATTTTTTAAATACTGAAAATAGTAGTAGTGAAGTGTTCACTAGAGATATTGGGTTTGCTTTAGGAAATATTATGTTTATTAGTAATATGAGAAGTGCAAGTAGAAAAAAAGAAATTGAAAAACTTATAGAGTTTGTAAGAAAGAATAAGATAGAGCACTATATTTTCAAAAATAATATAGAAGGTGGAGATGTTGTAGTTGGACATTCAACTATATTTGTTGGAATAAGTCAAAGAACAACTGAAGCTGGAATAGAAGAACTTAGAGAATATATAGAGAAAAAAGGATTAAAGTATAAAGTAGTTCCTATAAAATTTGACTCAGAAAACAAATTACATTTAGATTGTGTATTTAATATATTAGATAAAAAATCAGCGATAATAAGTGAATATGTATATGATATTGATAAGATTGAAGAAGAAATAAAAAATCTTTATTATATTTCTAATGAAAGTGCAGATAATCTTGGTACTAATGTATTAACAATTGGTAAAAAGAAGATAATATGTAGCGATACTGAAGCAACTAGAGTATTGAAGAAAGCTGGATATAAGGTGTTTTATTGTGAATATGATGAAATAATAAAGGCTGGAGGAAGTATTGGTTGTAGTACATTACCACTTACATTATAAATTTAATAAAATATGAAAAATGTTAATTTATATTCATAAAAAAACATATATTGTTTAATATTAACAGAAACCATAAAAAAATCTTTAATTCTCTATGAAAATGAGGTAAAATGTAGAAGTAGAGTGTTATAATTTGGATATATGGGAGTGATATAATGGATAAGAAGAAGATTATGGCATTAATGCTGGCTACATCTGCAGGTACTGGAGCAGTACTAATGCATGATACAGTCACAGCTCATGCAGATGAATATAGATCAACAAGCACAGGACATGTAGTAAATGTAACAAGTAATCTTAGAGTTAGATCAAGCGCAAGCACTAGCTCAGATGTTTTGGGATATTTACATAATGGAGAAAAAGTAAATATAATTGGAAAAGCAGGTTCATGGTATAAAATCGATTTTAAAGGAAATACAGGATATGTATATGGAGATTATATAAAAGCAGGTTCAGGAAGTTCAAATTCTGGAAGCGAGGCTTCTTCAGGAAAAGGAAAAGTTATTAATGTAACTAGTAGTTTAAGAATAAGAAGTGGAGCATCAACTAGTCATTCAGTAATAGGATACCTATATGAAGGTAATACATTTGATATTATTGGAAAGTCAGGTGGATGGTATAAAATAAATTCAAATGGACGCACAGGATATATATCAGGAGAATATGTTCAAGTAATTGGAGAAAATTCTGGAAGTAATTCTGGTAATAGTGGAAATAATGATTTAGGTGGTAAAGTTGGACAAGTTACAAATGTAACTAGTAGTTTGAGAATAAGAAGTGGAGCATCAACTAGTCACTCAATTGTTGGATATCTTTCAAATGGAGATAAGTTTGATATAGTAGGAAGATCAGGAGATTGGTATAAAATAAAAACTAGAGGAAATACCGGATATGTTCATAAAGATTATGTAAAAATAGTAGGCCAGGGAGATGATAACAATACTAGTGGTGGAAGTAGTTCAGAAAATGCCTCAGGAAAAGGAAAAGTTATAAACATAACTTCGAATTTAAGAATAAGAAATGCACCAAGTACAAGTAGTTCAGTTATTGGATATTTATTAGAAGGACAAACCTTTGATATATTAGGTAAGTCAGGGAGTTTCTATAAAATTAAACATAATGGAACTACAGGATACATTCATCAAGATTATGTACAAGTAATTGGAGAAGGAAGTAATAGTGGCGGAAGCAATAATAACAGTGGAAGCAATAGTAGTAGTGAATCACTTAATGAGTATGGAAAAGTGGTTAATGTTTCAACTAGTCTAAGGCTTAGAAAATCACCAAGTACAAGTAGTTCAGTTGTTGGATATTTATTTCCAGGAGAAACTTTTAAAGTTACATCAAGAGAAGGTAATTGGTATAAGGTAAATGCAAATGGTAAAGTAGGATATGCAAGTTCAGACTATATAAAAATAATAGATAAAGATGAAGCTAGTACGCCATCATCAGCATCATTTGAGAAAGTTTATAGCATATTAAAGCAACATGTTGGCTCACCATATATTTGGGGAGGTAAAGGAGAGTTTATAACTACAGATAGTTTAAGAATGTTTAAAAATATGTATCCAGATGCAGCAGCGAGAGGCAATTATAATATACCATCAAAATATATAAATAATGGATATAGAGCATTTGATTGTTCAGGACTATTATATTGGGGCTTTAAACAAGTTGGAATAAATATTGGTGGTTCAACATATTCTCAAATAAATTCAGGAAGAGAAGTATCAGTAAATGATGCTAGACCTGGAGATTTGTTATTTTATGGAAATCTTCAACACGTTGGTATGTATATAGGAAATGGCCAGTGGATAGAATCACCAAAGTCACATGATTATGTGAAAATAGCTAATGTACCTTGGAGTAAAATAGGTAGAGTTAGAAGAATTTTAAATTAATATAGATAAAGAGTCTTAGTTAAATAACTAAGACTCTTTTTATTTGGTAATAAAAATATATAATGGAAAAATATAGATATTAGTTATATAATAAATATATACTATAATTGGGGTATCTTAAAATAAAGGGGGTCTATATATGAAAAAAATTAATATTGCCTTGCTTGGCCTTGGTAATGTGGGACGAGGTGTCTGGACTATATTAAATTCAAACAGAGAAGAGGTAATGAAACGTTCAGGTTATGAAGTAAATGTATCTAAAATACTTGTAAGGGATATAGGAAAGGATAGAGGTATAAATGTACCTAAGGAATTACTTACAACAGATTTTAATGATATATTAAATGATGATTCTATAAAAATAGTTATAGAGGTAATGGGAGGAATGGAACCTGCTAGAGAATATATGATTAAATGTATGGAACAAAAAAAACATATCGTAACAGCTAATAAGATGCTTCTTGCAACAGATGGTGATGAACTTTTTGAAAAAGCTGATGAGATGGGGCTTATGTTTCAATATGAAGCAAGTGTAGCTGGTGGAATTCCTATAATACAAGGGATAAATGAAAGCCTTACTGCAAATAAAGTAGAAGATATGTATGGAATAATAAATGGAACAACAAATTATATATTAACAAAAATGGAGCTGGAAGGTCTTAGTTTTGAAGAAGCTCTAAAAGGAGCTCAGGAGAGGGGGTATGCAGAAGCAGATCCTACATCAGATATTGAGGGATACGATGCACAGTATAAGCTTGCTATACTATCTTCATTAGCATTTGGAACAAAGGTTGATGTAGAAAGTGTTTATAGAGAAGGTATAACAAATATTAAATCAGTAGATATAGAATATGCAAAAGAATTTGGTAAAGTCATAAAACTATTAGCAATAGTTAAAGATAAAAATGGAAAAATTGAGATGAGGGTGCATCCAACAATGATTCCTAAAAATCATCCTTTAGCAAATGTATATGATTCTTTTAATGCTATATTAATTAAAGGAAATGCTGTTGGAGATTTAATGTTTTATGGAAGAGGTGCAGGAGATTTGCCAACAGGAAGTGCTGTAGTTAGTGATATGATAACAATACTTAAAAATGATGTTAATTCTGAAAATTATAATCCTGTAGTTAAAAATAATTTATGGGATAAGAAGATTAGAGATATTAGAGGCGTTGAGAGTAAGTATTATATAAGGATTAGAGTTGTTGATATGCCAGGGGTACTTGGAGAGATAACTTCAACTTTTGGAGAATATGATATTAGTTTAGGATCAGTTATTCAAAAGATATCAAAAAAGAGTGAGGGTGAAGTTGATTTAGTTCTTGTAACTCATACTTGCAAAGAATCGCAGATAATAAATACAATAGATGATATATATGAACTTAAAAGTGTTAAAAAGATAAAGAGTATAATAAGAATAGAGGATTTTGAATAATTTAAAAGCTATTGCCATTTTGGTGATAGCTTTTATTTATTGTTTAAATAAAGTATAGAAAAATTATGAATAAATTTAGATGCTATATAGTATTTATTATTACATTATGATATAATATAAACAATATAATGAAAAGGAGAAGTTAAATTATGAATAGTAGGGGAGATTTTTCAGATATTTTTGAAATGATATCAAAATTTAAGAAGTCAAAAGATAATGTAACTAATATGATAAAAGATAAAAAAGCAAGTTTTAAAGGGTATATAAAATGGCTTATCATAGCATATTTAATTATGGCAATAATATTATTTTTACAAAGTAGATTAATCCTAGATCTATCTATAAGTTTCTTAGCATTAATAATTCCATTTATAATAAGTAGTATTGCTTATGGAGTAACACACTTTAGTAAAAAATATATAATAGCTGGAGGAGCTATTGCAGTTATTTATATAGCTCTTATGATAGTATTTAGTCCTTTGGTTAGCTATAAAGCGCATAGAAATCTAATTGGTGAAGTTGATAGCGTTGAATTTTCAAGTCAAATACAACATATAGATTTAAAACAATTGCCAACAATAGATAAAGAACTTGCTGATAAATTAGCAGACAAAAAGCTTGGAGAGATACCAAGCCTTGGTAGTCAAGTTTATGTAGGAGATCTAACACTTCAAAGTGTAAATGGAGAACTTTATTATGTTGCACCACTTGAACACTCATCATTTTTAAAATGGATAACTAACCATGAAGGAACTCCAGGATATGTAAAGGTAAGTGCTACAAATCAAAATGATGTAGAACTTGTAACTGAGCTAAGCGGAAAACCTCTTAAAATAAAATATTTAGAATCATCATATCTTTTGACAGATTTAGATAGAGCGGCTTTTTTAAGAGATATGAAGGCAGCACATACGGATTATACTTTTGAATTAGATGATAAAGGAAATCCATACTGGGTTATTACAAGATATGATACCGGTGTTGGAATTACTGAAGCTAAAGCTACAGGTGCATTAATTATTGATGCACAAACAGGAGAATCAGAAGTTTATGATATTGAAAATATGCCAAAGTGGGTCGATAGAATACAACCTGATACATTTATTAAAGGATATATAGATAAATGGGGTAAGCTTGTTCATGGTGTATTTAACTTTAGTGATAAGGACAAACTTGTATCTACAGAGGGAATGAATTTAATATATAATAATGATGAATGTTACTACTATACCGGTATAACTTCAGTTGGAAATGATCAAGGACTAGTTGGATTTACTCTAACTAATACAAGAACAGGAAAAACGACAATGTATAAAACAGCAGGTGCAACAGAGGTAGCCGCAATGAAGTCTGCAGAAGGTAAAGTGCAGCAATATAAGTATACAGCAACATTCCCATATTTAATTAATATTCAAAATGAGCCAACATACTTTATGACATTAAAGGATGCAAATGGATTAGTCAAAAATTATGCTATGGTTAATGTTAAAAATTATAATACTGTAGCAGTTGGAGACTCACTACAATCAACCTTAAATAAGTATTTAGAAGTATTGACTAATACCAATATTTCATTAGAGGGAAGTAATAATGCTAAGTCAGTTGAAGGTGAAATAGAGAGAATAGGATTAGTTGTAAAAGAGGGTACAAGTATATATGATGTAAAACTTAAGGGATCAGATAACATATACTCAGTATCAACAGAAACAGCAAGAGAAGTTGCTATAAGTAAGGTGGGAGATAAAGTTAAAATTGATTATATGAATGTTGGAGATAGCAGATATATAATAGTAAATTCTTTTTCAAATATCAATACGGAAGTAAAAGATAAAGAGAAAGATAAAAAAAATAATACTGAAGCTGAGAACCAAGTAGAAATTAAAGAATAATTTTAAATTAGGATCTTATAAACTATATTTAACTGTTTATAAGATCTTTTTTATTAAAAATTTTTAAAATATATTGACATTTATTTAAACAAGAGTATATACTGTATATATAGAATATATACAGTATATAAACAGTATGTACTGTTTATTAGAAGGAGGTGAAGATTTGAATATTATTATTTCAAATACTTCAGGAGTACCAATATATGAACAGATTGCAAAAGAAATAAAAAATGAGATAGTATCTGGAAATATAAAAGAAAATTCTCCACTACCATCAATAAGAAGCTTAGCATCTGAACTTAGAGTTAGTGTAATAACTACTAAAAGAGCCTATGAAGAACTAGAAAATGATGGATATGTATATACTCTTCCAGGAAAAGGGTCTTATGTAGCAGAACAGAACAAGGAGCTTTTAAGAGAAGAAAAACTAAGAGAGATTGAAGAGAAGCTTATAGAAGCAATAGATATTTCAAATAGTATTGGGTTGGATTTTGAGGAATTAGTTTATATACTTAGAACTTTAAAAGAAATTTAAATTAAGTAAAAAGGAGAGATTTTAATGAGTGGCTACAGTAATGCATTAGAGATTAAGGATATAACCAAAGAATATAAAGGATTTTCATTAAAAAATATAAGTTTTTCTCTTTCAAAAGGATTTATAATGGGGCTTGTTGGTCCAAATGGAGCTGGAAAGACAACAATTATAAAATCAATAATGAATTTAGTTAACTTAAAGAGTGGAGAAATAACTGTATTTGATGAAAATTGGAAAGAAAATGAGATAAATATAAAAGATAGAATAGGTTTTGTTTATGATGATTGCTGCGCATTTGAAGATTTTTCTATAGATGAAAATAAGAAAATTATAGCACCATTTTACTCTAAGTGGAATGAAGAAAAATTTAAGTTTTATATAGATAAGTTTAATTTAAATCCAAGGAAGAAAGTAAGGGAATTATCAAAGGGGCAAAAAATGAGGTTTTCATTAGCAATTGCTCTTTCACATCGTGCAGAATTACTAATATTAGATGAACCTACATCTGGCTTAGATCCTGTTTTTAGAAGTGAGCTACTAGATCTTTTATTTGATTTAATAAGTGAAGAAGAGTTATCAATTCTGTATTCAACTCATATAACAACAGATTTAGAAAAGCTTGCAGATTATATAACTTTTATAAATGATGGAAGAGTGGAATTTTCAAAAGAAAAAGATATTCTTCTAGAAGAGTATTTTATAGTTAAAGGACCTATTGATATGCTTGATAGTGAAATAAAAAAAGATTTAATTAGTATAAGAAGATCTAGATATAATTTTGAAGCATTAAGTAATAAGAGAGAGAAACTTAAAAATAAGTATGGAGAGAAACTTATTTTTGAAAGAGCAAGTTTAGATGATATAGTTATTTACTATTCAAAAAAGAAAGGGGAATAGCTATGGGGAATTTACTTAAATTAGAATTTTTTGTTCAAACAAAGTTTGTAAAATCATTTATAATAGCAATAGTATTTATGTCAGCAATCTTTTTAATGAATGGTGGATCACAAAATATATATTTTATGGGTTCATTTATAATACTTTATCTTGTAGTTGGTACAACTGAATTAGCAAAAAGAAATGGATTTAATATATATATGAGTTCACTTCCAGTTACAAAAAAAGAGTATATATTATCAAAGTATATAGCTGCATTAATTTATATTACTTTTGCCAATATATTAGCTTATATAATGTATAAAATTGCAAGTATTTTTGCTCCACCAACTATGGAAATAAGTCTTTCAGTTATAATTATTGCAATTTCTATTGAGCTTATTTATATTTCAATTCTTGAGCCTATATTTATAGTTATTAATTATAAATATTATAAATTAGCTAACATTATTGCTGTAATAAGTTTTATCATCTCATTTAATATACTGTCAGAAGTATTTTTAAATGGTGATATTAAAGATATTTTATCAGAGAATATTTTAATAAAACCTAATCCGATATTTTTATTAGTAGGATTTATTTTCTTTATAATATCATTTGTTATTAGTAATATTGTATATAATAAAAGGGATGTGAAATAGTATGAAAAATTTACTTTTGAAGGATATAAAAGTCCAAAGATTTATTTTTTATATATATTGTCTTTGGATAATTATCACAAATATTATTTTATTACTTGAGCATAGTGTTGGAGGACAAGATGTAAAGACTTTAGGATTAGATTTAATGATGTTTTTAATAATGGGAGTGACTTTTTTCCCTATTGCTAGTATAAACTATATAATGGCAAAGACTAGAGGAAAAGCTGGAAGTATAAATATGCTTTTAAGATCCCTTCCAGTAACTTTAAAAGATATCGTTATAAGTAAAACAATTACACCTATAGTTATATTTATTATATATGCAATTCCAAATATAATTTTACAAATCATAATTTCACATTACTTAGGTATAGATAGTACAGTTAATATAGGAGCTATAGCTATAATTTTTATAATATTTTATATATTAGCTGTACTAAATTTTTATATAGAATTACTATATCCTAAAAGCACAATGTTATATTACATTAGGACAGTTCCAATGTTTATATTAATATTTGGTATTACACTATTAAAGAGATTTTTTGTAACTAATGAAGAATTAACATTTATTTTAGAGAATTTAAATGTTGTTTTAATATTATCAAGCCTAGTTGTAATAGTTGTGTCTATATTATCATCAAGAATTGTATTAAAGAAATTTAAAAGTATAGAATTATAGGAATTTTATGGTTTTTAAGAGGTTATTTTGCAGATTGTGAAATAACCTTATTTTTATTTATGAACTAATAATGAAAAATTTATCTTGAACTGGTAAGAAAAATGATAAAATTATCTGTATAATAAAGGTCATATAGTGATAAAATTGCCATTCTATGATAAAGTTAAGTTGATTTATTTACTTAATTATGGAAGAGGTGGGATTTTTGAATTTACATAGAAGAATATCAACTTATACTAAGAATTTAACTAGACTTGAGAAAGAATTATTACATGAGCTTTTAGAAAATAAAGAAAAGTTCACTTATAAAACTTTCACTATAGAAAACATAGCAGAAATATTTAATACAAGTACAAGTACTGTGCATAGACTTTCTAAGAAGCTAGAGTATAAGAGCTTTGTGCAATTTAAGGACGACTACTTTGAGAAGAATAAGCTTATAGAGGACAATAAAGAGTTCTCAGATAACTCCTATATAAATTCTATAATGGAAACTTATAAGCTTGTAACAGAAAGTCCACAGGAAGAAATTGTAGATAAAATGGCTAAATGTAAAAAAATTACTATATATGGTATGGGAATGAGTAATTACTTAGGAAAGATATTTCAAATAAAATTACAACTTTTGGGAATACCATCAGAACAACATGATGATTCAAGATTTATGAGATTATCTAGTAAGATATTAAAAAGAAATGAGGATCTTGTATTTATGCTATCAAGAAGTGGAGAAACACCGGAACTTTTAGAGGTACTTGTTGAAACAAATTTAAAAGGAGTAGATGTTGTACTTATAACAGAATCAAGAGGATCAACTTTTGAGAGGCTTTGTAGATATGTTGTTTATACAGGACATACTCATGATTCAGATGACAATGTTGACACTAGGTTAAATGTACATATAGCTATGGATCTCATAATAAAAAGATTTATAGAAAAGTATAGAATGAAAGGGTAAGTATGTACAATTTTGATGAAATTCTAGATAGAAAAGAAAACAACACAAAAAAGTGGAATAATGAATATATACAAAAGAGATTTAAAGATGCAAAGGAGCCATATTATCCGTTATTTATTGCAGATATGGATTATAAACTTCCTAGAGAAATACTTGAAGGCTTTATTGATATTGTTTCAAGAGGAGATTTTGGATACTTTGATGTAAAAAATGAATTTAAAATTTATATAAAAGATTGGTATAAAATAAGGCAAAATTTAGATGTTAATGTAGATGATATTGTTCCTATAGTAGGAGCTCTTACAACTATGAATATAATATTAGGTAAGATTCTAACTGCAAATGATAAAGTATTGGTTTTTACTCCTGTTTATGGACCCTTTAAAGATATAACTTTAAATAATAATTTAGAGTTAGTTAAAGAGCCTTTAGAAATTAAAGAGAATAGATATTTTATTAATTTTAAGAGATTAGAAAAAAGTATTAATGATAACAATATAAAATGTATATTACTTTGTAATCCTCACAATCCATCAGGAAGAATATGGAACAATGGTGAGCTGGAAAAAATTTTAGAGATTGCAAAGAAAAATAACATTTTAGTTATTTCTGATGAAGTACATGGAGATTTAGTTCTCTATAATAATAAGTTTTCTTCCATCTATAAATTAAAAGAAAAATTTGATAATTATATAGTCATAGGATCTCCAAACAAAACATTCAATATTGCATCGTTAAATGTAGGATATGCTTTGATTTCAAATATTAATTTAAGAGATAAAGTATATGGTGGAATGAATGAGAGAAAGATACACTTAAATGTATTAGGAGCAGAATTTTCAAGCGTTTGTTATAAAAATGGACATCTATGGTTAAAAGAATTAATTAGAAAAATAGAAAAAAATATTGATTTAGTAAATAAATACTTAAAACATATTGATTGTAATATAATAATTCCAGATGCAGGATATTTAATGTGGGTTAAGTTTAATAAGATAGATGATAGTTTTAAATTTTCAGAAGATCTTGCTAAAGAAACCGGTGTTCTTTTAGAATGTGGAAATAGGTTTATTGATAATCATAAAGGATTTTTAAGGATAAATGTAGCAACAAGTAGTAGTATATTAGAAGAAGCAATGAAGAGAATTTTAAAATTTTATAATAAAATATAAAATTTAAGAGGTTTATCTAATTTAAGATAGACTTCTTTTTTAATTTAATAATAATTTAAATAAATGTGTAAAATTTATCAATATATATCAAGTAAATAAAGTAAGAAAAGGTTAAATAATTGCCTAAAATAGAATAAGTTGAGAAATTTCCCTGAGAGAGGAATATATTCATATAATATAAATTGATATAATTAAAATATAAACGGGGGATAAAAGGAGAGAGGGATATGGACAAATTTACTAACTTAATTGAAGAGAAAATGGTACCTGTGGTATCAAAAATTACAAGCATGCGCTATTTTACAGCATTAAGGTCTGGTTTTTTAGCAGTAATGCCACTTACTATAATAGCATCAATATTTTTACTTATAACTAGCTTCCCAGTACAGGGATATCCGGAATTTATGGCAAATATTTTTGGAGCGGACTGGGTATCATACATATCGCCAGCTTATAAAGCTACATTTGATATGATGGGAATTATGCTTTGTGGTACTTTAGCTTATAAATTATCAGAGGATTATGAGCTTGATAAATTATCAGTTATGATTCTTGCAATAGTTTCATATGTAATAATAACACCTAAAATGGTTATAGCACCAGAATCAGGAGAAATAGTTTCAGGAGTTCTTCCAATGGCATGGCTTGGATCTAAAGGAATATTAGCTGCAATTTTCATGGGAATAACTTCAACAGAGATATTTAGATTAGTAGTTAGAAAGAACTTAGTAATAAAATTACCAGAGAGTGTTCCACCTATGGTATCAAGATCGTTTAGTGCACTTATACCAGGAGTATTAATTATTGCTTTTAGTCTTTTAGTAAATGGATTAGCATTGGCTGCAGAAACATCATTGCATGAATGGATATATGAAATGCTTCAAGTTCCACTTCAAGGATTAACTGCATCTGTTGGAGCCATAACTATAGTTGGTTTGCTTAATGGCTTGTTGTGGTGGTTTGGTATCCATCCAGGAGTTGTTAATTCAGTAGTAAACCCAATGATTACAGCAAATACATTAGAAAATCAAAAATTATTTGAAGTTGGTAATTTAAATCTTCAAACTGGTCATATTGGTACAATTCAAATGATTGACCAATTTGCAACTATTGGAGGAGCCGGTATGACAATAGGTTTAATAATATCTGTACTTATCGTCGCTAGATCACAAAGACTTAAGATGCTTGGAAAGCTTAGTGCTGTACCTGCATTATTTAATATAAATGAGCCATTAGTATTTGGGCTTCCTATAATATTTAATCCATTAATGTTAATACCAGTAGCAGTAGCGCCTACAGTTTGTATACTTATTGCATATTTTGCACAAAAGATAGGATTTATGCCATTATTTAATGGTATTCAGGCTCCTTGGCCAACACCTGGAATATTTAGTGGATTCTTAGTAGCTGGATGGCAAGGTGCCGCAGTACAAATTATATGTATAGCAGTAGCAACTTTAATATACTATCCATTTGTTAAAGCGTTAGATAATCAATATAGAAAAGAAGAGTTAGTAGAAGGAAAATAAAATTTATAATATAAAACTAAAAGCCTACTTAATAATTATTAAGTAGGCTTT
>JBBVGE010000520.1:0-255 GCA_040144665.1 Clostridium perfringens
ATCATATGCTTGCTTATTTCTCTTAAAGCAAGTGAAGAATTTGTTTCCTCAGCAGTTCCATGATCCATATACTTAAATGAATCATTCCAGTTTTCATCGGCTTCTTCTTTATTGTCCCATATATTCCAAGCATAATCTGCTATAGCGAATAAAGCTGACTTATTAGCTTCTGCTTGTTGCATTGGGTTTAAAACTATACCATCTATCTTACTTGGATCAACTCCTGGATGTAAAAATGTATCATTTCCTCCCATT
>JBBVGE010000521.1:0-305 GCA_040144665.1 Clostridium perfringens
GTTATAAAGCGTTTTTGTCGAAATAATTTGAGAAGGACTAAATCTAGATGAATGCAGAGCTTCACCAACACATGCATCTAAAGACCAGTGATCATTCTTAACTTTATCAACTACATATTTTATAAAATCACTACATTCTAATAGTTTGTATTTACGACTAGATTTTAAGCGATTCTTCTTATAAACAGCTTCACCAGTATCAGCAAAATACACATTAAATTCCTTACCTTGCTTAATTTGCTTAGTAGTACCACGGCGTATTTCGTTTAAAACGGTATTTATAGGCCTATTTAGTTCTTTTGCTA
>JBBVGE010000522.1:0-330 GCA_040144665.1 Clostridium perfringens
CTTTTAATACTTCAACAATTATTCCATCTCCTTGTTTTAGATCTTTTTCCTCTTCTCCAAGTATCATATAGGCCTGTTTACTATACCCAATATCTATAAAGGCACTCTTTATTCCTGGAACTACTCTTTTCACTATACCTTTATATATCTCTCCTTGAACAGGTTCTAGACTCTCTTCTTCTATATAGCACTCACTTAAAAGATTATTTTTCTTTATGGCAACCCTTAATAAATTTTCTCTTCTTTCTACGTATATATCTCTCATGAATTCACTTCCTAATTTAGATGTATTTATATAGAGGAACTAATGTATCCCCTTTGTATGCATAC
>JBBVGE010000523.1:0-355 GCA_040144665.1 Clostridium perfringens
AATAAAAAAGGACTATTGAATAAAACTTAAAATTTTTAAATTATATATAATGGAGTACGTGATTTAATAGATAGTGAAAGATTTATAAAGAGCAAGGAGAATATATGAACTTTTGTATATAAAAGTAGAATTATATAGATAAAAAACGTTAATATTATTTCGCTAAATAACCATTTAGCGAAATAATATAGAGAAATAGATATAAATTTCCTAAAATAGTATAATTTTATGAAAACAATAATTATTAAAGCATATTTCTAGATTATTCAGTATATTATAAATATTCTAAATAACATAGTATTATCTTAAAATTAAGAATATACAAAATAAAATTATTTTAATAAATATTTTAAAT
>JBBVGE010000524.1:0-604 GCA_040144665.1 Clostridium perfringens
ATTTTGACATTGGCTTAGTGGTTTACTTGGTGTTACGTTTTGACCAACATTTAAGTAAGTTGCACCATCCCATAAAGCAGATTGTTGAGGTTGTAGTTGTATAGGTGTATTACTATAAGCTAATGTACCATTGTCTTTCAGTTGTAGCCACTTACCACTCTTAGTATTTTGAATAGCAACATCATCAGAACTTGAACCCATATCTAAATACTTTCCTCCAGTTCCTACTTTTAGTCTTCCCTCTATAGTGTCTCCACTTTTTGCTACTGCTCCTAACCACCCTCTTACTGCACTTGGGCTATTACAATAACGTGTAAAGTTATCACTTGTATTGTTTGTTCTAAATGCTATTGCCCCACTCATGTAACTATCGTCTCTATAAGTTGTTCTAAGTAATCTTGATTGTATATCTCCAGAACCATCTCTTTGTACAACTTTGTTAGAGTCTGCTCCAGAAGATACACTATTATTGGCTACCGCTCCAATCTCTGCCGGTGTAGGTTTATTTCCGACATGATATACTTTATTTGAACCAGCATAAATATCACCCTGTACGTGTAATTGTGCAGAGGTTAAACTTACTGGTCTTAATTCCATAGCACTA
>JBBVGE010000525.1:0-200 GCA_040144665.1 Clostridium perfringens
TTTAAATCATAAGTAAAGGTAATATCTATTTTTTCTTTACCAGTATCAGCCTTTGGTATTCCTGATAATATAAATTCATCTATTAAGGTATTATCACTAACATATCTACTTTCACCTTCATAAACACTTACCAACACCTCTGTTTGATTATCCATAACTGTACAATATCTCTTTGTTACATTTGCAGGTAATTTTGAATC
>JBBVGE010000526.1:0-252 GCA_040144665.1 Clostridium perfringens
TGGTATGCCTATGGAACCACTTATAATCGCTACAGTATTAGCATCATTAATTGGATGTGTACTAGTTGCACTTTTAAGTAATGCTCCTCTTATTATAATGCCTGGTATGGGTATTAATGCACTATTTACTTATACCATAGTAAATACTATGGGACTTACATTCCAACAAGCTTTAGCAGCTGTTATAGTAGCTGGTATTTTGTTTATTGTGGTAGCGGTTACACCTTTAGCAGATATGTTAACTAGTTCAAT
>JBBVGE010000527.1:0-343 GCA_040144665.1 Clostridium perfringens
AAGCCTCATTAGTTTTGCAACCTGCTGTGTTTATTTTATACTGTTCTTTTCTTTCCTCTGCAAAAGTCTCAAACTTAACATGTCCTGCGCTATCAACGGCAGTAACATTAGCAGGATGATATGGAGTATCTATATCTCCAAAATAGTGCATAGCCTCTCCAAGATAGAATGTAGCTTGTTTATAGTTTCCTCTTTGCCATTCATATCTAGCTAATGCTGAAAATTTTCTTATTTGTGATTCCCCTGTGTCAGGTATAGAATAAGCTAAATACCAACTATTATCCTTTGAGAAATTATTATCTGTATCAGGATCCCAGAAATGATCTTGATATAGATCATAGGC
>JBBVGE010000528.1:0-445 GCA_040144665.1 Clostridium perfringens
TAAGTTTATCTGATGAATCATAAAGTCCATATACAGCACCTTTAAGTCTTTCTCCAGTATCTGTATCTTCCTTAACTAAGATAGCTTCTCCTTTTTCTATATCATTTTTTATAACTAACTTAGCTGCCTCTTCTGTTTTTCCTAATACTATTTTAAATTCATGCTTTGAACTATCTAAGGCATATCCATTTGGTGCTTTTGTTTCAATGAAATAATAAGTTCCTGGTCTTAATTTTTTTACTTCTAATGATCCATTTTTATCTGTAGTGTATGTTCCAAGTTCTTTATTATCTTTTGAATATAATTTAAATTCTGCGCCTTCTAATTTCTTACTTGTTTCACTATCTTCCTTAATAAGATTTACTGAACCTAAAAATATATCATCCTTAGCTACTATCTCTGGAATCTTTGAAGTTTCTCCTAAAAGTATTTCAAATGGATATTT
>JBBVGE010000529.1:0-362 GCA_040144665.1 Clostridium perfringens
GAGTATCTTTTCTCTTAGAAATATCGTCAAGTTTAGTTGTAACTACTAATTCATCGTTATAGTCAAATTTTAAGTTAACATATCCTAAATTTCTACCATTTTTATACGCTTGTATAACTGGTACTCCATTAACTTTTCCTTCAACTTTTTGGTGACTATGAGCTGATATTATAGCATCAACTCCTGGTACTTCAGCAACTTCAACAATCTCACCAGTTATTTCTCCAGTCTCTCTATTTTGTTCACTTCCTAAATGGCTTAAAACAACAACGGCATCTACATTTTCTTCATTTTCTAAATAATCTACCCAAGTCTTAGTTGCTTCTACAGGATCTTTAAATTCTAAATGAGTAACGTTATCT
>JBBVGE010000530.1:0-25187 GCA_040144665.1 Clostridium perfringens
CATAGGGCCAGTCCCTCCACCACTCTTGATAAGTTCTATATTCTGTTTTGTATAATTATACATTAAAAATACTTATTTGTAAATATATTCTAATTTTTATCTTTTATATTTTTAAAGTATTCTTCTTTAAATAGAGCCATTAATATCTCGTCATGATATTCTCCTTCTCTATATATTTCTCTTTTTAATCGTCCCTCTTCTTTAAAGCCAAGCTTTTTATAACAAGCTATTGCTCTTGGATTTAATGAAAATACTCCAAGTTTTATTTTTTCCATATTACATTCTTCAAAAATAAATTTAATAAGTACAGATAAAGCATCATATCCGTATCCTTTTCCCCAATAATCTTTATCTCCGATCATAATCCCAATTATACAATTTCTATTTTTGATACTAGTAGAGTTTATGCTACATCCACCTATTATATCTCCACTTTCTAAATCCTCAATTGCAAAATCATATGTTTGGTCATTATCTCTGCTCTTTTTAACCCACTCCTCTTCTTGCCAAAGCGCTAACGGAAATGAGGTTTCAATATTTAAAAGCCTTTTTACTTCATAATCATTTATAAACTCATAAAGCCTATCAATATCTTCTTCTTTATGAGCTCTAAGAACCACTTTCTTCCCCTTATACATAAGCTGATGCCCCCTTTTTGTTTTCTAATCATAATAGCAAATTATGGTTTATATGTCAATAAGCTTAATATATTATATATGATTATTAAATATTCCTCTTATGGCTTGTAATAGAGTTCTAAATTGATAAATAAAACTTTATAAAAAAATAAGCATCACTTTTAATATGATGCTTATTTTATGGATGATTATAAAATAATAGTACTATGGATAAGAATGAACAAACTATACTTATTCCAACAATAAAATGTACTATTTGTGGTTTTGTTAATCCTTTTTCTTCTAATCTAAAGTGCATCTGACTTCTATCTGCTTGATACACTGGCTTTCCTTCATTAAATCTTTTAAATATAACAAATAAATTATCAAATATAGGTACTGCTAGTGCTAATATTGGTAGCAATAAGCTAAGAACTGTAGCCTGCTTAAATGCACCATCTAATGCAATAATACTTAAAATAAATCCTAAAAAATTTGCA
Source organism: Clostridium perfringens (assembly GCA_040144665.1). Taxonomy (GTDB): domain Bacteria; phylum Bacillota; class Clostridia; order Clostridiales; family Clostridiaceae; genus Clostridium; species Clostridium perfringens_A. The sequence continues at coordinate 1,118 of JBBVGE010000530.1, forward strand.
CCTGAGTCTCCCATAAATACTTTTGCTGGATATTTATTATATAATAAAAATCCACCTATTGTCCCAGCAAGTATAATTGATGTAGATGCTGAGTAATTTTGTCCTAAAATAATTGCTGCAATAAAAAATGTACCTGAGGAAACTAAAGAAATTCCTCCCGCAAGTCCATCCATTCCGTCTGACCAATTTATTACCGTAGTAACTCCAAATATCCAAGTAATACTCAAAACAAATTGTAAAAATGTATTAAGTGCTACATAATCTCCTGTAAATGGATTAGTAAAACCCTTAAATGCAACACCTGCATTAAATACTAATATAGCAGCTAAGATTTGAATTATTAGCCTTGGAAGTATAGGAAATTCCTTTCCAACTGATTTGTAGAAATCATCTATTAGTCCTATAAATACTATTAATAAAGATCCAATAAATATCCATATACTTTCAGAATTACTTTCGCTTCCAGCGAAATAATATACTATAAAAAATCCTATAAACATTGCAAGTCCACCACATAATGGTGTTACTTTCTTATGTTTCTTTCTTTCTGTAGGTTTATCTGTAAAACCAACTTTATGCGATAATTTCATTAATATCGGCATTAAAATTGCAACCAATAAGAAAGAAATCATAAACTCTATAAAATAATCCATATATTTCTTCTCCTAAATTAGGTTAGATTGTTAATTCTATGTAAAAGAATTTATAACCTATTAGAATTATACTATTAATACAATCTATTATCAATTATATTAAGATAATTTTAATTTACTTTTAATTCTTTACCAAAAACTTGATTTTAAACATTTTTAGATATACTTTTATCTCTTAAAAACAAAGTAAATACACCTTAGAGAATCTAAGGTGTATTTTTAAAGTTAACTATCCTCTTTGCTCTATCATACTCTTAACTTTCATAAGTCTAGTTAAAGCACTTCTTTCATTTTCATCAAGTTTCATTCTTATGTACTTGATTGTTTCTTGAAGTTGAGGAATTGTCATATATTCTAGAGCATTAACTCTTCTTCTAGTCTTCTCTATTTCATCTGCCATAAGCTGACATGACTTTTCTACTTCTGCAAGTTCCAAAAGCTTAGGTAATATTCCATAAAGCTTTGTTATTGCATCATCAAGTTCTGATGATGTATTTGCAAATCCATATGGGAAGATACTACCTTCGTCACCTTCAAGCTGTCTTTTAAAATTCATAACTGGAACATTAACACTCATTACGTTCCTGTTTCCAACATCTACAGAAATGCTTTCTTTTGGATAAGCAATTGCTTCTTCTAAAAACTCAGAGCTCATAACAGCTCTTGCCATAACAAAGTCCTTAAGTGAACCTTCAAGTTGCTCTTCAACATCTTTTCTTATAGCATTATTGTATTTTACAAGGTTTATAAATTGTCTCATTAATTCATCTTGCTTATCTTTTAAAAGCTTATGACCTCTAGTAGCTGTTGTTAATCTCTTTTTCAGCTTTGTGAGCTCCATTCTAGTAGGATTCACATTTAATCTAGCCATAGCCTATTCTTCCTCTCTTGGCATATATTTTTCAAGGTATTCATCTCTGATTCTCTTAAGTTCTGTTCTAGGAAGCAATGCTAGTAACTTCCAACCTAAATCTAGAGTTTCAGTGATTGTTCTATTTGCTTCTAATCCTTGTGAAACATATTCATTTTCAAAAGCTTCTGCAAATTTAGCAAATGCTTTATCAGTATCTGAAAGGGCTGATTCTCCTAAGATTGCTGATAATTCTTTTGCTTGCTTACCTTGAGCATATGCTGAGAATAATTGGTTCATTGTGTCAGCATGGTCTTCTCTAGTCTTTCCTTTACCTATACCCTTATCCTTAAGTCTTGAAAGTGATGGTAGAACATCTATTGGAGGCATAATACCTTTCTTATAAAGTTCTCTTGAAAGTATTATTTGTCCTTCAGTTATATATCCAGTTAAGTCTGGAATTGGATGTGTCTTATCCTCTTCAGGCATTGTAAGTATTGGAATTTGAGTGATTGAACCCTCTTTACCTCTAAGTCTTCCTGCTCTTTCATATAATGTTGAAAGGTCAGTATATAGGTATCCTGGATATCCTCTTCTACCTGGAACTTCTTTTCTAGCAGCTGAAACTTCTCTTAACGCTTCTGCATAGTTTGTAATATCTGTCATTATAACAAGAACATGCATTCCTTTATCATATGCTAAATATTCAGCTGTAGTTAACGCCATTCTTGGAGTAGCTATTCTTTCGATAGCTGGGTCAGATGCAAGATTCATAAATAGAACTGATCTATCTATTGCACCAGTTGACTTAAATTCATCAACGAAGAATTGTGCTTCTTCGAAAGTTATACCAATAGCTGCAAATACAACAGCAAATTTTGAATCTGAATTTAAAACCTTCGCTTGTCTTGCGATTTGTGCTGCAAGTTCTGCGTGTGGAAGTCCTGATGCTGAGAATACTGGAAGCTTTTGACCTCTAACTAAAGTGTTAAGTCCATCTATTGCTGATATTCCTGTTTGAATGAATTCTGATGGATAATCTCTAGCAACTGGGTTTATAGGTTCTCCATTTATATCAGGTCTTTTTTCTGGTATTATCTTTGGACCATTATCTATTGGTCTTCCCATACCATCAAAGACTCTTCCAAGCATATCTTCTGAAACACCAAGTTGAAGTGGTCTTCCTAAGAATTTTGCCTTTGTTCCTTTTAAGTTAATTCCTGAAGAACCTTCGAAGATCTGTACCATAGCTTTTGAACCATTAACTTCAAGTACTTTACCTCTTCTTTTTTCTCCATTTTGTAATTCTATTTCAACTAGTTCATCATATTTAACACCTTCAACACCTTCAACAGCCATTAAAGGTCCTACTACTTCTGTAACTGTTCTATATTCTTTAGGCATCTAGAACCCCTCCTTCGCTGATTAGTTTGTTCATATCAGATGTTAAATCAACTCCGATTTGATCAATATTAGCTATATCTTCTTCAGATATATACTTAGCTCTAGCTATTCTATCTCTTATTTCGCTCATACCTAAAATCTTATCTAAGTATACTCCAGCTTCTAAAGCTCTATCAGCTTCATTTTTGAATTGAAGTATAAGTTTTAACATTTTATGTTGCTTTTCTAATGAAGTATATGTATCAACTTCATGGAAAGCATTTTGTTGAAGATAATCTTCTCTTATTGATTTTGCAATTTCAAGCTTTAATCTATCACCTTCTGAAAGTGCATCTATACCAACAAGTCTTACTATTTCTTGTAAGTTAGCTTCTTCTTGTAATAAAGCCATAGCTTCTACTCTAAGTTCTGACCAGTCACCTGCTACTTCTTCATCCATCCACTTACCGATTCTATCTGCATATAATGAATATGAGTTTAACCAGTTAATTGATGGGAAGTGTCTTTGGTATGCAAGCTGTGCATCTAGTCCCCAGAAAACTTTAACTATTCTTAAAGTTGATTGAGTAACTGGCTCTGAAATATCTCCTCCTGGAGGTGATACTGCACCGATTGCTGTAACTGCTCCTTCTCTTCCATCTTTACCAAGACATACAACTTTACCAGCTCTTTCATAGTAATCTGCAAGTCTTGATCCAAGATAAGCTGGATAACCTTCATCTCCAGGCATTTCTTCAAGTCTACCTGACATTTCTCTTAAAGCCTCTGCCCATCTTGATGTTGAGTCAGCCATGATAGCTACTGAGTATCCCATGTCTCTGAAATATTCAGCTATTGTAATACCAGTGTATATTGATGCTTCTCTGGCAGCAACTGGCATATTTGATGTGTTAGCTATAAGAACTGTTCTCTTCATTAAGCTTTCACCTGTTTTTGGATCTTTAAGTTCTGGGAACTCATTAAGAACGTCTGTCATTTCGTTTCCACGCTCTCCACATCCAACATAGACAACTATCTCAGCATCTCCCCATTTAGCAATTTGGTGTTGTACTACTGTCTTACCAGCTCCGAATGGTCCCGGTACTGCTGCAGCTCCACCTTTTACAACTGGGAAGAATGTATCTATAACTCTTTGACCTGTCGTAAGTGGCGCAACTGGATTTAACTTATTAGCATAAGGTCTACCCTTTCTTACTGGCCATTTTTGCATCATTGTAACTTCTTTATCTCCATCTTTAGTTTCAACAATACAAACTACATCTTGAATAGTAAAGTTTCCTGATTTTATATCTTTAACTTTACCTTCTATTCCATAAGGAACCATTATTTTGTGAAGTACTACTGCTGTTTCTTGAACTGTTCCTATAACATCTCCAGCTACCACTTCATCTCCAATTTTAACTGTAGGAATAAATTCCCACACTCTTTCTCTATTTAATGATGTAACAGTGACCCCTCTTATTAAGAAAGCTGAGTCTGCAGCCTCCATGAAAGCATCAAGTGGTCTTTGTATTCCATCAAACATTGCTTCAATAAGTCCTGGTCCTAGTTCAACACTTAGTGGTTCTCCAGTTGTAACTACTGGGTCTCCAGGTCCTATTCCTGAAGTTTCTTCATATACCTGTATAGATGCCTTATCGTCTCTCATTTCAATAATTTCACCGATAAGACCTTTGTCTCCAACTTTACATACGTCAAATATATTAGCTTCATCCATACCTTCAGCAACTACTAAAGGTCCTGAAACTTTAATTATTCTTCCGGTCTTCACCTTACAAAACCTACCTTCCTATAAGATATTAACGCCAACAGCTTTTTCTACATTATCGCTAATTCTTTGCATTCCTATATTTAATGATCCTTGATTGCTTGGAATTAATATTACAGCTGGAAGTGTTGCCCTATTGTATCTTTCAATAGTTTCTTCTATTTCTTTTGCAACTTGCTCTGTTACAAAGATAACTGCGTAATCTTGCATTGCTAATCTATCTACAGTTTTTCTAGCTTCATCAGCTTCTACCACTGGAAATACATCAATTCCTAAAGCTTTAAAAGCTAAAACTGAATCTTTATCTCCAACTACACCGATCTTCTTATACATAAATATCACGCAGCCTTTCTCTGATTACTTCCCCTGAAATATTATTGAGTTTACCAACCATTATAATTCTAATTACTTTGATTTCTGTTTCTTTTGCATAAATGTAAGCTAATATAGGTTCAACTCCAAAAGGAATGAACTTAGCTTCTTTCATCATATCCATGATATAATTATCAATTAACTTTTCTAAAAGGCTTGATGAACCAGCTTTTGTATAGTCCTCAATACCAATTTTTATAACCTCATTATAATTAGTAAAAGCTAATTTATTAGATATATTTTCTGGAGCATCATTTAGTAAAGCTACTAAAGTATCTTCATCTATTGCTCCTCCATCTATTATAACTTCTTGCAGAAAATCTCTAGTCTTATTTTGCTTCTTAACTCTTAATAAAGTCTTTAAGTTTGTTAGATCAATTAAAGCACTAACATACTTATCAACAAATCTATCATCTAGTGCTTTAGCAATCTCTTTCATTTCTTCAAACATTGCATTATCTAAAATAATATCAATTTGTTGAGGATCTTTTGTACCTTCAAAAACATCTTTAGCCTTTTCTATACCATTTCTCATGGCAGAAGGTAGATCACCTAAACTATTATTATCAATGCTATTTTTTAATAATGAAAGATTTATTTTCCCAACAGGAATTAATATATCACTTAAATCTTTATTTAAGAATATTCCCTTTAAGATTACTTTAATATTGTGATAATCATATTTTATGCTCATTAAATCTATTAAAGATTTTGATGGTGATGCATCATACATAAGCTCATATACTCTTTTAAGCTCTTTTGAAAGTACCACTTCATAATCTTCAGCTCTTTTAACACCTGTCATTACATTGGCATACTCAGATTCTTGAAGCACTTTTAGTGCTTCATTTGCAGAATCTCCATCAATCATTCTATCGATTTTAGCTTTATCAAGGAGTCTTGTTTCTAATACCCTAAGTCTTGGTATGACTTGAGTAAATTCCATTGAGTTCATATTCTCTCCTCCTTAATTAAATAAAACATTTGCTACTTCAGATTCTAATTCATCTCTTGATGAGTTAACTAGGTCTTCGAAAGTATTGTTTATTTCTATGCCATCCTTTTCTAAGATAAATCCACCCTTAAAGTTTCTTACTTCCTTGCTTATAGTAAGTTCTCCCTTTTTACCTTTTGACTTTAATTCACTATTTATTTGAACAAGTAGTGTTCCGTCTAGTATTGATTTACCTTTTTCATTTAAAATAATTTTTTCATCCCCAGCTATATCTGAGTTTAGTATCATATCTTTAATGAATTTTTTCATGTCATCATCTGACATTTTACATAATTCTTCTATACTATTTTCAAAAACTGAATCTATTACAGATTGTTTTGCTGCAAGCTTTTCATTTCTTGCCTTAAGTTCTGCACTTGAAACAATTCTTTCATGTCTTGTTTTTGCTTCCATTTTTGCTTTTTCTATCATTGCTTCTTCTTCTGATTTAGCAATAGCTTCTTTTTTAGCAATTATTTTAGCCTTCTCTTCATTTGCAGCCTTAAGGATACTGTCCTTTCTCTCTTCTGCATCTTTTAAGATTTTAGAAGTAAGATTTTTTACGTTTGACATAACTTCACTTCCTCAATATTAAAACTTAAATACTAATAAAATTGAAACAACGAATCCTAATAATGCATAAGTTTCAACCATCGCTGCAAAGATAATACCTTTTGTAGTTTGTTCTGGTTTTTTAGCTAATATTTGAACACCAGCTGCAGCTGTCTTACCTTGAGCTATACCTGACCATAATCCTGCTATAGCAACTGGTAAACATGCAAGTAATAAGTATAAACCATTTTGGAATGTCATATCAGGTGTAACTTTTAAGAAAACTAATAATCCAATAACAAAACCATATAAACCTTGTGTACCTGGTAATAATTGAAGTACTAATGCCTTACCAAATTTTTCTGGTTGTTCTGTCATTAATGAAGCTGCTGATTGTCCAACTAGCCCAACCCCTTTAGCAGAACCTATTCCTGATAAACCTACTGCTAATGCAACACCTAAAGTTGCAAATACAAATCCTCCGTTTTGTGTAAAAAATTCTATCCAAGTATTCATTTTAAAATCCTCCTATTTACTGTAAAATTAAATTTCTTTTTTGATATCAATATATTTGTCTAATGTCTTAAATGGCTTAAATGGTTTTCCACCACCTTCATAGAATTTTGAGAAATACTCAACATATTCTAATCTACATGTGTGAACATATGCACCTAGTAATGATAATCCTAAGTTAAATAATTGTCCTAAGATAAATATTACTGGTCCAAATATAAAGAATGCCACACCTGGGAACATACCTATAATAAGGTTAAGAGCACCAGCTATTGATCCTCCGGCAAGTCCTAAAGCCATAAGTCTTGTATAAGAAACTAGGTCTCCGATATATCCTGTTATTCCATATAAAGAATATAATCCTTCTCCTAATTTACCACCAACTGATTTCATATGTCTTCCTTGTGTAAGAACTATTAGTACCATACCAATAATCATACACCACATACCTATTGTCTTTACAATACCATTTCCAGCAAATGATCCAAATCCAAATACGCCTATTGAAACTAATGTGATAACCCATGATCCTACATCACAGAAGGCATCAAATGGTCTACCATTTCTTATAAGTACATAAGCCTTTATTCCTAGTCCAAAGAATATTTGGATTACCCCAAATGCAACTGACATAATAAGAATTGTTGTTACATCTTTATTTGTATCTATAAGAGCTGGTAATGGAAGTAAATCTCCAAAGAATGCTCCATATATAAATCCAAATAAAATTGTTGGGAAACTTAAATAGAAGAAGAACTTAGCAAATTGTCTTTGTCCTTTATCTAGTTTAAGTGCTTTTAATGCAACTATTGAACCAATAAGTACTAGTAATCCATAACCAACGTCTGCAACCATCATTCCAAAGAATATTAAAAAGAATGGTGTTAGAAGTGGTGTTGGGTCAATTTCATCGTATCTTGGCATACTATACATTTCAGTTATATTTTCAAATGACTTATTTAAATCATTATTTTGTAATCTTATAGGAACATCATCTATTTCTTCACTCTTTACGTCTTCAAATCCAAGATAATAATCATCTCCTAGCGTATCTTTCACGATTTTCTTAAAGTCCTCGTTATCTGATATCGCTATCCATCCTTGAATTAAGCTTACTTTATCTGTTTTTAAGAAATGTGTTTTTATAGTCTTTCTTTGATAAACATTTGAATAATATTCAAATGCTAACTCTAAAGTTTTAGCTTCTTCTTCAAGTATTGATAATTCTTCTTTAATGAAGAATTTTTCTGATTCTATTTTCTCAATTCTGTCCATGCTTTCATGAATAATTCTTATTGGAGTATCTTTTTGATCAGTTTTAAATCCACTAAACCCAAAACCTCTTAAAATATCTTCAACTTGATCTTTATCATCCTTATAAGCTAAAACTAATAAGAAAATATCATCACTATTTACTGATATTGTTTCTACATAATAATCGGATAAACTAGTCATTAATTCATTCTCATATTGTTTAGAAACACTTCCTAAGAAATAAGGTGTCTTAATGCTCTTTAACTCTTCAAAAGATACGTCTAATCCTTCTAAAGGTTTTAGAGATTCTATAACCCCTTCTAGCTTAGTCTTTTCATTTTCTAGATTTGCAAGGTGAACTTCTTTCTCTTTAAGCTTTTCATATAAATCTTGCCAATTACTACTATTAACTGATTCCTTTAATTCATTTAAAGTTAAAGTCCTTTTACCTTCACGCATTGCTTTTAATCCTGATTTTTGAGGTACGTAAGTCCTTAAAAAGTCTAGGGCAAATCTAGCTTTTGATAATTCTTCTTCACATTTTGCAAACTCTGAATCAATATTATCTTTAAATAACTCTTTTAATTCTTTGTTATCTTCAAGGTAGTCTTCATTTTGAAGATTTATAAATTCTACTTCAGAAAAACCTTGTAACTTTTCTAAAAGAGCATCTTTTTTTGATTCAAAGGCAAGCAAAGTGAATTTATTCATCTTAACTATTGCCATGAATCTTCACAATCCTCTCAATCACTAATTTTACAGCATTATTTCTCTTATCTTCTTTCATATCATAGATATCTTGGGCATCTTGCTTTCCTTTTAATAAAATAGGTTCAGCTTCTTTATTACCAGCTTCAACAGCATCATTCATTATACTATTGCACTTATCTTTAGCTCCACCTATAACTTTATTATAGTTTTCAGTAGCCTCTATGGTAGCCTTTTGAACGATATCCTTCGCTTCTACATTTGCAGTTTTAATCATTTCCTCTGCTTCTGTTTCTGCTTTTTTGATTTCTTTTATTGCTTCTAATGCCAAAATCTCACCACCTTTGCACTTAAATGTGTAATAATATATGAATTAATACTTAATATAGTATTAATTACTTTTTAATTTACTATTTTAATTATACACTTTTTATGGATAATTTCAATAAAATTCTTCACTTTTCTATATTAAAATATTAATCAAATGTTAATAATATAAATTTGCATTGAACATGTATACATTTTCATGACTTTTTATTTACTTATTTGTCTAAAAATATAAAGTTTTTACTATTATTTAATAGTGTATATCTATCTCCATGCACTACCTCTCCACTTTCCATAAATTTAATAATATCAATATTAAACTTTTCTACAGTATATTCCCTAAATGAGTACTCTTCTCTTAATGAATCTTTTAATTCCTTTTCTTCTTCTTTTGAAAGTTCACCTTTTATATAGTCTGGAATTCCTCTTCTCTTATTATGTAATAAATAATCATATCTTATTACTTCTTTAAGTACTCCATTATCTTCCTTTAAGATTTCTTCATTGAAGTCTAAAAATAATTTATAATATTCATTATTCCCTATATTCCTATCAAAGAACCCTTTATTATCATAAAATAACGCTAATTCATGAAAGAAATTGAAAGGTTCTGTAAACTTAGGATAAAAATAATTTAGTATATTATTAAACTTTTGACTATTATAATATTTATCTACCATATGTTCAACTTTTTTCAAATCTATTAATTCAAGATAACTTATTTTATCTGTACTTAATATTTCATAAGGAGGATATGGTGAGTATTTCATATCATAATTATCACTTTCCTCCCTCATAGATGAACCTTTAAGTAGCTTTAAAAAACCTAATTGAATTTCTTCTGGCTTAATTGAATGAACATCATTAAAGGACTTCTTGAAAGAATTATAATCCTCTCCTGGAAGTCCTGCTATTAGATCAAGATGCTGTTTTATATTCCTTATAGATAATAACTCTACTACTTTTTCTTTAATATCGCTAAAGTTAACAAATCTATTTATATTAGAAAGCACTTCATCATTTGTTGTTTGAACTCCAACTTCAAATTGGAATCTTCCCTCTGGAGTATTTCTTAAAAGATCTATTTCTTCTTTTTTTAGTATATCTGCTGAAATCTCAAAATGGAATTGAGTTTTCGTATCACTTTCTATTAAGAACTTCCATATCTCCATAGAAAATTTATGATTACAATTAAATGTTCTGTCTACAAATTTAACCAATCTAACCTTTTTATCAATAAAATACTTAAGCTCCCTAAGCACTCTTTCAGCTTTATGAAATCTAACCCCATGTACAGTTGAAGATAAACAGTATTTACAATTAAACGGACATCCCCTTGAAGCTTCATAATATACAATCTTATTATCTAGATCTTCATTTTCTTCATAAGGGAATACTAATTCATCCATAGACATAAGAGGTCTACTGCCATTAAACTTAACTTCCCCATTTTCTTTATATACTAAACCTCTAATTGTATTTATTTCTCTTTCGCCTAATTTATACTCTACAAATTCTTTAAAGGTTTTTTCTCCTTCACCTTCTATAACATAATCTCCAACGCTTTCTTTTAAGAAAACTATACTATCATATGATACCTCAGGACCTCCATAGACTATTTCAATATTTTCATCTACTCTCTTTATTAATTCTGAAAGTCTTTGTATCATCTCTACATTCCAAATATAAGTTGAAAGTGCTACTACATCTGGCTTTTCCTTGATTATTTCTTCTAGAATCCTCTCTTCTCTATCATTAATTGAAAACTCCCTTATTTTACATTCAAAAGGCATATCTTTTGTAAATGCTTTTAAATATCTAACAGCTAGATTACTATGAATAAATTTTGAGTTTATAGCTGTAAGTAATATCTTCATATACGTCTTCCTTTCCAAAGTTATATTTTTATTCCTTTAATGAAATAAATATCTTCCCAAACCTTAGTTTCTTCTATTTTGAAAGTTTTTTCAAGGATTTTTTTTGTTTCTTCAAAACTGGAAGACGAAAATAGATTATTGTTTTTTATTCTGTACTCTCTTATATCTCCTTTTGGTAATAATACCTTAAGTTTACTATCAACTAACTCGCCTATATTTTTATTTATATCCCATACATATATTTTCCCGCTTTTATCCAAATAATTTGATATCTCATTAATTAGCTTCTCTCTTTTATTTATATTCCACAAAGAGTTTAAATTAAAGAAAAAAGTACATGCGTCATATTTACTATTCTGTAGCATACTATTGTCTTCTTTTCCAACATAATCTAATGCAATTTCACTCTGAGCTTCTTCTGAAATACTATTAATAATTCCCAAACTTTCACATGCAACATCTAATACGTTTCCTTCAATCTTAATATCTTCAAAATTTAATACTAATGTTTTTCTCAAAATTATCCTCCTCCTCAATATAACATATTTATATATTACCATTTATTTACACTCACATAAAGAAAAAAGTGATCAGTTTCATAACTTCACTAATCACTAATTAATTTTATTTATTTAATTTTTCACCCTTAATTTTATTAACTATTATAACAAGTACTACTATCATTATTATTAAGGAAAATATAACAACTCCATAAGGTATACTTCCACCTATTATATCTTCATTTTTTATTAATCTATATACACAGCCTTTCCCACTATCTAAAAAGATAAAGTCATTATCTCTAAATAATATATCATCTATTTTACTGTCCTCTTCAAGTTCTAATATTTTAGATAAAACCCTTTTATCATCTAATGAATAAATAACTTTTGCCTTATCATCGCAGAAGATTATAGAGTCTTTATTTAATACCTTACCATATTTATCTATAGCTAATTTTCCTAATGAATTAACTGAATTATGCTGATAACTAGGTGTTTGTCCTATTTTTTCTGGTGGATTTTTTATTAATGGCTCTATTACTTTATCACTTGTAAATCTTGGAGATGTAATTGGGTCACCTCCGCTAAAATCTGGCCATCCATACCAAAGCCCTTTAGTTATCTTATATATATAATCTGTATCTCTAATTACTCCTCTATCTCCGCCTTCTTCTATTCCCCCAACCGTAGCTAAAATTTCACCTTTACTATTTATATCATATCCTTTTACATTTTTTATCCCTGATGCAAATAGGCTATATTTGTCACTATTTATGTCAAATTCAATTATAGATGCAGTTCCTATCTCTTCACCTGATATTTTTTCACCATTATTACTCTTTACTCCATAATCTTTAAAAGCTCCTGTATTTCCTTTACCGTAATTAATCCCATTTAACTCTAAATTTATAGGGGATATATCTTTTTCTTCTCCTTCTTTTGCAATTCCTGAATTTGTTCTAGAGCCTATTGAAATTAAAATCGAATTATCTTTAACTAATAAATTCCTATATACATTCTCTCCATATGGTAATTCACTTTTTAAAACCTTACTCTCACCATTAGAATTTATAATTATAAAATCTTTGTTAGATAATAAATATATATTTCCATCCTTATATACTATATCTTGTATATTTAAATTTGAATCTTTATATACCTTGCTTATCTTACTCTTATTATCAATCTTTATAATTTCATCACTAAAAGACATATAGATCTCTGAATTATCTCCACTTGCTATAGCTGTAGCACCCTCACATCCTTTAATTAATAGATTACTATCCATTCCTTCTTTAATAATATTAAGTCCATATCTATTTGAATAAGTATATATCCCAAGTGCTATAACTACTATAAAAATTGAGCAAATAAAAAATTTAAAGAATCTCCTCATATCTTCCTCCACTTACTAACCTTATATTTGATTTATATTTTATTAACACTTAGTAATATTCCTATTATTTAAATTTATAGTTTTTCTTAAATAGATTGTATAATTTATACTTTTCTTGAATATGCTTTACTGTAGTTTAAAGGGGTGAACATTTATTTTGGCTAAAGACAATTTTTTTAGAAATTCTTTCATACTAACAGCTTCTAATATAACTACAGGTTTATTAGGATTTGCATTCTCCATATATTTATCTAAGATTTTAGGGGCAGAAGGTATTGGTCTTTATAATCTTATTATGCCTATTTACAACCTCTTCATTTGTCTTATGACAGCTGGAGTTGTAGCTGCACTATCTAAAGTATCAGCAGTATATTATGAGCGTAGAGAAACAAATAATCTTACTAAAACAATAAATTCAGTTGCTCTTTTTAATATTATATGGGCTCTTTTAATAGGAGTTTTTGTATTTTTCCTTGCACCTTTAATCGGAAAGTATGGAGTAAATGATGTTAGAACTATAAATGCAATTAAGGTTACTTGCCCAGCAATGGTATTTATCTCCCTTAGTAATATTTTAAAGGGATATTTTTTAGGTGTATCTAAAATTAAAATTCCAGCTCTTGTAGATATATTCGAAAAAGGTATGAGAATAATAACAATTTCACTTTTGGTATATGCTTTTAGTACAGAAAACTTAACTACACTTGTAACTTTAGCATATGTCTCCTTAGCAATCGGAGAACTCCAAAGTTTAATATTATTATTCTTTTATTACAGAAGGTGCGTTTCTAAACTGCCTAAATCTAATACTCGGGCAGATGGTAGAGCTCAGTTGCTTTTTAATGTTTTAGTTATATCACTTCCATTATGCATTAATGGTTTTCTTAATAATATTTTCTCTACTCTGTCAACTTTAATAGTTCCAAGGCGTCTTATAGCTGCTGGTTTTTCTTACTCAGAAGCATTATCACTAATTGGTAAATATACAGGTATGGCAGTTACACTAATTGGTATACCACTCATAGTAGTTGGATCTATCAATTCTTTACTTATACCAGATTTATCTCAATCTTTAAGTAGAGGAGATAATTATTTTGCTTCTATAAGGATAAGAAAAGTTATGAAAATAGCTTTTTTACTTGGATTATCAACAACAGTAATTTGTTCTTTAATTCCTTATGAGCTTGGTAATTTATTTTATGGTAGAGATGATCTTGGTGGTTATATATTCATGGCATCATTATCAGCTCCTATATTCTTTATCTCTTCAACTATGTTTGGAATTTTAAATGGATTAAATAAGCAAGGTATTATAGTAAGAAATTCTCTTATAATAGCCTCTATTGATCTAATATGCTTATTTATATTTACATCCATTCCAAAGATAAATATTTACGGGTATAGTTTAACTTTATTTATAACATCTTCAATATGTCTACTTATTAACTTATATGAAGTGAAGAAGGAAATTAATGTAGATATCTCATTAATTAATGTGATAATTTTTATATTATTATCTATATTAACCTTCTTAGTTTTAAACATATTTATAAAGAAGTTTTTATTCCCACTTGGTACAGTTGAAATATTATTAGTTGTATTAATTACATTTATTATTTTTATTTACTATTCAAAATTTGGAGAAGCATAAAAAAAGTGTAGGGATAATTCCCTACACTTTCTACATTAATTTTTTTCTTATAAATCTTGGAAGCATTGTATATATTCTTGGTGATATTGCTTCTATATCTAACTTTCTTATTCCTCCTAAAGAAACCATTATATATAGATATACTAAGCCACCAACTCCAACTAATATAACTGTATAAACAATTGTATATAAATACATAAGTATTCCTGAAGTTCCAATAAAGCCACCTATAATTAATACAGGTTGTTTTAAAACAAGTATAACAATAGCCATACATATTGATGCAATTATTGGTTTAATACAATTTCTTATAAGTGGCACTTTGTATCTAATACTTCGTGTAAGTATCCTATGATTTATTATTACTGGTACAAAGTAACATAAGAAATTACCAACTAAAACACCCATTATATTTATATCTCTAATTCCAACTAAAATAAAGTTTGCAATAATCTTAAGTACAATACCTATTGAGAATGAAATAATCATTGGATAGAATTGACTTATTCCTTGAAGTATTACACTTTGAAGCTGAGCAATTGCCGTAAATACTAATATAAAGGATCCATATTCCATAATATATGCTCCTCTATCACTTTGATAAAGTAATGTATATATATCAGTATTTAAAACTGCAAGTCCTACTGCTGATGGAATAGTTATTGCAAATGCAACTCTAAATGCGAAGTTTGCACTTCTTCTTATAGATTTCCTATCCTTTAATGCCGATGCTCTTGAAACTGCTGGTAATACTATAGTAGTAAGTGCAGTTACAATAATAAGCGGAACACCTATTAAAACCTTATAATTATATAATAGTCCATAAAGTGAATCTGATTGTGTTTGCGTGAATCCAGCATGTATTAGCCTACGGCTAACATTCATCATATCCACCATACCACCAAAATTTTGTATTCCTGCACTTAATGTTATTGGAAATCCATATCTAATTAATTTTCTTAGTATAGTCTTTGAAGTAATTCTTTTCCCTGTCTTTGGCGCATTATAAGCCACTTCTTCAAATTTTTTCTTATCATATATATATACAAGATAAAATATAGCAACTATTGCTCCAACAGAAGTACCAACAGTTCCTCCAGCCGCTCCCATCTGTACAGTTATATGGTAAAGAAGAAAAGCAAATAATAAACTTATAAATACATTTAGCAATTGTTCTAATACTTGTGATACTGCTATGCCAGTCATTTCATTCTTACCTTGGAAATAACCTCTATATGCAGATAGTATTGCAGTTAGAAAAATACTTGGTGCTAAGAACATTATTGCAAAAGTAGAGTTTTCTATTTCACCCATCTTAGCAATTGGATAAGCCAAAAGTAATAATATTATAGTTAACGCTCCACCAATTAATCCATAAACTTTCCTTGAAATTTTTAAAGCTTTAATCGCATCTCTTTCATTTCCTAATGCTCTGAGTTCAGCTACAACCTTTGCTACTGCTGGTTGGCATCCCATGCTTGTTATTGCATAAACAAACATGAAAATGTCATAACTTCTCGAATACATCCCTACGCCTTCTACACCAATAATTTTATTTAATAACGGAACATAAAATGCTGATAGGACTTTTGCAAATATTCCAGCAAGAGATAGTATCATAAACCCTTTAGTAGATGATGATTCTTCCCTCATTTTTAATCCCCTATCTATAATCTAATTTTAAATGTATCATGCTTAATCTTTTTGAATATAGGTGGTAGTGATACTGTTATGATTTTATTTTTTAAGTATTCAAGTTTTCCATCTACATTTTTAAAGTTTAGCTTATATGCATATAAAAATTGATAGTCTAATCCATACTTATTTAAGAAATATGAATTTAACTTTTTATCTCCATATTTATTATCACCTATTATAGGGTTTCCTATATGTGAAAGGTGAGCTCTAATTTGATGACTTCTTCCTGTTATTAAGTCAATTTCTATAAATGAGAAAGCTCCATCACTTTGAATAGTTTTAACTTCCATAGAAATTTCTTTTGAATCTTTTACTTTTCTATCGTATATTCTTGATATATTAGCTTCTTCATTCTTTAATATGTACCCTTTATAAATACCATCTTTTATTCTTCCTTTAATTAAAGCGTTGTAGTATTTTTTCACTCTACCTTCTCTAATTATTTCATTAAGTTCTCTTAGTCCTTCGAAGTTTTTACCAAATACAACTAAACCTGACGTGTTTCTATCAAGTCTATTACATGGTGCTGGAGTAAATGTTATCTCCTTCTCTGGAAGATAATCTCCCTTTTCATTTAAATATGATAAAACATAATCAGTAAGCGTAGGTATCTTCTTATTATTGTCAGGATGCACCAATACTCCTGGCCACTTTTCAACAACAACCATATTATTATCTTCGTATGCTATTTTTAATCCACTTGGATCAACTTTTACAAAGTTCTCCTTCTTTTCTGTCATCTTTTGACTTTGTATATATCTTACTTCTATTACATCATTTACTTCTAATGTATATTTTTCCTTTTGTTTCTTTCCATTTACTCTTATATCGCCTTTTCTTAAAGCTTTGAAAATTGCACTCAATGGTACATCTTTAAGTAATTTTCTTAAGAATTTATCTAACCTTTGCCCTGCCTCATTAGCACCTATTTCTATTCTCACTATATAATCACTCCTAATTAATAAAACTTCTTTCGTGAATCTTTTTCTACATTGTTATAGATTAATATTTATTTACTCCATTGTCAAATAATTTAATGCTGCTTCACATTGAATTGCAACACCTAAAGGTATAGCATCCTCATCTATATCAAATAAATTACTATGTGCAGATCTAAAAGTTCCTTTACTTTCATTTGCAGTTCCTAGGAAATAAAATGCTGCATCTCTTTCCATAGCAAAATATGCAAAACTTTCAACTCCCATACTTGGAGCCTTTTGTTCTACTACATTTTCACTTCCAAGGACTTTTGTTGCTGCATCTTTAACTATATCAACGCACTCATCGTTATTTATAAGGCATGGATAACTTTCTTCAATTGTAACTTCTGCACTTCCTCTTCCAGTTTTTGCGATACCTTCTGATACTTCACAAAGTCTTTCACAAGCAAATTTTCTATCTTCTGGAGTCATAGTTCTTATGATTCCTGTAATTTCTGCTTCTCCTGGAATAATATTTTGAGCTGTTCCTGCATGGAAACTTCCAACTGTTATAACTGATGGATTAACAGGAGAAATTTCTCTACTTACTATCGTTTGTAGTGTTGATACTATATTCGCTCCAATTACAATCGGGTCTACTGTAGTATTAGGTGATGCTCCATGTCCTCCACTTCCTGTTACCTTAATCTTATAAGGATTTGAAGCTGCATTTACAACTCCTTTTTTTATTTTAATCTTTCCACATTCTAAATCTTCAGTAACGTGAAGACCAAATACCTTATCCACTCTTGGATTTTCAAGTACACCTTCTTCTATCATTACACTTGCACCACCAGTTGTTTCTTCTGCTGGTTCAAATAATAATTTAACATTTCCGCTAAATAAATGTTTATTCTCATTTAATACTTTAGCTACACCTAAAAGTATTGTAGTGTGCGCATCATGTCCACAAGCATGCATTTTTCCTGGTACTTTTGAACTATATTCACATACCTTTTTATCTTGTATTGGTAATGCATCCATATCTCCTCTTAGCGCTACAGTCTTAACTTTCCCTTCTTTTGTTCCTTTTATAAGACCACATACTCCAGTTCCAGCAACTTCTCTATATTCTATTCCTTCATTTTTTAAGAAATCTTTTATTAATGTAGAAGTTCTAACTTCTTCAAATCCTACTTCTGGATGCATGTGTATATCTCTTCTAATAGCTATTAGTTCCTCTTTTATTTTATTTGCTTCATCTTTAAAATTAATCATTTATATCCCTCCCATAATAATATTAATTATCTATATATCTTTCTTAGTTAAATTTCATTTTAAATTTCAACATATATAAGTATAACATTTTCTTACTACTTAAATAAAACTTATTTTAAATATTCAATTATCATTCTATGATCATTATTAAATTTCGTTCTAAAAGAACTTTTATAGAAAATGTTCTACTTATTCCATCTTGAAATAATATCTTTACTTTATCCCCTGAGCACTCATCTATAACCCCTTGCTCTCTTCTACCATTATGATAAACAGTAGTACCTTTCTTAAACTCATGAGAAACTTCTTCATCACTTTTAAATTCTGTTTCTTTTATAAATCTAGATACTTCTTTAAATTTACCGCCTTTTGTTTTTGGTGCTGATATATATAAATTATCTATAGCTCTCGTTATACCAACATAGAATAATCTTCTTTCCTCTTCTATATTATCTTCTCCAGCAGATACATGTGGAATTGTATCCTCATTACAATTTACAAGGAATACATTTTTAAATTCCATTCCCTTAACTCTATGTATAGTACTTAAAAGAACTCTATCTTCATCTATTTTATTTCTAGAATTTTCAATTTCTTCTTTTACACTATCTATGTGAGAGAAAAATTCAGGTATTGTCTTAAAACCACTTGCTGATATTTTAAACTCTTCAAGTATTTCTTCTAAATCGTCTATACTTTGGTTAAATTTCTCACAGTAAGCTTTTAAATGGTCTAAGTACCCTAAATCACTTACTATGAATTGTATTGCACTACTTAATGATAATTTAGATAAATAATGTATATCTTTTTTAAGATCATCTAATTTCTTTATTTGAAATGGAGGAGTATCTTTTTTCTCCATTAATATATCAAAAGGAGTTTTATGTTCTCTAAACCCTCTTACATACTCTAAATTATTTTTGCTTACATATCTAAATGGCTTGTTTATAACTTTTATAAATGACACTCTATCATATGGATCTATTGAAAGTTTTAGATAAGTTAAAATATCCTTACATATAAAATGCTCAAAAAAATTATATTCTTTATCTAATAAAGTAAAAGGTATTTTCTTTCTAGTAAATACATCTATAAAAGTCATAGCTTCCATATTAGTTCTATAGAGTAATATATTATCTTTATAAGAGTATCCTTTATTCTTTATAAGATATTTTATTTCATCTACAATCCCTTCCCCTTGTATCTTTTCATCATAAGGAGCTGAAATTTTTATAATACCATCCTCTTCTTTATTAGCTATTATTTCTTTTCTATTTCTTTCTTTATTATATTCTATAACATTTTTGGCTCCATCTATTATATTATTTGAACTTCTATAATTTTTTGAAAGAAAGTATTTCTTACCATCTTTAAATATATCATTAAATATAACCATATATTCAGGTTTAGAACCTCTAAAAGAATATATACATTGATCTTCATCTCCAACTGCAAAAAGTGAATTTTCTTTATCTTCATTCATCATCTTTAAAAATTCTATTTGAAGTTCATCACAATCTTGAAACTCATCTACTAATATATATCTAAATAACCCCCTATATCCATCTCTTAGAGTTTTATTTTCTTTTAATATATCTATTACTTTTAAAGCTAAATCATCAAAATCCCAAAGATTATTATCTTCTTTATATTTATTATAGCTAAGTAAACAATCTTCAAATATTTCTTTAGTTATAGATGGCTTAAACTCTTGTAGACTTATTCTTGAATTCTTAAATAAAGATATATTATTTATTACTTCCTTTATCTTATCTTCATTTATATCATCAAAATATTTCTTTAAAACTGATTCAACTAACCTATGAACCTTATAAGATTCTATTATATTTATCTCATATCCTTCCCTGAGTAACATTTTATAAAATAGCCCATGAAATGTACCAAAGAATGGTGAGCTATTTAACTTAAAAGCTTTTATATATCTATCCTTCATATTAAGGGCCGCCGCTTTTGTAAAAGTTATTACTATTATATTTTTGTTATATACTTTAAGATCATTTACAAGATGATTTATTCTATTTATTATAACTGTAGTTTTTCCTGAACCAGGAGCTGCAACTACTAGCACATTTCTCTCCATTGCACTCACTGCTTCTTTTTGGAATGAATCTAATTGCAATAAAGTTCCCTCCTTCTTTCTTGATTATTGCCACATCTTATAGGGAATAACTATATTGTAATAATTCTATTTAAGTTGTACAATAGTTTTAAGTATTTTTTTAGAGGAGTTGACTTATGGATAATATAACAACTTTTAATGTTAAAGATGATAGAAATTTAACTCTGCTAGTTGATTTCTACGAATTAACTATGGGAAATGGTTATTTTGAAAAGGATATCCAAGATAAAATAGCTTATTTTGATATGTATTTCAGAAGAGTACCAGATGGCGGCGGATATTGTATTATGGCTGGTGTAAAGCAAATAATAGAATACTTAAGCTCATTAAAATTTACAGAAGATGATATAGCTTATTTAAAGTCTAAGAATATATTTTCCGAAGGTTTTTTAGAATACCTTAAGAATTTCAAGTTTACTTGCGATGTTTGGGCAGTACCTGAAGGAAATCCAGTGTTCCCAAATCAGCCTCTAGTTACTGTTAGAGGACCTGTTGTTCAAGCTCAATTTATTGAAACAATGATTCTTCTAACTGTAAACCATCAAACGCTTATAGCTACAAAAGCAAATAGAATTTGTAGAGCTGCTGCTGGAAGAACTGTTATGGAGTTTGGGTCTCGTCGTGCTCAAGGATATGATGGTGCAATTTACGGCGCAAGAGCTGCTATGATTGGAGGTTGTCATGCAACTGCATGTACACTTGCTGATCAACGTTTCGATATTCCTGCAATTGGAACTATGGCTCATAGCTGGATTCAATTATTTGACACAGAATATGAAGCTTTTAAAACATGGGCAGAAGTTTATCCTGACAATTGCCTACTTCTAATTGACACATATAATGTTTTAAAATCTGGTCTACCTAATGCTATTAAAGTATTTAATGAAGTATTAAAACCTCAAGGTAAAAGACCAACTGGTATAAGAATAGACTCAGGCGATATAACATACTTAAGTAAGCAATGTAGAAAACTTTTAGATGAGGCAGGTTACAGTGATTGTAAAATAGTAGTTTCTAATTCTCTTGATGAACATATTATTAGAGATGTACTAAATCAAGGTGCTTGTATAGATTCATTTGGAGTTGGTGAAAGACTTATAACTGCAAAATCAGAACCCGTTTTTGGAGGAGTTTATAAATTAGTTGCTGTTGAAAAGAATGGGAAGATAATTCCTAAAATAAAGATAAGTGAAAATAACGAAAAGATTACTAATCCTGGATTTAAAAAGACAGTTAGAATTTTTGATAAAACTAGTCATAAAGCTATAGCAGACTTAATAATGCTTCATGATGAAGTTATAGATGAAAATCTTCCATTAACAATTTTCCATCCAATACATACTTGGAAAAAGAAAATAATTAAAAATTATTATGTAAAAGATTTAATGGTTAAAATATTTGATAAAGGGACTTTAGTATATAATTCTCCATCAGTTATGGATATTAGAGAATATGCTATTTCAGAAAGTGAAAAGCTTTGGCCTGAAGTTTTAAGATTTGAGAATCCTCATAATTACTATGTTGATTTATCCGATAAACTTTGGTCACTAAAACAAACTTTACTACATTCAACAACAAATTATTATTCATAAACAATTAACTATATTCTATACTTTAGTTATAATAGTAAATTAAAAATATTAATTTATAAAAAAACAACATTGATATTAAAATATCAATGTTGTTTTTTTACTTTTTTTAATTACGCTTCAATATCCTCGAATAATTCATCTTCATTTTGAAACTCATTAGTATCTATTAAATCACCGAACTTTAAATCAATTCCATCTAAACAATCTTTAAATATGCACTCTTCTCCTTTATTAAGATCTTGATGCATAGGACATTCGGTATTACAATTTATGCTTTCCTCTTCAGATGACCAAAATGGACATTTTCTCATATTTCTCCCCACCCTGTAAACGAATCCACATTTTATACCACTTCATTATATAATATTCCAAAAGAAAAATAAAGTCTTTTATTACATTTTTTTTAAAATTTGTAAATTAAAATAATAACCACACAATTTCTTGTGTGGTTATTATTTTTGATATTTATTTAAATTATCTTAAGCAACCAGTATTTTTTCCTACTGATATATCAATTATTTCATTTTGGAATGCTTTTAATAAAGCTTTTTCAAGAACTTTTTGTTGATCAAAATTTTCTATATTTTTGCATATAGCAAATACTTTATTAGTTTCCCCATTTATATTTCTATATGTAAGAGTAACATTTGGTTTATCATACTCTACATTTAATATTTTAATTCCCCATGAAATTTGAGCAAAATCATTATCAATACTTAACTTAGTTAATTCTTTTAATTTTTCTTTTTCTTCTGTAGGATCATTTACTATTAATAATTCGTCTCCAACTTTATATTTAGCCATAATCTTTCCTCCTTGCAATTCTCTTTTCAGTAATATCTTAGCATTTTAAAATATCACTTTCAACTAATTATTACCTTTACATAATAAATTAACTATTTATTAAATAAATTTCAAAATTAAAAAAAAGATAGAACAGACTTAACTGTTCTATATAAAATGAAATGAACACGGAATTTGTTAATCAATTAACAACTTTGTTTATATTTTAACACTCTTTCATTTATATAGCAAGAAAAACTTTTTAAAATTGTTAGAAAATTTAATCAATATCTATTATCTACAAATTATAGTAATTTAATAACAATCATTGACTTAGCATATTTTAAAAGATATAATATGATTATTAACAAGTTAAGGAGTGTATGAATATGGATAATATTACTGCTATTTTCAAAGAAAAAAAGCTTAAATTAACACCTCAAAGACTTGCTGTTTATAAATATTTGATGAGTACAAAAGAACATCCATCAGCTGAAGTTATATATAAAGCTATTCAAGCTGATTTTCCTACAATGAGCTTAGCTACCGTTTATAAAGCATTAAAGACTTTAGTTGAAGTTGGTTTAATACAAGAATTAAACGTTGGTGAAGGAAACTTTAGATATGATGGAAATATAGACTCACATCCACATATACAATGCATAAAATGTGGAAGAGTTGATGATTTATTAAATCTTTCTTTTGACCACTTAAATTCTGAAGTAGAGAAAAACTCAGAATATAAGATTTTATCTAATCAAACTTATTTTTACGGTCTTTGTAAGGATTGTCAATAAAACTTTATTAAAAGCAAATCTATATATAGATTTGCTTTTA
>JBBVGE010000531.1:0-221 GCA_040144665.1 Clostridium perfringens
GTTAACACAGATATTATAACTACTCACTTTGATTACCATTCAATAAGTGGTAGACTTCTTAAGCTTGATATACTTGGACACGACGACCCGACCGTTCTTAGAATGCTTCAAGACTTAACTGGCTTAGATCCTAAGACAATACCTTTAAATGATCCTAAGGTTATAAGTTTATTTACATCACCAGATGCCTTAGGGGTAACTAAAGAAGAATTAGGATGTGA
>JBBVGE010000532.1:0-266 GCA_040144665.1 Clostridium perfringens
ATGCTCCTATTGCCATTGGTGCTCCTGTTAGTCCAAGCATAGCTGTTAAGGCCATTGAACTTAAAGGTGCCGTAGCAACTACAGTTATAATTCCTCCAAGTATTATTCCCATTGTTATTGGGTTAGAGTTTGCTGAAGCTATTAAAACCTGTCCTATTTTTAATAAAGTAGAATCAACTACTGGTGCTGTAAAATCACCTATTATTCTTGTAAGAGGCGTAGCCACAACTATTATTACAATTAAATCTAAACCACTTGGTAATTTT
>JBBVGE010000533.1:0-34323 GCA_040144665.1 Clostridium perfringens
CCAGAAGGACCATGCGGACCAGAAGGACCATGTGGACCAGAAGGGCCATGCGGACCAAGGGGACCAAGAGGACCAAAGGGAGATCAAGGAGAAATGGGATTATGTGGACCAGAAGGGCCATGCGGACCAAGAGGTCCAAGAGGACCAGAAGGACCATGCGGGCCAAAAGGTGATTGTGGATGTTCAGTAACTGATGAAAATGCTTATATAGTAGCAAATTGCTGTCAAAAGGTTTCTGGAAAAACTGCAATTCCATTAACAGATAATGTAACTATAAATGGAAATTCTATAAGGCATAAAGAAGGATGTTCTGATATAAGAGTAGAGGAAGGAATTTATTTAATTAATTTTGGTGCATCTGTATCAGGAGATGCTTGTACTCTTGTAGAATTAAAACTATGTGTAGGTGGAGAAACTCATAGTATAGCAGCTGCTGATATATTAAGAAGTGGAATGCTTGTAAATATTTCAGGGACAGCAATAGTATGTGTTCCAGATTGTGGATGCGAAGATGTGACTATAGAGCTTGTCAATGGAAGTAAGTCTTGCTTAAAATTCTGCCTAACTAAAATAACAATAGTAAGATTAGCATAGTAATATAAGGTAAGGTATAGATGGAAATTCTATACCTTATCTTTTTATAAGATATAGAAAGTGCTAACAATTAATAATACTTTTACAAAGTTAAAGGTCTAGATAATTGCGTGGCTATTTAAAAGATAATATAATTAAGAAATAAAATATTAAAAAAGGGAAAGAATATAAAAAATAATAGATAGAAATAATTATAAAAAGGGGGTGCTTATATGAGTGCAATTTTAATTATAGGGATTTTTGTTTTATTACTAAATGTTATTTTAGCATTTTCTTTAATATTTATAGAAAGAAAAGATCCAACAACAACATGGGCATGGCTCTTAATTTTCTTATTATTGCCTGGAATTGGCTTTTTAATATATATAATACTTGGACAAAATTTTAGTAGACAAAAATTATTTAGAGATAAGATTATAAAGGATGCTCATAAAAAGAAGGAATTAAATGAAATTTTAAACGACAATAGTGGACACGATGGTGGGGAGCAATTTTTAGATCTTAGAAAGATGAACTACAATAATAGTGGTGCAAGATATACTATAGGAAATAAAATTGATATTTATGTAGATGGTGAAGACAAGTTTAAAGCATTATTAGAAGATATAAAAAATGCTAAAAAGTTTATTCATATTGAATATTATATTTTTAGAAAAGATTTTATAGGATCTAAAATTATTGAAGCACTTGAGGAAAGATTAGCTCATGGTGTTGAAGTTAGGTTGTTAGTTGATAGTATGGGATCATATACTATAACGAAAAAGAAACTTAAGAGATTTTTAGAACTTGGGGGGCAATTTGCAATATTTTTTCCAGGGATGCTTCCACATGTAAATACTCGTGTAAATTATAGAAACCATAGAAAAATAGTAGTTATTGATGGTAAGTATGGTTATGTAGGAGGATTTAATGTTGGAGATGAGTACATAAATAGGGATAAAAAGATAGGTTTTTGGAGAGATACCCATGTAAGAATAAAAGGAAATGCAGTTAATGATTTAAATGAGAGGTTTCTTTTAGATTGGTGTTATGCATCAGAAGAAGATATAGAAGACTTCAGCAAGTTTATGCTTGAGAAAGAATATGAAGAAGGGGATGTGGGGGTTCAAATAGTAACAAGTGGACCTGATCATAATGAAGAGTATATTAAAAATGCATATCTTAAAATGATTAATAATGCAAAGAAAAATGTATACTTAACATCTCCATACTTTATACCAGATGAACCAATCCTTGAAGCTATAAGAATATCAGCTTTATCAGGGGTAGATGTTAGAATACTTATACCAGGAAAACCAGATCATAAGTTTATGAAGTGGGCAGCAGACTCATATATTGGAGAACTTTTAAAAGCTGGGGCTAGGGTATACTATTATGAAAATGGATTTATTCATGCAAAAACTTTAGTTGTAGATAGTTCTGTTGTAAGTATTGGAACAGCTAATATGGATATGAGAAGTTTTTATCTAAATTTTGAGGTTAATGCATTTATTTTTGATGAAAATGAAGCAAAGATATGTGAAGAGCAATTTATGAAAGATTTACAGGAGTCAACTGAAGTTAAGCTAGAACATTTTATAAATAGACCAAGAGGACAAAAGATGATGGAGTCTATAGTAAGGTTACTTGCTCCAATTCTTTAGATATATTTAAAATATTACCGGGAAAATAATATATTATATTATTAAGAAACTTTAAAGTTATCATATTAATAATATTTAGAACAAAAGATTTAAAATTATTAATTATTAGTTTTTAATAGTGAAGTTATAATAAATAATTAAAAAGATTTAAAAATTGGTGACATTAATAGTAAAATATGGTAGAATTATTTTCAAATACTAAAAATTTAAAAATAAAATTTGGAGGAATATTATGAAAGGATTAATTAAGGAATTAATAGCAAAATTTTATAGCTTTTTATACTTTAGCTTCTGGGGCTTTTATTATGGCGCTGGCTATTTATTTTGCACAAAAAATATAATTCTTTAATATGAGTATTTAAGTTTATAATCTACTTTTATAATATCTTTCATAAATACGTTAGATTTAGAGCTCATAGATTGGGCTCTTTTTTTATACAATAAATAAAGTTAAGAAGTTGTATTAAAGTGAAATTTAAAAGAAGACTTAGAATATCTTAAAAGAAAGCTTATAATATTTTAAAAGAAATATTTAACTTTAGGATATTTATACTAGCTTAATTAAAGCGTAGTTATAATACAGGTTCAAATAAAAAGGGGGCTTAAAAATGATAGTAATTTTAAAACCAAAAACAAGAAAAGAGGAAATTGAAAAGCTAACGCAGCAATTAGAAAATAAGGGGGTATTAGTTAATACTGTAATAGGAAAAGATCTTATTATACTAGGGCTTGTTGGGGATACTAGTAAACTTGATCCTACTCAAATTGAGGCAAATAGAAATGTAGAAAGAGTAATGCATGTTCAAGAACCTTTCAAAAAAGCTAATAGAATGTTTCATCCAGATAAAACAATAGTTAATGTAAATGGATTAGAAATTGGTGGGGATAAATTAGCAATGATAGCAGGACCTTGTTCAGTAGAAAGTGAAGCTCAAATAATAGAGATTGCAGAAGAGGTTAAGGAACTTGGAGCAAATCTTTTAAGAGGTGGAGCTTTTAAGCCAAGAACGTCGCCATATAGTTTCCAAGGTCTTAAATATGATGGGCTGGAACTTTTAAAGCTTGCAAGAGAGAAGACAGATCTTCCAATAGTTACAGAAATAATGTCACCTTATGATGTTGAAGTTTTTAATAGAGATGTTGATGTTATACAAGTTGGGGCAAGAAATATGCAAAATTTTGATCTTTTAAAGGAGCTTGGACAGACTAGAAAGCCAATACTTCTAAAGAGAGGTTTATCTGCAACTATTGAAGAGTTACTTATGAGTGCAGAATATATTATGGCTGGCGGGAATAATAGTGTAATTTTATGTGAAAGAGGTATAAGAACTTTTGAAACTTATACAAGAAATACATTAGATTTAAGTGCTATACCTGCAATTAAGAAGTTGAGTCATCTTCCTGTTGTTGTTGATCCAAGTCATGCAACAGGAAAGTGGTGGATGGTAGAGCCTTTAGCTAAAGCAGCTGTTGCAATTGGAGCAGATGGTCTTATAATTGAGGTTCATAATGATCCAGCAAATGCTCTTTGTGATGGACAGCAATCCATAAAACCAGATGTTTATGGTAAACTATTAGAAGAACTTAGACCTATTGCAAATGCAGTGGGAAGAGTTTTATAATTTTACAATAACAATTAACTATTTATAGTTACTAAAATTAACTATAAATAGTTAATTAAAAACTGTAATTTGAAATGAGGTTTTACTGTGAAAGAATTATTAGTTAATTTAGGAGAGAACTCCTATAACATAGAGATAGAGAAAGGGCTTATAAGAGACATTCCAAGAAGAATAAGAAAAGTATTTAATGGAGAAAAAATATTTATAATTACAGATAAAAATGTAGATAAATATTATGGTGATATAGTATTAGATTCTCTTAAAGAAAATGGGTTTAATGTAGCAAAATATTATATAGAACCAGGTGAAGAGAGTAAGTCATTTACTACACTTCCAGAAGTTTATGAAAAGTTACTTGATTTTAAATTAACAAGAAAAGATTTAATTATAACTTTAGGTGGTGGAGTTGTTGGAGACCTTGGTGGATTCGTAGCTTCAACATTTTTAAGAGGAGTGTCTTTTGTTCAAATCCCAACTTCATTATTAGCTCAAGTTGATAGCAGTGTTGGTGGAAAGGTTGGAGTAGACCTTCCAAGAGGGAAGAACTTAGTAGGAAGTTTTTATCAACCAAGAAGAGTTTTAATTGATCCAAATGTCTTAAATACTTTAGATGAAAAGTTTTATAAAGATGGTATGGGTGAAGTTATAAAGTATGGATGTATTAGAGATAGAGATTTATTTAATCTCTTAAATAGCTTAAATAGTAGAGAAGAAGTAATGGAGCATATTGAAGATATTATCTATACATGCTGCAATATTAAAAGAATAATTGTAGAGAGAGATGAAAAAGATCTTGGAGAGAGAATGATTTTAAACTTTGGTCATACTCTAGGTCATGCAATTGAAAAGTACTATGGATTTTCAGAGTTTACTCATGGTGAAGGTGTAGCTATTGGAATGTATTTAATTACAAAGCTTGCAGAAGATAAGGGATTAGTACACAAAGAGTTTTCAGAAGATATTAAAAATATTTTAGTTAGATATGGGCTTCCATTTGAAGTAGAGTTAGATGATAAAGATGCTATACTTGAAACAATATCTTTAGATAAAAAGAATATGGGTAGTAGACTTAAAGTGATTATCATGAAGGAAATAGGTAATGCAGAAATTTATGATACTACAGTAGAATTCTTTAGATAAAAGGAGACATATGTAATGGGAAGTCTTGAAATATATAACAATAAGTTAGAAGGAATAGCTAAGATTCCTCCTTCAAAAAGTATGGCACATAGAGCAGTTATATGTGCAGCACTTAGCAAAGATAAAAGCACTATAACGAATATAGATTTATCAGATGATATAATTGCAACAATAAATGGAATGAGAGCTTTAGGAGCTAAGATAGAAATAAAAGATAAAGCTTTAGAGATAATAGGAGTAGATATAAATGAGGATTTTTCTACAGAAAGAGTTATAGATTGTAATGAATCAGGATCTACTTTAAGATTTCTTGTTCCAATAGCTTCATTAAGTAATGCTAATAATAGATTTATAGGAAGAGGAAATCTTGGGAAAAGACCTTTAGATATTTATTATGATATTTTTAAAAAACAAGGTATTAATTATTCATATAAAGAAGGAGAGTTAAACCTTAAAACTAAAGGAAGATTAGCTTCGGGAGAATTTGAAGTGTTAGGTAATATAAGCTCACAATTTATAACTGGACTGATGTTTACACTACCACTTTTAGATGGAGACTCTAAGATAATTATAAAAGGGCCACTTGAATCAAAGGGATATATAGATTTAACTTTAAAAGCATTAGCTGACTTTGGAATAACTATAGAAAATAATGATTATAAAGAGTTTATTATAAGGGGAAAACAAAGTTATAGAGGAAGAGAGTATAGGGTTGAAGGAGATTACTCACAAGGTGCATTTTTCTTATGTGCAGATGCTTTAGGAAATAAAGTTATATGCAAAGATTTAGATAGTAATTCACTTCAAGGTGATAGAGAAGTTATAGAAATATTAGAGCGAATGGGAGTTTTATTTAATAGAAATAAAGATGGAATAATTGGAGTTTCAAAGGGTTTAGAAGGAACTACTATAGATGCAAAGGGATGCCCCGATATAATTCCTATACTTTCAGTAGTTGCAAGTCTTTCAAAAGGAAAGACTGAAATTATAAATGCAAAGAGACTTAGAATAAAGGAATGTGATAGACTTAGAGCAATTAATTTAGAGCTTTCAAAGCTAGGTGCTAAGATTGAAGAAAAAGAAGATGGATTAATAATTTATGGCATAGATGAATTTAAGGGCGGAGTAAATGTATGGAGTCATAAAGATCATAGAATTGCTATGATGCTAGCCATTGCAGCTACAAGATGCAAAGAAGATATAATATTAGATGATTATGAATGTGTATCTAAATCATATCCAAGTTTCTTTGAAGATTTTAAGATGTTAGGAGGAAGAGTAGATGAGTGGAATGTGGGGAAATAATCTAAAGATATCTATTTTTGGAGAATCTCATGGTGTAGGAATTGGACTTACAATAGATGGTCTTCCTTCAGGATTTCCAATTGATTTAGAAGGAATAAACTGTGAGATGGAGAGAAGAGCGCCAGGTAGAAATAATTTATCAACTGCAAGGAAAGAAGGAGATAAAATTGAAATACTAAGCGGGCTATTTGAAGGAAGAACAACAGGAACTCCTCTTTGTGGAATGATTAGAAATAGTGATAAAAGATCTAAAGATTATAGTAAACTTAAAAGTTTAATAAGACCAGGTCATGCAGATTACACTGGTAATATAAGATATAGAGGCTTTAATGACTATAGAGGTGGTGGACATTTCTCAGGAAGAATTACAGCACCCTTAGTTTTTGGTGGAGCTATATGTAAGCAGATCTTAGAATCTTATGGAATAAAGATAGTATCTCATATAAAAAGTATTGGTTCCATAGAAGATGAATCATTTAATCCAGTAAATGTTAGCGACACATTAATAGAAGAATTACCTAAGATGGAGCTTCCACTTATAAATAAGGCTTTGGATAATGATATAAGAAGTGAGATATTATCTGCAAAATCACAAGGAGATTCTGTAGGTGGTATTATAGAATGTGCAATTGTAAATATAGATGCAGGTATTGGTAATCCCTTCTTTGATTCAGTAGAGTCAACTCTAGCGCATCTCTTATTTTCAGTTCCAGCTGTTAAAGGGGTTGAATTTGGTGAAGGATTTAATATAACAAAGCTTAGAGGTTCAGAAGCTAATGATGAGTTTTATTATGATGAAGATAAGGTTAAAACAAGAAGCAACAATAATGGTGGAATATTAGGTGGAATTACAAATGGTATGCCAGTTATATTTAGAGTTGCTATAAAGCCTACAGCTTCAATACTAAAGAAACAAAATACTATTAATATAGATAAAAAAAGAAATGAAGAGTTAAATATTGAGGGAAGACATGATCCTTGTATAGTACAAAGAGCGGTACCGGTTATAGAAAGTGTTGCTGCAATTGGAATTTTAGAACTTTTGAAAGGAAGATAGAAAAATGAATGCTTTAGAAAGCTACAGAAAAGAGATAGATGATATAGATAGTGAGATTACAAAACTATTTGAAAAGAGAATGAATGTGGTATTAAAGGTAGCGGAATATAAGAAAGCAAATAACCTTCCAATTTTCCATAAGGGAAGAGAAGATGTTGTAATTAAGAAAAACATAGATAGATTAGAAAATAAAGATTATGCAAAAGAAATTGAAAAGTTCTTTAATGGAATGATGGAAGTATCTAGAGAATTACAAGGAAGAAAGCTAAATAGAGAAAAAGATGCCTTTACTTTAAAGGAAAAAAACATATCAAAAGAAGATATAATAGGATTTCCAGGGGTTCAAGGTTCATTTAGTGAAGAAGCTCTTTTAAAATACTTTGGAGAGAATAATAAATCAATATCTTATGAAGAGTTTGAAGATGTGTTTATAGCTCTTAAAAACGGAGAGATAGATTATGGTGTACTTCCAGTTGAAAATTCATCAACAGGTGGAATAAATGAGGTACATGATTTATTAATAAAATATGGATTTTATATAGTTGGAGAAGAAAGTATTAAGATAGATCAACACCTAATAGGAGTAGGTGATTCAAAGCTTAAAGATATTAAAGAAGTATACTCACATCCTCAAGGATTTAGTCAGACTAGTGAATTCTTAAAGGGATATAGCAATTTAAAACTTATTCCATATCATAATACAGCAACTAGTGCAAAGCTTATTAAAGATTTAAATGATAAAAGTAAAGCTGCAATTGCAAGTAGCAGAGCAGCTAAAATATATGATTTAGATATAATAAAAGAAGAGATAAATAATGTAAAGAATAATTGCACAAGATTTATTATAATAGGAAAAGAATTATTAAAAGAAGACGAAGCTAATAAAGTAAGCATAGTATTTTCATTAGAAGATAAAGCAGGTACATTATACAGACTTTTAAGACATTTTGCAGAAAATAATATAAACATGATAAGAATAGAATCAAGACCAACTAAGAATGATAAGTGGAAATATTTCTTGTATATTGATTTTGAGGGAAGTCTTCAAAATAGTGAAGTAATAAAAGCTCTTAAATTAATAGAAGAAAGCAGTGAATACTTTAAGTTATTAGGATGGTATAAGAAGAGAATGGATGTGAAGTAATGGAATTCTATGGACTTGTAGGAGAGAAGCTTTCACATTCTTTATCTCCAGAAATTCATAAAGATATATTTAAAGAACTTAATATTGAAGGAGCCTATAGATTATTTGAAATACCAAGAGAAAACATAGGAGATCTTTCAAAATCTTTAAGAACCTTGAGTATTAAGGGTGTAAATGTAACTATTCCTTATAAAGAAACAGTAATGAAGGAGCTAGATGAAATTTCTAGAGAAGCTAAGGATATTGGAGCTGTTAACACAATTTTCAATAAAAAGGGCAAGCTTTTAGGGTATAATACTGATTATTATGGGTTTAAGTATATGTTAGAAGATAAAAATATTATTGTACATGGCAAAAAGGTAACAGTTTTAGGGACTGGTGGTGCAAGCAAAGCAGTAATAGCATATCTGTTAGATGAAGAAGCTTTAGAAATTAATTTAGTTAGTAGAACTAAAAAAGAATTATATATGGATAATAGCATAATAAATGTTATAACTTATGAAGAATTAGATGAAGTTTCTGGAGATATAATCATAAATACAACTCCAGTTGGAATGCATCCAAACAATAATGCTTCACCGGTTTCAGAAGATATAATTAAAAACTATGATGTTTTAGTTGATTTAATATATAATCCTTTAGAGACAGAGTTTCTTAATATGGGTATTAAAAATAATAAAGTCACTTGTGGAGGTCTTATGATGCTTGTAGGTCAAGCTATTAAAGCAGAAGAGATTTGGCAAGAAAGAAGTATTGATAAAAAGGTTATACTAGATATATATAAGAGACTTATTGTAAAGTTTAAGTAAGGAGAAGATATGGAAAAAAGAGATAAAATTGTTATTATTGGAATGCCAGGGTGTGGCAAGACAACAATAGGAAAGATTTTAGCTAAAGAATTAAATTACAACTTTTATGATATGGACCAATATATTGAGGAGACAAATGGAAAATCAATAAAAGAGATATTTGCAAAATCAGAAGATTATTTTAGAGAGATTGAAACAGAGGCTTGCAAAGAGCTTATCTCAAAAAAAAGATGTGTAATTTCAACAGGTGGTGGAGTAATTAAAAAAGGAATTAATATAGATATATTAGGAGAAGAAGGTGTTATTTTATTTATAAATAGACCTATTGAAAAGATAGTAGGAGATATTGATATCTCTAATAGACCACTACTTAAAGATGGAAAGGAAAGGCTATATAAGCTTTATGAAGAAAGATTCCATAAGTATAGAGAAGCTGCACAGGTTGAAGTTATTAATGAAGGATTTTTAAGAGACACAATTAATTTAGCAAAACTTAAGCTTAAGGGAAAAATTAAGGAATAATAAATTAAATGTATCATGGTTATAGATCAAAACCAAGAAATATTGGTATATGAAAAAGGCTTGGGATTTACAAAGGGAAATACTTTAAAGGGGTTTTTATATTAGAAAAAAGAAGGGGAACAGAGGAGTTTAAATAACTCTTTTCCAGAGTAAGATTGAAGGAATACAGCAAAAGTAAATATATTTATATAAAAATATAAGATTTATATTGCTGTTTTAAATAGGGTATATAAATTTATAAATAGAGATTAATTTTATAATTGTTTAAAAACTAGGATTGAAGTATGGCAGGAATTTCTAAGAAGTATTAATAAAAACACAAGAAATTTTGGAGGATATTTTATGATAATTGTTATGAATACAAATACAAAAGCAGAAGAAGTGAGTAAAGTAAGTAAGTGTGTAGAAGATTTGGGACTTAGAACTAATATATCAAGAGGAGATTCACATTTAATAGTTGGAGTTATGGGCGATACTTCAATATTAGATCCAAACAAACTTTTAAGATTTGATGGGGTAGAAAAAGTAGTTAAAGTTCAAGAACCATTTAAGAAAGCAAATAGATTATTTAAGCCAGAAGATACAATAGTTGATGTTTTAGGGAATAAAATTGGAGGGGGAAACCTAGGTGTTATGGCAGGACCTTGTTCAGTTGAAAGTGAAGAACAAATAATTGAAATAGCAAAGAGTGTTAAGCAATCTGGTGCAAATTTCTTAAGAGGTGGAGCTTTTAAGCCAAGAACATCACCATATAGTTTTCAAGGGCTAGAACTTGATGGACTTAAGTTATTAAAAAAAGCAAAGGAAGTTACAGGGCTTCCTATAGTTACAGAATTAATGTCAACAGATTATATTGATGAGTTTGTAGAAAATGTTGATGTTATACAAATTGGGGCAAGAAATATGCAAAACTTTGATCTTTTAAAGCAAGTTGGTAGAACAAAGACACCAATTCTTTTAAAGAGAGGATTATCAGCAAGTATAGAAGAATGGCTTATGGCAGCTGAATATATAATGGCTGGTGGAAATGATAATGTAATTCTTTGTGAAAGAGGTATTAGAACTTTTGAAACAGCTACAAGAAATACACTAGATTTAAGTGCTATTCCAGTAGTTAAAAGATTAAGTCATCTTCCTGTTATAGTAGATCCAAGTCATGCAGCTGGGTACTGGTACTTAGTTGAACCTTTAGCAAAAGCTGCAATAATGGCAGGAGCAGATGGACTTATGATAGAAGTTCATAATGATCCAAAGAACGCTTTAAGTGATGGACAGCAATCAATTAAACCAGAAAGTTTTGAAAAACTAATGGAGAAAATAAAAAGAATTGCAGAGTTTGAGGGGAAGATTCTTTAAAACTCCATTAAATAAATAGGGGGCAAAAGAGAATATGAGGATTGTAGTTGTTGGTCTTGGAGTCATTGGGGGTTCTTTCTGTATGGCTCTAAAAAATAATGGATATAAGGATGTTTATGGAATAGATAAAGATAAAGATACATTAAAAAAGGCTAAGGATATGGGAATTATAAAAGAGGGATATGAGGACGGGAGAAATATATTAAAAAGTGCAGATCTTGTTATAATTTCAATATATCCAAAGCTTATACTAAACTTTATAAAAGAAAATAAGGACAACTTTAAAGACGGTGCAGTAATTACAGATGCTACTGGAATCAAAGAAATGTTCATAAATGACATAGTTAGAATTCTTCCAAAAGGCGTAGATTTTATTTTTGGACATCCAATGGCGGGAAGAGAAAAAAAAGGAATAGACTATGCAGATGATAAAGTATTTAATGGGGCAAATTATATAATAACTCCTATAGATATAAATAAAGAGGAGAATATAGAACTTGTTGAGAATTTAGTATATAAAATTGGATTTAAAGGAGTTAAAAAAATAAGTTCAAAGTATCATGATGAGATTATAGCTTTTACAAGCCAGTTGCCACACGTTATTGCAGTATCACTTATAAATAGTGATGAAGAAGGCAGGGATACAGGGGATTTTATTGGTGATAGTTATAGAGATTTAACACGTATAGCAAATATAAACGAAGAACTTTGGAGCGAACTTTTCTTAGGAAATAAAGAAAATTTATTAAAAACAATAGAGAATTTTGACGAAGAACTTCTAAAAATGAAGAATGCTATAGAGAAAGAAGATAAGAAAATATTATGTAAACTCTTTAAGAAAGCTACACTTAGAAGAGAACAGTTATAAAAAAGAAACACTAAAAGAAATAAGAGCTTTTAGTGTTTCTTTTTTATTTTAATTAAATAATAGTTATATTAAATTAATGCGTTGACATAATATACCATATATAATAATATATGTATTGTAAGGTGTATTTAATAAAAATTCATATTTTATTTAAAAATATTTTAAAATTACCTTTTAATTTTATATTTAGTCATAATTAAGTTGTGCTATTTATTAAAGGCACTTAGCTAGAAGGATGTTACTTTATCTTTTTAGCTTTTTTTATTAATTTTTAATGGGAATAAAGTAGAGACGTACTAACTAAAATATTTTTATAAGAGGGGGAGTAAATTAATGCTAAAAAGAAAGATTAGTCTGTTAATATTATCAGCGATTATAACAACAAATGTTGCTGGATTAAAAGTTTTAACAGCACAAGCAAGTGAACCTACACAGATGAATAAGCAAGTCGCTAATGAGGGCAATTATGAAATTTATCCATTACCACAAAGTGAAACATATACAGAGGGAGAATTTGTAATCACTGATAATGTAAATATAGTAGTTGAGGGTAACATTGATGAAAGTACAAAGAATTTTCTTATGGAGATACTAGAAGAAAATAAGATTAAAGGAACTATTTCAGAGAGTGTTGTAAACGATAAAACTAATATACTTCTCGGTGTAAAGGGTTCAGAGGGATACGTTAATAATTACTTTAACGAGAAGAATATTTCTTACGATAATAAAATATATGATGAGCACGATGCTTATGTATTAAAGATTGATAAGAATCTAGAAGATAAAGGAGTTATAGCAATACTTGGAGCTCATACTGATGCAACTTTTTATGGACTAGCTTCTCTTAAAATGATACTTGGGCAATTAGAGAATAAAACAATTAAAACTCTTCAAATAGAGGATTTTGCAGATGCAGAAAATAGAGGTTTTATAGAGGGATTCTATGGACATCCATGGAGTAATGAAGATAGAGCTAGTCTTATGGAATTTGGTGGAGAAATAAAGATGACATCTTATATTTTTGCACCAAAAGATGATCCCTATCATAACAGCAAATGGAGAGAATTATATCCAAAGGATAAATTAGATGAATTAGCTGAGCTTGTTAAAGTAGGAAAGGAATCAAAGTGTAATTTTGTTTGGGCAATTCATCCAGGATTTAGCATGATTAATTGGAATGATTACGAGAATGAATTAAAGAAGTTAACAGATAAATTAGATCAACTTTACAGTATAGGAGTTAGGCAATTTGGATTATTCTTAGATGATATAAGTACATCACAATCTCTAACGGATAGAGAAAAACATAAAAAGCTTGTTAGTGATGTAGCAAATTGGGTTAAAGAAAAAGAAGGAACAGAATCATTAATATTCTGTCCACCTTTCTATAACAAAAGCTGGACTGGAGATTCTGGAAAACCTTATTTAGAAACTATGAAAGATTTACCTGAAAATGTTGAAATTATGTGGACTGGTGATGGTGTATGTGGAAGTGTTAATCAAGATGCTCTTCAATGGCCAAAGGATGCCCACGGAAGAGATCCATATATGTGGCTTAATTGGCCAGTTAATGATTATAAAAATGCAAGGTTACTTCTTGGACCTGGAGAGATGATGGAACCTGGAGTTGATAATTTCTCTGGTATAGTTACAAATCCAATGGCACAAGCAGAAGCATCAAAAATTTCATTATTTGCAGTTGCAGATTATACGTGGAATACAGAGGAATTTAATGCAAACGAAAGCTGGAAGGATTCATTTAAATATATTACTCCAGAAGTTTCTGAAGAATTTAATATTATAGCAAGTCATATGTGCACACCAGAGCCGAGTGGACATGGACTAACTGTTGGAGAATCAGAATACTTAAAAGATGAATTTGAAGGGATAAGAAATAAATTAAATAATGGTGAAGAGATAAAGGGAGATGCAAAGAATTTAAAGGGTGAGTTTGACAAGATAGTTAATGCTGTTGATGTATTCTCAGAAGTTGTCAAGAAGCAAAACTTTAATTTATATGATGAAATGCTTCCATGGCTTAATTGTCTAAAGGAAATAGGCCTTGCAGGAAGCGATATAATGCAAGCTATGATAAGTGAAGAAGAAGGAAATGCAGTAGATGCATGGACATCATATTCAAAGGCATTAAAGAATATTGAAGATTCTAAGATGTTCACTTATGAAACAATAAATGGAAGTAATCTTACAGTTGAAGCAGCAACAAAGAGAGTTATTCCTTTTATAAATGAAATGTTATCAAAGGTAGAGACTAAGATTCATGCAAAACTAGATAAAACAGCTATTATAAAGAGCTTAATTACATCCCATAATGATAAAGATGAATTTGAAAAGATGATAGATGGTGATGAAAGCACATATATGTATATTCAAAATGTGCAAAAAGATGGTGATTATTATGGGTTAGACCTTGGAAATGTTGTTCCAGTAAATGAGATAGATATAGTACAAGGTAGAAATGATAATGATCATGATAGATACCATAGATCTGTTTTAGAATATTCAGTTGATGGAAAAGAGTGGACTCAAATAGGTGATGAGAGAAATGAAGTAAGAATAAGTGAAAAAGGTTTAGGTATAGAAGCTAGATATATTAGGCTTAAAGCTGTAAAAGCAGGTGTTCCAGGTGGAAAGCCAGATTTATGGACTGCTATAAGAGAATTCACTATAAATAAAAGTGAAAATAATTCTAGTGTATTTACTAATAGAGAAGAATTAAAATCCCTTAAAGTCAATGTAGAAGGATCTAATTCAACTTTATCAAGTGATGAAGAAATAACTTTATCAAATAATCAGTATATTGGAATAAAGTTAGATTCAATAAAGAATATAACATCAATAGAATCTATTTTAAATACAACTGATTTAATACTGCAAGTTTCTGAAAATACAAGCGAATGGAGAGAAATAAGTAAAGAAGATAAAGTATATGGAAGTGCAAGGTATATAAGGCTTATGAATAAAACCAATAATGAAATTAAGTTTAATCTAGAAAAACTTAAAGTAAGAGTTGGAGAGTTTGTAGAACCATCAGTTACAACTAATTATGGAAGTCCATATGAAGGTAAATTTGATAATGTATTTGATGGTGATGTAGATACATTTGTTTGGACTAATGGAAATCAAGATAGTGGCAAACAAATTACAGTTGATTTAGGTGGTTTTAGAAATATAAATGATATATCAGTTTGGGTTAATGACGGAAGTGCTGATTTCTTTAAAGAAGGAGTTCTTGAAATATCAGCTGATGGAAGAACCTTTGAAACAGTACATGAGTTTAATAATCCAGGGGATATAACTCAAAACTTCCCAACCCATCAAGTACCTCATAGATACGTTAAGGTAGATAATATTGGAGGAAAAGAAGCTAGATATGTTAGGTTAAGAAGCACGAAGAATCATGGAAGTTGGTTAAAATTATATGAGATAAAAGTTAATGAAGGAGAAGCTAAACCAGAGAATAAAGATCCTAATATTGAAAGCACTCATGAAGGAACAGAGAAAAATGGAGTTAAAAATATTATTGATGGAAGTATAGCAAGTTTCTATACTCCAAAATCAGATGATTTTAAGGCTGGACATCTTTCATATAAAATATCAGAAGAAGAAAAAATAAAAGAAATTGTAGTACTTCAGGGAGCAGACAATATATCAAATGCTGATGTATCCGTTAGAACTTCTGATGGATGGAAAAAGGTAACTAACTTATCAAAAAGTTATAACGTAATAGATGTTAAAAACTTTAAAGATGTTCTTGAAGTAAAGTTTAATTGGGTAGGAAATACAAAGCCTGTAATACATGAAGTTATAGCAGTTAAAGAACCTATAAAAGTATCAGTAAATAAAGAAGAATTAAAAACTTTAATTACTGAAGTTCAAGGAATAGAAAAAGATAAGTATACAGATGAATCTGTAAAGATATTAGAAGACAAGTTAAAGATAGCAATAGATGTATTAGAAAATGAGATTGCAACTACAGAAGATGTAGAGAAAGCAGTAAATGAGTTAAGGGCTGCTAAAGATGGACTAGTTGTAAAGCCAGAAAAACCAGAAGCTGATAAGAGTAATCTTCAAGCTTTAGTTAATGAAATAAAAGAATTAGATAAAAATGATTATACTGAAGAAAGCTTCAAAGTATTAGAAGAAAAACTATCTTTAGCAGAGGAGATTTTAAATAAAGAAGACGCAACTCAAGAAGAAGTAAATAATATTTTAAAAGATTTAAGTGATGCAAAGGAATCATTAGTTAAAAAGCCAAGTAAGGTTAATGATTTAAAAGCGACAGATATTAAAGAAGATAGTATTAAACTTACATGGAGTTCTAATGGCGATGAAGATATTTTAGAATATAACATTTATAAAGATGGAAAGAAGATTGATACAATTACTGAAAAAGAATATATAGCTACTGATTTAAAAGATAATACAGAGTATTTATTTGAAGTAGAAGCAATAAATTCAAAGGGAGTAGCTTCAGATAAGGTAGAAATAACAGTTAAAACAAAAGATAGAATTAATAAAAAAGCATTACAGATTGCTATAGAATATGGAGAAAACGTTATAGAGAAAGGTGGACTTGAAGGAGTAGTACCAACAGTTGTTAAAGAATTTAATGAAAGACTTGCAGTAGCAAAATCTGTATATGAAAATTCTAATTCAACACAAAGTGAAGTAAATACAGCGTTAGATAGCCTTATTACTGTAATTCATATGCTTGAATTTAAAACTGGAGATAAAGAAGAACTAAAATATATAGTTAATATTGTAAAGAATTTAGAGGAAGATGAGTATACGCCATCAACTTGGAAAGTATTAATAGAGACATTAAAATTTGCTGAAGAAGTATTAGAAAATGAAGATGCTATGCAACCAGATGTGAATACTGCCTTAGATAGATTAATGGAATCTTATTTAAATTTAAGATATAAAGCAGATAAATCTAAGTTAGAAGATTTAATAAAAGAAATTGAAGCTATGGATTTATCTAAATATACTGATGAGAGTGTAAAAGCACTTAAGGAAGAACTTGAAAAAGCTAAAGAAGTATTAGTAGATGAAGAAGTTACAGATAAAGATGTAGAAGATGCTATAAAGAGATTAAATAATGCAAAGAATAACTTAGTTGAAAAGCCAGTTGATCCAGAGAACCCAGTTGACCCAGAAAAGCCAGTTGATCCAGAGAACCCAGTTGACCCAGAGAACCCAGTTAATCCAGAAAAACCAGTTAACCCAGAGAAACCAAATGATGGTGATAATACAAATAAACCATCTGGAGATAATAGTGGAAATAACGGAGGTAAACCATCAAATAATAATAAACCAAACAATCAAAATAAACCAGGAAATAATCAAGGAACAAATAACAATATTCCAGCAACTGGTGGAATGGTTCAAACAGGAGGATTATTTGCAGGGATGATTTCACTACTTGGTGGATTAGCTATATTAAGAAGAAAGAAGAAATAAACTAACAAGTAAAAATAAGCTTAAAATAGAATAATATTATTTTAGAGTATAGTATTTAGCATGTAATTAAACTTCAGGAAGGGCTAAAGAAGCTTTATACGCTTCTTTAGCTTTTCTAATATTATTAAGGCTAAAAGTTAGAAATATAATAATATCTAAAATTTTAATTTAGATTTTTTTATAGAATTTATTTGTGGGAGGGTAAGTTAATGCAATATCTAAGGAGATGCAGAAAAATTAAACTAATGTTACCTTTATTTCTTATTTTTACAATGATGTGTAGCAATATTGCTGCGTATGCAACTGTTTTAAATGTTAAAGAAAAAGTGAATTTAGCATTAAAGAAAGCTACATTTGCATCAAGTGAAGAAACATTAGATTTTACTTCAAGTAAAATAAATGATGGAATTATCGATAGAGATGGTGAAAGAAAATCAAGATGGACATGTCAAAGATATGAAGAAAGCCCTTGGGTTGCAATTGATTTTGGAGAAAAAACAAAGTTTAATCAAGTAGTACTTGAGTGGGAGAGAAAAAATATTGAATCTTATAAAATAGAAATTTCTGATGATAAAGATTCATGGAGAAGTATTTATGAAGGATCTAAAGTTGAAAATTATAATGAGGTTATAGATCTTGGGAATCAAGAAGCTAGATACTTAAGGGTATTGATTGAAAGCTATATGCCAAATGAAGAAGGCTCAGATATATCATGGGAAACTGTTTCATTATATGAGGTAGAAGTCTATGGTGATGCTGAAGAAGAAGCGGAAGGAGTTAATGTAGCTTTAAATAAGGAAGCTACTGCATCATCTGTAGAAACAAACACCTTTACGGCAAGTAAAGCTACTGATGGAATTATTGATAGGGGAGGATCTAAATCTTCAAGATGGGCAAGTGCAGTATCATCAGAAGATCAATGGCTTAAAGTAGATCTTGGATCAAACACTCAGTTTAACAATGTAGTTATAGAGTGGGAGAGAAAAAATTCACCTAAATATAGGATTCAAACTTCAGTAGATAATGAAACTTGGGTTGATGTCTATACTGCAAATAAAGCACCAGATAACCATAGAGATGAAATAAGGTTAAATGAA
Organism: Clostridium perfringens; assembly: GCA_040144665.1. Taxonomy (GTDB): domain Bacteria; phylum Bacillota; class Clostridia; order Clostridiales; family Clostridiaceae; genus Clostridium; species Clostridium perfringens_A. The sequence goes on from JBBVGE010000533.1 coordinate 18,642, forward strand.
AAAGTAAGTGGAAGATATGTAAGATTATATATAGATGAGCATATTGCAAATTCAGAAGGAGTTAATTGGAATACTGTATCAGTATATGAACTTGAAATATACAATGGCAATATTCCAGAAGCACCAAAAACTGTACAGGAGGTTGCAAATAGCATAAAGTTAGAGGAATTAACAGTAGACGATACAAAACTTAAGATGCCTGAGGTTCCAGAAGGATTTGAAATATCATTTGTTGGTGCAGATTATGAAGAGGTTATAGATTATGAAATGAACATTCATAAACCTCTTGTAAACACTAAAGTTACAGTAAACTTTGAAGTTAAAAAAGGAAATGAGAAGGCAACATCTAAGGCTATTGAATTAACTGTACCAGGTTCAAATATGGTAAGTGTAAATAATAAGCCAACAGTTATTCCAGAACTTAGAGAATGGGCTGGAATGAGTGGAAACTTTGAAATAAAAGATAATTCAAGAATAGTTATAAGTAAAGATTCAGAAAGTAAATTAAGAAGTGTAGCTGAAACCTTTGCTAAGGATTATAAAGATATAGTAGGATGTGATATAGAAGTTGTAGTATCTAACTCTCCAAAGAGAGGAGATTTCTATCTTTCATTAACTTCAAACTTCAAAGAACTTAGAAAAGAAGGATACTACATGGAGATAGATGATGCTGTAAAGGTTCAAGCAAACGAAGCACAAGGTATATTTTTATCAACAAGAACAATACTTCAAATTCTTAAGCAAAATAAAACTTATATACCAAAAGGGCTAGTTAGAGATTATCCACAATATGATGTAAGAGGATTTATGCTTGATGTAGGAAGAAAGTTTACTTCATTAGAATACTTATATGAAATAATGAAGACAATGTCATGGTATAAAATGAATGACTTCCAAATTCACTTAAATGATAACTATATATGGCTGGATGAGTATGGTAATGAAGCTTTAGAGAAAGCTTATGCAGGATTTAGACTTGAATCAAATGATGTTGGTTCAAATGGAGTAGCTTTAACATCAAAAGATGGACACTATACTAAAGAACAGTTTGGTAAGTTTATTGATGACTCATCACTTTATGGAGTTAATATAGTACCTGAATTTGATACACCTGGACATGCATTAGCATTTACGAAAGTACATCCAGAATATGCATATGGAAATGGTCATGGTGAAAATGCTGCAATGTTAGATGTAAATAATGAAGAAGTTGTTAATTATATAAAAGGTATATATAACGAATTTATGGATGGAGAAAATCCTGTATTTAGAAATTCTACAGTTCATATAGGAACAGATGAGTTCTATGGAAAGGCAGAAGAATATAGAGCATATACAGATAAAATGCTTAAATTTATGAGAGATGAAAAGAAAGCTGTACCAAGACTTTGGGGAAGCTTAACAAATAAAAAAGGAAGTACTCCTGTAACATCAGAAGGTGTTCAAATGAATATTTGGAACTGCGGATGGGCAAATCCAAAAGATATGTATAATCAAGGATTTAACTTAATAAATACAGATGATGCTTGGGTTTATATAGTACCAGGAGCGAACTATTATAGAAATTATTTAGACACTGAATGGCTTTATAATAATTGGGAAGTTAACAAATTTAGTAATGGAGTTGTATTACCAGAAGGTTCAAAGCAAATGCTTGGAGGTATGTTTACTCTTTGGAATGACCTTATAGATAGAAAATCAAATGGAATAGTTGAGTATGATATTTTCGATAGAGTTTACCCAGCTATACAAGCATTATCAGAGAAGATGTGGGGAGAAGCTGAAGATAAAACTTATAATGAGTTTAAGGAAGTTTCAAAAAAGGTTGGAACAGCACCAAATACAAACCCAACATTTAAAGTAGAATCAAAGACAGAAAAGGTTATAAATTATGATTTTGAAAATGCAGAAAATAATATTGCAAATGATAAATCAGAAAATGGGTATAACTCTGTTGAAATTAAAAATGCAGAAATTAAAAATGGATCGTTAAATTTAAATGGAGGAGAAAGTGCTTTAAAAACTCCAATTAATAATATAGGACCAAACTATTCAATTTCATTTAGCGTAAAGAGAGACAATGATAGTAGTAATGAAGAGCAGATTTTATTTGAATCTTCAAAAGGTCAATTTAAAGCCGTTCAAAAGAAAACAGGAAAGGTTGGTTTCTCAAGAGAAAATTATGATTACTCATTTAATTATGAACTGCCAAAAGGAGAATGGGTAGATCTAAGTATAGTTGGAAAATTAAATAAAACAGAACTTTATGTAAATGGAGAATATGTTGATGAGATAAGTAAGTCAAGTGAAACAAATAATTTTGGAACATTCGTATTCCCATTAGAGACTATAGGAAGTAATAGTAAATCATTTAAAGGAGAATTTGATAATCTTTTAGTTAATAATAAAGCAGTTATATCAGATGAATCAAAGATACCACAAGAAAATATGAAGGCTACAGCTTCAAGTGAACATCCTAATGTGGGAAATGAAGGTTTAGCAAGCTTTGCTATTGATGGTAATGAAAGTACTATGTGGCATACCAATTACAATAATGTAAAACCACTTCCACAATATATAACTTTAGATTTAGGAGAAAAGTATAGTATTGATAGATTAACATATCTCCCAAGACAAAGTGGACAAAATGGTAATATTACAAAATATGAAGTGCAAGTAAGTACTAATGGAGATGATTTTGTTAAAGTTTCTGAAGGTTCATTTGAAAATAATAATAAACTTAAAGTTATAAAATTTAGCGAGCCAGTTGAAGCAACTCATATTAGACTTATTGCAAAAGAAGGTGTAGGAGGATTTGCATCAGCTTCAGAATTAAATGTTTATAAAGCTAAAAGTACTTCTTTTGAGGGTGATTTAAAAGTTACAGCACCAGAAGAAGTTTTAGTTGGAAAGAATTTTGATATTAAATTTGGAACAGGTAAATTAAGTAGCAACAATATGTTCGCAATGGAATTTGATGTTGAGTTTGATAAAGAAAAGGTTGAATTTGTAGAAGCAACTTCAATGGATAGCGAAAAGTATATTGTTAATGCTAAGGTAGTAGAAGATAAGGTAAAAGTAATTGTTGCAACAAAAGGTATTACACTAGAAAGTAATAAAGATATTGTGAAACTATCATTTAAAGCAAAGAATGTAGAAAATGATATTAAATTTAATGCAGTAAATGTAAAGGTAGCTGATGGTGAAGGAAAAGAACATGTTATTAATGGTGGATCTGCAACTATTACTATAAAAGAAGAAGCAGTTAAACCGGTAGATAAAAAAGCATTAAAGATGGCTATAGATTATGCAGAAGATGCAAAGGAAAATGGAGCACTAAATGGTGTAATTCCAGCTGTAATTATGGAATTTAATAAATCCTTGGATGCAGCTAAGAAAGTTTATAACAAGGCAGATGCAACTAAAGTAGAAGTTAATGATGCACTTAAAAAGTTAATGAATGCAATTCACATGCTTGAATTTAAAGAAGGAGATAAAGAAGAGCTTCAAGGAATTGTTGATATAATAGAAAGTTTAAATAAAAACGATTATATTGGAACAACATGGGCTCCATTAGAAGAAGCACTTAAAGAAGCTAAAGATGTATTAAATGATGAAAACGCTATGCAGCAAGAAGTAGATAATTCATTTGATAGCTTAATGAAAGCGTATCTTGATTTAAGATTAAAACCAGATAAATCTAAATTAGAAGAGTTAATTAGTGAAATTAAAGGTATGGATTTATCTAAATACACAGAAGAAAGTGTAAAAAATCTTAATGAAGCATTAGATAAAGGAGAAGAAGTTCTTAATAATGAAGAAGCTACAAAGCAGGATATTAATAATGCTATAAAACTTCTTAAAAAAGCAAAGGCTGGATTAGAGGAAAAGACAGAGAAGCCTGGAGACAATAATGATAATGAAGAGCCAGGAAATAATAATGGAAGTGGAAATAAACCAGGAGAAAATAACAACGAGGCAAATGGAGGAAATGGAGGAAATAATAGTAGTACAGGAAACAATGGAAATAATAAACCAAATGGTGGAGCGGGATCAGGTAATGTTCCAGCCACTGGAGGGATTGTACAGACTGGATTATTACTTGCAGGAGTAATATCAGCAGCAGGTGGAGTAGCAATACTAAGAAGAAAAAGAAAGTAAACTAATCTAAATTTATTGGAAGGATAGTCTTAAGTAAGACATCCTTTCAATAATAGAATAATTTCTCAAACTATAATATAAAACAGAACTAAACTTTAGAAGAATATCTTATGAAAGTAATGAAATCTAAGTAAGAATATTTATATAAGGAGTTTGTTTATGAATAAAAATAAAATTAAGATGATTATAACATGCGGGTTATTTACTACATTTTTGTTAGGTACAACAAGCAATTTTGTACAAGCAAATGCTACAGCACTAAAAAGTTCATTAAAGTCTGTTACTGAAGCCTATGGTGCTACTCCGACTCAGCAACAAATAGATTATCAAAAGGATGAGCTAACAGCTTTTATACATTTTGGAATAAATACTTTCTATGATGTTGAATGGGGAACTGGAACTGAGGATCCGGCAAGATTTAATCCTACTAAAGTAGATGCAGATCAATGGGTAAAAACATTAAAAGATGGAGGTTTTAAGAAAGTCATATTCACAGCAAAGCATCATGATGGTTTTGCTCTTTGGCCAAGTAAGACAACAGATCATAGTGTAGAAAAAAGTCCTTGGAAGGATGGAACTGGAGATGTTGTTAAGGAAGTAGCTGATGCCTGCAAAAAATATGGGTTAAAGTTTGGTGTCTATTTATCTCCATGGGATCAGAACTCTCCGGATTATGGTGAAGGGAATGGAAGAGATTACAATGAAGTTTATATGGAACAACTTACTGAACTTTTAACTAATTACGGAGAAGTTTCAGAGGTTTGGATGGATGGAGCTAAAGGTTCTAATGTTACTCAAGAGTATAAATTTGATGAATGGTTTAAGCTTATAAAAGAACTTCAGCCAGACTGTACAATATTTAGTCCTCAAGGACCAGATATAAGATGGATAGGAAATGAAAATGGATATGCAGGTGAACCTTGTTGGTCAACAATTGATTTAGCTAAGATGGCTGAAAAGGAAGTTCCAAGTTATTTAAATACTGGTGAAGAAAATGGTCCAGATTGGGTTGTAGGTGAATCAGACGTATCAATAAGACCAGGTTGGTTCTATCATAAATCTCAAGACAATGCAGTTAAGTCACTTGAAAAATTAATGGATATATACACTAAATCAGTCGGTAGAAACTCTGTATTGTTATTAAATGTACCACCAAATAAAGATGGTGTATTACATCAAAATGATGTTAATAGAATAAAAGAATTTGGAGATGCAGTAAAGGGATTATTAGATGAAGATTTAACAGATAAAAGCACATTATCCGTTGATAGTGAAATAAATAATACCTACAGTAAGGATAAGATTAATGATAATGATTTTGATACTTATTGGGCTCCAAATAATTCAGCTAAAACTGGAACTATAGAAATTGAGTTTAATGAAAATACAACTTTTGATGTAATAAGTCTTCAAGAATATATAGCTTTAGGACAAAGAGTAAAGGAATTTTCAATTGAAGTATCAAAAGATGGAGAGAGTTGGAGTGAAATATCTTCAGGAAAAACTATTGGATATAAAAGATATATAAGAGTACCACCAACAACTGCTAAGAAGATAAGAATTAATATAAAAGATTCATTAGCTACTCCTTTAATTAATGAAATTAATGTATATAAGGCTCCTAAAAATATAGAGTTACCAAAGGAAATGCCTGATGGATTAAAATTTTTAAATGATTCAAATAAAGGAACAGAAGTAAATCAATTTAAATTTGACTCTAATTGGAACTATGAGGACATTCATGGTGACAATGATAGAGGCGGAGACGCACATTGGTCAAATAAAGCTGGTGCAACTGTAGATATAAAATTTAAGGGAAGTCTGTTCTATTTATCAGCAGCTAAGGACCCCGCACATGGAATAATGGAAGTTTCTATTGATGGTGGGGGATTTAAAGATATAGATTTATATTCAGAAAGCAGAAAAACAAAACAAGTAGTATATGAAAGTGAAACCTTAGAGTATGGAGATCATACTGCAACTATAAGGGTATCTGGAAGAAAAAATGAAAAAGCTACTGGTATTTCGGGTCATCTTGATGGTGCGTTTGTACTTGATAATAATGGTGTAGGGTTAGTAGAATTTGAAAAGACTTCAACAAAAGTTTCAGAAGATACTAAAAACCCAGAGTTTAAGGTTATTAGAAAAGGGGGAAGCAAAGGAAGAATTGAAGTAAACTATGATACAGTGCTAGGAAGTGCTGAAAATTTAAAGGACTTACATGTATGGTCTGGAACACTATCATTTGATGAAAATGAAACAGAAAAAATAATAGATAGAATAACGATAATAGATGATAATGAAATTGAAGAAGATGAGAATTTCTTTGTAACTATAAGTGATCCAATAGGAGGAATAATAGGGTTTAATGATAAATTAGAGATTACTATAGAAGACAATGATAATACTTATTTAAGGATTAATACAACTGATACTGGAAGTGGGATGAATAAGTTTACCTTTGGAGAAGGATGGAATCAGGAGCAAAATGGAGCTTGGGCAAGGGGAGAAAATAAAACTTATAGCATTAAATTTGAAGGGTCAAGAATTGTATTAATTGGAGCTAAAGACCCGAATCATGGATTATATAAGGTTAAGATTGATAATGGAGAATTTATAGAGGTTGATCCATATTCAGAAAATAGACTAGAGAATGAAGTAATATTCGATAGTAAGGATTTAGCATATGGAGAGCATACATTAACTTTTGTATCATCAGGAAATAATCCACATGGAGGAAGAGCTGATTCTCAGATTAGCCATGCTTTTATAAATACCAAAGATAATGGAGGCAATGGAGAAGAAATACTTCTAGGAGATTTCAATAAAAATAATAAGATTGACTTAGGAGATTTATCTATAGCATCTAAACATTATAGTCAAAATAAAAGTGAGTATGATATCAACAAGGATAATATAGTTAATGATTATGAGATAAATTACATTATGGATAATATAAAATAAGGGGAATAAGGGGAGAAAAAAATGAAGTGTAAAAAGATATTAGGAGCCCTACTTTCATTATCAATAATAGTAACATCCTCAGGGGTAACAGCTTTAGCAGATACTATAAAAGAAGGTGGGAAAAATCCGGTGAGTAAAGTTCTAACAGAACAGACAGAAAGATCAATATTATTTAATGATGGATGGACATTTAACTTAGGTGATGTTCCAGAAGCAAAGAATAAAGAATTTAATGATGATTCTTGGAGAAAACTAAGTCTTCCTCATGATTGGAGTATAGAATTAGACTTCAATAAAAATTCACCATCTACTCATGAAGGGGGATATTTAGATGGTGGAATAGGTTGGTATAGAAAGACTTTCGTTCTTCCAAAGTCTATGGAAGGTAAGAAGATAACAATAGATTTTGATGGAGCTTATATGGATAGTTATGTCTATATAAATGGAACGCAAGTTGGTAATCATCCATATGGATATACTCCATTTTCTTTTGATATAACTAAGAATTTAGTTTGCGATGGGGTTACTGAAAACGTTATAGCAGTTAAGGTTAACAATAAGCAACCTAGTAGTAGGTGGTATTCAGGAAGTGGTATATATAGAGATGTACACTTAACTGTTACAGAAAAAGTTAGCGTAGATAAATATGGAACATTTGTTACAACTCCAAATCTTGAAGAAGAATATAAAAACGGTAGAGCATTAGTTGATATAAAGACTGATATATTAAACGAAGAGGGCGAAGATAAGAATGTACGTGTAACTTCAACTATATATGATGGGGAAGGAAAAAATGTTGGAGAAACTAGCAGTACAGAAGTAGTAACTAAAAATAGTGAAAGGAAGTTTAGTCATGAAGTAGAAGTTAAAAAGCCAAAACTTTGGAGCACTGAAAGTGGTTATATGTACAAAGTTGTAACTACTGTCTCTATTGATGAAAATGTAGTAGATGAATATGAAACAGATTTTGGTATGAGGTGGTTTGATTTCTCAGATGATGAAGGATTCTTCTTAAATGGAGAGCAAATGAAACTTCAAGGTGTTTGTATGCATCATGATCAAGGTGCACTGGGTGCAGTTTCAAATGAGGCTGCAATAGAGAGGCAAGTTAAAATATTAAAAGGAATGGGAGTAAATTCTATAAGAGTTACTCACAATCCAGCTTCTCAGCAATTAATAGATATATGTAATAGAGAAGGAATACTTCTTATAGAGGAAGCTTTTGATACTTGGTATGATGGAAAGAAGTCACAAGATTATGGAAGATTCTTTGAAAAGAAATCAATGCATGGAGATATGACATGGGCTGAATTTGATATAAAGCAAATGGTTGAACGTGGAAAGAATGCACCAAGTATAATAATGTGGTCTTTAGGAAATGAAATATGGGAAACTAACCAAGCTAAAGCGGTACAAACAGCTCAAAATTTAAATGATTGGGTTAAGGAAGTTGACCCTACAAGACCAACAACAATGGGGGAAGATAAATTTAGAATGGGTAATGGACAAGGTGCTCATGAAGCTGTAGCAGATATTATAGATGTAGTTGGATTTAACTATGCAGAAGACAATTACGATAGCCTTAGAGCTAAACATCCAGACTGGAAAATATATGGATCAGAAAATTCATCTGCAACAAGAAGTCGTGGAGTATACTCACATCCGGAGCAAACACTTCAAATGCATACTCATCAAGATAAACAACAATCATCTTATGATAATGATCATGTTGGTTGGGGAAAGACAGCAGAAGAAGCTTGGAAAAGAGATAGAGATAAAGGATACATCGCCGGAGAATATATATGGACTGGATTTGATTATATTGGAGAGCCAACTCCTTATTATGGATCATATCCAGCAAAAAGTTCATACTTTGGAGCAATAGATACAGCTGGATTCCCAAAAGATATATATTACTTCTATAAGAGTCAATGGAGTAATGAACCAATGGTTCATTTATTACCACATTGGAACTTTGAAAACGATGATAGTATTAAGGTAGATGGAGATAAGATTTTAGTATATGCATACACTAATGCAAATAGTGTTGATTTATACTATAACGAAGATGTAAATTCTAAAGAATTGGGAGAAGTGGTTGGAACAGACACTTATGAAGTAACAGATGCCGGATATAACGGAAAGTATAAAGAAACTAATGAAGGAAAACTTCATTTAGAATTTAGAGTACCATATAAGCCTGGTAAGTTAACTGCTGTTGCAAAAGATGCAAGTGGAAAAGAAATTGCAAGAGATGAAGTTAAAACAGCAAAAGAAGCAAAGAAACTTAATTTAACTGCTGATAGACAAGTTGTTAAGGCTAATGGCTCTGACCTTTCATATATAACAGTAGATGTTGTTGATGAAAACGGAACAATAGTTCCAAATGCTGATAATTTAATTAATTTTGAAGTATCAGGTAATGGAAAGATTGTTGGAGTTGATAATGGAAATGCTGCAAGTGTTGAAAGGTATAAAGATAATAAGAGAAAAGCAGACCACGGTAAAGCTCTTGTTATTGTTCAATCAGATGCTAATGCAGGATCATTTACTTTAACTGCAACAAGTGAAGGATTAGGTACAGACAATATAAAGGTATACTCAGTTGAGGAAGAAGACATAGATAAGATGGAGATTGTAGGGTATGACATTAGTGATATAACAGTACCAGTGAATGGGGAGCTAAATCTTCAAGATAAAGTTACTGCATTATATAGTAATGGAAGTAAAGGGGAAGTTCCTGTTACTTGGGAAGAGGTTTCAAGTGATAAATTAAGTACTGCTGGTACTTTTAAAGTTACTGGTACTACAGAATATAGTGACATTCCTGTTGAAGTAACTGTTATAGTAAAAGATATAATTGGAATATTAGACAGTAGAGTTTTAACAGCTGTTAATGATAAAGTAGAACTTCCAAAAGAAGTTTCAGCAATATTTAATGATGGAAGTATAGAAAACTATCCTGTAACTTGGGATAGAGAGTTAACAGATGAGGATGTTAATAGTGCTAAAACTGTTGAGATAGAAGGAGTAGTAGAAGGTGTTTCAGGTCTTAAAGGAAAAGCAATAGTTGTTGTATCAGATAATTTTGAAACAAAAAATATTGCGATTAATGAAGGTAAAGAATTCCCTAAGGCATTTACTACTTATGAAGGGCCAGATAATATCAATAATATAAACGATGGAGTAATATCAAAAAATAATTCTCCACAAAATAGATGGACTAACTGGGGTAAACCAGGTGGAAACTATGATGACTATGTAGGAATTGAATTTAGTAAAGCTCATTCAATTAATAAGGTTGGACTTTCTCTTTATAAAGATCATGGAGTTGAGATTCCAAGCGAAATAATAATTGAATACTTAGATGGAGAAGAGTGGAAAACTGTTGAAAATCAAAGTAAGAAGACAGGTTTCTCAGAAGAAGGAACTGAAGAAATAACTTTCAATACAATAAAGACAAGCAAAATAAGAGCATTATTAAAAGAAGATACAAATGCAAATAAAGCAGTAGGATTAACAGAGTTTGAAGTATATTCAAATGTTTTAGTAAGTAATGGAACATCACTTTTAAAAGAAATTAAAGTTAATGATAAAGCTATAGAGAATTTTAATGAGGATAATATGAATTATACAGCTACTCTTCCATATGGATCAAATGTTCCAAAGGTTACAGCATTAGCTAAGGATAATGCAAGTGTATTCGTAGTTCCAGCATTAGATGTTAATGAAACAACTAGAATAATTGTAATTGGAGAAGATGGAACAAAGAGGAGCACATATTTAATTAAGTTTAAAGAAAGTGATCCAACGATTGAAAGTGCAACTATATCACTTGGAAAAGAAAATATAATAGAAGATGATATAGTGGATATTATATTAGAGGCTAAATTACAAGATGGAAATAATATAAATAAAAATGATTTAGACATTAAATATAATGTAAATGAATCAAATGGAGCAGAAGTACAAATTAAAGATAATAAATTATATGCTTATACTAAAGGAGATGTAAGTCTATCAGCAGAAGTAACTTATAAAGGTGTAAAAAAGACTACTAATGTAATAAATATTAATATTGAAAAGAATACTTCAGAGAAAAATATAGTTTCTTATGAAAAAGTTAATGTGGATACAAATAAAGGAGTTAAGCCAAATCTTCCAAGTAAAGTTAAGGCGAACTATGATGTAGGACTTCCAAGAGACGTAGAAGTTAAATGGAATGACATAAAGGAAGAAGACTATAAGAAATATGGAGTATTTACAGTAGAAGGAACAGTAGAAGGTCAAGAGTTAAAACCAGTAGCAAAAGTTACTGTTAAGGGAATTTCAGCTCTTGGAAACTTATCAATTGCAACAAATAAAGGCGTAGAACCAAAACTTCCAGGAACAGTTAAGGCGTACTATACTGATGGAACAAGTATTGACGTTGATGTAACTTGGGCAGATTATGATAAAAATCTATTAAATAAAGAAGGAACATTTAAAGTAGAAGGAACAGTAAAGGGAAGAGATATTAAGGCAAGTATAACTGTAAGAGTAAGTAGTGAAGTTATAAATGGAGATAATATAGCATTAGGTAGAAATGGGTATGATCTTCCTATGGCATTTGCATCATATACAAATGATAAAAAGATTGATCAAGCATCAGAAGATAGTATAGAAAAAGTAAATGATGGTGTAATAGAGCATAATCCTAATGGTGCAAATAATAGATGGTCAAACTGGAAGAGAGGAGATAAACGTCAATCTGATTGGGTTGGAGTTATATTTGGATCAGGTGTACCTGAAATGAAATATATAAATAACTTAGAAGTTGATTTCTTTGAAGACAGCGGAACTAAAATTCCAAAGAACTTTACTATTGAGTATTATGTTGGAGATGAAATAAAATTACCAAGTGATCCAGCTCATGTTTTAGATGAAGAAAACTCACCATTAAATGATGAGAATAACTGGAGAGAAGTAACTAATCTTACTATAAATCCAGAAGTGACATCAGGGGTAGATACTAATTATCTAAAATTTGATATGGTTAAAACTTTTGCATTAAGAATAAAAATGAATGCTACAGATAACATGGGAATTGGTATAACAGAAATAAAAGCATTTGAAGAAAAAATAGTTTTAAATCAAGACTTTAGTACAAATATGATTAAAGTTAATGGAAAAGATTTAGAAGGATTTAGAGAAGATAGAGTAGACTATACACTAAAACTTAAAAACAACGAAAAATTACCTGAGGTAACAGCAGATGTTACTAATAACGCTTCAGTTTCAGTTATTTATACAGCAGGTCAAGATGAAAAATTAGATGTTTTAATAAAATCAGAAGATGGTCTTAAAAATAAGACGTATTCATTAACTATAGAAAGAGAAAATGATACAGAAGTTAATAAAACTGCACTAAGAATGGCTATTAACTATGCTGAAAGAGCAGAAGCGGATGGAGCATTAAACGATGTAGTTCCAGCAGTAAGCAAAGAATTTAAAGAAGCATTAAAGGAAGCTAAAGCAATATATGCAAACGAAGATGCCACTTTAGAAGAAGTTGATGCTGTATTTAAAAGATTAATGAATGCAATTCATATGCTAGAATTTAAAAAAGGAGACAAAGAAGCACTACAAGGAATTGTTGATATAATTGATGCTTTAGAAAAAGATAAATATATAGAATCAACATGGACTAAATTAGAATCTTCTCTTAAAGATGCTAAAAAGGTGTTAACTGATGAAAATGCTATGCAAGAAGAAGTTGATAGTGCTTTTGAAAAATTAATGAAAGCTTATCTTGATTTAAGATTAAAGCCAGATAAATCAAAGCTTGAAGAATTAATAAAGGAAATTAAAGCTATGGATTTATCAAAATATACTAAGGAAAGTGTGGATAATCTAAATAAATCATTAGATAATGCAGAAATAGTATTAAAAAATGATTCTGCAACATCAGAGGATATCAATAATGCAATAAAAGCTCTTAACAAAGCAAGAAATGAATTAAAAGAAAACGAAGAAAATAAAGAAGATAATGAAAATAATAATGATGATAATAAAGATGAAGAAAAAGATGAAAATAAAAATGATAGTACAAATGAGAATGATCCAGGAAACAATAATTCTAATAATGAAAATACTAACGAAAGCAATAGTAGTGGAAGTGGCAACCAAGAATCAGGAAATAGTAATAAACCAGGAAAAGTGCCAGCAACAGGTGGTATGGTATCTAGTGGAGTATTATTAGCAGGACTGCTATCATTAGCGGGTGGCACAATGATTATAAGAAGAAAAAGAAAATAGTTAATTAAAAAGATGTTAGAAATATAAATATTTCTAACATCTTTTCATTTTTTAGTAAACGTTTTATATAGCATTACACAGAGGAATATATCAGTGTAAAAGTGTGTAATGATTTTACACAGTTAAGCGTGCAAGTGTGTAAAGCTATGTTTAAAAATAGTATCGAAATTGACGAGAAAGAGCCACTTTTTATAAAAATAAAATCAAAAATAACTTTGGCATGCAAATTGCTATATATAAATAGTGTAAACGTAAATAGATTACATAAACCAAAATACAAAAGAGGAATTACTAATTATTTCGAAATGAAATTATATTAAGCTAATACTTAGACTGTAAAATAGAAATTAGAAATAATGTAGTAATTCAAAACGATAGGAGGAATTACTTATGAAAAAGTTTTTTGATTGGATGGAAAAATACTTTGTGCCTATAGCAGCAAAGATAGGTTCACAAAGACACTTAGTTGCTATCCGTGATGGTTTTGTTACAATAATGCCATTAATTATAGCTGGTTCATTTGCGGTATTAATAAATAACCTACCATGGGAAGGTTATCAAAACTTTATGAACTCAGTATTGCCAGCTAACTGGAAAGATTTTGGAGGAGTTATCTACGATGGTTCTTTCACAATCATGTCAATATTGATAGTTGCTACAATAGCATATCACTTAGCTAAAGGATATGATAAAGATGGTGTTGGAGCAGCAGTTATATCACTAGGTTCATTCTTTATACTATATCCAAAAACACCTATGCAATTAGCTGATAATATGGGATTCAATATCAATTACTTAGGTTCAACTGGATTATTTATTGCAATTATAGTAGCACTTGTTGCCACTGAAATATATGTAAGACTTGTTGGAAATCCTAAATTAGTTATCAAGATGCCAGATGGAGTACCACCTGCAGTATCAAGATCATTTGCAGGATTATTACCATCAATTATAGTATTAGTAATAGCTGGAGCTATAAGAATGATATTCGTTGCAATTGGAATTGACAATGTATTTGAATCATTATTCTTAACAATTCAAAAGCCTTTAGAAGGTTTAGTTGGAAGCTTTGGTGGAATACTTGTATTAATATTAGTTCAACAATTACTTTGGTTCTTCGGAATACATGGTTCAAATATTATAGCACCAGTTGTAAATGCGGTATTATTACCACTTACACTAGCTAATACAGCTGCATTACAAGCTGGACAAGCACCACAAAATATTCTAAACAGCCAATTCCTAGATTCATATGTAAATATGGGTGGATCAGGTACAACAATAGCTCTTCTAATTGCTATATTTATAGCAGGTAGAAGAAATAAACAAGATATGATGATTGCAAAGTTAGGTATTGCACCAGGATGCTTTAATATAAACGAACCAGTAATATTTGGTATGCCATTAGTACTTAACCCAGTATACTTTATACCATTCTTATTAGCACCAATTGCTTCAGCAAGTATAGCTTATGGTTTAACTTTAATAGGATTTGTTCCTAAAGTAAGTATAGTTGCAAACTGGGTAACACCACCAGTACTTGGTGCAGTAATTTCAACTGGATCATTAAGAGGTGGATTAGTAGCACTTATATGTTTAGTTGTGTCAGTATTAATCTACATTCCATTTGTAGTAATATCAAGCAAAAAAGCATTAGAAGTAGAAGGCCTATAAGATTTTAAACTTTATATAAATGAGAAAACTCCTTAAGGTATTTAAACCCCCTTAAGGAGTTTTTTCTATTTATAAAAAATTATAAATAGAAAATATATTAATGGTGGATTTTAAATAATGTATGATAATAAATATATTATTAATTTATTGAAATACTAAAAGAGAATAATCTTTTAGGGAGTGATATTTTATGAAAGAAGAAAAAAAGAGAGAAGTAGTTAAATATGATGATATAGCAAAATATAATAAAGAGAAAAAAGAAAAACCAAGAGAAGAAACAGATTGGGAACTTATTAGATAAAAATATAAGTTATAGTAATTATATTAAGTTTAATAAATATGTAGTTATAATCAATATAAGATTTAAAAGAAAATTGATAGATTTAAGTATAGAGAAATATTTTAATATTCTATATTTAAATTTAAATTACATAGGAAATTATTTATTAAAGTAACATTATTTAAGAAGTTTTAAATATAAAGAGAATAGAAGTATTTAATATATGTACTATTAATATACTTATAAATATTAAATAATGAGATCTAGATATTATCAATAATAATTATTATATAATAATTATTATTG
>JBBVGE010000534.1:0-214 GCA_040144665.1 Clostridium perfringens
ACTGTACAATTACTTAAAAGAGCAAAGAGAGTTGTTGCTATTGAATTAGATAGTTCGCTTATTCCAATATTAACAGCTGAGCTTGGAGATAATCCAAAGTTTCAATTAATACATAATGATGCCTTAAAAGTTGATTTTAATGAAATTATAGGAGATGAAAAAAGCGTTAAGCTAGTTGCAAACTTACCTTATTATGTAACTACTCCTATAATAG
>JBBVGE010000535.1:0-354 GCA_040144665.1 Clostridium perfringens
CCATATATCCCAAGTGCCCATATACAGGATATACTTCTAAGTTTCTAAATCTTTATTTTTTCAATTTGGTCTTTTTATATCCAACAGTAATTCTAGCACTATAGTAATTTTACCTCAATATATAAAACCAGTTATTAATCATTTGTTTAAATTTATTCCAAATAAATCCACAATTTGTATTTTCATTTTTATTTTCACTAAACTTTAATAGATATTGTTTAATTATTTTTATACTAATTGTTTTTATATAATTTTTACATTAAAAATATAATTTTTTATTAATACATTCTTAATCAAAAACAAATATTTTATTAATAGGATTTTCATTAATTTATATTAAAATAATAATATCAT
>JBBVGE010000536.1:0-260 GCA_040144665.1 Clostridium perfringens
TAAACACTTGGTGATTTTACTTTTAAAGAAATTTCTTGTTTTGCCCCATTTGTATCTAAGAAACTTCTCTTTATATCAACTATAGTTTTATCCTTCCAATTCATTCTCAATCTATCAGTATCTGTAACTTCAGCCACAATTGTAGCCTCTAAATTCTCCTCTTCTGAAAGTTTTATAAATCTATCTGCATTTTCAGAGGAAATAACAACAGCCATTCTTTCTTGAGATTCTGATATGGCAAGTTCAGTTCCATCTAACCC
>JBBVGE010000537.1:0-243 GCA_040144665.1 Clostridium perfringens
GTTGATAATCAACCACAAATATTAAACTTAAAACAAGTTTTAGTTCACTATATAAACTTCCAAAAGGATGTTATAACTAGAAGAACTCAATTTGAACTTAATAAAGCTAAAGAGAGAGCTCACATATTAGAA
This sequence comes from Clostridium perfringens, assembly GCA_040144665.1. Classification (GTDB taxonomy): domain Bacteria; phylum Bacillota; class Clostridia; order Clostridiales; family Clostridiaceae; genus Clostridium; species Clostridium perfringens_A. The sequence continues at coordinate 133 of JBBVGE010000537.1, forward strand.
GGATTAATAATAGCCCTTGATAATATTGATGAGGTTATAAATATCATAAGAAGTTCTAAGACTTCAGAAATAGCTAAAAACACACTTATTGAAAGATTTAGTTTAAGTGAA
>JBBVGE010000538.1:0-239 GCA_040144665.1 Clostridium perfringens
ATCCATTATTTTTTTCATTAGTAGATGCAAATGAAAGTGTGTAAGAAGCTTCTTTTGCTTTTTTACCTTTTATAATAAGTTCATTATTCATTTTTATTCCCCCTTCTTAGCTACAAACATAGTTCCTATATCTTCACCATTTAATATGTCAATTAATATCTCTGGATTTTCTCCATTAGCTAAAATCATATCTATTCCATTACTTGTTGCTACCTTAGCTGCTGAAAGTTTAGTTACCA
>JBBVGE010000539.1:0-375 GCA_040144665.1 Clostridium perfringens
GCTATTCCCCAAAGTTCTCCCCATCCAAATGGGAATAAGTATTCTATATCTGAAGTAGCATTTGAGTAGAAGCTTAATTCTTCTTCTCCATGATCTCTCATTCTTATGTTTTCTTCTTTCATTCCTAAGTTTAATAGGAAGTTCCAACAACTATCTTTCCAGAAGTTGAACCATTCTAAATCAGTTCCTGGTTTACAGAAGAACTCAAGCTCCATTTGTTCGAACTCTCTAGTTCTGAAAGTGAAGTTACCTGGAGTTATTTCGTTTCTGAAAGATTTACCAATTTGAGCTATACCAAATGGTACTTTCTTTCTTGTAGTTCTTTGTACTGATTTAAAGTTTACGAATATACCTTGAGCAGTTTCTGGTCTTAAA
>JBBVGE010000540.1:0-1198 GCA_040144665.1 Clostridium perfringens
GGAGGCGACCGCCCCAGTCAAACTGCCCACCTAACAATGTCCTGTGACCAGATTCATGGCCGCCAGTTAGAATTTCAGTACTGTCAGGGTGGTATCCCAAGGTTGACTCCACCAAGGCTGACGCCCTGGTTTCCTAGTCTCCCACCTATCCTGTACAGACAATACCGAAATTCAATGCTAAGCTACAGTAAAGCTCTACGGGGTCTTTCCGTCCAATCGCGGGTAGCGAGCATCTTCACTCGCACTACAACTTCGCCGGATTTGCAGTTGAGACAGTGCCCAAGTCATTACGCCATTCGTGCGGGTCAGAACTTACCTGACAAGGAATTTCGCTACCTTAGGACCGTTATAGTTACGGCCGCCGTTTACTGGGGCTTAAGTTCACACCTTCGCTTGCGCTAAGTGTTCCCCTTAACCTTCCAGCACCGGGCAGGCGTCAGCCCCTATACATCAGCTTTCGCTTTAGCAGAGACCTGTGTTTTTGCTAAACAGTTGCTTGGGCCTATTCTCTGCGGCCTGCTCTCGCAGGCACCCCTTCTCCCGAAGTTACGGGGTCAATTTGCCTAGTTCCTTAACTGCAATTCTTCCGCGGGCCTTAGGATTCTCTCCTCATCTACCTGTGTCGGTTTGCGGTACGGGCACTATTTTTCTCTCTAGATGCTTTTCTTGGAAGCATGGAATCAGATACTTCGGTTCCGTAGAACCTTCCCCATCACGCCTCAGGATTGTTAAAGCGGATTTGCCTACCTTAACTCCCTAAACGCTTAGACTAGCATCCAATAGCTAGCACATCCTATCCTTCTCCGTCACACCATCGATAATAACGATAATAGTGGTATCGGAATATCAACCGATTGTCCATCACCTACGCCTTTCGGCCTCGGCTTAGGTCCCGACTAACCCTCAGCGGACGAACCTTCCTGAGGAAACCTTAGATTTTCGGCCTGTGGGATTCTCACCCACATCTCGCTACTGATGCCAACATTCTCACTTGTAATCAGTCCACCGCTCCTTACGGTACGACTTCAGCCCGATTACAACGCTCCTCTACCGCTCACACAAAGTGTGAACCCGTAGCTTCGGTGGTAAGTTTAGCCCCGTTACATTTTCGGCGCAGGATCTCTCGACTAGTGAGCTATTACGCACTCTTTCAATGAGTGGCTGCTTCTAAGCCAACATCCTAGTTGTCTTAGAAATC
>JBBVGE010000541.1:0-228 GCA_040144665.1 Clostridium perfringens
GATTGTAGATGGGGCTTCTAGGGTTTCAACTAAGTTAAATGCTGTTAATATAGATGAATTAATGAAGAAAGCAATAAATAATACTTTAAGAAAAAAAGGAGCTACTTCCATAAAATCAGGTAAATACAAAGTTATTATAGATGGAGAGGTTATGGCTTCCTTAATAAGAACTATGGAAGATAATTTCTTAGGTCATATAGCTCAAGAAAATAAAACACTTTTAAAGGA
>JBBVGE010000542.1:0-235 GCA_040144665.1 Clostridium perfringens
ACTTAATTAGACACTAAAAATCTTATTTTATTAAATATAACAAAGGAGGATAAAAAATGAATACATATGGTGTTTTCGATATCCTTGGACCAATTATGATTGGACCATCTAGCTCTCATACTGCAGGGGCTGCTAGACTTGGAAAAGTAGCTAGAGCAATCTGTGGTAAACCAATGAAAAAAGTTACTTTTCTTTTACACGGTTCTTTTGGCAAAACTTATAAAGGTCATGGTAC
>JBBVGE010000543.1:0-228 GCA_040144665.1 Clostridium perfringens
ATGTAAAAACTCCAATAAAAAGAATGACATTTAAAGATGCTATGGAAAAATACGGTTCAGATAAACCTGACTTAAGATTTGGAATGGAAATCACAAACTTAAGTGATGTTGTTAAAGAATGTGGATTTAAAGTATTCACAGACGCTGTAGCTAATGGCGGTTCTGTTAGAGGTTTATGCTTAGAAGGCGGAGCTTCTATGGGAAGAAAAGACATAGATAGATTAGGAG
>JBBVGE010000544.1:0-268 GCA_040144665.1 Clostridium perfringens
ACCTAATTGAAGCTCATGCATGTTCTCTTTTAAAATCTCTAAGTTTTTTCTTACACTTTCTGGTTCATTTTTGGACAGATCATTTTCTAAGATTGAAACCCCTTGAGTTACAATCATAGCATGAGTTCCTGTTCCATCAATCTTTCCATCCCAAGCGTAGACTTTAGTTGATGCCCCAGCCCATAGGCTAGTTGCTAGCGCGGCACAAATAAGCGCCTTACAAATCTTTCTTTTCATTTTTATATCCCCCGTTATTTTTTTTCAAGTA
>JBBVGE010000545.1:0-3117 GCA_040144665.1 Clostridium perfringens
AAAAAGATACATCAATATTGATGTATCTTTTTTTATACAATTGTTAATTTTGTTATTATAGATTTATAGTCTGGATATTTTGATATTAATTCATTTCTTTTAAATAATTCAAAATCTTTAAATTCAAAACCTGGTGAAACCATACAACCAACTAAAGAAAATCCATAATTATTCATTGCTGACCCAAATATGTAGCCTTTAGGTACTAATACTTGTGGCATTTCACCTTTTGATATATTTAAACCTAATTGTTTTTCAATAAATTCACCTTCTGGTGATATCATATATATTGTAAGTGCTTCTCCTGCATGGAAATACCACATTTCATCTGATTTTAATCTATGAAAATTAGATACTTCTCCTGTATGTAATAAAAAATATATACTAGTCCATAGCTTTTTTTTATTATTTCCTTCATTTATAGCATCTTCGGATATAAAAGATTCCTTATAATACCCTCCTTCTGGATGCTTTTCCATATGTAATTTTTCTATAAAATAATTTGAATCCATTTATATACGCCCTTTCATGTGTATTACTTTTTAGATATGTATTTATTGCCTTCTATATAAAATCTCCATAGAAAATCTTTTGCTTCTTCAGCATAATCTATTCCTATACGTTTAGTAGCAATTATATTAAAATCTTCGTTACTTCCTTCAATTAAATATAAATCTCCTTTTTTATAAAGCTCACATCCATTTAAACTTCTATCTATAGCTAAAGCCTTGCATAATTTTCCTGGACCATTTGTAAGAGAAAGCTTTTTTAAATTATTTAACTCAGTATAATTCTGATTAAATCTTTTATTTGAAATATATTCAAATTCATTAAGAGGCTCTACTGCTCTTATTAATACAGCTTCTGCCTCTTCTTCTACTCCAGTAACTACATTTAGACAATTATACATTCCATATATAAGATATACATAAGCTAACCCTCCACCACTATAAAGAATTTCTGTTCTATTAGTTCTTTTCCCATTATATGCGTGACAAGCTTTATCAGATTTTCCTATGTATGCTTCAGTCTCTACAATTTTACTTTTTAGTATTTTACCATCTATTTCTCTAATTAATATCTTACCTAGTAGGCTTTTAGCTAAAGTTAAGGCATCAGATCTAAAATATGATTTATCTAATTGCATTATATCTTCTCCTTTCTTTATAGTATTATTATATAAACAATACTTTATTTTCTAATTAATTTCAATGTATAAAGAAATTTCTAATATATATCCTTATATAAAAAGACTTATAGTTATAATTATTATAACTATAAGTCTTTTCTATTATTTACTTAAATATTCTTTCATACACTTAATTATATTAAGTTGTACCTCTAAACTCTTTATTGCATTACCTTCAATATTTAAAGCGTGGTTTGCACCATCAATATTTATTAATTTTGTACCATTAACTTCTTCAAGAATTTCTAAATTTTCTTTTGATAATAATGGGTCGCTACTACCTGTAATTACTAAAGCATTTTCTTCTATTTCCATTTGTACTGTCTTATTTATAGGACTTAAATATATATTTGTTATATTATATCCTTTTACATTTTTATTTAAAACATTTTGTACACAAGTTCCAATACTTTTTCCTATGAAAACAATATTTTTGTATCTATTACCTAAAGTACTTTTAAGTAATTTAAATGATTCTTCTGCAATAATATTAAACTCTATATCTGGATGAAACTCTCTTCTTCCCACTTGGAAACCGTACTCTATTTTTAATACATCAAATCCTAATTCTAATGATAATTCTGATGAATATTCTAAAGTAACTCTATCTAAAGTATAACCTATACCTGGTAATATTACTGCTAAAGTATCACTACCTTCTCCTATAACTAAAGGTTTTAAATTCATTCCCCAATATGATTTTACTATATCGTTCATATTATCAACTTCTTTCTTTATGATATGACTAAAGTATATCACAAATAAAATTATATATTTAGAATAATAAAATTAGTTAAAACTATCTTTTAAAAATTCATGATTTATTAATTGGAGTCTTATACGCTAAAGGTCAAAGAATGTCAGTTTATCTGTATAAGGATATTATAAATTAATATTTAAGCCATTGAATTTTTATAAAATATAATAAAAAAAACTAGAACTATTTAATTTTTATATATCATTCTTTAAATTAATTAAATCTTCTTCAACTTCATTTGATTTTTTTAAACATTTTAGTAATAGTATATTTTCATAATTATTTTTATGATCTAAATTATTTACATTTATACAGCATCTACATCTTAATATTGTTTTTTGAGAAGAGTTAACTTTCATATTATCTAATATAACATCAATGTTATTTAAACATTCAGTAATATAAATTTTATCAAGTTTTAATCTATTTTCATTACATAGTATAATACAGCAATGAGTTAGTAGTGTTGTAAGTTGATTATTTCTAGCTAGTAAATTTTTAAAATTTATATTATTAACCTTTGAATAATGCATTTGTAATTTTCCACTTATTAGATAAGAAGAATAAATAATATCCCTAATCTCACCTTTATTAAAGTTTGAATCTAATATACTTCTGATTTTATCTACTATTATCTTATCTAATTCAATTAACTTATTAATCATAGTTATAAGCTCAATATGATTCTTATTAGGTAATATAAAATTATTTGCAAATAAAACAATTAATGCTGAAAGACAAGTATATATTAATCTTAGAATTATTGCTTCATCATCCCCCATATATATAGTAGTTATTGCAAGAGCATAGCAAGTTATATATATTGTCATAGTTCCATAATCACTAAATGCATACATGAAGAATGTACATATGACAAGTATTATTATATGTGAAATACTACTTTTAAAAACAGAAAAAAGTATAAATGAAATTATTAATCCAATCATAGTTCCTCTAAATCTTAATTTAACCCGTGTTTTACTATCTTCATAAAAAGGTAAAGTTAATAAAAATATTGTCATAGGAATCCAGTATCCCTTTGGAATATTAAACAATCTAATAAATGTAAAAGATATAGATAATAATATTGAAATCCTTATTGCAAATCTTATTTTAAATTCATTTAATGAAAATGTATATTTATTGTATTTTTGAAAATATTCTTTTGAGT
>JBBVGE010000546.1:0-3343 GCA_040144665.1 Clostridium perfringens
AACTTGAGGACCTCCTTCTTTTGGCCATCCTGTTGCAAGTTCTGCTGCTATAAGTGATATTGGAATTGCAAATACTACTATAGCTCCAACAAAATAGAATATCTGCGTCCATCCAGTAATAGCTAATGTAGGAACACTTCTTACGGTTCCAAAAAAGGCCATTGTTATACCGATTAATTGGAAAAGCGTAAGCTTCTTTACACTACTCATAAAATTACTTCCTTTCATATCTATTTGTTATCATATGTGCTTAAGATATAGTACATATAAACAAATATTTTTAACTTCATGATAAACCTCTGACTTTTATTGTCAAACATAATAGTGATTTAAATATTTTCTCATTTAATTTTTATTTCCATTTATTAAAAATAGTTTAATTTTTATTTATATTTGCCATGACATATTTAAGTATTCTGTTTCCTTTTATATCTTAAAATTAATTTTTTCTTAACAGATTTCTACTATTTCTTCATACCTACCATGTTTTTTATGAAGTTTGTAGTAATAAATCATTAATATTATTTACTTTAATAATTTTACTTTGTAATCTTTTTCACAAAAATCATTAGGTCTTTTATTCTACTTTTAAAATATTATTATATATTTTTTTTCCTTTTATCATCTGTAACATACTTTTTTTATCAATATAGTAGATTATTTTAATATATAACCTTTATTCAGACATTATTAATTTTTGCACTATGTTTATCAACCATCTATTATTTAATGGTAAAACTTCAAGTCAATGTAATTAATGTAATATTATATTTATTAATCTTGCTTGTAGTAATTAATTTAATAAGGAGATGTTTTTAATGGAAAACACTACTGATATAAACGTATCCGCCCTATTTTTAGGACCTAAATCTGAAAATGAGGATTTTTTCTTAAGAAATCTAACTAAAATGTTTAATCAACATTCTCAATGGAGAAAAAATTTTCATCCTGAAGATGGTGATGTAATACTTAATGATACAATTTCATCTCAAAACTTTATTAATACCCAAATTAAAACTGAAAGTATATTAGAGGAACTTTCTTCTAAATTAAGATCAAATATGATGCCTTGGCACTCTATGAGATATGTTGGTCACATGGATTCAGATACATTAATTCCCTCACTTCTTGCATATTTTGGTGCAATGCTTTATAACGGAAATAATTGTGCTTATGAAGGTGCCCCTGCAACTACGATTTTAGAATCTGAAGTTGGTGAAGATTTTTGTAAACTCATGAATATAGATCCTCAAACTGGTTTTGGACATATATCTGCTGACGGTACAACAGCAAATCTTGAAGCTTTATGGTATGCAAGAAATTTAAAATCTATACCTCTTGCAATTAAAGAGGTTTGTCCAAATCTTGTTTATGGAAAAAGTGAATGGGAATTATTAAATATGTCAGTTGATGAGATATTAGATTTATTAGAAAAGAATCCTAAAGAGATTGATTCTATAAAAGGAAAATCAGCTAGAGCAGTAAGTTCTATTATCCCAAAGCTTGGGAAATTATTAGTTCCTCAAACAAAACACTATTCATGGCTTAAGGCCGCAGATATATTAGGTATTGGTAGTGACAATTTAATTGAAATTCCAGTAGATAATCATTTCAGAATGGATATAACTGCCCTTGAGAACATAATAAATGACTGTATCAAAAAAAAAGTTCCTATATTATGTGTTGTTGGAGTTGTTGGTTCTACTGAGGAAGGTGCTGTAGATTATATAGATAAAATAGCAGATTTAAAAGATAATTTTTCAAAAGAAGGAGTTAATTTTTATTTCCATATAGATGCCGCTTTTGGTGGCTATGCAAGAGCAATATTCTTGGATGAAGATTATAATTTCATAAAAGAGGATGATCTTAAAGAAAAATTTAAAGAGCATAATGTATTTAAAAATCCTGATTCTATAGATTGGCCTTCTTCTTCAATATATAATGCATTTAAAGATATGAATAAAGCGGATAGTATAACTATTGATCCTCATAAAATGGGTTATGTTCCCTATGCAGCCGGTGGAATATGTATTAAGGATAAAAGAATGAGAGACTGTATATCTTACTTTGCTAATTATGTTTTTGAAAAAGGTATGGATGTTCCAGTTTTATTAGGTGCATTTACACTTGAAGGTTCAAAAGCTGGTGCATCTGCTGCTGCAGTTTGGGCTGCACATAAAGTAGTACCACTTAATATAACAGGATATGGTAGACTAATTGGTTCTAGTATAGAAAGTGCCTATAATATTTATAACAGAATAGAATCACAAAAAGCTTTTGAAGTTTGTGGCAAAAAAATAATTGTAAATACTCTTGTAAAACCTGATTTTAATATGGTAGATTTTGCTTTTAATATTGAAGGAAATACTAATTTAGATATTATGAATGAAATAAATCATAAATTTTATGAGGAAGCATCTTTCTGTACAAAGTTATTTACAAATGATTTTATAACATCTCATACTGTATTTGATTATTCAGATTATGGCGATAGTCCACTAGATTTTGTAGATAAGTTTAATATTTCAAAAAATGAATGGGACAGGGTTCATAACGTTACTCTTTTAAGAGCTACAGCTCTAAATCCTTTCTTCTCTGATAAAAAAGTCTTTGATATATATAATGAAAAAATTAGTGAAGCTATAGTTAATGATCTAAAGTTAGTTTTAAGTGACCTTAATATTAAATAATACTTATAGCTAAAAAGGACCTCACAAAATGTGAGGTCCTTTCTTATATAAGAAATTTATATTATCTTACGTCGTAGATATTTTCTAATTTCTTTTGGATTGCTGCATCTACTTTATCCATGTATTCAGCAAATGTTTCTTTGTTGTTTATGAATGGTGAAAGTACGCATGCTCTTAATACAGTAACCTTTTGTACTTCATCCCACTCTTCTCTTGAGAATCCAAGTGATTTAACAAATGGGTATGGGCTGTTTCCGTAGTCTGGTACTGCGAAATCAGTGTGTGAAGTGATGAAATCATTATTGTATAATCCACCTCTTACATATGAAGCTTCTTCATAGAAATCGTGATTTAAGTGATTCATCTTAGTTAAATCAGTGTTTCCTTCTTCGTTGAATGCGAAGTCAACCATGTTGAAGTCAGGTCTTATTAATGTGTTAAGTATAACCTTCTTGTCTCCAACCATGAATTCTTTTCCGTTGAAATGGTTGTAAAGGTTGAATGCACCTTCAATTCCAGCTCCGATAAGTTTTCCGTATCCAGTTATATTTAATGGTAATGTTCTATGAGCTGTCCAAACTGATGCAGCTGTAGCTCCTGCTTTTGATCCTTCAAGCATGAATGCTCCAAGTAATGCAGGGATGTCCATTCCT
>JBBVGE010000547.1:0-214 GCA_040144665.1 Clostridium perfringens
TACCTACATTATGTAATATTCAATAGAAAAGTTGGATTTCAAAATGTTTGGGTTATGGTACCTAACTTTAACAGATTAATAGAATTTATAGAGTATGTATTTATGCCAGAAGCATACTATAAATGGGTTGAAGGGAAAAAGAAATTAATAACTCATATACCTTCAATTGATGTAGAAAAAATAATTTCTATGATAAATAGAAAATCAACAGAAG
>JBBVGE010000548.1:0-220 GCA_040144665.1 Clostridium perfringens
ACCTTTAACCGCTGATATAGCATCAATTACAGCCCTCTCAATCCCTTTTTTAGCCCCTCTAGCAACTAAGCTTGTAATCACCTCAGAATCAACACTAGTATGGAAAACTTGTCCCCCATCCTCTAAAAGACTTCTTATTACATCTGCATTAACTAAATTACCATTATGAGCAGTAGATATAGGACCAAGTTTAGTATTACTAACTAAAGGTTGTGCATTT
>JBBVGE010000549.1:0-4338 GCA_040144665.1 Clostridium perfringens
AAAAAAGTTAGAGATTAATCTCTAACTTTTTTATATTAAAATATACTATACAAGCATATCTCTCTTACTAAATACTACATGAGCTACTATATATGAAACTATTATAGTTCCAATCATAAGTGTTGCACCAAGCTGTGGCGTAAAGCTTACATTAGCATAATTGTGTGCTATATTCCCCTGAATCACTGCCGGTGTATTACCGTAATTTAAGAATATAAGATGTGCATATTCTCCTACTTTTTGGCTCATCATAGGTAACATAGTAGCAGCTACAGAAACAATTACTGAAACTGCCATTGTTATCATACTACTCTTAAATAAAGCAGATATCATGAATATAAATGCACAACATGCTATTATAAATAATACTTGTAATAAGAAGCTTTGCAGTACAAAATTACCCATTGTTGAGTTATATCCTGAATTTGCAACTAAATCTAATTGCTTATATCCCTGCTGAATTAAAACCTCTTGGTTAATCTGATATTTTAGAGCTAATTCAACTGGCATTTTCATTGCATCAAATCCTGTAAAAGCTCCAATTATACCAAACGTTGCAATTTCAAGTCCACATATCATACTTACTACAGTTATAACTATAGCAATAAATTTAGATAATACCACTTTTCCTCTTGAAATAGGTTGAACTAATAAGAATTTAAGTGTTGCTGGAGTACATTCCCCTGAGATTATATCACTCATAAATACTGCAATACCTGCAACTAGTATAACCATACCAAGCATCATCATAACTTGTATTCCGAAATTACTAGGATAGAATTCCCACTCTTGTATTGGCTTTATATCATTGTCTAAGAAATATTGATTTCTTTCTAGTTCCTTCGTCATACTATCTATATGCTCTTTGCTAGTATAACCTTTTTGTGTCTTTGCTCTTTCTAATTCACTTTTTAAATTAGCAATACTTGATTTTACTGCAATCCTCCAATCTGGAGTTTCTTGACCTATAAGTTTTTCTTGAATCTTTCTATCAGCTTCTAATCTTTTTATATCTTCTTTTGTATACTCTACATTACTTGTGGCACTTTCTATTTCTTCTTTAGTAGAAGATTTATTATTTTTAACTTCCTTTAAATTATCTTCACTATACTTTAAATCATTTTTTCTCCATTCTAATTGGTGATCTATATTTTCAATTTGGCCTTCAGGTGATTGCCAATGAGCCATTTGATTTGCACTTATTTTAGCCATAAATACAAAACCTATCATAGCTAATGCAAATAACCCAAATACAACCCAAGTCTTACCTCTTCTTAATATCTTAATAAGTTCATTTTTTATTAGAGTAAATATCATTATCTTATACCTCCTTCAACAAGCTCCATGTATCTTTGTTCTAACCCTTCTCTATTCTTAAATATTTCTTCTATTGAAATATTTTCCTTAACTAGAGCTTTTATAAGTTCTGGAGTTGTTCCTGAATCTATAACAATATTTATTCCATCTTCTGATTTCTCCGAAGTAAATACAAACGGTTGATTCCTCAATACCTTAAGTACTTTTTCATCATCATTATTTGCAACTAATGTAAGACTTTCTTTTTCTGTTCCTTGTACAGCTTCATTCATATTTTCTACTGCTTTTATAACACCATCATTAATAAATGCTACTCTATCACAAAGTTGTTGAACTTCACTTAATATATGTGAAGATACAAATACAGCCATTCCTCTTTCTCTTGAAGCACTCTTTACTATGTTTCTAAAATCTATAATTCCTGATGGGTCAAGTCCATTTGTAGGCTCGTCTAATATTAACAGCTTTGGATTTCCAATAAGTGCTGCTGCAAGTCCTAATCTTTGCTTCATACCAAGAGAATATTTCTTTACTTTATCATTTATTCTGTTTTCTAATCCAACAAGCTTTATTAAATCTTCTACTTCTTCCTTTGATACTTTTCTTATTCTTGCAATTTGCATTAAATTTTCTCTTCCAGAAAGATATTTATAAAGTTCTGGATTTTCAACTACAGCACCTACATCCTTTAGTGCTTTCTCTTTATTATCTTTAAGATTTGCTCCGCAAATTTTCACTTCACCTGATGTTTGTGATATAAGTCCAACTAACATTCTAATTGTTGTTGTCTTACCAGCCCCATTAGGTCCTAAGAATCCGTATATTTCCCCTTCTTTAACCGTAAAGTTTAAATCTTTTATTATCTCTCTTTTACCAATAACCTTTTTAAGGTTTTTGACTTCTAAAACATTCATTAACTACCCCTCCAGTGATTACTATAATATAATTCTAAATATTAAATCTTAATATAAAGGGAAGTATTTTCTTATTAATTTCTTAATAATTCCTTAATTATCCAAATATCATTTTAAAAACTCTACCCTTAATCATTAAGAGTAACCCAATACTATCTAATATTGTATTTATTATATTGCCAAGATAATGCAAAATTTCTAATGTAATAAACCTAAATATACTACTAAAAAAGCTCTAAGTAATTAATATTTAAAATTAACTACCTAAAGCTTTAATTATTTATATATTATTTTGGGTTATTTGTTATATCTTTATTTAAAACTTTATATTATATTTTTCTAAAAATCTTTTTATTCTTTCTATCATAACATCAGATCCACCTTTTACATCTGATTGAACATTTAATGCAAGTAATGGCTCATGAAGAGATAATCTTAGTAAAAACCATCCATTTTCTTTTTCTGATGAACATATAACTCTTACCCCTTCGTAATTTTTCTTAGGTAACTTCCATGAATCATGATCTTTAACAAATTCCTCTAGATCCTTTAAAATTTTCTCTCCGAAATCTCTATAGTTATCTCTTTCTATATTTATTCTATATTCTATTTTCTCTAAGGGCTCTTCAAGATCTTTTATAAGGCTACCAATATCATCGCCCTTTTCATGTAATTTTGAGACCTCAACTAATATTTTTGATACTAAAAAAGCTCCATCATCTAAGAAATAATTTTCTTTTATGGCTGCATGTCCAGAAGTCTCTATTGCAAGATGGCATTCTGTACCTTCTCTATTTAATCTAATTCCTTCATTTATTACATTTTTATATCCTCTTTTAAATCTATGATGTTTTCCACCCTTGCCTTCAATAAATCTTCCAAGACCTTCAGTTGTAACTGAATCTGTAACTATTGTACTATTTGGATATTCTTTAAGAATTATTGTTGATATTAATGCTATAAGTGCATCTTTATTTATAGGGTTACCATACTTATCTACAATTGCAGCTCTATCAACATCTGTATCAAAAATTATGCCAATATCACTTTTATATTTCTTTACAGCTTCACATATAGACCCTATGGCTTCTTTATTTTCAGGGTTTGGAATATGATTTGGGAAATTACCATCTGGATTTAAGAATTGACTTCCTGAAGTATTTGCACCTAATTCATTAAGTACCTTCTCTGCAAAAAATCCTCCCGCTCCATTTCCAGCATCTACTATTATATTTAATCCATTAAGAGGTTTTTTAAAGTTAATTTTACTGTTTACTCCAGTTCTTATTTTCTCTACTAAAACTTTTGAATAATCATCAATAAGATTTCTTTTTTCTAATTTACCTACACTTTCTGTAGTAATTTCATTAACCTCTGATAATCTTACTATTTCGTCTATATCAACTTTTTCTACTCCACCTTTATCTGTAAAGAACTTTATTCCATTATAATAGAAAGGTAAATGACTTGCTGTTATCATTACTGCACCATCACAGTTATACCCATCTATTACAGTTGACATAAACATAGCTGGTGTTGTAGCCATACTGCAATCATAAACATCACAGCCTAATTTTACTATTGTATTTATAAATACTTCTTTTAAATCTTCGCCTGATAATCTTGAATCACATCCAACAGCTATCTTTAAAGAATTTGAACCTTTTTCTTTTATAAGCCAATTATAAAATCCTGTTGCTATAGCTTTTACTTCCTCTTTAGATAAATTTACTTCTTTATATTTATTTTTAATTGCTATACCTCTTATATCAGTTCCATTTTTTAATTCCTCTAATCTCTTATTCATTACTACTCCTTATATTAAAACCATTACTATCTTAAGATAATATATAATTTCTAGCTAATCTTTTGTTACATATATTTAAACATTTACATTAAATATATAAATGTTTACTATAGTAAATAATATATAATAAATTTTTAAATTTTACTGTAAACATTTAATTAAAAAAATTTCTACTCTAATTGTTAATAGCATACACTTTTTGTTCTTAAAATATTAATTTTTAAACACATGAAACCTAAGCAAAGTAGGCATATAAAATAACTATACAAAAAAGAACTAGAGTATACTCTAGTTCTTTTT
>JBBVGE010000550.1:0-228 GCA_040144665.1 Clostridium perfringens
GGACTATAGCATAATTTAGCCGCTGCTGCTATGGTCTTTTCTGGTTCTGGTGTATATTGTAATAATTTAACTTTTAACATTAATATTTCTCCTTCCTAAACGTGAACTTCTATACATTTCAATAAGAACTCATTTAATCTTTCTTCTTTTCCAGTAAGATATAAATAACCTACTAAAGCCTCAAATCCTGTTGCATTTCTATAATCTCTAACATTTGCATTCTTAGGT
>JBBVGE010000551.1:0-222 GCA_040144665.1 Clostridium perfringens
AGCTCAAGGTGCCAGTATGTATGTTAAACTTCTTACAGATTTAACAAGATGGTTAGAAGAACAACAATCAACTTATCCAGATTTAAAAACAGATTTAATGTTCTGTCCATCAGATTACTATGGAAATGGAAGTTCTGCACAATTAAAAGAGTTAAATAAAGCTGAAGATAATGTAAGTATAGTTATGACTGGAGGTAGAATTTGGGGTGAAGTAGATGAAAA
>JBBVGE010000552.1:0-58078 GCA_040144665.1 Clostridium perfringens
GCATTTTAATCCTAAATTTAGGATTAAAATGCTTTTTAAGTTAAAGTTAAGTAAAAATAATATAAGTTTAATAGATAATAAGTTTGGTAAATGTTAAAATAATATTAAAAGATATGGAGGGAATATTATGAATAGCATACATATAGATAATTTTGAAAGAAAAAAAGACTTCTTAGTTTTAAATAATAATAAATCAAAGATTATATTCTCAACAGCAGAAGGTAATAGAAGTTTTAATAGAAATACAGAAGAAGGAATTAGAGCTTTAGATAGTATAAAAGATGATTTTAATGTAGATAAAATACTATACTTAAAACAAATTCATTCAGATAAAGTTTTAAATTATGACGGAGAAAAATGTTTTATTGAGAATGAGGGAGATGGAATAATAACAAATAAAAGAAGTGTTGCAATTGGAGTATTTACAGCTGATTGTGTACCTGTAATTATTGTAAATGAAGTAGATGGAGTAATAGGAGCTGTTCATAGTGGATGGAAAGGAACATTTAATTCAATTACAAAAAAAGCTCTACAAAAAATGGTTGATTTATATTCTGTTGATCATAAAAATACAAAGATTTATATAGGAGCTCATATAAGAAAATGTTGTTATGAGGTATCAGAAGAGCTTAAAGAAAAATTTATAAAAGAAAAAAATATAAAAGAAGATATTTTATTTAATGGTAGAAATTTAAATTTAAAAGAGTGTGTTAGAAAAGATTCAATAGATAGTGGCATATTAGAAGAAAACATTTATGATTTTGATTCATGTACTTATTGCGAAGATAAAATAAAATTACATTCATATAGAAAATCAGATGGAGCATATGGAAGATTATTTTCATTTGTTTTATTAAAATAGAGGGGGACTAATGTTTTGGCACAAGAAAAAATATTAATAGTTGATGATGAAGAACACATATTAGAATTATTGAAGTTCAATATTAAAAATGCTGGATATGAAGTTATTACCGCAAACAATGGGGGCGACGGAGTAAGACTTGCAAAAGAGGAAAAGCCAGATTTAGTATTATTAGATCTTATGCTACCAGGTATGGATGGATATGATGTGTGTAAAGAAATAAAAAGAAATAAAGAAACAAGTAATACAGCAATAATAATGTTAACAGCAAAAGGTGAAGAACTAGATAAGATATTAGGACTTGAACTTGGTGCTGATGATTATATGACAAAGCCATTTTCTATAAGAGAATTGCTTGCAAGAGTAAAAGCAGTTTTAAGAAGAAGTATAAATGCTAGTATAAATAAAGAAGAAGATTATTATGAGAATGGAAGACTTAGAATTGATTTTGAGAGACATGAAGTATCAATAAATAAAGAAAGAATAGATATGACTCTTAAGGAATTTGAACTTCTTGAAATACTTATCAAAAATAGAGGGAAAATATTAAAAAGAGAGATGCTATTAGATAAGATATGGGGTTATGAATATATTGGAGAAACAAGAACTGTTGACGTTCATATAAGATATTTGAGAAAGAAAGTAGAAGAAGACGATAAAAATCCTAAGCTTATTGAAACAATAAGAGGAGTAGGCTATAGGTTTAACGGGTAAACACTATGAAAAAGAAAATAGTTACATCGGTAATAATAACAGTTATATTTGCTTTGGTAATATTAACGTCATCTTTCATGGCATTATCTAGTATACAAGAAATTGAAAATACAAAAGATATTCTTAAAAATTACAATAATATTATAGCTAAATGGATCGATATAGATAAGGAAAGCTTAGATAAGAGCGAATTAAATAATTTTAAAATAAATGGAACTGATATAAGATTTACTATAATAAATAAAGATGGAAACGTAGTATTTGATTCAATAAGTGATAATAGTAACAATTATTTAGGTAGAGAAGAAATAGAAAATGCAAAAGCAAATTCAAATGGAGTAGGGTATTCAGAAAGATATAGTGAAACATTAGGAATAGATATGATATATTGCGCAACGAAGCTTAGTGATGGAACTATAATAAGAAGTAGTGTACCTGAATCTACAGTAAAAATATTCTATACAGAGAATATGCAATACTTCATTATATTATTATTTGTAGTTTTACTTCTATCAATTGCATTAGCGCTTAAACTTGTTAGGATAATTGTTGATCCTGTCAAGCATTTAGAAAATGTTACTTCAAAGATTGCAAATGGAAATCTTCAAACTAGAGTTAATATGAGCTCAAATGATGAACTAGGTCATTTAGGAAAAACATTTAACAATATGGCAGATCAACTTCAAAGTAAGATGAATGAGATAGTAGATAAACAAAATAGATTAGAGTCTATTTTAAATTGTATGCAAAGTGGAGTAATAGCTGTAGACAATAATAATGATATAATTACTATTAACCCTTATGCACAAAGAATATTTGGTATAAATATAAATGTAACAGGAAAGCATTTAAATGATTGTATTGAAGATAAAAGAATCAAAGATATACTAAAAGGTGAAGATGGCAGTGAAGTTCAAGTTAAAATAAAAAAGCCGGTTAGAAGATTCTTGAAAATAAAGACCGCAACTGTTATTAATGGATACAAAAAAATTGGTAGAGTTATTGCAATACAAGATATAACTGAAATGAAAAGACTTGAAAATATAAGAACTCAATTTGTTGCAAATGTATCTCATGAGCTTAAAACTCCTCTTACATCTATTAAAGGTTTCGCTGAAACATTAAAGTATGTGGAGGATGAAGAAACAAAAAATAAGTTTTTAGATATAATAGATAAAGAAGCGATAAGACTTACAAGGCTTATTAATGATATTTTAGTACTTTCAAATTTAGAAAGCAATACTATCGAAGAGATGGAGGAATTCTTACCAGATGATATTATTGACGATGTTATTAATATTTTAAGTGATCAAGCAAGTAGAAAAGATATTAAAGTAACATTTTATAGAAATAATATAAATTATATTTTAGGGCAAAGGGATAAATTTCTACAAGTAGCTCTTAATATTATTGAAAATGCAATAAAATATTCAGAAAAAGGTGCTAAAGTTGATATAAATAGTTTCTCTGAAAATGGATATTATAATTTTATTGTTAAAGATACGGGGATTGGAATACCAGAAGATGACCTTCCAAGAATATTTGAAAGGTTTTATAGAGTAGATAAGGCTAGAAAAAGTGGTGGGACTGGACTTGGACTTGCAATAGTAAAACATATAGTTAAAAGTTTTGGGGGAACTATAGAAGTTAAATCAGAACTTAATAAAGGTACAGAATTTATATTTAGAATAAAACACGTTTAATAAGAAGGTAAAAATCTATAACTTTAGATTTTTACCTTTTTTCTTTTTATTAATACAATTGTTAAATATATTTAACAAAATTCTAATCTAGTTTAACTTTAGTATAATAACTGCTTAACTTTCAAAAGATATTATAAAGATATAGTAATTAAGAACAATAAATTTAAAAGGAATTATCAAATATTTTGTGGAGGTTATAAATTATGAGAAAGAAAAGTTTGAAAATGTTAGTAACAGCATTAGCAATAACTATGGTAGGTGGGATGTTTGTAGGATGTGGTTCAGGAGAAAATAACTCAGCAACTGAAGGACAAACAATAACAATAAGTGGATCATCAGCACTTCTTCCATTAATGGAACAGTCAATAGAAAAATTTAATGAAGTTAAACCAGGAAACACAATCAATGCACAGGCTGGTGGATCAGGAACTGGACTTACTCAAGTTTTAGAAGGGGCAGTAAATATAGGTAATTCAGATGTATTTGCAGAAAGTAAGTTAACAAAAGAGCAAGCAAGTGAATTAGTAGATCATAAAGTGGTAGCTCAAGGTTTTGGGGTGGTAGTTAATAAGGCTGCTGGAATAGATAATTTAACAAAGAAACAAATACAAGATATATTCTCAGGAAAAATTAAAAATTGGAAAGAAATTGGTGGAAAGGACATGGAGGTATTAGTAATCCATAGACCGGCATCTTCAGGAACAAGAGCAACATTCACAGAGAAAGTATTAGATGGAGATAAGAAATTAGAAAATGATTCTATAGGAGCACTTCAAGATAGCAATGGTGCTGTATTAAATGCAATGAAGCAAAATGATGGTGCTATAAGCTACGTGGCTCTTTCATACATGAATAATGAAGAAGCTAAAAAAGCATTAGATTTAATTAAAATAGATGGTGCAGAACCAACAGTTGATAATATAAAATCAGGAAAATATGATTTCTGGTCATGGGGACATATGTACACTAAAGGAGAAGCTACAGGACTTTCAAAAGAGTTTATTGATTTTGTAGGTAGCAAAGAAAATGCAGATAGTATAGATAATCTTGGATTAATTCCTGGTAGCGAAATTAAAGAATAATTATTAAAAAGCAATAGATAGGAATGAGGAATATGAAGAAAAGAAGTTTTAAAGAAAGGTTATTAAATGAATATCTAGGAAAAGGATTTTCAAGTATTTGTGGGATATTAATAATTTTAATAACAATATCAATAATTGTATTTATAGGATCAAAGGGAATACAAACTTTTACTAAAGGAGAATATAGTATATTAGAGTTTTTATTCACAAATAATTGGAACCCAACAGGTAGCCCTAAAACCTTTGGAGCTTTTGCCTTCATATTAGGATCAACATTAGTATCATTAGGGGCAGTAGTTCTAAGTGCCCCTGTTGCTATTGCATTAGGGATATTTGTTAATGTGATTTCAAAAGGATTTGGAGAAAAAGTAATTAAGCCAGCTCTTGAAATTTTAGTTGGTATACCATCAGTAGTATATGGATGGGTTGGTGTATCTGTATTAGTACCACTACTTAAAGAAAATTTTGGTGGTATGGGATTTTCGCTTTTAGCAGGAATACTAGTATTATCACTTATGATTCTTCCAACTATAGCTACACTTTCAATAGATGCAATTAAAGGAATTCCAGGTGAACATATCGAAGCATCATATGGACTTGGAGCAACAAGATGGCAAACAATAAAAAATGTAATAGTACCTGGTGCAAAGTCTGGAATACTTACAGGGGTTGTGCTTGGAATTGCAAGAGCCTTTGGAGAGGCACTTGCAGTGCAAATGGTAATTGGAAATGCAGTTAAATTGCCTAGTAGTTTAACATCATCAGCATCAACATTAACAAGTATATTAACAATGGATATGGCAAATACGGTAAGTGGATCAGCGTGGAATGATGCTTTATGGACACTTGCACTAATACTACTAGTAATATCATTTATATTTATACTAATAGTTAGAGGAATAGAGAAAAGAGGAGTGAACTAAGAATGGACGCAAAAAAAATAGATAAGCTTGCAACCGGAGTATTCTACGCAATAGCATTTCTAATAGTAGCTATACTTGGAGCCTTTATTGCTTATATTTTATATAAAGGTATTGGAATGATAACTCCTTCATTTTTATTTGGAAAACCTAGTATGACAAGAGCAGGTGGTGGAATTGGACCACAAATATTTAATTCACTTTACATGTTAGTTATCTCATTAATAATAACAGTACCTATAGGAATAGGAGCAGGGATATATTTAGCAGAGTATGCTAAAGAAGGTATAGTACTAAATATTATAAGATTATCACTTGAAACAATGTCATCATTACCTTCAATAGTAATAGGTATGTTTGGTCTTTTAGTATTTGTAAACTTAACTGGATGGGGATATTCAATAATAGCAGGTGCATTATCAGTTAGTATATTAAATATTCCATCAATGACAAGAATATCAGAAAATGCTATAAGACATGCAGCTAAGAAAGTTAAGGAAGCTTCATTAGGACTTGGAGCTAGCAAGTGGCAAACTATAAAAAAATTAACACTTCCAATAGCGATGAAGGATATTTTAACAGGAGTAATACTAGCATCAGGAAGAATTTTTGGAGAAGCTGCAGCGTTTTTATATACAGCAGGATTAAGTTCAGGAATGCTTAATTTTAATAATTTTAGTCTTACTGGAAATACGTCTGCATTCTCACTTTTTAGACCAGCAGAGACTTTAGCAGTTCATATTTGGAAATTGAATTCAGAAGGTGTAGTTCCAGATGCATCAGCAATAGCAAATGGAACAGCAGCGGTACTTATAATAATGGTATTATTATTTAACGTATTAGCAAAAGTTATTGGAAATAGAATGTTAAAAGCTTATAGTGGAGAGTAGGAGGAACATATGAGTATAATAGAAACTAAAAATTTAAATCTTTACTATGGAACAAATAGAGCACTAAAAGATATAAATATGAAATTTGAAAAAAATGAGGTTACAGCTCTCATAGGACCATCAGGTTGTGGTAAATCAACTTTCTTAAGAACTATAAATAGAATGAATGATCTTATAGCTTCAGTAAAAATAGATGGAGAAATTCTATTTGAAGGAAATAATATATTTGATGATTATGATGAAATTGCATTAAGAAAGAGAATTGGTATGGTATTTCAAAAACCAAATCCATTTCCAATGTCTATATATGATAATGTTGCTTATGGACCAAGAATACATGGAATTAAAGATAAGAAGACATTAGATGCTATAGTAGAAAAAAGCTTAAAAGGTGCAGCTTTATGGGAAGAAACAAAAGATAGACTTAAAAAGAGTGCTATGGGATTATCAGGAGGTCAACAACAAAGACTATGTATAGCAAGAACTCTTGCTATATCACCAGAAATAATTCTTATGGATGAACCAACATCAGCACTTGATCCTATATCTACTAATAAAGTAGAAGATCTAATTGAAGAACTTAAAAAAGAATATACTGTTATTATAGTTACTCATAATATGCAACAAGCAGGTAGAATAGCAGATAAGACAGCATTCTTTTTAAATGGAGAAGTTATAGAATATGGTAAAACAGAGGATATATTCTATAGGCCAAAGGATAAGAGAACAGAGGATTATATTACAGGAAGATTTGGTTAATAATAGTTAAGAGGTGGTTATATGATAAGGGAGTCACAAAAATTTAGGATAAATACTATAAACAATAACTTAAGTAAAATGACTGATTTAGTAAAAGATCAATTAAATCAAAGTATGCTAGCATTAAAGGAAAGAGATAGTAAGTTAGCAGATGAGATAATAAAAGATGATGATAAAGTAGATAATCTTCAAAGGGTAATTGAGGAAGAATGTATTAAGTTCATAGCAACAGAACAACCCCTAGCAAAAGATTTAAGAAGAGTATTTACAGCATCAAAAATAGTAACTGATTTAGAAAGAATGGCAGATCACGCAGTTGATATATGTAAAATTGCAAAAAAAGCAGATTCTAAAACTTATATAAGTGAAGCAAAAAAGCTTTGGGTTATGGAAGAGAAAATTCAAAATATGATTGATCTAGCGCTAAAAGCTTACCTAGATAAAGATGCTGATAAAGCTTATGATATATGTAAACTAGATGATGAAATAGATAATTTATATAAAGAAGTTTTTAAAGACACTTTAGTTTATATAAAGAATGATGAGAGTCAAGTTGAAGTTGGTGCTAACTTATTATTTGTAAGTAAGTATTTAGAAAGAATAGGTGATCATGTAACTAATATTTGCGAATGGATCATATTTAGCAAAAAAGGTGAATATGTTGATTTAAATGAGTAATCTAAAACCACGCTAATAACTTTAGTGTGGTTTTTATTATGTATTTATTTTATATAATTTAAATTATATATGTAAATGTTGTGTTTTTCATGAGTTTTATTGACTAACTACATATATTAATGTAATATAACAAAAGATACACTAGTTTATAAAAAAAGGGAGTGAAGATATGAAAAATTTAATAAAAAGTGTGCTTCCTGATAGTATTGCAGAAGAAGTGGGTATAGAACCTGGAGACTTTCTTCTTACAATTAATGAAAAGGAAATAGAAGATATTATTGACTATAGATTTTTAGCTGTAGATGAAGAAATAACAATTCAAGTTGAAAAAGCTAGTGGTGAGATATGGGATATTGAAATAGAAAAAGATTATGGTGAAGAGCTTGGTCTAGATTTCGAAGGTGGAATAATGGATAAAGCAAAGAGCTGTAGTAATAAATGCGTATTTTGTTTTATAGATCAATTACCTAAAGGAATGAGAGATACTCTTTACTTTAAAGATGATGATTCAAGATTATCATTTTTACAAGGTAACTTTGTTACATTAACAAATATGAAAGAAAAAGATATAGATAGAATAATAAATTACAAAATAAGCCCTATTAATATATCAGTACATACCACAAATCCAGAACTTAGAGTTAAGATGCTTAATAATAGATTCGCAGGTGAAATTTATTCAAGAATGAAAAGACTTAAAGATGCAGGAATCCAAATGCATGCTCAAATAGTCTGCGTACCTGGAATTAATGATGGAGAAGAGCTTAAAAGAACAATAAATGATTTATACACTCTTTACCCTCAAGTTAATAATGTAGCTGTAGTACCAATTGGTATTACTAAGTTTAGAAAAGGATTAACACATGTAAATACATTTACAAAAGAAAGTTCAAAAGAAACAATAGAAATGGTAAATGAACTTCAAGATAAGTTTATGAAAGAAGTTAATGAACCATTTGTAAGGTTATCAGATGAATTTTATGTTGTAGCAGGAGAAGATGTTCCGGATGAAGACTTCTATAATGGCTTTGAACAGCTAGAAGATGGTGTAGGAACTATTCGTTACTATAGAGAAGCTATAAAGAGAGATTTAGAATTTTTAGATCTAAATAAAAAGGGAAGCTACACTGTAGTAACTGGTACATTAGCTTATGATGAAATAAAAGATGCTATGGATAGTATAGTTTCAAAGAATCCAAAGATAAAAATAGATGTAAAAAAGATTGTAAATAATTATTTTGGAGAAACTATTACAGTAGCAGGTCTTTTAACAGGAACAGATATTATAGAGCAGGTAAAAGATAGTATAGATACAAAATATCTTATAATGCCAGATAATATGTTCAGAAGAGGATATGAATTAGCTCCAGAGGAACTTGTTATGCTAGATGACGTAACAATTGATATGTTAGAAGATGCACTAGATGTCAAAGTTATCGTGTGCGATTACTCAGGAGATGGTTTTATAGATATAATAAATAATTACAATGAGGAGGAATAGTAATGGGAAAACCGATTGTTGCAATGGTAGGAAGACCAAACGTTGGTAAATCTACATTATTTAATAGATTAGCAGGAAAGAGAATTTCTATAGTTGAAGATACACCAGGAGTTACAAGAGACAGAGTGTATGCTGAAGCTGAATGGCTTAATCATAATTTTACAATGATAGATACAGGGGGTATAGAACCTGAAAGAGACGATATTATAGTAAAACAAATGAGAAGACAGGCGAATATAGCTATAGAAACAGCAGATGTAATAATATTTATAGTTGATGGTAAGGAAGGTTTAACACCAGCTGATCAGGAAGTTGCTTCTATGCTTAGAAAAAGCAAAAAGCCAGTAGTTTTAGTAGTTAATAAGGTAGATACACTAAAAGAAGAAGATAATGCATGGGAATTCTATAACCTAGGTATAGGAGATCCTGTAACAATATCAGGAGCTCAAGGATTAGGGCTTGGAGACATGCTAGATAGAGTAGTTGAACACTTTGACAGCTCATATTTAGAAGAAGAAGAAGATGAGTTTATAAGAATAGCTATGATTGGTAAGCCAAATGTAGGTAAATCATCACTTATTAATAAACTTTTAGGTGAAGAGAGAGTTATAGTTTCAAATGTTCCGGGAACAACAAGGGATGCAATTGATTCATACTTAGAAACTGATGAAGGTAAGTTTATACTTATAGATACTGCTGGACTTAGAAGAAAGAGTAAAGTAAAAGAAGAAATAGAAAGATATAGTGTTATAAGAACTTATGCAGCTATTGAAAGAGCAGATGTTTGTATACTAATGGTAGATGCACAAGAAGGTATAACAGAACAAGATGAAAAGATAATAGGATATGCTCATGAAATGAGAAAGGCTATTATGGTTGTTGTTAATAAGTGGGATCTTATAGAGAAAGATGATAAGACTCTTGATAAATATAAAAAAGAATTACAAGGAAAACTTAAATTCTTAAGTTATGCTCCTTATGTATTTATATCAGCACTTACAGGACAAAGAACTCATAAGATTCTTAGTACTGCAAAAATGTGCTACGATAACTATTCAAAGAGAATTTCAACAGGTGTTTTAAATGATGTAATAAATAGAGCAGTTCTTATGAAGGAACCACCAATTGTTGGATTAAAGAGAATGAAAATTTATTATGCAACGCAAGTTGCTGCAAGACCACCTAAATTTATTTTCTTTGTTAATGACTCAAATGCAACTCATTTCTCATATCAAAGATACTTAGAGAATCAATTAAGACAAAGTTTTGATTTTGAAGGAACAGGTATACAAATAGAGTATAGAGAAAGGAAAATGTAATTATGAGTAAGGTAGCATTTATTGGAGGAGGAAGCTTTGGTACAGCATTAGCTGTTCAGCTTGGTCATAAAGGAAACGAAGTAAGTATATTTGACAGAGATATTAATGTATGTAATGACATCAATAATAATAAAAGAAATGATAAATATATTAAAGACCTAATCATTCCAGGAAATATTACAGCCTATAATAATTTAGATGAGGCAATAGAGGGGATTGACTATTTAGTTTTAGCAATTCCTTCTCATGTAATAAGAGATGTTACTAGATCTTTAAAAGGGAAAATTACAAAAGATGTGGTTATAATATCTATAGCAAAAGGTATTGAACCTACAAGCAATAAAAGACTATCAGAAGTTATAGAAGAAGAACTTCCTAATCCTGTGGTTATACTATCGGGACCAAGTCATGCTGAAGAGGTAGCAGTAGAGATACCAACTACTTTAGTTGCAACATCAAACAATATGAAGTATGCAGAACAAGTTCAAGAATTATTTATGACACCAACACTTAGAATATACACTAACGAGGATATCGTTGGTGTAGAGATAGGTGGAGCTGTTAAGAATATTATTGCACTAGCTGCTGGTATTGGTGATGGTGTTGGATATGGTGATAATTCAAAAGCAGCTTTAATGACAAGAGGTATGAAAGAAATTTCAAGAGTTGGAATGGTATTAGGTGGAAAGGCTGAAACATTCTTTGGATTAACAGGTATGGGAGATTTAATAGTTACTTGTACTTCAATGCACTCAAGAAATAGAAGAGCAGGAATACTTATAGGTAAAGGTGCTTCTTTGGATGAGGCGTTAGATGAAGTTGGAATGATAGTTGAAGGAGTTAAAGCTTGTAAGGCTTTTCATGAGCTTAATAGAGAAATTGGTGTTAGTATGCCAATTACTGATGCACTATATAGTGTGCTTTTTGAAGGTAAAGAGCCAAGAGAAGCTGTTCAAGAACTAATGCTTAGAGAAAAGAAAAATGAAACACATTAAAAAAGCAACCAAATTTGGTTGCTTTTTTTATATTTAGTTCATATCTGATAGTCTTGACGTCATATAACTATAATATAGGGATGAGTGAGTAGGTATAAATGAAAATTCAGTAACATTTAAACCTTCTATTTCATCTGGTAGATTTGATTTATCTAAATTTTTACCTGATAGTAGTTTTTATGAATTCTTTTTTTAGTTCCATTATAATCTCTCCATTTACGTATTTAAATTTATATAAATATTTTATCATATTACTTTAATATGGAAATATATTTAAAAAATTCAAATATAAATTAGTATATAATTCTAATCTTTAGAATATATATATATTGTTACAAATAGTTAGGAGGTATTTTCTTGGACAACTTTAAAATCTATAAAGATATATCAGAAAGAACCCAAGGAGACATATATATAGGAGTTGTTGGTCCTGTAAGAACTGGAAAGTCAACTTTTATAAAAAAATTTATGGATCTTATGGTAATACCGAAGATAGATAATGAATTTAAGAAAGAAAGAGCAAAAGATGAATTACCACAAAGTGGATCAGGAAAAATGATACACACAACTGAACCAAAATTTGTTCCAAATGAAGCGATTGAAATAAACATTGAAGATGAGATAAAATTTAAAGTTAGAATGGTGGATTGTGTAGGGTATATAGTAAAAGAAGCATTAGGATATATAGAAGATAATAACCCTAAAATGGTGAATACACCTTGGTATGATTATGAAATTCCATTTGAGGATGCAGCTGAAATAGGAACTAGAAAGGTTATAACAGACCATTCAACAATTGGTTTAGTTATAACTACAGATGGAAGCGTAACTGGCCTTGAAAGACAAGATTATGTTGAAGCAGAAGAAAGGGTAATATCTGAACTGCAATCAATAAATAAGCCATTTGTAGTAGTACTTAATAGCTCAAGAGTAAATTCCAAAGAAACACAAGAAATTAAAAAGGAAATGGAAGAAAAATACAATGTTGAAGTTCAACCTATGGACATAGCAAACATGAGAGAAGAAGACATTGAGAATTTATTTAAACATGTACTTAAAGAATTCCCGGTAAAAGAAGTTAACATTGATATGCCAGAATGGCTTGAAAGGTTAGAAGCAGAGCATTGGCTTAAAAAAGATTTCTTTAACATAATAAGAGGGATGAGCAAAAACATATCAAAAATAAGAGATATAAAAATTTCTCTAGATAAATTAGATGGAGAGGAGTTTTTAGGCGAAGCTTTTATAAAAGAAATAGACCTTGGGATAGGAACAGCTAAGGTTATAATGAAACCTAAGGATGGAATATTTTATAAGGTTTTAAGTGAAATATGTGAATTAGATGTTAGTTCAGAAAATGATCTTCTTTCAATAATAAAAGAATTAAATTTTGCTAAAAAAGAATATGATAAAGTAAAAGATGCTTTAAATGATGTAAATGAAACTGGATATGGATTAGTAGCACCACAGCTTAAAGAAATGAAGTTTGAAGAACCTGAAATTGTCAAACATGGTTCTCAATATGGAGTTAAATTAAAAGCCAGTGCACCATCACTTCATTTTATTAAAGCTAATATACAAACTGAAATAAGTCCTATAATGGGTTCTGAAAAAGAATCGGAGGATTTAGTTAAATCATTGCTTGAACAATTTGAAAATGACCCAGCATCTTTATGGCAAAGTAATATGCTTGGAAAATCACTTGAGGTTCTTGTTAAGGAAGGACTACAAAATAAATTATATAAAATGCCAGAAGATGTTCAGATAAAAATTCAGAGAACATTGCAAAAAATAATAAATGAAGGTAATGGTGGATTAATCTGTATAATCCTATAGAATACAAAGGTTAGTATCTTGTTTAACATTATACTAGCCTTTTTAAGATTATGTTATCATATTTAATTAAATGTGAATAATATATAATAAATGATATATATTTTTAATAGTATTACGCGAAAAGGCATGGTGAGGTATTATGATTAATAAATACAAGACTTATAAAAAAGTTGGGGCAATAGATAAGAATATAGCGGACAAGGTAGGGTTTGATTTTTATGGAAATGTCTATGCTTCACCAGGAGTATTAAAGCATATAAAAAAGAAACATGGAAAGCAGCTTACTAGAAGTATAAAAGATAATTTAACAATAATAATTGAAAGAATTATTTGCAATCCAGACTTTATAGGAATGAATAAAAGAAATACAGAGTCAGGTGCTTTAGAATTAGTAAAAAAAATTGACGCCTATATAATGTTAATTCTTGAAGTAGATTTAAAAGAAAATTATATTTATGTTTCAAGTATGTATCCAGTAACAAAAAGTAAGATGAGAAATAAGATATATAGTGGAACTTTAAAGGAAGCTGTATAATAAAAAATATTATTTGCTTGAAAAATGTTTGATTAGGTATGTATAATAAAAATATATAAAAAATTTTTGAGGTGAGAAAGGGCTCCTCACGCGCTAATATAATTAGTAAACAGAGATGTAGGGTACGCCGACCTACCAAAAATTATTTAGAGACTTTTGGTAAATACCAAGAGTTCTTTTTATTACAAAGGAAAACAGGAGGAAAACTATGAAGAAAATTGCAGTTATTTTTAATGGTGGAACAATATCAATGAAAGTTGATGATAGAATAAAAGCTGCTGTACCAAGTTTAAGTGGAGAAGAAATAATGGCAATGGTTACTGGGATAGAGGATTATGCTGAAGTTATAAATTATAATTTTTCATCTCTTCCATCACCACACGTTACACCTGAACTTATGCTCAAACTATCAAATTTTGTACAAGAGTTAGCAGATAGAGAAGATATAGCAGGAATTGTTATAACCCATGGTACAGATACTTTAGAAGAAACGGCATACTTTTTAGATTTAACAGTTAAAACTAAAAAACCAATAGTTGTAACTGGTGCTATGAGAAGTTCTTCAGAGCTTGGTTATGATGGACCATTTAATTTGGCTACATCAATTTGTACCGCTATAGCTGAAGAATCAAGAGGGAGAGGTGTAATTGTTTGTTTCAATGGGGAATTAAATGATGCAAGAGAAGTTACTAAAGCAAATTCAATGGCATTGAATGCTTTTAGAACTCCAAATTTTGGACCTGTTGGAATAGTTGACAATAATAAAGTTATATTCTATAGAAAAGGTAAAAAAGGAGAAAAATTATCACCAAAAAGTATGGATAAAGATGTAGCGCTTATAAAGTGTGTTGCTGGAATGGATTCATCTTACATAGAATTTGCTTTAGAAAAAGGATTTAATGGAATTGTAATCGAAGGAATGGGAAGAGGAAATGTTCCTCCAACAATGGTTGATGGGATAAAGAAAGCAATATCAAGTAATATTCCAGTAGTTCTTGTATCTAGATGCTTTGAAGGGAGAGTTTTTGAAAGCTATGGATATGAAGGTGGTGGAAAGCATCTAATGGATCTTGGTGTAATATTTGGAGATACTATGCCTGGACAAAAAGCTAGAATACAACTTTTAGCAGCTATTAATTCAGAAAAAACAATAGATGAAATTAAGTCTTTATTTGAAGAAGGATTATATGAACATAATTAGATGAATGAATGAATTTTATTCATAAATTTTAAAATATTCGTATATATAGAAATGATTTTAAAAAATATATTGACAATATTCGGAATAATTAATAGAATAGTATTTGTAAAGAGAAGAACTCATATAATGGTGGAATATGGGCCACTAGTTTCTACAAGATACCGTAAATATCTTACTATGGGAAGACTATTCTTAATAAGAAATTTAAAGAAGGTCATTATGAGTTATTTTTTTTCAGATAACTCATAATGACCTTCTTAGTTTTGTGGGGGGAAAAATGAATAAAGAAAAAATGGTTTTCGAAATATTTGAAAACAAAAATGTTGATTTTAAGAAGGAAATTATAGCAGGTATAACAACCTTTTTAACAATGGCGTACATAATAGCTGTTAATCCAAGTATATTAAGTGCAACAGGTATGGATCAGGGAGCACTAGTTACTGCAACTTGCTTAGCAGCGGCTATAGCAACAATACTTATGGGAGTATTTGCAAATCTACCATTTGCATTAGCATCAGGTATGGGACTTAATGCTTATTTTGCTTTTTCTGTTGTAATTGGAAAGGGGATATCATGGGAGATTGCATTAACAGCAGTCTTTGTAGAAGGTATTATATTTATTCTTATGTCATTATTTAAAGTTCGTCAAGCTGTTGTAAAAGCAATACCTATGAATATGAAGTATGCAGTTACAGCTGGTATAGGATTATTTATTGCTTTTATAGGTCTTACAGGAAGTAAAATAGTTGTTGATAATCCAGATACCTTTTTAGCATTAGGACACTTTACTACACCAACAGTTGTAATAGCACTAGTTGGAGTGGTTGTTATTGCAGTACTAGATAAAAATGGGGTTAGGGCATCTATCCTTTTTGGAATATTAGTATCAACATTACTTGCATGGGGATATGCGATGTTCGATCCAGAGTATGCAGCAAGTCTTGGTATATATTTACCTAATGGAATTATAAAATTTGAAAGTATAGCACCGATAGCTGGTAAGCTTGATTTTGCTTATATGTTAAATCCAAGTACTATATGGACTTTTATAACAGTAGTTTGCACATTCTTATTTGTAGATTTCTTTGATACTATCGGAACTTTAGTTGGTGTTACATCAAGAGCAGGGATGCTTGATAAAGAAGGTAACATTCCAAATGTAGGAAAAGCTTTGATGGTTGATGCTGTAGGAACAACAGCTGGAGCATGTCTTGGAGTATCTACAGTAACAACTTTTGTAGAGAGTTCAACTGGAGTAGCTGCTGGAGGAAGAACTGGATGGACATCAGTAACGACAGGATTATTATTCTTAGTTGCAATGTTTTTCTCTCCAATTTTTGTAGCAATACCAGCATGTGCAACAGCACCAGCTTTAATATATGTTGGATATTTAATGCTAGGAGCTGTTAAAAATATTGATTTTAATGAAATAACAGAAGGATTTCCTGCATTTATAACAATAGCAGCTATGCCACTTACTTATAGCATAGGAGATGGGTTAACTTTAGGAGTTCTAGCTTATGTTTTTATTAATGTTTTATATAACGTATTCTTTATAAAGAATAGGGAAGAAAAGAAAAAAGTATCTATTGTAATGATTGTACTTGCTCTTATATTCTTGTTTAAGTTAATATTTTTATAAAATACTAAAAGACTAAAAGACTAGCTTTAATAAGTTAGTCTTTTTTATTTTAAAAATTATTTGAAATTCAAATGTAAATATTCTGTTAACAAACTATTGACTTTAATACAGTACTAAAATAATATGTATTTATGAATTTAAGTTTGATATAGAGGAGGGAAATAATGGTTAAAAGTATGACTAGTTTTGGAAGAGCTAGCAGTGAGGAAGGCAAAGAAAGACTTTTTTCAATTGAAATGAAAAGTGTAAATCATAGATATTTAGATATGAATATGAGAATGCCAAAGTCAATTTTTCCTTTAGAAGAAAGACTTCGTAAATTAATAAGCTCAAAGTTAAATAGAGGAAAAGTTGATGTTTATATAAATCTTAAAAACTTTTCTAAAGGTGAAAGTGTTGCAGAAGTTAATGGGAATTTAGCTAGAAGTTATTTTGAATGCTTAGCTAAAATTTCAGAAGAATTAAATATTCCAAATGATGCAACAGCAACTAAAATAGCAAGATTTCCAGATGTAATATCCGTTGTAGAAAAAGAAGAAAATGTTGAAGAAATATTTGAAGAAATAAAAGTTTTAATGGAAACTTCTCTTGAAAATATGGTTGAAATGAGGGAGAGAGAAGGAGAAAAACTTAAAGAAGATATATTAGAAAAGCTTAATGTAATAGAGAGCCTTGTATTTAATATAGAGGAAATTGCAGATTTAATTCCAATGCAATATAAGGCAAAGTTAGAAGATAGAATAAAAGATTTAACTACAGGAGTTGAAATAGATGAAAATAGAGTTGCAGTTGAAATTGCTATTTTCGCAGATAAAGCTACTGTAGATGAAGAAATTATAAGACTTAGAAGTCATATATCTCAGATGAGAAGTACTCTTGATATATGTGAGCCAATAGGTAGAAAGCTTGACTTTATTGTTCAAGAAATGAATAGAGAAGCAAATACTATAGCTTCTAAATCAAATGAAATGAAAATGACAAATATAGTCATTGACATAAAAAATCTAATTGAAAAGATTAGAGAACAAGTTCAAAATATAGAATAATAAGGAGGATACACATGGGTATTAAATTAATCAATATTGGCTTTGGAAATATTGTATCAGCTAATAGACTAGTTGCTATTGTAAGTCCTGAGTCTGCACCAATTAAGAGAATAATCCAGGAAGCTAGAGATAGAGGAATGCTTATCGATGCAACTTATGGAAGAAGAACAAGAGCAGTTATTATAACTGATAGTGACCATGTAATTTTATCAGCAGTTCAACCAGAAACAGTAGCTCATAGATTATCAAATAAAGATGATCATGAAGATGAGGTAGATGAATAATGAGTAGAAAAGGCGTTTTACTAGTAATATCAGGTCCATCAGGAGCTGGTAAAGGAACAATTTGTAAGGCATTATTAGAGAAGCATAAGGACATCTATTTATCAGTTTCAGCTACAACTAGAGAGCCAAGAGCTGGCGAAGTGCATGGAGTAAATTATTTCTTTAAAACTAAAGAAGAATTTTTACAAAAGGTTGAAGAAGGAGATTTTTTAGAACATGCAGAAGTGTATGGCAATTACTATGGAACACCAAAGTCTAGTGTACAAAAGATGTTAGACGAAGGCAGAGATGTAATATTAGAAATAGATATACAAGGGGCTTTAAAGGTCAAAGAAAATTGTGAAGAGGGAATATTTATATTTATACTTCCTCCATCAATGGAAGAATTAAAACAAAGAATCATTAAAAGAGGAAGTGAAACACCAGAATCTTTAATGACAAGATTTAAATCAGCATATAAAGAAATAAACTATATTTCAAAATATAATTATGCTGTAGTAAATGATGAAGTAGATACAGCTGTAGCAAAGCTTGAAGCTATAATTGCAGCTGAAAAATGCAGAGTAGATAGAATGAAAAATAAGATATTAGATTCTAAGGAGGGCTTTATACATGAACAACTCTATGATTAATCCATCAATAGTAGATTTATTAAAAAAGGTAGAAGACAGATACTCACTAGTTATAGTGACTTCAAAGAGAGCTAGACAAATAATTGCAGGTAGTGAACCACTAGTAAAAGTAAATTCACAAAAACCTTTAACAATCGCAATAAATGAAGTAAACGAAGAAAAAGTAGGATACGAAACTATAGAAGTAGTAGAGGAAAACTAATATACTATGTATAAGGATAAATGCGTTGTATTAGGAGTTTGTGGAGGGATTGCGGTTTATAAAGCATTAGATGTTGTAAGTGCACTTCGTAAAAAAGGAGTAGATGTTAGAGTCATAATGACTGAATCAGCTACTAAATTTGTTACACCATTAACCTTTCAATCAATAAGCCAAAACATGGTTGTAACTGATATGTTTGCAGAACCAAAAGCATGGGAAATTCAGCATATCAGTCTTGCTCAAAAAGCAGATGTAATGCTTATTGCACCAGCTACAGCAAATATAATAGGAAAAGTTGCAAATGGTGTAGCAGATGATATGCTATCAACTACTATTATGGCAACTAAAGCTAAGGTTATATTTGCACCTGCAATGAATACAAATATGTATGAAAATCCAATTGTTCAAGCTAATATTAAGAAGCTTGAAGAATATGGATATGAGTTTATAGAACCAGACTCAGGAAGACTTGCATGTGGAGATGTTGGCAAAGGTAAACTTCCAAAACCAGAAGTTATATTTGAACATGTTTTAACTGAGTTACATCCAACTAAAGATTTAGAAGGAAAGAAGGTTCTTGTAACAGCAGGGCCTACTAGAGCAAATATAGATCCAGTTAGATTTATAACAAATAATTCAACTGGAAAAATGGGATATGCTATTGCAGAAGAAGCAAGAGATAGAGGTGCTAGAGTAGTACTTGTAACTGGAGCTAAAAATATAAAGAAACCACATGGAATGGAAGTTATTGAAGTAGATACAAATTCTGAAATGAGAAAAGCTGTGCTTAATCATTATGATTCATCTGATATTGTTATAAAGTCAGCAGCTGTTGCTGATTATAAACCTAAGGAATATAGCAATGAGAAAATAAAAAAAGGTGACGGGAATTTAAATATAGAATTTACTAGAGATAATGATATTTTAATGGAACTTGGAGAAAAGAAAAATAACCAAGTATTAATTGGTTTTGCTGCTGAAAGCAGTAATTTGATAGAAAATGCAAAAGGCAAATTAAAGAGAAAAAATCTTGATTATATTATAGCAAATGATATTACATCAAAAGAAACAGGTTTTGGTAGTGATCAAAATAAAGTTTTTGTAATTTCAAAGGATGGTTCTATAGAAGAACTAGATATAATGAGTAAAAGAGAAGTAGCTAGTAATTTGTTTGATGTTATTGAAAGAAAGCGCTAAGTATGCGCTTTCTTCTCTTATTAAGAAGAATTTTGAAAGGGTGAACTTATAAAAATGGAACTATATGCTGAAGTAATTGTAAATAGTGATGCTGTAGAGATAGATAAACCATTTACTTATAAAGTTAAAGATGAGTTAGTTCCTTTAATTAGTGTAGGTCACAGAGTTAAAATTCCATTTGGAGTGAGAAATAAACCAACAGAAGGGTTTGTTATGGCTCTTTCAACTGAGTTTAATGATACATATAAAGTTAAGGAAATAATTAAATTATGTGATGAAGAACCTATTCTTACAAAAGAAGATTTACTTATAATAGAATTTTTAATACGAAAAACACTTTGCAAACATATAGATGCAATAAGAGTTTTAATACCAACTGGGCTTATTAGAGGATTAAAAAGTAAAAAGAAGAGAGTTATAAAATTTATAAAAGAATTTTGTGAAGAAATAAAGAATAAGGATAAATATGAGAAACTAGTAAGTTTTATAAAGAATAATGATTGTATATTTTCTAAAGCAGAATTAGCAAAAGAACATGAATTTTCTACATATGTAATAAATAAATCGATAGAAAAAGGATATTTATCTGTTGAAGAGACAGTGATAGAAAGATTTAATCGGAGAATTTACAAAGAAGATAATTCTAAAAAATTAACCGAAGAACAAAAACAAGCAATATTAAGGATTGAAAATACAGATAAAAGTGGAATACTTCTAAAGGGAGTAACAGGTTCAGGAAAAACTGAAATTTATATGAATTTAGTAGAAAAAGTGCTAAATAGAGGAGAAGGAGCTATTGTTTTAGTTCCAGAGATATCATTAACTCCACAGATGATCGAAAGATTTAAAGGGAGATTTGGAGAAGATGTTGCATTATTCCATAGCAGACTTTCAGATGGTGAAAGATTTGATGAATGGTATAGAGTGAAATCAGGAAGATGTAGACTTGTAGTTGGAGCTAGAAGTGCAATATTTCTTCCAGTAGATAAATTAGGATTAATAATTATTGATGAAGAACATGAAGGAACTTATAAATCTGAACATAACCCTAAATATAATACTAAAGAAGTAGCAGAATTTTTAAGTGTTATAAAGGGATGTAAATATATTTTAGGGTCTGCAACACCATCTGTTGAAAGTTTTGCAGATGCTATGGTCTCAAAAGTAGAATTAATTGAACTTAAGAACAGAGTAGATAATAAACCCCTTCCCACTATGGAAATAGTAGATATGAGAGAAGAACTTAAAGTTAAGAATCTTTCAATGTTTTCAAGAAAACTTTATAAAGAAATGAAAGAGGCTTTAGAGAGAAAAGAGCAAATTATATTATTTTTAAATAGAAGAGGATTTTCTACATTTATTTCTTGTAGGAGTTGTGGATATGTGTTTAAATGTCATAAATGTGATATATCTATGACTTATCATAAAAATGGATATTTGGTCTGCCATTATTGTGGTAGAACAGAAAAACAAGTTAAAGTTTGTCCAAAGTGTAAGAGTAAATATGTTAAGTTTTTTGGAGCTGGTACTGAAAAAGTAGAAAATGAAGTTAGAAAATATTTTAAAGATGCTAGAATTCTTAGAATGGATGCTGACACAACAAGGAATAAAGATTCTCATGAAAGGATATATAATTCTTTTAAAAGAGGAGAGGCTGATATACTAATTGGCACCCAAATGATAACTAAAGGCTTAGATTTTAAAGGAGTTACTTTAGTTGGAGTATTAGCTGCTGATATGTCTCTTAATATACCAGATTATAGGGCTGGTGAGAGAACATTTCAGGTAATAACTCAAGTTGCTGGAAGAGCTGGAAGAGGAGATAAAGAAGGGAAAGTTATAATTCAATCTTATACTCCAAACCATCCAAGTTTAAAGTATGCTATAGATAATGATTATGTAGGGATGTTTAAGGAAGAAATTTCTATAAGAAAGGGGATGGGATATCCACCATTTGGAAAGATATTACTTATAAGAGGAATTTCTAAAAATGAAGAAAAATTAAAGGAATTTATGAAATCTATATCTAAGGAAATTGATAAATTACTAGAGGATGAAATAACTCTTTTAGGACCAACTCAATGTATTGTTGGAAAAATTAAGGATAAATATAGATGGCAAATCTTAATTAAGGGCAAAATTATAGATGAACTAGCTAAAAAAATAAAAGATAGACTTTATGAAATGAATAAGAGTGTATATAATGAAATAAGAGTAAATATTGATATAAACCCAAATAATTTATTATAGGAGGAATTTTTTATGGCAATTAGAAAGATAAGACTTAAAGGTGATGAAGTATTAAGAAAGAATAGTAAGGTTGTTGATAAAATAGATAATAGAACTCTAACATTAATAGAAGATATGATAGATACTATGTATGAAGCAGATGGAGTTGGTCTTGCAGCACCACAAGTTGGAATACTTAAAAGAATATTTGTCATAGATGTTTATGATGGTGAAGGTGCTAGAGTATTTATAAATCCTGAAATTCTTGAAACTTCAGGAAGTCAATATGGAGAAGAAGGATGTCTTAGTGTACCAGGTGAATTTGAAGACGTAGAAAGACCAAACTATGTAAAGGTAAAGGCATTAAATGAAAAAGGTGAAGAATTTATTTTAGAAGGCGAAGAATTACTTGCAAGAGCAATTGTCCACGAAAATGATCACTTAAATGGTATTTTATTTATAGATAAAGTAAAGTAAATTTTACTAACAAAAAAGGAGGGATACTTTTGAAGATAGTATTTATGGGAACACCAGATTTTGCAGTTCCATCTTTAAAAGAATTAATAGATAAATATGGAGTAGAGGCAGTATTTACTCAACCAGATAGACCAAAAGGTAGAGGGAAGAAATTAGCTTTTTCACCAGTTAAAGAGGAGGCTTTAAAGCACGATATTAAGGTATATCAACCGGAAAAATTAAAAGATGAAAAAGAAATGATTGAACTGCTAAAAGATATGAAACCAGATTTTATGATAGTTGTAGCATTTGGTCAAATACTTACTAAAGAAGTTCTTGATATACCAAAGTATGGCTGTATAAATTTACATGGATCAATACTTCCTATGTATAGAGGTGCAGCTCCTATAAACTGGGCAATTATAAATGGAGAAAAAGTCTCAGGAAATACTACTATGCTTATGGATGTTGGAATTGATACTGGAGATATGCTTCTAAAGGATGAAGTTGAAATACCTGATAATATGAATGCAGGAGAACTTTATGATATTCTTAAAGAAAGAGGCGGAAAGCTTTTAGTTGATACAATAGAAGGTTTGATTAATGGAACTATAACTCCAGAAAAGCAAAGTGATGAAACTTTTTATGCTAAAATGCTAAATAAAAAGATGGCTGAAATTGATTGGAGTAAAAGTGCTAGAGAAATTCATAATATGATTAGAGGATTAAATCCTTGGCCTGTTGCACATACTTTATATGATGGGAGCACTATGAAAATATTTGAAAGTGAAGCCTTAAATAAAGAAAGCAAGGCAGAGTGCGGAAAAATAATAGATGTTTCAAAAAAGGGAATAGAAGTTGCTACTGGAGAAGGAGTTCTTTTAATTAAAAAAATGCAATTCCCGAATTCAAAGCCTTTAATGGTAGAGCAATATATAAATGGTCATGAGGTTAATAAAGAATTTATATTAGGTAGATAGGAGAGATAGTTATGTATTATCCATTTTATTTTGACAGAACAATGCTTATATTAATACCTGCTCTTTTAGTTAGTTTTTGGGCTCAAGCGAAAATCAGCTCAACTTATAATAAATATAAAAATATAAGAACTATGAATGGGTATACAGGTGAGCAAGTTGCAAGGATGATGCTAAATGAAGCAGGACTTTCTTTTGTAAATATTGAAATGGTAAATACAAAACTTGGAGATCATTATGACCCAAGGAGTAAAGTGCTTAGGTTATCTCCGGAAGTGTATAGTGGAACCTCAATTGCAGCTGCTGGAATTGCAGCTCATGAGGTTGGCCATGCAATTCAACATAAAGAAGATTATAAACCACTTATACTTAGAAATTCAATTGTTCCAGTTGTCAATTTTGGTTCAAGTATTTCATGGATTTTATTTGTCATTGGGTTATTTATGGGAAGCAGCCTGTTTGTTAATTTAGGAATTGTATTATTTTCAGGAGTTGTAATATTTCAATTGGTTACACTTCCAGTTGAGTTTAATGCATCTAGTAGAGCTATTAATATACTAGATAAAAGAGGTATATTATATGGCGATGAGGTAAGTGGTGCTAAAAAAGTACTAGGAGCAGCTGCAATGACGTATATTGCATCTGCATTAATGGCAATTGCACAGTTATTAAGATTAATTGCAATTAGTAAAAGAGATAATTAAAAGTATTATATATTAAGAAAAACTGAAAGAAGAGGTATTTTATGAATAGTAGAAGCATAGCTTTAAAAGTACTAAATAGGGTATTTAATGAAGGAGCTTATTCAAATTTAGCATTATCAAATGAATTAAATAATTCAGAGCTTAATGATAAAGATAAAGCATTAGTAACGGAAATAGTATATGGAACAATAAGAAGAAAAAAGAGTTTAGATACTCTTATAGCTTCATTTGTTAAAGATATAAAAATAATGGATAAAAGAGTATTAAATATCCTAAGAATGGCTATGTACCAATTAAAGTTTTTAGATAAGGTGCCAAGTTATGCTGCGTGTAATGAAGCTGTAGAAGAAGCTAAAAAAATATCTGTAAGCTCAGGTAAGTTAGTTAATGGTATCTTGAGAACTTATGGTAAAAAAGGTGAGTCAGGACTAAGCTTTAAAAATAGAATATATGAATTAGCTTATACTTATTCATTTGAACCATGGCTTATAAGATTATTTATTAAGCAATATGGAGAAGAAAATACTATAAAGATTCTAAATGGATTGAATTTAACACCTAAAGTCACAGTTAGAGTTAACTCGTTAAAAAGTAACTTCGATGAAGTATTTGAAGAGTTAGAAGAAACTGGTTATAATGTAGAAGAAGGATATATATGTCCAGAAGCTATTTCAATAAAAGGTGGAAAGAGCGTAGAAAATAACAAATTATTTAATGAAGGTAAGATAACAGTTCAAGATGAAAGTGCTATGTTAGTTGCTCCACTTTTAGATATAAATCCTGGTGAAACTGTATTAGATTTGTGTAGTGCACCTGGAGGTAAAACAACTCATATAGCAGAACTTCTTGAAAATACAGGGAAAGTTTTAGCTTTTGATTTACATGAAAATAAATTAGGATTAATTAAAGAAAATTGTGATAGACTAGGAATAAAGAATGTAGAATTAAAAGAAATGGATGCTACAAAGATAAATGTAGAACTTGTAGGTCTTGCTGATAAAATACTTTTAGATGTTCCATGTTCAGGTCTTGGAATAATAAAGAGAAAACCAGAGATTAAATGGAATAAAAAACGTGAAGAACTTAAAGATATAGTTAAAATACAAAGAGATATTATGGAAAACTCATGGCAATATTTAAAGATAGGTGGAGTTATGGTCTACTCAACTTGTACTTTAAATAAAGAAGAAAATGAGCAAAATATTGAGTGGTTCCTAAATAAACATAAAAATTGTAAGTTAGAGAAAGTATTCATAGGTAATGGAGATAACTTAAAATATCAAAATGATATGTTAACAGTTCTTCCAAATGAATATATGGATGGTTTCTTTATGGCTAAACTTAAGAAAATTTAGTAGGAGAAATTTTATGAAAAATTTATTAGATTACACTTTAGATGAATTTGCAGTGTGGTTAAAAGAAAATGGTGAAAGTGCTTTTAGATCAAAACAAGTGTTTTCATGGATATATAAAGAAGTATGGAATTTTGATGATATGAAGAACATACCAAAGGCATTAAAAGAAAAGTTAAATGAGAATTTTGAGATTTTAATTCCTGAAGTTGTTGAATGTTTTAAATCATCAGATGATAATACAAGAAAATTGCTTTTAGCACTTAGTGATGGAAATTTAATAGAGTGTGTAATTATGCAATACAAACATGGAAATACTATATGCATTTCTACTCAAGTAGGATGTAGAATGGGATGTAAATTTTGTGCATCAACAATAGATGGTAGAGTAAGAAACTTGACTTCTGGTGAAATTCTTTCACAAATAATGATAGCCCAAAAGGTATTAGGAGAAAGAATATCAAATATCGTCTTAATGGGAAGTGGAGAACCACTTGATAATTACGATAATGTTTTAAAATTCCTAAGAGAAGTAAATTCTGAATATGGATTTAACATAGGTCAAAGGCATATTACACTATCAACATGTGGATTAGTACCTAAAATTTATGAATTAGCAGATGAGGGAATGACAATAACTCTTGCAATTTCTTTACATGCATTTAATGATGAGAAAAGAAGAGAGATAATGCCAATTGCTAATAAATATTCAATAAAAGAAATTTTAGATGCATGTCATTACTATATTGATAAGACTAATAGAAGAATAACATTTGAATATGCGTTAGTAAAAGATGTTAATGATAGTAAAGAAGATGCTAAATCTTTAGGGCAATTATTAAAAGGCATGCTTTGTCATGTTAATTTAATACCTGTAAATGAAGTAAAAGAAAATTCATTTAAAAGATCTTCTAATAAGGCAATTGAAGCTTTCGCAGAAATCCTTAAAGATAGAGGGATTGAAGCTACAGTTAGAAGAGAGATGGGTGGAGATATTAACGCAGCATGTGGGCAATTGAGAAGAAGTTATATTAAGTCCCAGAGTTAGGGGGAGAGTATATATGGTAGGATATAAAAGTGATGTTGGAATAAAACGAAAATTTAACGAAGATAGTCTTGGTTACTTTGAAGGTGACTCTTATAGTATATATGTAGTTGCAGATGGAATGGGTGGACATAATGCAGGTGAGGTAGCCAGTGAAATGGCAGTTAGCAATGTTATAAAATTTGTAAATGACAATATTAATAAGTTTTGTGACGATACCCTTGAAGAAGCAATAAAAGAAGTGAATTCTAATATATATAATTATTCAGTAAGTGATAAAAAGTTAAAAGGAATGGGAACTACCATAACTTCATGTTTATGCTATAATAATAAAGTAATCATTGCAAATGTAGGTGATAGTTCTTGTTTTGGAATTAAAAATGATAATGTATATAAGTTAACAAAAGATCATTCTTTAGTCCAGCAACTTTTAGATGCTGGAAGTATATCAGAAACTGAAGCGATGAATCATCCAAATAAAAACATTATTACAAGAGCTGTAGGAACTAGCAATAATGTTGAGGTTGATATATTTAAATTTAATCTAGATGAATATGATAAATATTTACTATGTTCAGATGGTCTAACTAATGAAGTCACAATTGATGAAATGCACAATATATTGAAAAGAGAAAAAGACAATAAACTTGCCTGTGAATACTTAGTAAATGAAGCTAATAAAAATGGAGGCAGAGATAATATTACAGTGATGTTGTTTGGAGGAGAGAGAATATGAATGGGGAAATATTAGGCGATAGATATGAACTGCTTGAACAAGTCGGCGAAGGCGGAATGGCTATTGTTTATAAAGCTAGATGCA
Source organism: Clostridium perfringens (assembly GCA_040144665.1). Taxonomy (GTDB): domain Bacteria; phylum Bacillota; class Clostridia; order Clostridiales; family Clostridiaceae; genus Clostridium; species Clostridium perfringens_A. The sequence goes on from JBBVGE010000552.1 coordinate 27,582, forward strand.
ATAAGCTAAATAGATTTGTAGCAGTTAAAATTCTAAAAGCTGAGTATTCAGATAATGAAGAAATAGTTAATAAGTTTAAAAAAGAAGCAACTGCCATAGCAAAATTATCTGATAACAATATAGTCAATGTTCTAGATGTAGGGACTCAAGGAGATACTAACTATATTGTAATGGAACTAATAAATGGTAAAACTCTTAAAGAAGTTATAGAACAGTTTGGAAAAGTTAGTTATGAAACTGCTATAACTATTGCAATTCAGGTTGCAAAGGCTTTAGATTGCGCACATAAGAATAATATAATTCATAGAGATATAAAACCTCAAAACATATTAGTTACTGAAGATGGTTTAGTTAAAGTAACTGATTTTGGTATTGCTAAATCTTCAGATTCTGCAACTTTAACAAATACAAGTACTATCTTAGGTTCAGCGCATTACTTCTCACCTGAACAGGCAAAAGGAAGTTTTATTGATGATAGAACAGATATTTACTCATTAGGAGTTGTAATGTATGAAATGTTAACAGGAAAAGTACCCTTTGAAGCAGATTCTCCTGTTACAATAGCTTTAAAACACCTTCAGGAACAAGTAGTTCCACCAAAGGAGTTAAATAGTAGAATTCCAGAAAGCTTAAATAAAGTTGTCTTAAAGTGTATGGAAAAGGATGCTAATAAGAGATATCAAGATGTTAAAGAATTAATAGCGGATCTGGAAAAAATAAAAGAAAATCCAGATGTTGTAATTGGTGAAGAAGTTGGGGCTAGCAGTGATACTCAAGCAACTACTCAGCATACTATTGTAATGGATGCTATAAAAGAACCGATAATAACAAAGGATAATCATGAAGATCCAGAAGATGATTACTATGATGATGAAGATGATGAATATTATGATGAAGATGATGGTTATTATGAAGATGAAGATGATCATTATGAAGAAGAAAAGAAGTCTAAAAGAAATGAAAAACCTAAGAAAAGTAGTAAAGGTATTATAATCGGTATAGCAGCTGTAGTTATTATTGCACTTTTAGGTGTTGGTGGGTACTTTATGCTTAGTGGAGGAAATTCTGCTAAGAAGGTAACAGTTCCAAATCTTGTTGGAATGACTTTTGAAGATGCTGAAAAGCAAGCAAGTAGTCTTGGACTTAAAATTATTAAGATTAAAGAAGTTAAAAGTGATAAGAAAGCTGGGACAGTATTAGAAACTGATCCTAAGGCTGGAGAATCAGTTAATGAAGGTTCAACTATAAATGTTACAGTTAGTGGAGAAGAAAAGTTATATATGCCAAATGTAGTTGAAGATACTTTAAGTGATGCTAAAGTTAAGCTTAAGAGTATTGGAATAACTAATATAAATGTATCAGAAGAATATAGCGATAGCATATCAGCAGGAAATGTAATTTCACAAGATCCATCAGATGGAAATGAAGTTACTAAAGATACTACAGTTAACTTAGTAATAAGTAAAGGAAAGAAGGTAACAACTGTTACTGTACCTTCATTAAATGGATTAACTGAAAGAGAAGCTAGAAATAAGTTAGATTCTCTTGGATTAGGTGTAGATGTTCAAACAAGTAAAACAACAGATCCATCATTAAAGGATAAAGTAATAGATTCATCACCTAAATCAGGTGCTACTGTAGAAAAAGGCAAAAAAGTAATATTAACTATTGGAACTTATACAGAAGAAAATATTAATATTGGAGATGTTATAAACACTGGAATGACTGGTAATGAAGCATTACAAGCTTTAAAGAGTCAAGGTATAACAAATGTTTCAATAGATGGTGATGGTGATGATAAAGTATCAAGTTGGAGTCCTAACAATATTAAATCAAAGGATACACAAGTTACAATTACAACTAAGAAAGATAAAGTTAGCATATCTAGTATAATTGCTGAAGGTATGGATGCTTCTACAGCAAAGCAAAAACTTGAAAGTGCTGGATATAATGTTGTGTTTGCAGGTGATGGTGAAGGTGGAAGTGTAGTAAGTTGGAATCCTGATAAGGCTGCTCCTGGAGCTACGATAACAGTAACTACAAAGAAAGATGGTAGTGCTGAAGCTGGAATCGGATCAGATAATGGAGGAACTGGACACGATAACCCAAGAAATAAAGATAAAAGAAAATAAAAAATATAATTTATTATAGAAAAGAGGCTTATTGCCTCTTTTTTATTTATATAAATTATTAAAGCATAGTTTAAAAAGGTTGCAAAAAATAATGAAAAGTGTTTATATTAATAAGTAAGAAAGAAATTTTTGGAGGAACTATGAAGGGAAAAATAATTAAAGGAATAGGTGGATTCTATTATATAAAAACTGATGAAGGAATAGTAGAATGTAAGGCTAGAGGAAAGTTTAGACATAAATCACTTAAGCCTATGGTTGGGGATAATGTAGAGATTTTAATAGAAAATGGAAAAGGAACTATTGAAAAGATAGAAGATAGAACTTCAGAGCTTATAAGACCAACAGTTGCAAACGTAACACAAGCATTTGTAGTCTTTGCTATAAAGAATCCTGATTTAAACTTTGATTTATTAAATAGATTTTTAGTACTTTGTGAAAGTAATAATATAAAAGCTATAGTAGCTTTAAATAAAATTGATTTAGTAAATGAAGAAGAAAGAAAAGAACTAAAAGAAAAGATTAATGCTATAGGATATGAAGTATTATTTATAAATGCAAAAAAAGGTATAGGTGTAAATGATTTAAAGGAAAGACTAGATGGAAATGTAACAGTTTTATGTGGTCCATCAGGGGCAGGTAAATCAACTCTTATAAATACGCTTACAGATAGATTACATATGGAAACTGGAGAAGTTAGTGAAAAGATTGGGAGAGGAAAACATACTACAAGACATAGTGAGCTTATAGAAGTGTCTAATGGATATATTGTTGATACTCCAGGATTTTCAACTCTAGATGTAACGTTTATAGATAAAGATGATTTAAGATATTGTTTTCCAGATTTTGATGAATATAATAATGAGTGTAAATACAGAGGATGCCTTCATCACAAAGAGCCAGGATGTGCAGTTAAGGAAGCTGTAGAAGAGGGTAAAATTAATAGATATAGATATGAATTTTATATAAGAACATTAGAAGAAATATTAAAGGGGAGGAAGTATTAATGATAAAAATAGCACCATCAATTTTATCATCAGATTTTTCAAGATTAGGAGAGGAAATAGAACTTTTAGATAAAAGTGAGGCAGATTACATACATATAGATGTTATGGATGGAGCATTTGTGCCAAATATAACTCTTGGAGCACCAATAGTTAAAGCTATTAGAAATAGAACAGATAAGATATTTGATGTTCATCTAATGGTTGAATCACCATCAAGATACATAGATGATTTTATAGATGCAGGAGCAGATATTATAACTATACATTATGAAGCAGAAAAACACATAGATAGAGCAATTCAATATATAAAATCTAAAGGTATAAAAGCTGGGATTGTATTAAATCCAGGAACTCCAACTATACTTATTAAAGATTTAATTTCTAAATTAGACATGGTTTTAATAATGAGCGTTAATCCAGGTTTTGGAGGACAAAGTTTTATTGACTATTCTATAGAAAAAGTTAAAGAAGTAGATGAAATGAGAAAAAAATACAATAAGGATTTAATAATAGAGATAGACGGTGGCATTGGTATAGATAACATTAAAGTAGTTAGAGAGGCTGGAGTAGATGTTGCTGTTGCAGGTTCTTCTGTATATAAAAATGGTGAAGTTATCAAAAATATAAACGAGCTTAAAAGGAATTCATAAAATGAGAGCTATAATAGTAAGTGGTGGTAGCGCGCCATCTAAAAGTCTGTTTAAAAAACATATAAAGAATGACGACATTATAATTGGAGTTGATAGTGGATGTAATACACTATATAAGCTTAATATAATTCCAAATTTAATATTAGGAGATTTTGACTCAATCAAAAAAGAGGTATTAGAATATTTCTTAGAAAAAGGTGTAAATATTGAAAAATATAACTCCGAAAAAGATTATACTGATACTGATTTAGGCTATAGAAAAGCCAAAGAGATATTTAATGTTAATGAAATCCTTATGTTTGGAGCTATAGGATCAAGGCTTGACCATACTTTAGGTAATATAGGAATACTATTTAGAGCTCTTAAAGATAAAATTAAAATGGAAATTATAGATGAGCATAATAGAATGTATATTGTTAATAAAAATTCTATTATAAAAAAAGAAGAAGGAAGTGTTATATCATTTCATGCATTAAGCAATGTTGTAAAGAATTTTACAATAAGAGGTGGAAAATATGACTTAACAAGCTATGATATTACACTTTTAGAACCAAGAGCAATTTGTAATGAATTTTTAGAAAGTGATATTAATATTACTTTTGATTCAGGAATAATTTTGGTTATGTACACTATGGATTAAAAATTATATTTAAAATAGGAACTAATATTTTATTTTTACATACAATGTAAAAAGGGATATTAGTTCTTTTTTTATTAATTTATATTTTATGGGAGGAAGATATGAAGATAGTAGCTATAAAATTGCCTAAATGTATATCAAGTATAATAAAATTTTTTAGAAGAAAAAAATAAAGATACATAAGAATTTAGGAAATAAAAAAAATGCAGTTGCGTATGCAATGCATTTTTTTTATTTGAACTATATTGCTCTTTCAACCTTACCAGATCTAAGACATCTTGTACAAACGTGAACTTTCTTTGGAGTTCCATTAACTAAAGCTTTTACTTTCTTTATGTTAGGAGCCCAAGTTCTCTTTGATTGACGATGTGAATGGCTGTATTGAACACCTGCAACAACACCTTTGTTACAAATTTCGCATCTTCTTGCCATTTGAAAACACCTCCTTGTTAAGTGAAGATATATTTCTCTTCAATAGGACAGAATTCATTGTAACATAACATTATATAATTTTGCAAGTAGTTATTTTAAAAAAATATAGATTATTTTCCTATATTCTCATATAAATCTTGAATAATAGAGTTTTCTAATATAAAATATAGGTATGATATGTATGAGGAGGAATAGTAATGGTAGGATTTTCAAAAGAAAATGGAAAAGTTCATTACTCAGAAGAAGTCTTAGCTAAGATTGTTGGATTATCAACAATGGAATGCTATGGTGTAGTAGGTATGGTTTCAAAGAATGCTACAGAAGGTCTTTGGGAGTTAATTAGAATAGAACATTTTAACAAAGGAGTTAAGATAGCTATTAACGATGATGATAAATTAGATATTGAATTATTTGTTATGGTAGAGTATGGAACAAAGATATCTGTTATAGCAAACAATATAATTCAGAAAGTACGTTATAATGTAGAAAACTTTACTGGATTAAAGGTAGCATCAATTTCAGTAAATGTTCAAGCGGTAAGAGTCTAGGAGGTAAACGACTAATGGAATTTAATAAAATAAACGGCCGTGATTTTTATAACATGGTAGTAAACGCAAGCAACAGACTAGCGGAAAAGAGTGATTATGTTAATGCATTGAATGTATTCCCTGTACCAGATGGAGATACAGGAACTAACATGTCAATGACTTTTAAAGCTGCTGTAAAAGAAATAGAAAATATAGAGTCAGATTCTATAGGGGAAGTTTCTAAAAAGCTTGCGAAAGGTGCATTAATGGGTGCAAGAGGTAACTCAGGAGTTATTCTTTCACAAATTTTAAGAGGAATTTCAAAGGGATTAACTAATCTTGATGAAGTTTCAGCTAGTGAGTTTGCAAATGCATTACAAGAAGGATCAAATTCTGCATATAAGGCAGTTATGAGACCAACTGAAGGAACTATACTTTCAGTTATAAGAGCTACAGCTGAAGCTGGCATGCATTCAAAAAAACACAATGTAAAAGAACTTTTAGAAGAAGTTACAGTTGCTGCAAAGGTGATGCTTGATAAAACACCTGAATTATTACCAGCACTTAAAAAGGCTAAAGTTGTAGATTCAGGTGGTATGGGACTTTATATAATACTTCAAGGTATGCTTGAAGCATTAAAAGATGGTATAGTTGCAGAAGTTAAAGATATTAAAATTGGTGAAGGTGGTGGAGAAGTTACTGGAGCCAAGACAACTGGAGATGCAGATATTAAATTTGGATATTGTACTGAGTTTATAATCTTAGGAGATGCTACGCATGCAACAGAATTACAAAATGAAATTGAACCTTTAGGAGATTCAATGATAGTTGTTGGATATGATGATGTAATAAAAGTTCATATTCATACAAATGATCCAGGTCTTGTTCTATCAAAGGCTGTACAAATTGGTGAACTTTCAAAAATCAAGATTGATAATATGAGAGAAGAACATAGAGAACTTTTAGCTGGAGAGATGAGAGAAGAACAAGCAAAGCAAGCTGAAGAAGCAAAACAAGAAGTTAAGAAATATGGTTTTGTTACAGTTGCTATGGGTGATGGAATTACAAACATATTTAAAGACTTAGGTGTTGATTATGTAATTGAAGGTGGTCAAACTATGAACCCTTCAACACAAGATATATTAGATTGTATAGACAAGATTAATGCAGAAAATATATTTATATTACCAAATAATAAAAATATAATTATGGCTGCATCACAAGCACAAGAAATATCAGATAAAAATGTAATTGTAATACCAACAACAACTATTCCACAAGGAATAACTTGTGTATCAATGTTTAATAGAGATGCTAAGCCAGAGGAAAATGAAGCTGAATTAAAAGAATTAATGGAAGCTGTTAAAACTGGCTCAGTAACATATGCTGTTAGAGATACAGAAATTGACGGAATAAACATTAAAGAAGGTAATATGCTTGGCTTAGTAGAAGGCAAGATTAAAGAAGTTGGAGAAGACAAATTTGAAGTTGCTGAAAAAGTACTTGAAAATATGGTTGATGAAGATAGTGAACTTATAACTATATTCTATGGTGAAGATGTTACAGATAATGAAGCAAATGAATTTGTAGCTAAGCTGGAAGAAAAGTATGAAGAGTGTGATATACAATTATATAAAGGTGACCAACCTTTATACTACTTCTTAATGTCAGTGGAATAATATATATTAAATTACACAAAATAAAAAGCACCGTAAGGTGCTTTTTATATTTATATTGAGAGAGGGGATGAATGTGGATGAATATTTACACTGAAGTTAACAATATAAAAGGTGTCGGACCTAAAGCTACAGAAAGACTTAATAAAGCTGGTATATTTAGTGTACTTGATCTTCTTTTATACTTTCCAAGGGATTATGAGTTTGTAAATGGGAATAGTAGTATAAAAGAAATAGATGAAAATGATAAGCAGATACTAACTTGTACTATGATAAGATCAAAAGGTGATTTTAGAACAAAAACAGGAAAAATAATAACTAATATAGAGTTTAATTATAATGGTATGAGTGTCATAGGGAAATGGTTTAATCAGCCTTATATAAAAACTAAATTTAGAAAAGGTGAAACTTATAATTTATTAGGTAAATATAAAAGAATCGGAAATTCACTTGAAATTACTAATCCTCAAATTGGTTCTAATGAGTCATTGAAAAGTGAAATAATACCTAAGTATTCTCTAAAAGGAGAGCTTACTAATAATTTTTTAGCAAAGATAGTTGGTCAAGTTTTAGATAGTATAACTGTAACTGAAAATTTACCACTAGAAATAGTTAAAAAATATAATTTAATTTCTTTGGATGAATCTATTAGAGAAATTCATTTTCCTAAGGACAAAGATAGATTAGAAAGAGCTATTGAAAGGTTAAAGTTTCAAGAGTTATTTACATACTCAATGAAATTACTTATGCTTAAACAAAAGGTAAGAATAAAAAATGGTATAGGATATAGTTGGACTGATGAACTTAACGATTTAAGAGAATCGCTTCCATATAGTTTGACAAATGCTCAAGCTAAGGTGGTAAGAGCTATACTAAAAGATCAAAAATCTTTATACCCAATGAATAGGTTGGTTCAGGGGGATGTTGGATCTGGTAAAACTATAGTTGCTTTAATTGCTATTTTTAATGCTTATAAAAATGGATATAAATCCGCATTTATGGCTCCTACTGAAATTCTTGCAAATCAACATTATAAAGAATCTAAGAAAATTTTTAAAGGCTTCAATATAGAAATTGAACTTTTAACTGGAAGTACATCAATGAAAGAGAAAAGAAGGATAAAAGAAAGAATAAAAGAAGATGGACCATTACTTGTAATAGGAACTCATGCTCTTATTCAAGAAGATGTTGAATTTAATAATTTAGGGCTTGCTGTAACTGATGAACAGCATAGATTTGGAGTGGAACAAAGAAGCAGACTTATAAATAAAGGTAAGAGAGCAGATGTATTAGTTATGACAGCAACTCCAATTCCAAGAACATTAGCCCTTTATGTTTATTCAGATTTAGACGTATCAGCTATAGATGAATTACCACCTGGAAGAAAGAAAATAGATACGAGATTCTTTAAAGATGATGAAAGAGACAATGCTTATAGATTAGCACTTAGTGAAATTAATAAAGGAAGACAGGTATATATTGTATGTCCACTTATTGAAGAAGACGAAAAAGAACAATTAAATTCAGTTGAAAGTGTATATGAAAAATTAAATTATGGAATATTTAAAGATGTAAAGGTAGAGTATCTTCATGGAAAGATGAAGGGCGTAGAAAAAGATGAGATTATAAATAGATTTAAAAATGGAGAGACAAAAGTTTTAATATCAACTACTGTTATAGAGGTTGGAGTAAATGTTCCAAATGCATCTGTTATGATTGTTGAAAATGCTGAAAGATTTGGATTGGCTCAACTTCATCAACTAAGAGGTAGAGTTGGTAGAGGAGAATATGAATCTTATTGTATATTGATTGCAAAGGCAAAAAGCGAAAATACAAAAAGAAGAATGGAAATACTTACAGAATCAACAGATGGGTTTTATATATCAGAGCAAGATTTAAAACTTAGAGGATCAGGAGAGATGTTTGGAATGAGACAAAGTGGCGATGAAGGATTGTTGTTATCTGATTTATACACTGATATGAAGATACTTATAAAAGCTAGAGAAGAGGCTAACAATATTTTATTAAATGAAAATGAGAAAAATAAAATGCTTATAAGGGAAATAAAGAACAATTTAGAAAAAAGTAGCAAATATATATGTTTTAACTAATTATAAATTGTATAAAAAAGTTGAGTATGATAGAATAAAAGATATATAGCACTAAGGAGGATAAAAATAGTGAGAATAATAGCAGGAAAAGCAAGAGGACGTAAAATATTATCACCAGTAACATACGAGACAAGACCAACCTTAGATAGAGTAAAGGAAGCTATGTTTAGTATGATTCAAGGATATATACCAGAAGCAATAGTTGTGGATGTTTTTGCAGGAACAGGAAGCTTAGGACTAGAAGCAGCAAGCAGAGGTGCTAAGGAGTGCTACTTATTTGATAAGAGTGAGGTAACCTTCCCACTATTAAAAGAAAATGTTGAAAATCTTAAGTTTACAGATTTTTGTCATCCATTAAAGATAGATGCGTATGCAGGCCTTAAGATGCTTGCAAATAAGGGGAAAAAATTTGATTTGATTTTCATAGATCCACCTTACTGCAAGGAAATGATTCCAGAAGCGATGAAAATAATTAAAGAAAATTATATGTTAGATGAAGATGGAATAATAGTTACAAAGATAGATTCTATAGAAGAAATATATGAAGGATATGAAGATATTAAACTTACAAGAAGTAAGAAATATGGAAATACAACAGTATGCTTCTATAAAATTCAAGGAGAAGATTAATGAAGTCTGCAATATATCCAGGAAGTTTTGACCCAATAACTAATGGACATTTAGATGTTATAAAAAGAGGAACTAAAATATTTGATAAAATTATAGTTGCTGTTCTTATAAATGTTGAGAAAAAAGGATTGTTTAATGTACAAGAGCGTGTTGAACTTATAAAACAGGCTACTCAAGGAATCGAAAATGTTGAAGTTATAAGCTTTGAAGGATTACTTATAGATTTGCTTAAGCAAAAAGAAACTAACATAATATTAAAGGGACTAAGATCAGTAACGGATTTTGAATATGAGTTACAAATGGCATTGATGAATAATAAATTAGATAAAGAAGTTGAAACTTTATTTATGGCAACTGCTACTGAAACTTCATTTATAAGTTCATCAGCAGTTAAACAGGTAGCTAAATTTGGAGGAAGCATTGAGGGGTTAGTTCCTAGTAATATTATTGAAGAGATTGAAAGAAAGATTAACAGTGATAATAGGGGTGTTGTAAATGGACAAACAAGAAATTAATATTGTTGAGCTTTTGGAATATCTACAAGACCTTGTAGATAATTCGCCAAAAGTACCTATGAGTGGAAAAGCCATGGTAGATAAAAAAGAGTTTATAAGTGTTATAGATCAAATAATAAATTATCTGCCAGATCAATTTAAAAAAGCTCAATGGGTAATGAATGAAAGAGATAGAATACTTACAGAAGCCAAGAGAGAATATGATTCAGTAAAAGAAGAAACAATGCATCTTATGAGGCAAAATGTTGAAAATCATGATATTGTTAAAGAAGCAAAGATTAGAGGTCAAGAAATTTTAGCTTCAGCAAAAAGAGATGCTAAAAAGATAAGAGTTGGAGCTAGGGATTATGCTGATGAAATATTATCAGAGCTTGATAAAGAAATGGAAAAAAAGAAGATGGAGCTTATTAAATTACTTCAAATAAGTTTTGAAGATACGGCAAAAGAAATTGATCAAAATCTTACAGAAGCATGCTCCATTGTAAAAGAAAATATTAAAGAATTAAGAGATATGAACTAATATTTTTTTGAAAAATTTTAAAATTAAAGGAATTGATAAAAATATTAGTATTGGTACTGCATACATAAATAGATTTTTATAAAAATTATTTGATGTTATAAATGATGAGGTTTCTGTAGTTCTAAAAATAAGATTTGATAATATAAAGCTTAATATGAAGCTAAATGTACCTTGTAAAAGCTTTAAAAACATATATTTAATCATAGAAACATTATTTTTGCTCATAAATGATGATGTTTGTGCAATAGCTGATAATCCTGAAAATGATGCAAAGAAGCTTATTATAGATAATTTAAGATGTATTGAAAGATCACTTAAAGCTATTATATTACAACCGTTTGTCATTTCAATGCTTCCTAAAAATGTTCCATATAGAGCGTTTTTGGGAATGTTTAAAAAAGTTTCTATATTATAGAGTGTATTACTTATTAATGAACTATTTTTTAGTATAGATATAATTACAGAGAATGCTACCACATAGCCAGAGACTGCTAATGTGGTATTAATTGCGTTTTTAATTGCCTCATCAATTGCAAGTCCAAAATTCACATTAAAATTTTTTGAAATCTTCTTCTTATAATTATTATTAGAGGAAGATTTTTTTATTGTTAAAAGTGCAATAAAGAAAAGTGATAAATAGTTGCTTATAAGAAGGAAGTAGCCGTATTTAGGGTGGCCTAGTAAGGTTGCGCCAACAGAACCTAAAAGGAATACAGGACCTGCATTTGAAGCTATATTAACCAATCTGAAATATTCATTTTTTTCTATATATCCTAATTCATAAATATCTGAACTATATTTAGCACCTAAAGGGTATCCGCATAACATACTTGCCACTATAGGAAAAGAACAATTAGAGGAAAGTTTAAGGGGTCTACACACAAGAGGACCTAGAATATTAGAATAAAGTGATATTCCATCATAGGAAATAAGTAAATTACAAATTAGTGAAAAAGAAAAAACAGTTGGTACAATAGCTTTAAAAGAAAGCTTACAACCATCTATAGCAGCTTGAATAGAAGATTCAATATTAACTACAAACAGAACAATTAATACGGTAATAACAAAACAAAAAAGATAATTTTTTTTAATCTTAATTAGCCTAAGTAGTATGAATGTTAAAATAAATATTAATATCCATAAAATAAAAATACTATTCATGAAATCACTCCCATCAATAGTATTTATATGCACAAAATTAAGTTAAATTCTTCTATGGATATAAGGACTTTTAAAATAATCTTCCATAGGTGAAACTGAGTTATTTAATAATGAATATGCCTTTGTACCTTGCAGGTCTAATTCAAGCATTTTATTAGAAATATGTCTAGGAAATTTAGTTAATATGTTGATTTCACTATTTTCTTTAATTAATTTTAATATCTTTGCTCCTTTTTCATTAAAAGCTAGAGGTCTTACATATGTTATATCAGAAATTTGAATTTCTTCTATAGGAAATTTTTCAAAACCTACAAAAAATTTAGAAAGTATTCTAGATATTCTAGTGTAAGTATATCTTTTACTTTTTGATTTTAATATAAGATCTTCTAATGAGTTACAATGAATTATTTCTTTTAAAATTTTATTATCAAGTCCTTCAGATATATCATTTATACATTTAATACTTTCTCCATTTGTTAAAAGTTTATATTTTAAAAATGGAAATAGAGATTCTTCAAAAACGAAATTATAATTTTTTTCTTTAAGTTCATTTATTTCTTTTAAGCTTTCATGAGGAATAGAATCTTTAATATCATTTGTATTAAAGTTCTTTTTTAAAGCTTCTCTAATTGAAGTTGCAGAAGAAAATGTATTATTTAAGGAAGTATCATTGTAATTACTACCTTCTCTCTTTAAAGTAAAAGGTTTAATATTACTATTTAATTTAAGTAATGTTTTTATATACTCAATAGCTAGAATATTATTAGAATTTGATAATATTTCGTTGATATTTGAAGAAAATAAAATAGAATTTAAAGCATTAACTCTCGCTGTATGAAATGGTAAGCCTTTATTTAATTCTATTTTTAGTTTCTCTTTATAATTTTTTGGCTCATCTTTTAAGATTTCTGCGATACTAATTAAATCTTCTATTTTGCCACTTTCACTTCCGAAGTATATATTGTTAATACAATTTAAAGAATTTAATAGCTTAACACCTCCATAAGCAAAGCTTTCGGCTGAAGATAATGAATATACTAATGGAAGCTCTAATACGAGGTCGACTCCATTTAAAACAGCAATTTTTGCTCTGCTATATTTATCTATAATTGCAGGGTTACCCCTTTGCATAAAATTTCCACTCATTACAGAAACTATTCCATCAGCATTTGTATCTTTAATTGCTTTTTCTAAATGATATTTATGTCCTAAATGGAATGGATTATATTCTGTGATAATTCCTGTTAAATTCATGTGAATAATCCTCCTAAAAATAAAGAATATTCATAAGTATAGCATAAAAAAAATAAAATGGCACGTTTAAAGGAGAAGAGGTTATTATTCAGAAAATTTGCAGTATTTTAAATCTATTGAATTCAAGTAAAGGGAAAAAAAATAGAGTTTAGAGGTTGAAAATGCCCATCAATTAGGAGTATAGTAGTATGTGGAGATACACACGGATCTTTGAAAGGAGAAATGAACATGGAACTTATGAAAAAGATATGGGAGGCTGCTAAAGCTGACAAAAAAAAGATAGTTCTTCCTGAAGGAAATGAAGCTAGAACAGTAGTTGCTGCTCAAAAGATAGCTGAGGAAGGAATAGCTACACCAATATTAGTTGGTAATAAAGAAGAAATATTAAAAGCTGCTAAGGAACAAGGAGTTGAACTTAAAGGAGTAGATATAATAGATCCAGAAGTTTCAACTAAACTTAACGAATACATAGAAGCTTTTTATGAATTAAGAAAAAATAAAGGTATGACAATGGAAAAGGCTGAAAGAATAGTTAGAGATCCTCTTTATTTTGCTACAATGATGGTAAAATTAGATGATGCTGACGGTATGGTTTCAGGAGCTGTTCATACTACAGGAGATCTTTTAAGACCAGGTCTTCAAATAATAAAAACTGCACCAGGAGTTTCAGTAGTATCAAGTTTCTTTATAATGCTTGTACCTGGATCAAAATACGGAGAAGAAGGTATGCTTTTATTCTCAGACTGTGCAGTTAATCCAAATCCAACATCAGAACAATTAGCTGCAATTGCAATAGCTACAGCTGAAACTGCAAAGAATCTTTGTAAAATGGAACCAAAAGTAGCAATGCTTTCATTCTCAACAATGGGAAGTGCGGATCATGAAGTTGTTGATAAAGTTAGAATTGCAACTGAAAGAGCAAAAGAATTAAGACCTGATTTACAAATAGATGGAGAAATGCAATTAGATGCTGCTATAGTACAAAAAGTAGCCGATCAAAAGGCTCCAAACAGTACTGTTGCAGGTAATGCTAATGTATTAGTATTCCCAGATTTACAGGCTGGTAATATAGGATATAAATTAGTTCAAAGATTTGCAAATGCAGAAGCTATAGGACCAGTATGTCAAGGCTTTGCAAAGCCTATAAATGACTTATCAAGAGGATGTAGCTCAGAAGATATAGTTAATGTTGTTGCTTTAACAGCAGTTCAAGCGCAAGCTTCAAAATAATATTAAATTTAATTAATATTAATAAAAAGTTTACAGTGAGTTTGGAAGGGAGTTTTCAAGATGAAAATTTTAGTAATAAATTGTGGAAGTTCTTCATTGAAATACCAATTAATAAACATGGCTAACGAAGGAGTTTTAGCGCAAGGATTAGTTGAAAGAATAGGAATAGATGGATCAATTCTTACTCAAAAAGTTGAGGGAAGAGATAAATATATAATAGAACAACCAATGCAAGACCATAAGGATGCTATAAAATTAGTTTTAGGTGCATTAGTTGATGAAGAGAATGGCGTTATTAAGTCAATGGATGAAATATCAGCCGTAGGACATAGAGTTGTTCATGGAGGAGAAAAATATTCAGAATCAGTATTAGTTGATGATGAAGTAATGAAGTATTTAGAAGAATGTGTAAAACTTGCACCACTTCATAATCCACCAAACATAATAGGGATTGAAGCTTGTAAAGCGTTAATGCCAAATACTCCAATGTCAGTTGTATTTGATACAGCTTTCCATCAAACAATGCCAGCAAAAGCATTTACTTATGCTATTCCATATGAATTATATGAAAAGCATGGAATAAGAAGATACGGTTTCCATGGAACTTCTCATAAGTATGTTTCAAGAAAAGTTGCAGAAGTTATGAATAAGAATATAGAAGACTTAAAGATAATAACTTGTCATTTAGGAAATGGTGGTTCATTAACAGCTGTAGATGGTGGTAAATCTGTAGATACTTCAATGGGATTCACTCCTCTTGAAGGTATAGTTATGGGTACAAGATCAGGAAACATAGACCCTGCAATAGTAACATATTTAATGAGTGAATTAAATTATACTGCTGATGAAGTAAATACGATGCTTAATAAGAAATCAGGATTACTTGGAATATCAGAATTAAGCTCAGACTTTAGAGATATTCGTGATGCTGCTTTTGATAGAAAAGAAGAAAGAGCAATACTTACTAAAGATGTATTCTTCTATAGTATTAAGAAGCAAATAGGAGCATATGCTGCTGCTATGGGTGGAGTTGACGTTATAGTATTTACAGCAGGTATAGGAGAAAATTCTGTAGAAACTAGAGAAGGTGTTTTAGAAGGCTTAGAATTCCTTGGAGTTGAAATAGATAAAGAAAAGAATAAAGTTAGAGCAGATATAAATGAAATATCAAAAGATGGCTCTAAAGTTAAGGCTTATGTTATTGCAACAAATGAAGAATTAATGATAGCAAAAGAAACTTTAGAGTTAATAAAATAGTAAATATTAATAAATTTCTTGACTTTTTATTCACCCCTTTATATAATAAATTGTGTTTGTTCAGTAAATATTTTAAGCTAAGGGGTGAAAAAAGCGCTTTCGCTCGAGCTATGTCGATATAAATTGACATAATGTACTTTATGGTACGAGGAATTTTTCCAGAGCATGAAGATTATGATTTTACAATTTTCTAACCTTTACTCAAGAAGAGAAAGAGAAAAAAGTATTAACTACGAATTTGAGATGGACAATTTTCACTTTGAAGGTGAGTTAATTGAACCGATATCAAATGTTTCTGTTGAAGGAGTAGTATCTTCAAAAGAAAGAGAGCTTGTAGTTATCCTACATGTTAGAACAAAGCTTAAGATTGCTTGTTCAAGATGTTTAGATACCTTTATCTATCCAATAGATTTTGAAATAGAAGAAAGGTTTACAAATGTTGACGAATCAGTTAATGATGATGTAACATTTGTAAAGAGTGATGAATTAGATCTCACAGATTTTATTGAAAGAGAAATAATTTCAACCTTACCGATTAAAAGACTTTGTAGTGAAAAATGCAAAGGCCTTTGCCACAGCTGTGGCAAGAATCTTAACATCGAAAAATGCACTTGTAATAGTGAAGATATTGATGTAAGATTAGCAGGTCTTAAGGCACTGCTTGATAATAAGGAGGTGTAAGCATGGGAAATCCAGCAAGAAAAACTTATAGAGCAAAGAGAGATTCAAGAAGAGCTCAAACTTTTAAAGCGAGCTTACCAGGAATAGTTGAATGTCCACAATGCCACGAAATGAAGCTTGCTCATAGAGTATGCAAGAACTGTGGATATTATAAGAGTAAAGAAGTAATATCTTCAGCAGAATAAAAGAAAGTCTTATGACTTTCTTTTCTTTATATATAAAGAAAAAAGGGGTGAATTAGATGAAGATAGCAATAGATGGAATGGGTGGAGATAATGCACCTATGGCTGTTGTAGAGGGTGTCGTAGAGGCTTTAAAAGAGTATAAGGACATGGAAATCTATATAACAGGTCCGAAAGATAAAATTGAAGCAGAGTTTAAAAAACATACTTATCCAAAAGATAAAGTGACTATAGTAGATGCTAGTGAAGTTATAAGTACTAATGAACATCCAGTTATGGCCCTTAGAAGAAAAAAAGATTCAAGTATAGTAAAAGCTTTAAATCTAGTCAAATCTGGAGAGTGCGAAGGAATTATATCAGCAGGAAGTACTGGAGCATTTTTAGCTGGTTGTACTCTTATTGTTGGAAGAATAAAAGGGGTAGAGAGACCATCTCTTGCACCTATTATGCCAGGGAGAAGAGGAAGCTTTATGATAATAGATGCTGGTGCTAATGTTGATTGTAAGCCAAGTTATCTTGTTCAATTTGCTAAGATGGGAAAGATATATTATGAAAGTGTCTTTAAGAAGAATAATCCATCAGTTGGATTAATAAATATTGGAGCTGAAGAAGAGAAGGGAAATGATCTTACAAAAGCGACATACAAGCTTCTTAAAGAAGAAGATATGAATTTTGTTGGAAACGTTGAACCTAGAGATATACCTACAGGAGATGTAGATGTATTAGTATGTGATGGATTCGTAGGTAATACTGCACTTAAGCTTTATGAAGGTGCTGCCATGAATTTACTTGGAATTATTAAAGATCATATTATGTCATCTTCAGCACTATCAAAATTTGGTGCAGTTTTACTTAAACCCGTATTTAAAACTCTTATGGTTAAGTTTGACTATAAAGAAGTTGGTGGAGCACCATTTTTAGGTGTAGATGGAATATGTATTAAAGCGCATGGAAGCTCTGATGGCAAAGCTTTTAAAAATGCTATAAGACAAACAAAAATATTCCATGAAGGAAAGGTAATAGATAAAATAAAAGATGAATTAGGACAAAATTAGGACAAAATAATTAAAATTTATTTTAGTAGAATATTGACTGTATATTTAATATATAATATTATCTAAGGGAAGGATTTCAGGAGGTGATAATATGTTTGAAAAGATTCAAGAAATTATAGCAGAGAAATTAAGTATAGATGCTGATGAAATTACATTAGATTCATCATTTGTTGATGACCTTAATGCAGATTCACTAGACATTGTAGAATTAATAATGGCACTAGAAGACGAATTAGATATGGAAATTCCAGATGAAGACGTTGAGGGATTCAAAACAGTTGGAGATGTTGTAGAATACGTAAAAAACCATGTTGAAGAATAAAAAAATCCCGCCTAAAATGCGGGATTTTTATATTTTAAAAGTAATAGTTTATTCTTGAATTTGTTTAACTTGAGCAAACTGAAGAATAAACTTAGAGGAGTGTATAAAATGAATAAATTAAAATTGAAAGAGTTTCAAAACACACTTGGTGTTAAGTTCACCAATCTAAGTTATTTAAAGAAGGCACTTACACATAGTTCCTTCGCAAACCAATATAAAGATACAGAATATAATGAAAGATTAGAGTTTTTAGGAGATTCTGTACTTCAATTATGTATAACAGAATATTTGTTTAAGAATTATCTGGATAAAGCAGAAGGAGAACTTACAAAAATCAGAAGTCTTATAGTATGTGAAAATTCTTTATTTGAGATAGCTAAAAAACTTGATTTAGGTAATTATATTAGAATGAGTAAGGGAGAAGAACTTACTGGAGGCAGAAATAGAACATCAATACAAGCAGATGCTGTAGAAGCAGTTTTAGCAGCTATATATTTAGACAAAGGCTTAGAGTTTACTAGAGAATTTATATTAAATCAATTTTCAGATATAATAGAAAAAGCTATAGAAAATAAAATTATATTAGATTTTAAAACTAAGCTTCAAGAACACCTACAAAAGAATGGGGAAGTAAACATAATATATGATCTAGTAAAGTTTGAGGGACCACCTCATAGAAGAAAATTCTTCACTAAAGTACTTATAAACAATGAGTGCATGGGAGAAGGTGAAGGATTCTCTAAAAAAGAAGCAGAACAGGCTTCCGCAAAACAAGCGTTAGAAAAGATGGGGGTAATAAATGAGTAAAAACCACTATATTATACCAATATTTGTACCACATGAAGGGTGTCCTCATAACTGTGTATTCTGTAATCAAGACAGAATAACAGGGGTAAAGGATAGAGTTGATGGAGAAAAGGTTAAAAATATTATTGAAGAATATTATGAAACCATACAAAATAAAGAAGCAACTATAGAGGTATCTTTCTTTGGAGGTACATTTACAGCAATAAGAGAAGAAAAACAAAGAGAGTTACTTGAAGTTGCTAAAAGGTATAAGGAACTTGGAATAGTAAACAAAATTAGAATGTCTACAAGACCTGATTATATAAATGATTATATATTAAGCTATTTAAAAGATTATGACGTTGATATAATTGAACTTGGAATTCAGTCATTAGATGAAGAGGTGTTAGTAGCATCTGGAAGAGGACATAACGTTTTAGATGTAATTAATGCATCTAAGCTTATTAAGAAGTATGGGATAACTTTGGGTCATCAATTAATGCCTGGTCTTCCTAAGTCGAATCCAGAAAAGGATATAAAGAGCGCTATTGACTCAATAAACATGGAACCAGATATAGTAAGAATATATCCATCACTTGTTATTAAAGATACGCCTATGGAAGTTATGTATAGAAGGGGAGAATATTCTCCATATACATTAGATATGGCAGTTGAAGTTAGTAAAAAGATATACAGCATGTTTAATGAAAAAGGTATAAACGTTATTAGAATAGGCCTTCAACCTACAGAAACAATAAATGAAGGTGGAGATATAATAGATGGACCATTCCATCCTGCTTTTAGAGAACTTGTTGAAAGTAGTTTAATTTTAGATAAGATTAGAGATAAAGTGACTAATAAATCTTTTGATATCTTAGTAAATAATAAGGATGTAAGTAAGCTTTATGCCAATAAGAAATCTTATTTTAATAAGTTAAAAGAAGAGGGATACAATGTAACTGTAAAGATAACTGATGAAGTTACACGAGGTATAATAATACTTAATGATGGCACGAAAAAGCAAATAAGTATTTAATAAAGCGAGAGGAAACTCTCGTTTTGTGCCATAGTTTAAAGAGTTTAATATATACTAAAGTTAGAGGTGATTTATATGAGAAAAAAGACAAGAGAGAAGATGCAAATTGCACTTGCAGTATTTTTAGTTTTAGTATTCTTAATATCCTTAGTACCGATATTTATATAGCATAGGGAGTGGAATGTTTGTTTTTAAAATCTTTAGAAGTAAGAGGGTTTAAATCCTTCGCTGATAAAACAGAACTTAAATTTAGAAAAGGTGTTACAGCGGTTGTAGGACCTAATGGTAGTGGGAAGAGTAACATCTCGGATGCAGTTAGATGGGTTCTTGGAGAACAAAGTGTCAAGACTCTTAGAGGTGGCAAGATGGAAGATGTTATTTTTGCAGGAACTCAGTATAGAAAACCAGTTGGACTTGCACAAGTTTCCCTTACTTTAGATAATTCAGATGAAGTTCTTTCAACTGATTATAATGAAGTAACTGTAACTAGAAGGATATTTAGATCGGGGGAAACTGAATATCTTATAAATAATAACAAATGTAGACTTAAAGATATAACAAATCTTTTTATGGATACTGGTATTGGTAAAGAGGGGTATTCGCTTATAGGACAAGGTAAAATTGAGGCAATCTTAAGTGGGAGACCAGAGGATAGAAGAGCACTTCTTGAAGAGGCTGCTGGAATTGTAAAATATAAGTGGAGAAAAAATGAGGCTGAAAAAAAGTTATCTAATACTGATGAAAACTTAGTTAGAATAAGAGATATTATATCTACTTATGAAGAAAGGTTAGAACCTCTAAGAATAGAGCGGGAAAAAGCTTTGAAATTTAATGACTTATCGGATGAGCTTAAAGAAAAAGAAGTTTCTTTAATTGTAAGTAATATAAAATTTGTCGAAAATGAATTAAAGGGCTTTGATGATGAGCTAGAAAAAAGAGAAAAAGATTTAAATTTTAAAAGAGATGAATTAAAAAATAAAAGAGAAAGATTAAAAAGTATAGAAGAAAAGCTTGAAGAACTTGAGAGTAAGACTACTGACAAGAAACTTGAATACTTTACTAAAAAAGAAGATATAACAAAAGCTAATAGCGACATTGAGTTATTTAATGAAAGAATAAATAATTTAAATAAAACTATTGAAAAAAATAAGTTTGAAGAGTATGGACTTAATAATAAAGTTAAAGATATACATAAAGAAAAAGAAATATTAGAAAAAGAGTTATCTGTAAAGAAAGAAGAACAAAAGGCTATAGAAGAAGAGATTTCTAAATTGGAAGAAAATAATAGAAATCTTAACTTAAAAATAAATGAATTTGAATTGGAACTTAAGAAGTTAAAAAATAGTGAATTAGAATTACTTAGAGGAAATTCTTCTATAAAAAATAAGATAACAGAAATAAGCAGTGAAATAAAAAATAAAGAAGAGAGAAAAGACAGGATAAAGAATTCTCTTGAAAGTATTAATAGTAATATAAATCTTAATAAAGCTAGCATAAATGGATTAACTTTAAAAATAGAATCAGAAGAAAAAGAATTTGAAATATTAAGAGAAAAAATCTCGTCAAGTAAGCAAATATTATCAAGACTTAATAATAATTTACTTAAAAAAGAAAATGAATCTAAGGGAGCTAATATAGCCATAAGTAAGCTTGAAGCTAATAAATCTATGCTTGAAGATCTTGAAAATCAGTATGAGGGATATAATAGGTCTCTTAAAAATTTAATGGATAGGGTATATAAAAAGCTTACTCCACATACTGAAAATATAAATGTCTTAGGAGAAGTTTTTAATGTTCCTAAGGGATATGAGCAAGCGATAGAAACTGCTCTTGGAGGATCAATTTCAAATGTTATTACAGAAACAGAAAAAATTGCTAAAGATTTAATTGGATATTTAAAAAGCAATAAACTTGGAAGAATTACCTTCCTACCTCTTAACATAATAAATGGAAAGAGAATTAGTGTTGATAATAGAGTAAAAGATATAGATGGATATTTAGGTATAGCATCAGAAATAATAGAATTTGACAATAAATACACGAAGGTTATTGATTATGCCCTTGGGAGAACACTAATTTGTTCTAATATGGATAGCGCTTTTAAAATTGCAAAAATGACAGGATATAAGCATAAAATTGTAACCTTAGAAGGTGAAGTTTTAAATGCAGGAGGAGCGTTAACTGGAGGTAGTATTAAGGGTAAAACTTCAAATATCTTAAGTAGAAAAAGAGAAATTGAAGAAATAGAAAATAGAATTGTTATAGGTAAAGAGAAATTAAAAGAAATATCAAAAGAAATAGAAAAAATAAATATTGAAAGAAAAACTATAGATGAATCAATTTTAAATGATACAGATAAAATACATGGAATAAAAATAGAGATAGCTACAGATAAAAATGAGTTATCCAACTTAGAGAATCAAATAAAAAAATTAAAAGATACATTAGTATCATCTCAAAATGAAGAGAGTAAAATTGATTTAGATATATCTTCTTTAAAAGAGCATTTAAATGGATATGAGATAAATCTAAAAAAAATAGCAAGTGAAAATTCTTTGAATAAAGAGAGAGAACTTGAACTTGAAGGGATTTTAAAGAAAGAAAAAGTATATCTTCAAAAGTGCAATAATGAATTAACAGAGGCTAGAATAAATAGAGCTTCTATAAATGAAGCACTTCAAAGTAAGGTTAATGATATATCAAGAAAAGACATTGAATTAAAAGAGAGTAATTTAAAAATTTTAGAAATTCAAAAGGAAAATGAAGAGTCTTTAAAAGGTATAGAAAAATCTAAAAAGGATATTGAAGCTAGCTTAAATCTAATAAAAGAAAATACTAAAAGATTAGAGGAATTAGAAGAAATATTTAAAGAAGATGAAATTAAAAAAGGTTCTCTTAAAGAAGATTTTAGAAAAATTGATAGTTTAATTACTGAAATGAGAGAGATAATAAATAAAGAAGAAGGCGAGTTTAATAGAAGAGAGATTCTTAAAGCTAAGAGTGAAATGGAAATAGAAAATCACTTTAAAAAGCTTAATGAAGAGATGGATTTAACTTATGCAGAAGCTCTTGAAATTGCGCAGCCTATAGAAAATATAATGGCATTTAAAGATAATATAAATTCAATTAAAAGAAGAATATCTGCTTTAGGAACTGTAAATCTTGCAGCTATTTCAGAATATGAAGAAGTTAGTGAAAAGTATGAGTTTATGTCTACACAGGAACAGGATTTAGAGAAAGCTAAAGAGGAACTTATTTCAGTTATAGAAGAAATGACTCTAAAAATGAAAGTAATCTTTAAAGAAAACTTTAAGATTTTAAATGAAAACTTTGATGAAACATTTAAAGAGTTATTTAAAGGGGGAACAGCAGAACTTATATTAGGTGAGGGTGATGAACTTACAGCTAATATAGAAATAAATGTAATGCCTCCTGGTAAGAAGCTTCAAAATATTAATCTAATGTCTGGAGGAGAAAAAGTATTATCTGCAATAGCATTACTTTTTGGTATACTTAAAATGAAACCAACCCCATTTTGTATATTAGATGAAATTGAAGCAGCACTAGATGATGCAAATGTATATAGATATGCAGAATTCTTAAAGAAATTCTCAGAGAAAGATATTCAATTTATAGTAATTACTCATAGAAAAGGAACTATGGAAGTAAGTGATGTTATGTATGGTGTCACTATGGAGGAAAAAGGAGTTTCAAAAGTAGTATCAGTTGATTTAACTAGATAGGTATAGAATTGGAGGACTTAAAATGTTTGGAAAGCTATTTGATAAGTTAAAAACAGGATTAACAAAAACTAGAGATGGGTTACAGGATAAAATTAATGAAGCATTAAATTTAGCTGTAACTATTGATGATGATTTATATGAGGAGTTAGAAGAAATATTAATAATTTCAGATATAGGTATGGATACAACAGTTGAAATTATAGATAGACTAAAAGTTAAAATTAGAAAAGAAAAAATAAATGATCCTCAAATGGTAAAACCAGCTCTTAAAGAAGTCATAACAGAAATGCTCCTTGAAGGGGATAATGAAGAGGAAACAAATAGATCAGAAAAAGAAGTTCTACTTGTAATTGGTGTTAATGGAGTTGGTAAGACTACATCCATTGGAAAGCTTGCAGCTAAAAATAAGCAAGAAGGTAAGAAAGTATTACTAGCAGCAGCAGATACATTTAGAGCAGCTGCAATTGATCAACTTGAAGTATGGAGTAATAGAGCAAATGTTGATATAGTAAAACAAAGTGAAGGATCAGATCCTGCTGCAGTTGTCTTTGATGCTGTTCAAGCAGCTAAAGCTAGAAATGTAGATCTTTTAATTTGTGATACAGCTGGAAGACTTCATAATAAGAAAAATCTAATGAATGAACTTTCAAAGATAAATAGGATTATAGACAGAGAATATGGAGAGGCTAAGAAACAAACACTTCTTGTTTTAGATGGTACAACAGGGCAAAATGCAGTAATTCAAGCTAAACAATTTATGGAGGCCTGCCCTATAGATGGTATTATTTTAACTAAATTAGATGGGACAGCAAAAGGGGGAGTAGTCATATCTATAAAGCAATCTCTTAATATACCAGTTAAGTATATTGGTGTCGGGGAAGGTATTGATGATCTTCAGAAATTTGATGCAAAAAGCTTTGCTGAAGCATTATTTTAAAAAAATTAAGGTGTTAAGTAAAAATACTTGACACCTTAAAATATATCTGTTATTATCTCTTTTGTGGGTAAGGTGATTATATGATGGAAGACAGGGTTGAGATTTCATTATTGATGGATTTTTATAAACCATTACTAACTGAAAAGCAAAAAAATATTATGGAATTATATTTTGAGGATGACTTATCCTTAGCTGAAATTGCTGAATTAAACAACACAAGTCGTCAAGCAATCCATGATTTGCTTAAAAGATGTTATAAACAACTTTTAGCTTATGAGAATAAATTAGGCTTACTTCAAAAGAGTATGAATCGAGAAGAAAAAATTATAAAACTTCTAAAAAACTTTAAGAAAAAGTATTCTATTTCTGATGAAGAATGTGATATGCTAAAGAAAGAACTAGAAGATTTATAACATTAGGAGGTTTAATATGGCTTTTGAGGGATTATCAGAAAAGCTTCAAAATACCTTTAAAAAGTTAAAGGGAAAAGGAAAGCTTAATGAAAAAGATATTAAAGAAGCTATGAGGGAAGTAAAACTTGCTTTATTAGAAGCAGATGTTAACTATAAAGTAGTAAAAAAATTTGTTAAAAGTGTTAGTGAGAAATGCATTGGTAGTAATGTATTAGAAAGCTTGACACCTGGTCAACAAGTTATTAAAATAGTTAACGATGAGCTTACTGAACTTATGGGAGGAAGCGAAAGTAAAATAAATTATTCAAGTAGTGGTACTACAGTAATAATGCTTGTAGGACTTCAAGGTGCTGGTAAAACTACAATGTGTGGTAAGTTAGCATTAAACCTTAGAAAGAATAATAAAAAGCCGCTTCTTGTAGCATGTGATATTTATAGACCTGCAGCTATAAAACAATTGGAAGTTGTAGGAAAGCAAATAGATATACCTGTTTTCTCTATGGGAGATAAGGAAAAGGCAGTTAATATTGCTAAGGCGGGTATAAAGCATGCAAAAGATAATGGGAATAACGTAGTTATTATAGATACAGCCGGAAGATTACACATAGATGAAGGCTTAATGCAAGAATTAAAGGATGTAAAGGAAGCTGTAAGCCCTTCAGAGATTCTACTTGTAGTAGACTCAATGACAGGTCAAGATGCAGTAAATGTTGCAGAAAGTTTTAATAATGAACTTGATGTATCAGGGGTTATTTTAACTAAACTTGATGGTGATACTAGAGGTGGAGCTGCACTTTCAATAAGATCTATCACTGAAAAGCCAATAAAATTCATTGGTGTTGGTGAAAAAATGAATGATTTTGAAGTTTTCCATCCAGATAGAATGGCATCAAGAATACTTGGAATGGGAGATGTATTATCTCTAATAGAAAAAGCTCAATCTGCAATTGATGAAGATGAAGCAGCAGATTTTACAAAGAAAATGATGAACCAAGGTCTTAATTTTGAAGACTATCTAACAGCAATGGAACAAATGAAAAAGCTTGGACCGTTAAATAAATTAATGGAGATGATTCCAGGAGTTAATGCAAAAGAGTTACAAGGTGTTGATTTTGATCAAGGTCAAAAGCAAATGGAAAAGGTTAGAGCTATAATTCTTTCAATGACTTTAAAAGAAAGAAGAAATCCATCACTTGTAATTAGTAATTCTTCAAGAAAAAAAAGAATTGCAAAGGGATCCGGTTCAACAATACAAGAAGTTAATAAACTTATTAAAGGATTTGAAATGATGAAAAAGCAAATGAAGCAAATGAAATCACTTCAAAAGGGAGGCAAAAAAGGTCTCCTAGGTAAATTACCTTTTATGAGTTAATATATAATTATACTTTAAAGGAGGTGAAATTAACATGGCAGTAAAGATAAGATTAAGAAGAATGGGAGCTAAGAAAGCACCTTTCTACAGAGTTGTAGTTGCTGATTCAAGAAGCCCAAGAGATGGTAGATTCATCGAAGAAATCGGATTCTACAATCCAGTTTCAGAACCAGCTGAAATAAAAATCAACGAAGAAAAAGCTAACAAATGGCTACAAAATGGTGCACAACCAACAGAAGTAGTTAAGAAGCTTTTCGTAAAGGCAGGCCTAAACAAGTAATTTTAGGAGGTGAATACTGCACCTAGTACATATACTATATGCAGGACACTTATGAAAGAATTAGTTGAAATAATAGCTAAGTCTATTGTGGATAAGCCTGATGAAGTAAAGGTAAATGAGATTGCAGGTGAGCAGTCAATTATACTAGAACTTAGGGTTGCACCAGAAGATATGGGCAAAGTTATTGGAAAACAGGGAAGAATAGCAAAAGCTATTAGAACCGTAGTAAAGGCTGCAGCAATAAAAGAAGAAAAAAGAGTAGTAGTTGAAATTATCTAGAAGAGTTAGGCCTTGTCCTAACTCTTTTTATATAATATAAGGATAAATCTTTAATTCTTTGATAATTATAAAAAAGAGGTGAAAGCTAATGGAAGAATTTTTTAGAGTAGGTAAAATAGTAAATACTCATGGATTAAAAGGCGAAGTTAAAGTTATGGCTACAACTTCTGATGTTAATAACTTTAAAAGATATGGAACTATTTTTATAAACGGAGTTGAAAGAGAAATTGAAGGTGTAAAATTCCAAAAAGATAGAGTAATCTTAAAGATAGAAGGAATAAATTCAATTGACGAAGCTGAAACGTATAAAAATAAATTAATAGAAGTACCTAGAGAAAGAGAGCCAGAACTTCCAGAGGATACTTTTTATGTTACAGATCTTATAGGTATACATGTATTTGATACTGAAGGTAAGGACCTTGGACCTATATATGATGTTATAGAAACAAAAAATAATGATGTATATTGGATAAGAGAGCCTAAGGAGTTATTAATTCCTGTACTTAAAACAATAGTTTTAGATATAGATTTAGATAATGAAAAGATTGTTATAAGACCAGTAGGAGAATGGCAAGATGAAGATTAGTGTTTTAACGCTTTTTCCAGATATGTTTTCTATATTTAATCATAGTATTATAGGTAAAGCACAAGAAAAAGGATTAGTAAATATAGAATGCCTTAACATAAGAGATTATACAAAGCATAAAAATAAAAAGGTTGATGATTATCCTTATGGTGGTGGGGCTGGAATGGTTATGGCACCACAACCTATTGTAGATGCTATAAGAGAATGCAAAAAAAATAATTCAGGAAAAGTTGTATTTTTAGGGCCTAGAGGAAGACAGTTTAATCACGAACTTTCAAAAGAACTTGCAAAAGAAGATAGCTTAATATTTATATGTGGACATTATGAAGGTATTGATGAAAGAGTATACAAACATATAGATATGGAGATATCACTTGGAGATTTTATATTAACAGGTGGTGAAATGGCTGCAATTCCTGTAATAGATTCTATTCTTAGATTAAAGCCAGGAGTACTTGGAAAAGAAGAAAGTTTTATGGACGAATCATTTTCTAATGGACTTTTAGAATACCCTCAATATACAAGGCCAGAAGAATTTGAAGGTGTAAAGGTTCCAGAAGTTTTATTATCAGGGCATCATGAGAATATAAGAAAATGGAGAAGGAAAGAGTCATTAATAGCTACAAGAGAGAAGAGAAAAGATTTATTCGATAAAATAGAGCTTACAAAGGAAGATAAAAAATTATTAAAAGAGCATAATAAATAAAATGTTGCAATAAGTAACTTTTTATGCTAGAATATGCTTTGTGCTAGTACGGGCGTTCCTCTTTTGGATTATAGCTCTGAAAAGAACGTCACAATTTACTTATTAGGAGGGAATGCACAATGAACGAAATTTTAAGAGCAATAGAACAAGAACAAATAAGAACTGATTTACCAAGCTTCAATGTTGGGGATAACGTAAAAGTTCACCAATTAATCAAAGAAGGTAACAGAGAAAGAGTTCAAGTATTTGAAGGAACTGTTATTAAGAAGCAAAATGGTGGTTTAAGAGAAACTTTCACTGTAAGAAGATTAGCTTACGGTACAGGTGTTGAAAAGACTTTCCCAATGAACGCTCCAATGATCCAAAAGATCGAAGTTTCAAGAAGAGGTAAAGTAAGAAGAGCTAAGTTATTCTACTTAAGAGACAGAGTAGGTAAGGCTGCTAAGGTTAAAGAATTATTAAAATAGTTAACCATAAAGAAGAGGCTTAGAATTAAGTCTCTTTTTTCTATAGGTAAAAATAATAAATATATAAGGAGGAATTTTTATGGCAATTAACTGGTTTCCTGGGCATATGAAAAAGACTCAGAGGGAGATTAAAGAGAATTTAAAGCTTGTAGATGCTGTTATAGAAATTAGGGATGCTAGAATTCCAGCAAGTTCTGCAAATCCAGATATAGATAAATTAGTAGGTGATAAACCGAGACTAATCCTTTTGAATAAAAGTGATTTAACAGAATCTAAAGTTACTAAAGAATGGATAAAACATCTAACTAAAGATAATGTTATGGCTATGGAAGTTAACTGTTTAAAGGGAAGTGGACTTCAAAAAATAAAGCCTGCACTAAATGAACTATTAAAAGAAAAGCATGAAAGACTTAAAGGTAAGGGATTAAAAGTAATCATGACAAGGGTTATGGTTGTAGGAATACCTAATGTAGGAAAATCTACATTTATAAATAAGATGGCTAAAAATAACATAGCACAAACTGGTGACAGACCAGGAGTAACTAAAAGTAAAAGATGGATAAAAACATCTATGGATATAGAGATGCTTGATACCCCAGGAGTTTTATGGCCTAAATTTAAAGATGATGAAACGGCATTAAACCTTGCATTTACAGGTGCTATAAGAGATGAAATAATGGATATAGAAGATCTAGCTTATAGATTGATAGAAAGACTTCAAGAATTTTATCCTGATAACTTAATAGAAAGATATAAAATAGATACTGTATATGATAATCCACTTGAAACTATGGATGCTATAGCTATAAAAAGAGGAGCTATAATGAAAGGTAGAGAGATAGATTATAATAGAATATCAGTTATTATATTAGATGAATTTAGAGGTGGAAAAATAGGAAATATTTCGCTGGAAAGACCTTAATTTATTAAATTGGAGTGGTTTTATGAAACTTCTAAATAGTGATTTAAGCACTATGAGTTATAAAAGTATAAAAGAAGAATTCGATAGTCTTAATCTTGATTTTAAGAGTGAGTGTGCTCTATCTTTAAGTAAAATACTTTTAAATGATAAAAGAAAGAATGTTAATACTCTTGGAAATAAAATATTAAAAGAAAAAAAGAAGATTGAAGATGAGGAAATTAGAGTAAAGAAAATGTATGATTTTGATAGAGGATTTGCAAAAGGGAGACTTCTAGCTGGAGTTGATGAAGTTGGAAGAGGGCCCCTTGCTGGACCTATAGTATCAGCAGCTGTAATACTTGATTTGGATACAATAGATGATGAAATGATTTTCTATCTAAATGATTCAAAGAAGTTATCAGAAAAAAAGCGAGAAGAACTTTCTTTAATAATAAAAGAAAAGTCAATAGCGTACTTTATTAGTGAATGCTCTAATGATGAAATAGATGAAAAAGGTATAGGCGTATGTAATAATGAAGTTTTTCTTAAGGCAATATATGGATTAGATAAAAGAGCAGATATTGTTTTATCTGATGGTTACACTGTTAAAGGAATAGATAGAGAAAATAAGTCAGTTATAAAAGGTGATACAAAAAGTGCATCAATTGCTGCAGCCTCTATTATAGCTAAAGTATATAGAGATAATTTAATGAAAGAATTAGCAAAGACATACACAGAATACGGATTTGAAAATAACGTTGGATATGGAGCTTCAAAACATATTGAAGCAATAAAAGAATATGGTGCAACACCTATTCATAGAATGAGTTTTTTAAGAAATATATTATAAAAAGTAGTAATAGCCAAAAGGCTATTACTACTTTTTATTTTACCTAAATGCATCTTTAGTATGAATTATACTATTAGTATTATTTTTATGATTTAAATACACTTCTATAACATCAAATCTTACAAAATAATCATTAAATTTATTATTAAGTAGAAAATATTT
>JBBVGE010000553.1:0-214 GCA_040144665.1 Clostridium perfringens
TAGTTAACCATACAGGAACCTTTTCTATAAATGCAGTAGCAACCTCTGAACCAAAGAATGCACCTACGAAAACAGGAATTGCTCTTGATAATCCCCATGGAATTGATCCAAATAAATGCCATCTCCACATTCCTTTTAAGTTTCCATTTGCAGCATGAGAATCAGCTTTATGAGCACAAATTCCAGTAGATAATCTTGCTAATACATCTAAGTA
>JBBVGE010000554.1:0-358 GCA_040144665.1 Clostridium perfringens
TTATTTCTTTAGGAAATGGAACAGCTTCAAGAGAATCAGAAGAAGTAATTGCAAAGATGCTTAAGGAAATAAAAGAGGAAACAGGAAAAGAATTATTTTATGTTATAGTTTCTGAGGCAGGAGCTTCTGTTTATTCAGCATCAGAGCTTGCAAATAAGGAATATCCAGACTTAGATGTAACTGTAAGAGGAGCAATTTCTATAGGAAGAAGACTTCAAGATCCATTAGCTGAGCTTGTTAAAATAGATCCTAAGGCTATAGGAGTAGGACAATATCAACATGATGTAACTCAGAAAAAACTTGATGAATCCTTAGCAGGGATAGTTGAGGATTGTGTTAATAATGTAGGAGTAGATTT
>JBBVGE010000555.1:0-253 GCA_040144665.1 Clostridium perfringens
GGCGGATGTATCACTTCCTGTTACAAAGGTTCCTAAAGCTCCAATAAAAGGTGCTATAAAAGCATAAAATGAACCTGTTATCATAACTAATACTGTTGCTATAGATGCAACCATTCCACTATAACCCATGACCTTAGCTAGAGCTATTATTGCAAGTATGGTTATGGTAGATTTACTCATTTGTTTAATCGTCTTCAATAAAATTTCTACCATTTCTTTAAAAGAGGCTTTTTGTATAAACCCTCCAATAAAT
>JBBVGE010000556.1:0-1493 GCA_040144665.1 Clostridium perfringens
ATATTGTTCTTTGTAATTCATACTCACCCCCTAAAACTAATTTCCCACCCATGCACGCTCTTATAATATCTATCCCCTTATATTTACCCTCTATTGGTAATAAAGTCTTTATAAGGCGTTCTGTTTCTTTTAAACTTATATCTAATTTCTCTTTTATTTGTTCTACTGCATAGTAAATGTCAGCTCCAAACATCAAATTTAAATTATCTTGCAATGATGTCTTTAACTCATGGTCCAGTTTACTTCCATACTTACCATGAACCCCATAAGTTCCTCTATGATGTTCATAACATAAATACTTATAATTTAATTTGCAATTAATAAGTGCTGGTGCTTGTCCTCTTTTTATTATGTGATGTTCTTCAACTAAATGAGTTGATCCACATACTTCACAATATTCTTTTCTCATTATTTATCCTTTCTGATATTTCAAATTACTTAACTGAATTTATTCCTTTGTCATACCAATTTCCGCGATTTTCTTTCTTAACATAACCTTGACTTACTATTTCATAGAACATTTCTTCTTTTTTGTGTATAACTCCACTTCTTATCTCTTTAGCTATATCTTCAAGCATATCTGCTACATTATCAGAATCACCTACACATTTTATTTTAAAAATTCTACATGCTGTTTTAGCCATTTTTATTCACCTTCATATCTTTATACTTTTTTCATATCATGAATTAACTAACCTCTATTCTTTTATTAAACTCCAATTGTAATCTTGGAATATATTTTGATATTATTATTCTTCTTTCAAAATCACTATTAGCTTTAATACTTATAGATTTATCATCTTCTGATACTTCACTTTTTATAAACCATGTTCTATATCCAACATCACCAACTAAGTTATATATACTTTTATGGATTGGAGAAGGAAATATTAGAGGTTCAAGTTTAGGTTTTTCTTTCTCTACCTCTATCTCTTTCTCTATGTCTATATCTATATCTATCTCTTTCTCTATCTCTGTGTTACCTTCTATTACTTTGGCGTTACCCTCTGTTACATCGGTGTTACATTGTAACGCTTTTTGTTCTTCTTTCTTTTTTAATCTATGCTTTCTAACCCTTTCAGCACTATCACTTTCAACTCCTACCATCTCTTTGCATCTAGGTAAAAGATATTCGTCTTCATCTACAAGCTCCATTAAACTTTGAGATTGCAAGAATGATAATGTCATTTTTACATTGTTAGTATCTTCATCTAATTCAAGGGCTAGTTCTTCTGCAAAATTTTCCTCTACACCTTCAAAATAAATTTTATTCTCGTTCTTCATGGCTAATAAAAGCATTTTTAAATATATAATTGTATAAGTATCTCCGCCCGCTATTCTCCTTAATTTCTTAATCTCTTTTTGTCTAAAAAAATCTTCTTTAAGCTTTAACCAGTAATATTTTTTCTTAGCCATTAAATCACCTTCGATTATTTTACTTTTCCTTTATTATGGACCTCATATTTATATCCATTATCTTTTAAGAATTTACT
>JBBVGE010000557.1:0-18105 GCA_040144665.1 Clostridium perfringens
AAATACTTCAATTTATATAAATTGAAGTATTTAATAATAGAATTGTATTATAAGTTTACGTAATAATATTCTCTATAGAAATATATTAAATGGAATCGTAGTTAATTGTCCCTGCCAATTTCACTATGATATCTTTTTACTTTTGAATAATTGATATTAATTATCACTGGTGTTATACTTTTATCTTAGAGTTTAGTAAGCTTATATTAGGAGGACATTAAATTGAATACAAAAGATAAATTTCAAAGTTTGATTATAATTTTTATAGCTTTTATTGGTATTTTTATTGGACAAGTAGATTTTATATCTAATATATCTGATAAGCTTATTATGCCATTTCTTACATTAATGCTATTTTTATTATTTCTTCAAATACCAATTGGAAATATAAAAGATTCTTTAAAAAATATAAAGTTCACTTCTACATCAATAATGATAAATTTTATAATAACACCTATACTAATCTTTATACTAGGAAGATTGTTTTTAATTAATGAGCCAGATTTATTAATTGGATTTGTTATGCTTACTGTTACCCCTTGTACTGATTGGTATCTAATATTTACAGATGTAGCTAAAGGTAATACTGCCCTTGGTGCATCTCTTCTTCCATTAAACTTTATACTTCAAATTATATTACTGCCTTTATATGTATTATTAATAGGCGGTACAAGCATCGAGTTTAATTCAATGGAGTTAATAAGTAGCACTATAATAAATTTAATTATTCCTCTTATACTTTCTATAATAATTAGAAATTTAATTATTAAGTTTAAAGGAAATACATATTTTAATGAGACTATTTCGAAAAAATGTTGCACTCTTCAAGGATATTTTTTAAATTTAGCTATACTTTCAATGTTTACATCACAAGGAAGGGTATTTTTAGCACACCCAAACATATTTTTAAAACTACTAATTCCTTTATTAATATTTTTCTTTATAGTATTTATTCTAGGACAGTTTATTGGGTTTAAATTAAACATGTCTTACGAAGATAAAGTGGCTTTGAATTTAACTACATTAGCTAGAAATTCACCAATAGCCCTTGCAATTGCTGTAGCTTACTTTTCTGATAGACCTATGATTGCTGTAGCACTTATAGTTGGACCACTTATTGAGATTCCAGTTTTAATGTCTGTATCTAGAGTATTATTATTTAAACGGAATAGATAAAAAGAATGTACTTAAAAATTTAAGTACATTCTTTTTATATTTAAAACTTTAATTTACATTTATGTTTTAAGACTTTTGTTTTAAACCTATAAATAAGTGCAACTAAGATACCATGAGATAATGAATTATAATAAAATAAAAAGAGTAGCTTAAAAACTACTCTAAAAAATATATAATATACTATGCTGTTAATGACTCACCTTTTATGCCATCATTATTTTCAGCACCTTCAATACTTTTATCCTTAGCACTATTATCTTGTATATCCTCATTTTTGTATTCATATATAATACCTATTAATTTACCACTTATAAGTACAGCTACAATAGAAAATATAACTTGTACAAAATCTAGGTAAACTAATGATAATATAAGAATTATTGCATCACTTAATAAATAAACATGATTTACTTTAAGAGGTGTAAATTTATTACCTAAAAGTGCAATAACGTCATCTCCACCTGACGCTCCTCCTCCACGAAGTACTAGTCCAGCTCCAAGCCCTACAAATATTCCTGCAAATATACTTGCAAATAACCTATACTCACTTAAATTTGGTACAACAAAACCTATTTTTTCAAATATAGCATATGAAGTTGAAAAACATAGTGTCGCAAACATTGAGCATAATAAAAATCTCTTACCAAAAAATTTTGCACCAAGTACAAATAACGAGAAATCAATTATAAGGTTTGTTATTGATGGCGAAATATCAAATACATTTTTAACTAAGAGTATTAACCCTAATACTCCTCCCTCTGTTACACCATTTTGATAATTAAAATTATAGCTTCCAAAAGCTAAGATACCTGAGCCAATTATTACTAATAATATGCTTCTCAGGTTCTTTCTCGTCGAACACAAAATATCACTCTCCTAAATTCTTTCTTATAATATAAAATTTTAAATTTTATTAACACCCTTATTTAAATTATATTATTATGCTTAATTTATAGCAAACCGTCCTATTTAGCTATATTTATATTATATAGAGCCAATATACTATCTATTTAAGGCATCTCCCTCGTCATCAGCTTTCCTATTATCTCGTATGATTTGCTTTAACTTCCTTATATTTCAAAACATATCTATATAAACTCTATGTTTTTATCTCTAATATTTTCTATAATATTTTTAGTTGGCATTAGGTGAGTTAAATTACTGTAATCATCATCCTCTTCTAGTGCATAACTTAACTTGTTATACACTTCAAAAGTTACATATTTTTCTTCAAAGCCAAGCTCTAATATGTTTTC
Source organism: Clostridium perfringens (assembly GCA_040144665.1). GTDB lineage: Bacteria > Bacillota > Clostridia > Clostridiales > Clostridiaceae > Clostridium > Clostridium perfringens_A. The sequence continues at coordinate 2,433 of JBBVGE010000557.1, forward strand.
TTTTATTGCTAAATCTTTTATAGTCATTTCAAAATTACCATTTGTATTTATTATTTGAATATTTTCTAAATCTACTTTTTTCATTTTAAAGTTAGTGTTAGTGATCAAAAAACACTTATTATTTGTTATAAGTATCCAATCATTACTACAAGTAGATCCTAAGAAATATCTCTTGTTTACTTTCGAAGAAAAAATAAAACCATCTATATTATTTTTTCTCATTTCATTTCTTAATCTTTTAATTTTCTTTTTCACAAACCTCACTCCATTTATAAGAAAATTTCCCCCATTGTATAAATAAATTCTAATGCTTTATAAATAATTTAATCTCTTAAAATTACATTCTAATAATATACACCTCTAATTTAATTTTCACCAGTTAAAAATTGGTATGACCTATATATTTTCATAACTTATTGATGAGTATTGACTTAAAGTTGTCCATTAATATATAATTAGAAGAAATGATTACAATTATATATTTTATTGCTATGATTAGAAGTAGTACTATAACCTTGTAATTTTAGAGAGCTGTTGTTTGGTGTAAAACAGTATTGCAAATATAGGAACTTGTCTATGAGCTTACTTGATTATAAGTCAAGTACGGTTTAACCGTTAAATTATTGAGTGAGGAAATTTTATTATAAAATTTTCTAACAAGAGTGGTAACGCGGAAGTATCCTTTCGTCTCTTATATTTTAAGAGATGAGAGGTTTTTTTATTCTTAAAATATACTTAACTTATATAAATGAATATTATTTCTATTTTATATTCATAATCTTCTTATATAAATAAGTACTATTTTCCCCTTACCCAAGACCCATAAAACTTTATAAGATGCATTAGTGGATTAAGAGTAAGTTAAAAGAATATGCTACATACTTTCACTCATTTATACAATATTAATTGTACTTTTATATATGTAATTTATATTAAATAATAATTATATTTTAGATTATTATTTTTTAAATATTAAGGAGGAATAAACCTATGGGAAACTATGGAACTGCTATTGATAAGAAATGGCAAGACAAATGGGAAAAAGAAGAATTATATAAATTCGATCCTACAAACTTAGATAAGAAACTTTATGTATTAGAAATGTTTTCTTATCCATCAGGAAGTCAGCTACATGCTGGTCACTGGTTTAACTACGGACCAGTAGATACTTGGGCTAGATTTAAGAGAATGAATGGATACAATGTATTCCAACCAATGGGCTTTGATGCTTTTGGATTACCTGCTGAAAACTTCGCTATAAAAACTGGTATCCATCCACAAGATTCAACTGAAAAAAATATTGTAACTATGGAAGCTCAACTTAAAGCAATGGGTGCTATGTTTAACTGGGAAAATGAAGTTGTAACATGCAGACCTGATTACTATAAGTGGACTCAATGGTTATTCTTAGAATTATATAAAAAAGGATTAGCTTATAGAAAGCAAGCTCCTGTTAACTGGTGTCCATCATGTAACACTGTTTTAGCTAATGAGCAAGTTGTTGATGGCTTATGTGAAAGATGTGATACAGAAGTAACTAAGAAAGACTTAACGCAATGGTTCTTAAAAATCACTGATTATGCTGATGAATTACTTGAAAAATTAGATGGACTTAACTGGCCAGAAAAGACTGTATCAATGCAAAAACACTGGATTGGTAAATCAACTGGTGCTGAAGTTACATTTAAAATCAAAGATCATGATTTAACATTTGATGTATTTACAACAAGAGTTGATACATTATGTGGAGTTTCATATGTAGTTTTAGCTCCTGAAAATAAATTAGTTGATAAAATAGTAACTCCAGAAAATAAAGCTGCAGTTGAAGCTTATAAAGAAGAAACTGCTAAGCAATCTGAAATAGAAAGACAATCAATTTCTAAAGAAAAGACAGGAGTATTCACCGGTGCTTACGCTATAAACCCTATAAACGGAAAAGAAGTTCCTATATGGGTTGGAGACTATGTTCTTGCAAGCTATGGAACTGGTGCTGTAATGGCAGTTCCTGCTCATGATGAAAGAGACTTTGCTTTTGCTACAAAGTTCAATCTTCCAATAAACAGAGTTATAGCTGCTAAAGATGGTTCAGAAACTGAACTTCCATACTGCGAACATGGAGTATTAGTTAATTCAGGAGAATTCGATGGATTAACTACAAAAGAAGCTAAAGTTAAAATAGTTGAAAAGTTAGCAGAAACTAACGAAGGTAGCCAAAAGGTTAACTATAGATTAAGAGACTGGCTTGTATCAAGACAAAGATACTGGGGTGCTCCAATTCCAATGATATATTGTGAAAAATGTGGAACTGTACCAGTACCTGAAAAAGATCTTCCAGTTAAATTACCATATGATGTTGAGTTTACACCAGATGGTAAATCACCACTAGCTAAGTGCGAAGAGTTTGTTAACACTACTTGCCCATGCTGCGGAGGAAAAGCTAAGAGAGAAGTTGATACTTTAGATACATTTGTTTGTTCATCATGGTACTACTTAAGATACCCAGATAACAAAAATACTGAAGCTCCATTCAATAAGGAACTTATAGATAAGATGCTTCCAGTTGATATGTATGTTGGAGGACCTGAACATGCTTGTATGCATCTTCTATATGCAAGATTCATAACTAAAGCACTTAGAGATATGGGATACCTAAACTTTGATGAACCATTTACTTCATTAGTTCACCAAGGATTAATCTTAGGACCAGATGGACTTAAAATGAGTAAATCAAAAGGAAATACTATATCACCAGATGATTACATTAAAGAATACGGCGCTGACGTATTTAGAATGTACTTAATGTTTGGTTTTGCTTACACTGAAGGTGGAGCTTGGAGCGATGATGGAATTAAATCTGTTGGTAGATTCGTAGATAGAATTGAAAGAAATCTTGAAACTGCAAGAGAAGCTATTAATTCAGGAAAATCTAAAGCTACTATAGATAAGGCTGAAAAAGAACTTAACTTCTGGCTTAACACTGCAATTAAGGGTGTTACTGAAGATGGTGAAAAGATGCAATTTAATACTGCAATAGCAAGAATGATGGAATTTATAAATGCTCTATCTAAGTATAACAAAGAAGAAGCTTTAAATGCTTCATTCTTAAAAGAAGTTTGTGAAAGCTTTATAAAAATACTTGCACCATTTGCACCGCACTTTGCAGAAGAACAATGGAGCCTATTTGGAAATACTACTTCAGTATTTAATGAAGCATGGCCAATGTTTGACCCTAAAGCTTTAGTTAAAGACGAAGTTGAAATAGCTATCCAAGTTAATGGTAAAATCAAAGCTAAGATAAATGTAGCTTCAGACCTTGATGAAGAAGGAATAAAAGCTGCTGCTTTAGCTGATGAGAATATAGTTAAAAATACTGAAGGTAAGAATATAGTTAAAGTTATTGTAATCAAAGGAAGATTAGTTAATATAGTTGTAAAATAATACCAAATTATTAATTGGTCTAATATATATAAAGGAACTTTACAAAAATATGTAAAGTTCCTTTTATTTTTAATATTTATTACCTTTACTCTATCCTATTCTTTTAAACTTTTGTTATTTTAATATAGTTTATTTTAATATAGCTTATTTTGGTGATTCGCTATAAAATAATCTATCATCATGAAATAAAAACAATACTATTAATTCTTAAGTAATTAAACAAAATAAATTTGTAAATATAAATTAATATCTTAATATCTTTAATCAACTAATACTATTTTAACCCACTTAATACTTTCCTTATAAATTATTTCCATTTTTTTAATTAATTAGTGTTAATATTAAAGTATAAATAATAATAGATTTACATATCCTAAACTTCATAAATTAAGGAGGGATACTATTATGATTATTAATATTTCTACAATTTTTCTTTACTTTAATTTGTTGATTTTATTTTCAATTGGATGTATCTTACCTTTTATTAGTAGCAATGATACAATCTTTGGAGTTAAGGTAGATAAATCTTTTGATTGTAAAATTAACTTTACTAAACTTTATTTTAAACGTTATATTATAAGTTCTCTATTTCTATTGACTATATCATTTATAGCATTTTCTAAACGCTCCAATTCTAATCTTTTTATACTTTTTACTATACTTATAGTATTTAATATATATATCAATTACTTAATAATAAATCATAGAGTTATGGTAATTTGTAATTCTAATCATTACAACAATGATAATACTATTATTCAAAGTAATTCTTCTTCTTGGAAGTTTGGGATATTTTATTATAATCCAGAAGATCCCTCAATATTTATTCCAAAGAAATCTGGAAATGGACTTGTATTAAATTGGGCAAAAAAAACAACTTGGATTATAATATTAATTCCATTAATTCCAATACTTTTAATATTATTTATTTAATATTTATTCAAAAATTTTAATTTCACTAAGAACATAAATTACTTTTTTCTTTAATATTAATATATTAAATGTATGGAACTCTTTATATAAAGGAGGTCATTTAATTGAATAAATTTAAAGAAAAATTTAATTTAACAGCTGTATCACTAATTTCATTCTTAGCAATTAAAACACCAGCTTACACTTTCGCAAGTAGCCTTTTTGACCAAAGTTCTATTCACAAATCATTTTCTTTAATGTACTTTATTGCTTTTATAGTAATTCTTATATTCTCTACTGCATTAGTTCTTAACTTTAATAAAAAAGTTAAAAGTAATCCTGACTATAAGAAAAGTCACAAACTATAAAAACAATGCTTAATTTAATATTCTATAAAGTTGACTTACTATATGTTTCGTTTTTTAGTAAGTCAACTTTTTATATAAAAAGGAACCTATATAATAACTAGCGTTTATTTACTCAATATTTAGATGATCTTAGCTATCTTTTTAAAATATAGCTAAATTTATAAAATAATTATTTTAATATTGTTGAAATAGAAACAAAACTTTAATATAATATTGTTAATGCACCAACGGATAGGAGGACAGAGCATGAATAAAGACGAACAGGTTATAATGGGTTTAAGGGATTTATTAAACAAGATTTCTTGGCTTAATAAGTCTAAAATGGAAAAAAGTCTTAAGGGTTATAAACCTTCTGAAGTACATTGTATTGAATACATTGGAAGAAATGTAGACTCTAATGTAACAAAACTTGCAGAGTCCTTTTATATGACTAGAGGTGCCATAAGTAAATTAACTAAGAAGCTCATAGAAAAAGGGCTTATCGAAAGTTACCAAAAACAGGATAACAAGAAAGAAATCTATTTTAGGCTTACTGAGCAAGGGAAAGCAATTCATAAAATTCATGAAGAACTGCACAAAGAGTTTCGAGATAGAGATAAAGCCGTATTTGAGCAGGTAACTGAGAAACAATTTGATAGTATGCTTAGCTTCGTTGAAAAGTATAGTAGGCATCTGGATAAAGAAATAAAAAAACTGAATATAGATATTAATTCAAAATAAATTTGAATATGAAAATGAAACCACAGGCAGCCAAACTCTATTGAGAACAGGCTGCATTTTTATTGCTATCTTTTTGTTGACAAAGAAACAAAATTGCTATATTATTTTGTTGACTAGGAAACAAAACTTCTTTTGAGAGGAGAATTTAAATGTGTAAATTTAAATCACACAGTGAACAGAACACAGAACAAACCGTAGATAAACATGCTTTAATATTCGGTCTTATCTCTGTGTTTCTTTGCGGAATAGGTTTCAGTATAATAACACCTGTCGTTCCATTCTTAGTGCAACCTTATACAAGCAATCCAGGAGAACAAGCTATAGTTGTTACACTGCTAACCTCTGTTTATGCAGTCTGCGTTTTTTTTGTGGCACCCGGACTTGGAGCTTTGAGTGACAGATATGGACGTCGTCCATTACTCTTAGTATGCCTTTTGGGTTCTTCAATGGGGTACTTAGTTTTTGGCATAGGAGGAGCTCTATGGGTACTATTTGCTGGGCGCATAATAGAAGGTATAACTGGAGGTAGCATAAGCACTATCTTCGCATATTTTGCAGATATTATTCCTCCGGAACAGAGAACTAAATACTTTGGATGGATGAGTGCAGTTGTAGGTGTAGGCACCATCATTGGTCCAACTCTAGGCGGATTACTTTCTAAGTTTGGTTATTCTGTACCCATGTATTTTGGAGCAATGATAACTTTATTGAATTTTGTTTATGGATTCTTTTTTATGCCTGAGAGTCTTGACGAGAATAATAGACTGAAAAAGATTACCTTTGTAAGACTAAATCCTTTTACACAACTTGTAAACATACTTTCCATAAAAAACTTAAAAAGGCTACTTATCTCAGCGTTCTTACTTTGGATACCAAACGGATCTTTGCAGGCAGTTTTTTCACAATTTACAATGGATACTTTCAGTTGGAAACCTGCACTAATCGGACTTATGTTTTCATTTATGGGTTTTCAAGACATCATTTCACAAGGTTTAATAATGCCAAAGCTTTTGATAAAACTTAATGATTCAAAGATAGCAATTCTTGGAATGGTTTCTGAGATTATAGGATACAGTCTTATTGCAGCATCGGCTTTATTATCATTCTATCCTTTTCTTATAGCTGGAATGTTTATATTTGGTTTTGGTGATTCTATCTTTGGGCCTTCATTCAATGGGATGCTTTCTAAGTCTGTCGATTCTAGTGAACAAGGAAGGATTCAAGGAGGTAGCCAATCTATTCAGGCTTTAGCAAGAATGATTGGACCTATCATTGGAGGTCAAATCTATGTATCACTTGGTCATGCCACACCTGCTTTTATGGGTATTATCCTTATAGCAGCAGCAATACCAGTTTTGTATAAGGGTACGCATGTAAAGATGTAAACTTCCTGCATATTATTAGCTATTGTAGTAATTTGTGTACGCATGTAAATATGTAAGCTCACTACTTTATTTGAAGTGTCTACCTTCATTTTCAATTATATAGTGGTAAGCGCAAATTCGGAACACATATCTCCACCTTGTATGTGATAAACTTTCATTGTACTTCTTCATAAAATGATACATACTAAATTATTGATGTAGTGGTTAGGAAAACTACTATCCATTAACTGTTTTGAAAGTTTTTAATACTCCGCTAGAATCTTTCCTAATCACTTGCCTAGTAGGTAATTTTAATAATATATAAAAAGACAGTAATAAGATTTTATTTAAATCTTATTACTGTCTTTACATTTCTTAATTACTTTATTATTCTTTTCTCTTTAACATTGCTAATCCGCCAAGTGCTGAAATCATTCCTGCTAATAATATTCCTGTTTGAACAAATCCTCCTGTTGCTGGAATACTGTCATTTGTTACTTGGTTATTTCCTGGTTTATTCTGATCATTTGGTTTACTATCTGTCGGCTTACCTAAGTCATTTCCATCATTGTCCTCTGATGGTTTATTTGAATTATTTCCTTCACCTGGTTTTTCTGGGTTAATTGGTTTTTCTGGATCCGGTGTTTGATCTGAATCCGGTGTTTGGTCTGGATCTGGTGTTGGTTCTGGATCCGGTGTTGGGTCTGGATCCGGTGTTGGGTCTGGATCTGGTGTTGGATCTGGATTCGGTGTTGGATCTGGTTTATTAAGTTCCAAGCTATTTATAGCTTCTTTTAAGTTATTTAAAGCATTTGTTACTTCCTCTATTGTTGCATCCTTATTATCTAGTATGCTTTTAGCATCATTAAGGGATTTTTCAAATACTCCCCAGCTTTCTTCAGTATATTCGCTACTTTGTAATTTAAGAGATTCATTATATAAATCTTCAAGTTCTGTTTTATCAACTATAACTTTTTCTTTAAATGTAACTTTTAATTTGTGATTAGAACTTATATTAGTAATAGTATATTTATTTCCTTCTGTTTCTACTTCTTTACCATCTAAAATAACTTTATCTAATTCATAACCTTCATTTGGCATAAAGCTAACTGTTTTATTAGCTCCAACATAAGAAGTTATTGCTCCACGTGGAGTTACTTGACCATTTCCATCTGATTCTATAGTTAGTTTAACTTCATCTGTTTTTGTATAATAAGTTTCTTTTACAGAATATGTCTTACCAACTCTTCTTGCACCAAAAGCAAAATTTCCCGGCTTTGTTCCATAATCTAGCCCTTCAACTGTTCCAAGTTCTTTTCCATCTACTGTTAAAGAGATTGTATAAAGATTTGATTGATCCTTTTTAAATGAAATTTTAATTTCATGCTCTTTTCCTACTTCTAATGGAGCTTCTTGTACTGGGAAGTCTCCATATCCACCCTTATTATTAGCCTTATCCCAGAACCAAGCTGCACGATTTGAATTAGGATCATAATCATATCCTATACGTATAAATCCTGAATCACTTTTCATAACGTCAAAGAATGTTTGATCTTCAATAGAATCTATACTAAACCTTGCATAGAAAACTCCACTATCTAACAATTTTGAATTTTTATCTTCTGCTATTGCAAAATTATTATCAGAACCTGAATCTAAAGTAAGATTCAATGAATTATCTTTTATTTCTTTTTTAGATAATAAATTACCATCATAATTTATATCTTTATCTATGCTAAAATCTTGATGATAAACTTTTTTCTCATCTGGATCTGGTTTTTCATCTGGCTTTTCATCTGGCTTTTCATCTGGCTTTTCATCTGGTTTTTCATCTGGTTTTTCACCACTTTTCTTAAATGTTACATTTAATGTATGGTTCTTTTGTAAATATTCAAAAGTATATTTATTATCTCTAACATTAACCTCTAAACCATCTACTAATACTTTATCAACTTCATACCCTTCCTCTGGTGTAATAAAGAATGTTTTATCAGCCTCTACAAAAGTAGTTACATCTCCTATTTGACTAACTGTTCCACCCTCTCCACTTGTTACTTTAATATTTAGTTTCTCTGCATTTGTTACATAAACTTCGTTAATATTAAATGTTTTTGCATCTCTTCTTGTTTCTAATGTTAATACACCATCAACAACATCATAGCTAAGGTTCTCAATAGTTTTTAGCTTTTCTCCGTCTACCCATAAAGTTAAATTATATTTATTAGAGTCATTTAATCTATACTCCATAATCATTTCATATTCTTGATTTGCATTTAAAGGCTTGCCCCCAAAATATCCATAACCTTCTTTTGCTGAGTCATAGAACCATGCTCCTGCTCCATCATCATATCCAAATCTAATTCCTGAACCTGAAGGATTTTTAATTCTAAATAGAGTTTGATCTCCTGAATTGTCTACTGAGAATCTTGTATATAAATATCCTTCTTTTAAACCTGGTGCATCATTATCTGTTGCTGATACATTTGCCCCTAAATTTACTTGTAATTTGCCATCTACAACAGTTGCATCACCATTTGAATAGTTAGCGCTCTTATCTACCATATAATCTTTATAATAGTTTACATAATTTGCTTTCTTTACAGACTCTTTAAATTCTTTTAAAGCTTTTTCTAGCTCTAAATACTCTTTTTGTCTTTCTTCTTCTGAAGTTTCATTATTAACTTTTTCAGCTCTCTTTATTGCTTCATGTAGCTTATCTTTTGACTCTTGTGTATATTGACCTGGTTTGATTCCAACCTCTGACTTATTATATAAAGTATTAGCTTCTTCTAATAATACTCTTATATCAGCCATAGAAACTTGATTTGGAACATATGCTTTTACTACTGGAAGCTCAGTTACATGACCTGCAACATTTGTTAAGGAAACTGTTGTATCAATAGCTGAACGATTTTCAGTCTTTGGTTTAAATAAAGCTGTTAATAGATTTGTATGCTCTGTTAAAGCATCAGCTTTTTTTATACTAAATCTATATTTTAATACATGATTAGTTTCACTTACTTCATCTTTTCCTATATTCCCAATAAAGGCTAATATATCTTCATTATAAACTTCATTACCTACATATTCTAAATTCTTAGGATTATAAGATAACTTAACTTCCATTGATTTATAACGCTTATAAATATTTTGAGTTCCTACTGATAAAGTATGGTTGCCATCTTGCCCCTCTGTTGTCTCTACAACAGCTTCAGCATCACCACGAACTTCTGTGCCGTAAACCTCTAATTCTGTTAAAGAAATTCCCCACTTATCATTTCTTTCTTCACTTGAAATTCTTACATAACGAGCTACTTCTGAATCTAATGCTGAAGAATTAAGTCCTGGTATCGCTTCTCTTACTGTTTTAACATTGCTCCACTTTTCTCCATCTTCTGAAACTTCAATTCTATACTGCGTAGCATAAGCTCCTGGAGTCCAATCAACAACAACTTCATTAACGCTATAAAGCTGTCCTAAATCTACATAAATCCACTCTGTATCTGTAGCATTACTTCCCCAACGTGTTGAGTTATTTCCATCTACTGCATTTGAAGCTGCTTTATCAGCATTTTCTTCAGAACTTGCTACAACTTTTTTATTTTTTGCAAGATTTTCTTCTGAAGATTGCTTATATGGTTCTACTATAATAGCATTTACCATAGCTTTATCTCCATTTACTCCTTCAAAGCCAATATCTAAAATTCCATTTTGAGGTGTTGCATTTAAAGTTACATCTACTGACTTGTCTACCCCACCTGCTGCTTCAATGATATTAAAGTTTTCTTTTACTACTTTTCCATTAACTTTAATATTAAAAGTATGATTTTGTGATTTTCCACTTATTGTTCCTTCATTAAAATACATTTTCACACGGTATTCACCAGGTTGAACTTTGAATTTATATCCAAAACTCTCTCCTTCTCTACCTGTTTTTAATACTGTTCCCATACCTGCATCTGGTACTGGAAGCTTATCAAAATTACCTAAAACTGTAGTGTTATCACCATAATAACCACTTCCTTTTGTAGGATATTCTGCATCTTTAGATAATCCATCAAAGTTATCTCCACCAGCATTAATACGCATATTTACTTCTGACATTGCATTCTTGGTTAGAGATATACCACTTAAAATTGGATTTGTTTCTCTGCCTTCTTCATTATAAGCAGAAACTAATTTTACATCTATAACACCATTTGAAGAATATACTTGTCCGATTTCTTCTACTTTTGTATCAGAATCTAAAACATACCCTTCTTTATAAGGAGTACCATTTATTAATATATCAAAAGTTCTATTTTTTAATCCTTCTAACTCTGCAAAATTTAACTTTACATTATAATTTCCTTTTCCTACAAAGAATTTATATCCAAACTCTTTTCCTGTAAGAGCTGTATTATTTATTTCTTCATTAGATATATTTTTTCTTAATTTTGATACTTCTCCATAATATCCTGATTGCTTGTTACTATCATTAGACTCTTGATCCTTTGAATATCCTTCAATTTCTTCTCCTCCAGCATTAAATGATGTTGAATGAGATAATAATTGTAAATACCATTTTTGACTATCTGAATTTAATAGCTCTGACATAACTAGTCCATTTTCTGATTTTGTTAAATACTTTCCATTTGCTTTTAAATAATAAAATCCTGTTTTTAAATCTTCAATTGACCAAACTGTATTATCAGTTTCAGAAAGTATTCCTTCACTATTTAAATATAAATAAGTATTATCTTCTGTATTCCAAATACGAATTTTGTATCCATTTTTTGTTCCTACAAAAGTAAACTCTTGGTTATCTCCTGAGTTCTTAGAGAATCCTATATTGCTTCCCTCTGTGTTTTCTAAATAAGACTTAGATTGAACATTCATCATACGGTAAGATGCATTCTTTTCAATATCAAAAGATAAAGAACTCTTTTCTACTTCATGAACTCCTATATCTGGTGCTCCTTGATATAATTCATTTCCATAAAAATCATTTTTTATATTTCTATCTGATGTTGAATCCCAGAATCCATTATTTGCAGAAGTTGCTTTTGGAACTACATCTACATATACACCTTTACCAATAGCTGGTGAATCTCCTTTTACTTGATATGCTTTTAAGGAATCCCAATTATTTGTTTCTCCACCACCAGGATTAACAAACTTAGGATCTGCTTTAATTACATTAGGTGGTTCATTTTCTCCACTTTTTCCTGATGCCTCATAAAGCATTTCACTCTCCATTTTTAAAGCATCAGACCACTTAGTTTTTTTCCAATTTGTTGGCACTTCTTTATTGTAGTTATAATAGATGTTATTAAACCATTGCCAATTTGATTTTAGACTATCTTCATTAGTTCCATCTGGATTATTGTTATGAATAAATTGCCACTTTGCTCCATCATAATAGAATACATTATTATAAATGTAACTTGGTGTATTGCTATTACCTGCAATATGTCTAAGTGCTAATCCATCATTTTGACTTATATTATATCTTACGATATCTGTGTCATTCCCCCCCATAAGAAGCATAAATCCCATTGGTGTATCATGGCTATAATTGTATTCGAAAATAGTTCCTGCACTATTATAATCACTATCATAAGAACAACCATCTTGATTATATACAGGTCCACCATAGGATTCGTTATATCTAAATGTAGCATCAAAAGTATTCCAACTCCAAATACCAGCATTAGCTCCTTGGCCTCTCATTGTATGGTTATATAATAAGTTATGCTCTATTAGAGCACCTTTAGTAGAATCAACTAGAATCCCATCTCCACCAACATCTGATATATTATTATTTCTAACTACATAGTTATGTGAAACTTGATTTTTATCTTTTCTACGTATATTAGCATAACGGAAGTTATCTCCCCCTTGATCTTCACCAGCTTCCCCAAGTTCTGTAATACGAACTCCTTTAATTGCTGTACGATCAACTTTATGAATTCTATTATTTTGAATTGTTACACCATTATAATATGGAAAGTTATTTGTCTTTTGTGTAAATTTAATTTCTACACCAATACCACCACTTAATTTATTTGTATTACGATTTTCATCACCATCTACATCATGTATATAACAACCATCAATATTTATCCCCTTCCATACACGCTCTGAATTTTTAGAAAATGTCTCTTCAGCTTTTTCGTTAATTGCAACGTGTATACCTAAACGTCTATCCCAATTATCTTTATTGTTATTTGGATCATTTGATTTATCTGTCAAATTAAAAGCATCATCATTTGTAACCTCTATACCAGTAATATCAACATATTCCATGTTCTCAATTAAAATAGCTTCTAAAAATTTACGATTAGCATTTATTATAGGCATCTTATCACCACTGCCATAACTACCTATTAAAATATGATCTTTTTCAGTTCCTCTTCCCTTTGGTATTAACTGCTGATCATCAAATATACTACCTTTTTTAAGTAAGATAGAGTCCCCTGAATTTAGAGTGATTTCATTTACCTTACTTAATGTTTTAAAAGGATTATCTTCTGATGTTCCTGTATTATTATCGTCACCATTTATACTATCTACATAATATGCTGTTCCTGATCCTTTTTCATACTTATTCGTAGTACCTGTCCAACTAGAAGTTTTATTATCTTCTTTATCTTCAGTTGCAATAGCATCGATCGCTGGTATATTAATAATCATCATAGTTGTTGCTAATATAAAACTAAAGACTCTCATGCGGAATATTTTTCTTCTTTTCATATTTCCCTCCATCTTTATACACTTAAAAATAAATTCAAACAAACCAAAACTTATTTTTTAAAACAAACAACTAAATAAATATTATGATAATTCTTTTTCTAATACCTCTCTCACTCTCCCTTCATCTTTAATTTTAATAGAAGCCTCTTTTACTTCCTGTTCCATATATTGATTAAATTTTTCATTTAACCCCAAATCCATTGCACTAGATTTAACCTCTTCAAAAGGTATAGTCTCTAGCTTGCCATTATTCTTATTTTCAGCTTGAAACATCTTTGTATTATTTTCATAAGCTGATTTAATTTCTTCATCAGTTATTTTTAAAACTTTATCATCTATCAATTTATTTCTTAACTGTATAGTCAAATTATTATTCATATATTGATAATACTCACTAAATCCAAAATTAGTGGTTCCATAAACAACTTTGCTATCATTTTTATTATCTTTACGATTTTCATTTTCTGTATCCATTTCTTTTTTGATGGATTTATAGTCAATTTTATCTATTAATTTATTTTCTTTAGCTTTTATTTGTAATACTTTTTCATAACTACTCTTATTTATTGCTTGCTCTTGCAGGAACTCTATTGCCTTTTTTCCCTCTTCTATATCATTGTTCCATGAAAAATCTTCTGATTTGATTTTATATTTTCTCATTAATTCATTTCTAATAGATGAGGATAACTCTTTTGAACTATTTAATAACTCCTCTTCATAAACTGGCTCATTATTTACATAAAACATGATACTTTTTGTTTTATTAATATTTATTATTATAAACATTAATAACATAATTAATAATAACCCACTAGCTAAGCATATAATTTTTTTATTAACTTTATTATTTACCATAATATTAGCTCTCCCTTTTAGAAATCGTTTTAATAATTAATTGTAACTTTTTTCTATTTTTAATTAATTTTACTATATATAATAACAATTGTAAACAAAAGGAAACAAAATAGAACTATTATTTTCAACTATTTATAAAAAAAGAAAGAGTACATTTCATAAATACTCTTTCTTATCTATTTATATATTTCATTAAATTATAATTATATATATGTATTTTATTTAGCTATTAATCTTCCGAATTCAATACATCTAGTTTCATCTTCACCTTCTGGTAATTCTTTAACTGTTAGCCCTTCAGCCATAAGTTCTGCACCATAAGATTCAATTCTTTCTTCTAGATCTTTCATCCATTCACCGTCGCCCCATCCCCATGAGCCAAATAGTGCAACTTTCTTTCCTTTTATATTTCCTTCTAAAGATGCTACAAAAGGTTCAACTTCTGTATCTTCTAATTCTTCTGCTCCATATGCAGGACTACCAAATATAATAATTTCTTCATCTTTTAAGTCATCAACTGATACTTCTGATAGTTCAACTAATTCTGCTTTCTTTCCTTCTTCTTCTATACCTTTTGCTATTAAATTTGCCATTTTTGCTGTATTTCCTGTTTGGCTCCAATAAATCACTTTCATTATTCTTCTCTCCCACTTAATTTCTTTAATTTCTAATTTAAAATTTCTAGTTTAAGTTCACAACAACTGCTTTTGGTTTAGTCATTGATTGAATTGAATATCTTATTCCTTGTGTTCCCATACCAGAATTCTTTACTCCTAGGAATGGGAAATGATCTGGTCCTCTTTCAGTTTTATTATTAACTTGTACAGTTCCAACTTCTAATTTATTAGCTACATAGAATGCATCATTTATATTTTGTGTGAATACAGAGCTTTGTAAGCCGTACTCTGATTCATTTGCTATCTTTATAGCTTCTTCAACATCTTTTACTCTTATTATTGGTAATACTGGTCCAAATGGTTCTTCCCAAGCTAATCTCATATCTAATGTTACTTTATCAAATAAAGCAGGTATGATTAAGTTTCCTTCTCTTTCTCCACCCTTTAGTAGTGTTGCTCCTTTTTTCCTTGCATCTTCAATTAGTCCCATAACAAAATCTGCTGATTTTGAATCTATTAATGGTACTACATCTATGCTTCCTTCAATTCTAAGAGGATTTCCTATTGTTAATCTTTCCATCTCTTTAGATATTTTATCTACTAACTTATCTGCTACCTTGTCTAGAACTAAAACTCTCTTAACAGCTGTACATCTTTGTCCTGA
>JBBVGE010000558.1:0-325 GCA_040144665.1 Clostridium perfringens
ATTCCTAAGTAGTTTAAAGCTTCATCTATTATTGATTTTGCAACTCTATCACCTTTAGCTGCTTCAACAAATACTTCATATGAAGTTACATTGTCGTAATCTTTTAAGCTTGTTTCTACATTTGTAGCAACTGCCTCTCTTCCTCTTTTACCAATAGCTGTTCCTGATGATACAGCTTCTAGACATCCCATGTTACCACAATTACATCTTACAGTTCCAGGTGCAACAGTTGAATGTCCAATTTCTAATGCGTTTGAAGTACTTCCTCTGTAAATTTTACCGTTAAGGATTGCTCCTCCACCTACACCAGTACTTACAGTTATAT
>JBBVGE010000559.1:0-202 GCA_040144665.1 Clostridium perfringens
GTCAATAGATGACTTTGTTATAAGTGTCTTCACTACAGGTCCTGGTGTTTCTAACCTTTCTATAGAAATTTATTCTATGGCTAGAAGAGGTATTTCTCCAGAAATAAATGCTCTTTCAACATTAATGTTTATAGTTGTCTTAGCATTACTTCTTATTGCTAATAGAAAACAATCTTTAGTAAAGGGGGAACGTTAATATGAA
>JBBVGE010000560.1:0-259 GCA_040144665.1 Clostridium perfringens
CATGGATCTTCAAGCAAATAGTTCAGAAATTAAATGGAGAAGAGGTTTATATGCCTACTCCAGAAGAAAAAATAGATATGTGTATAAGACACTATAATTTATCACTTAAATATGATGGAGAGTATAAGGCTGTAAGAGAAATGAGAAAACATGCAGCTTGGTATATAAAAGGATTAAATAATTGTACTGAAGTTAAGAATAGGCTTAATTTAGAAGCTGATCCAGAGAAGATTATGGGTATCCTTAATGAGTATAAAGA
>JBBVGE010000561.1:0-251 GCA_040144665.1 Clostridium perfringens
CTTAGCTCTATCTGAGACATTTACAATATTAAAAGACATTTACTCTATTCCAGATGAAGTATATGAAAAAAACATGAAATTTTTAAATAAGGTTTTAGATTTAGAAGAATTCATGACAAGACCTGTTAGAACTCTTTCTCTTGGACAAAGGATGAGAGGAGATTTAGCTGCCTCTTTGATCCATAATCCTAAAATACTATATCTAGACGAGCCTACCATTGGACTTGATGTAGTTGTAAAAGAAAAAGTAA
>JBBVGE010000562.1:0-16736 GCA_040144665.1 Clostridium perfringens
AATAAAATGCCATCATATGATGGCATTTTATTTATGGGAAACTTTTTATTCCTAAAGAATCACTACCTATAATCTTTTTTGTATCATTAAAGGATCTATTTAATCTATTTATAGACTTATCAGATAGGTTATATTTTTTACTATTATTTAAAGCATCTATAACAGGAATTATTCTATGAATAAATAATCCATCTCCTTTAGGCTCTCTATATACCCATGTAGGAATCACATCATAAGTTTTAAGGTAAAGTTTATTGTTTTTCAATCCAAGTGTGAATTTAATTAAAAGACCATCTTCAGTTAAATTATTTTGTATTTCCTCATAACATTGATTAGATAGAAAATTACCTTGTGAATAAGTAACAAAAGTTGAATCTCCAGAATCATTGGTTAAAATTTCATATGGTTGTATTACATGAGGATGACTTCCAAGAACAATATCTACTCCAAGTTCATTCATTTTTTTAGCTATATTTCTTTGGACTTTATTTTCCTTTGTAACATATTCTTCCCCCCAATGAAATGAACCTATAATAAATTCAACTCCAAGTTTTCTCATTTCTTTTATAGAATTTTCAACATCTTTATATAATAAATTAAGATTATTATAGTCAAAAGTATTAATTAATTGAGAAATATCTTTAGGAATTTGTATCCCATTAATAGTATTAATTCCAGTTTTGTATGTGTAAGCAAACATACCAATTTTATGACCATCTATATCATAAATAATATAGTCCTTATCGTGTGAATTTTTTTTTACTCCTATATTAATTAATTCTTTATTGATACTCTTATCTATAGTATTTTTAACTCCGGAAGTGCCTTTATCAATAATATGATTAGAAGCATAATTAATTATATCAAATCCAGTAGTTTTTAAAGTATCTAAAAATTCATCAGGAGAATTGAATGTTGGGTATCCTTGAGGTTTTCCACCATTAAATGTGCCTTCAAATACACCTATGGAAAGATTAGAGTTAGATATAGTATCTTTTATATATTCAAAACTTTTTTCAAAATTATAAGCTCCAGAAGTCTGTTTTGCACCTGATATTTGTGCATCATGAACTAAAAGATTTCCTACAGAAGTTATAGTATATAATTTTTCATCTTTATTATCATCATTATCAGATATATCTTTATTATCCGATACATCTTCTGGGATGCTGTAACTATCATTTCTGTTTAAAATATAGTTTATAGAGTATATTCCTACTCCTAAAAGTATAAAAAATATTATTAAAGCAATAACTCTTCTTATCATATATTTTCTTTTAGTTTTGTATCTATTTTTTTTCATCAAATACCTCTAATTTGTAGTTTCTAAATCATTTTTTAATAATTTTATTTCATTATCAAGATTATTTAAATATTCTTCTAAGCATAAGTTATTTTTCATTATTTTAGTTGCATGTGAAGTGCCAACATATCTATAGTGCCATGGTTCATAGGAATATTTAGTAATATTGACCTTATCTTTAGGATATCTCAGAATAAATCCATACTTATGAGAATTTTCTTTTAGCCAGGTAAATGCCTTAGTATTTTCAAAACCACTATCTAATTTTGTATAATCTTTACTAACAATATCTATAGCGAATCCTGTTTCATGTTCACTAGCGCCTGGTGGAGCAGAATATTTTAATGCTTCTTCCTTGCCTTTATTCTTTACATTAGTGTTAAATAAATTAACTTGATTTTCATGTGTGCGATATCCAGATGCACCCATTAAATTTATACCAGCAAGCTTAGCATCATTAAACATATCTGTAGCATGTTCAGTAACTGTTTTGTTCAATTTTGTGGTGACTATATGAGACAAAAATGGTAAATTTGATTCTATAATATCATCAGCAACATAATTATCTGAAAGTAAAGTATCTTTATTCACTAAAAATATATTTGGATCATTTCGCTCGTATTCTAATTTAATAAGTTTATTTTTTAAAGAATTATTATTAGTAGTATATACACTTTCTGTATTAGAACTAATTTCATTTTTAGAAATTAAAATTCCTACTAATGCTATTAATATAAATGTAATAGAACATATAAAAATTCTTTTAATAATTTTTTTTTGTTTCATTCATAAATTCCTTTCATATAATAATCTTTTATTTAATATTACCA
This sequence comes from Clostridium perfringens, assembly GCA_040144665.1. Taxonomy (GTDB): domain Bacteria; phylum Bacillota; class Clostridia; order Clostridiales; family Clostridiaceae; genus Clostridium; species Clostridium perfringens_A. Next base: position 2,134 of record JBBVGE010000562.1, read on the forward strand.
TGTACCTACTATATATACAATAAAATACAATTAGATATTGATAAAAGTTGAATAATTTCCTATTATTGACATTCGGCTGTTTAAGTAATAAAATTAAGTAAAATTTGATAGTTATAATTTTATAGGAGGTTAAGTATGAATGCTATAATTACAGTAATAGGAAAAGATAATGTTGGAATAATATCATCTATTAGTACAAAACTAGCTGAATTTAATATTAATATATTGGATGTAAATCAAACTATAATGCATGGAAATTTTACTATGTTTATGATAGTAAGTTTAGAAAAATGTAATTGTGAATTTAATAAGTTGATTGACTCTTTTGCTAAATTAAGTGAGAATTTGAATTTAAGTATTAAAATTCAAAGAGAAGAGATATTTAATTCAATGCATACTATATAAAGTTAGGGGGATAATGGTGGATAAAAAGAATATATTAGAAACTATAAAAATGATAGAAGAAGATAAGCTTGATATTAGAACTATTACTATGGGAATATCATTATTAGATTGTATAGATTCAGATAAAAATAAATTAATGAATAATATATATGATAAGATAACTAGTTCAGCAAAAGATCTTGTTAAAGTAGGAGAGAATATCGAAGCTGAATTTGGAATTCCAATAATAAACAAAAGGGTATCAGTAACACCAATTTCTTTAGTGGCTGCTGCAACAAGCCTCGAGAATTATGTAGATATAGCAATTATATTAGATAAAGCAGCTAAAGAGATTGGTATAGATTTTTTAGGTGGATTCTCAGCACTTGTTCAAAAGGGATATACTAAAAGCGATAAAATTCTTATAAATTCAATTCCAGAAGCTTTATTTAGAACAGATAAAGTATGTGCATCTGTAAATATTGGATCTACAAGAACTGGGATAAACATGGATGCTGTTAGAGAAATGGGATATGTAATAAAAAAGACAGCTGAATTAACTAAAGAATCTAATGGAATTGGATGTGCCAAGTTGGTTATATTTGCAAATGCTGTAGAAGATAATCCTTTTATGGCAGGGGCATTTCATGGAGTTGGAGAGGCTGAAAAAGTTATAAATGTTGGTGTTTCTGGACCAGGTGTTGTACAGAGTGCTTTAAAAGAGGTTAAAGGACAATCATTTGATATAGTTGCTGAGACTATAAAGAAAATTGCATTTAAAATTACTAGAATGGGTCAATTAGTTGGAAATGAAGCTTCTAAAAGATTAAATGTACCTTTTGGAATAGTTGATTTATCATTAGCACCAACTCCAGCTATAGGTGATTCAGTTGCTCATATTTTAGAAGAAATGGGATTAGAATCAGTAGGAGCTCATGGTACAACAGCAGCATTGGCTATACTTAATGATGCTGTTAAAAAAGGTGGAGTAATGGCTTGTGAACATGTAGGAGGATTAAGTGGGGCCTTTATACCGGTATCAGAGGATTCTGGTATGATAGATGGAGTAATAAATGGATCATTAAATTTAGAGAAATTAGAAGCTATGACAGCAATATGTTCTGTTGGCCTTGATATGATAGCAGTACCAGGAGAAATAACTGCAGCAACCTTATCTGCAATTATAGCTGATGAGGCAGCTATAGGTGTAATAAACAATAAAACAACAGCAGTTAGAATTATACCCGCACCTGGATCAAAAGTAGGAGAAATAATTGAATTTGGAGGCCTTTTAGGAAGTGCCCCTGTTATGAAAGTTAATAATTATAGTTCTGAAAAGTTTATATCAAGAGGTGGAAGAATACCATCACCTATTCACTCATTTAAAAATTAAAGGACGAAAATTCGTCCTTATTTTTTTGCTGTAAAAGAAGTGAATTCAAATTTATCATATCTATGTCTAGAAAATGAATACTCGAAAGCTTTACCATTAGATAAGTAAGCTATTTGCTCTACTTCAAGAACTGGCTCATTTTCTAATAATAATAGATATTTTCTATCTAATTCGTTACTAGGAGATGCTCTAAGTATTTTTTTAGATCCAGTAATACTTAAATTAAGGTCTTTTTCTATATACTTATATATAGATTTTGCAAGAATCTCTTCTGTTATCCCAGATATTATAGATGCATCCATATAGGTTTTTTCTATTACATATGGAGAACTATTAATATATCTAATTCTAATTATCTCATATACAGGATCATTTAATTTTATTGATAATGCATTTTTTATTGATTCTGTTGCAAATATAAGCTTAAATGATATTAATTTATTATCAATATTATAGTCTATAGACTGAGTTAATCCAGATATTATCTCATTGTCTAATTTAAATGTTGGTGAACATATAGGGGATATATTATCGCGTATATAACTTCCAGAACCTCTTCTTCTATATATAATTCCTTCTTGAACGAGTATATCAATTGCACGCCTCATTGTCATTCTACTACAATTAAATTCTTTAGCTAACTGTAATTCATTTGGAATTTGATTATTTGAGTTATTGTAAGTACCAGTATTAATTCTATTTAGCAATTCTTTAGATATTTCCAAATATTTATTCATATAACCTCCAGTTTATATTATATTTATATATTTATATTACCATAAATAAAAGCCTATACAAATAAAAATATGTATAGACAAATTGTTAGTTGTGATTGTATAATCAAAATATAAGATTTAGAATTTAGGAGGGTATAATATGAAAAATATAATATTTCCAGAGAATTTTTGGTGGGGTGCAGCTACATCAGGACCACAATCAGAAGGAGATTTTAACAAAGTAAATAAAAACATTTTTGATTATTGGTATGAAATAGAACCAAATATATTTTATGATAAAATTGGTCCAAAAGTAGCATCTAATTTTTACAATGATTATAAAGAAGATATAAATAAGATATCTAGTATAGGATTGAATTCTTTTAGAACATCAATACAATGGACAAGATTGATAAAAGATTTTGAAACTGGTGAAGTTGATGAAGATGGAGTGAAATTTTATAATAATGTCATTGATGAGTGCATAGAAAACAATGTTGAGTTAGTTATGAATTTACATCATTTTGATTTGCCAATAGAATTATATGAAAAATATGGTGGTTGGGAATCTAAATATGTAGTAGATCTATTTGTATTATATGCAAAAAAAGCTTTTGAGTTATTTGGTGATAGAGTAAAGTATTGGACTACATTTAATGAACCAATTGTAATCGTTGAAGGTCAATATTTATATCAATTCCACTATCCTAAGATTATTGATGGAAAGAAGGCAGTACAAGTTGCCTTTAATTTAAATCTTGCATCAGCTAAAGCAATAAAGACCTTTAAAGAATTGGGGTACAATAAAAATGGTGGTAAGATTGGTACCATACTTAATTTAACCCCTGCTTACCCAAGATCTGATGAAAAAGAAGATCTTAAAGCAGCAGAATTTGCAGAAAATTTCTTTAATAGACTATTTTTAGATCCTGCAGTTAAGGGAACATTCCCTAATGAATTAGTAGAAATATTGAAAAATGATAATGTAATTTGGGAAAGTACTAAAGAAGAAGAGATAATAATAAAGAATAATACGGTAGATTTTTTAGGAGTTAATTATTATCAGCCTTCAAGAATAAAAAGTAAAGAAAGTTCCTTTGATAATACTAAATGGATGCCAGATAATTATTTTGATAGATATGATATGCCGGGAAAAAGAATGAATCCTTATAGGGGGTGGGAAATATATCCTAAATGTATGTATGATATAGCTATAAATATAAGAGATAATTATAATAATATTCCTTGGTATATATCTGAAAATGGTATGGGAGTAAAGGGAGAAGAACAGTATATAGATAGTAATGGAATGATAAATGATGACTATAGAATAGATTTTATACAAGAACACCTATATTATTTAAATAAAGGTATAAACGAAGGAAGTAATTGTTTTGGATATCATCTATGGACTCCTATAGATTGCTGGTCATGGTGTAATGCATATAGAAATAGATATGGATATATAAGTTTAGATTTAAAAACAGGAGAAAAAACAATTAAGAAATCAGGATATTGGATTAAAGATGTAAGTAATAATAATGGTTTTGAATTAACTATAGATATATAACAAATTTTAAACTAAAGTAAGAAGAAAAATGAAGGGAACTATTATAGTTTCCTTTATTGGTTTTTAAATGTTTATTTTATAGTAATATTTTAATGATATAATAAATTTATTGAAGGAGGAGTGTTTAGATGAAAAAGTTAATATCATGGAATGTAAACGGAATTAGAGCTTGTGTTAAGAAAGGCTTTTTAGATTATTTTAATGAAATTGATGCAGATATATTTTGTATCCAAGAAACTAAACTTCAAGAAGGACAAATAGATTTAGAATTAGATGGATATTATCAGTACTGGAATTACGCTGAAAAGAAAGGATATTCCGGTACAGCATTATTTACTAAAGAAAAACCTATAAATGTATTGTATGGATTAGGCTTAGAAGAGCATGATAATGAAGGAAGAGTTATAACAGCTGAATTTGATGAATATTATGTAGTTAATGTATATACACCAAATTCTAAGGAAAAGCTTGCTAGAATAGATTATAGAATGCAATGGGAAGATGCTTTTAGAGAATTCTTAAAAAATCTTGAAAAAAATAAACCAGTAATAGTTTGTGGCGATTTAAATGTTGCACATAATGAAATAGATTTGAAAAATCCTAAATCTAATAGAAAAAATGCCGGATTTAGTGATGAGGAAAGAGAAAAATTCAACCTATTATTAGATAGTGGTTTTATAGATACATTTAGATATTTTTATCCTAACCTTGAAGGAGTATATTCTTGGTGGTCATATAGATTTAATGCAAGAAAGAATAATGCAGGATGGAGGATTGATTATTTTTTAGTTTCAGCTAGTTTAGAAGATAAATTAGTAGATGCAAAAATACATACAGAAATTTTAGGCTCTGATCATTGTCCTGTTGAGGTTACAATCAAATAGTTCATAGAAATAAGGAGTTAAAGAATAAATTATCTATACCTCCTTATTTTTATAGTAACTCTAGTTAGTATTGTAGAATAATATATATATTAAGTAATAGCCTTTTATAAGGAGGCATAACATGAAAAAATTAATTATTTCATTATTTAAATATATTAGTTTACTTATAATTTTTTTAATAGGATTTATAATAGCTCCTTTTATATTTAATGATTTTTCCTTTAGCTATCTTTATAGAGTGAATTTTTGGTTTGGAGTTTCACCACTTATTATATTAATTCCTATATTGTTTTTTGCATTATTAAAAAATAATGAATAATTCTTACGGGGTGTTATTCTAACATTCCGTTTAAACATAATCTTTATATTTAATTAAAATTTCTTCATGCAATTTATTAAGAGAATTTAATTCCTCTTCAAACTCTCCATATAAATTACTTGCTATTTTCTCCATTATACTTATAAATTTTATATAATTTTCTATTGTTAATGCATTTAGTTTATTCATTATATTTTTAGGGAATATATATTCTTCATCCATAGAGTATCCTAATAAAATTTCTTCTTTTTTAAAATTAATAATTGTTGTAACAATTGTTATAACTTCATTTTCTGTAAATTCATTCATAAAAGGCTCCTTCTAATTATTAATATATATTATCATAATAATAGATAAATATAAAGAAACTGCTTTACATATTATTACATATGAAAAGTAACTAGAATTCACAGTATACTATGTAGATGCATAATTTTAATAATAAGACTTACTAAATTACAAAAATTATAGATTTAAGGAGATTTAATTATGTCAGATAATTATATGTATCTATGTAATCTTATGAAGAATAATTTAAGTGAATTCGAAAAAATGTTTTTTTATGATGGAAATTTGGGAGTTGAATATACTAAAGAAAAAAGTATATTTTCATTATGGGCACCTTTAGCTTCAAAAGTATTTCTTATTATATATGGACATAAGGGAAGAAATCTAAATTATAAAGAAAGAGATACTATAGAAATGAATTATGTAAATAGAGGGGTGTGGAAGGTTGAGGTAAAGGGAGATTTAAACTATCAATATTATAATTATTTAGTGTTAAATGGTGATGTTGTAAATGAAGTTGTAGACCCATATGCAAAGTCGGTTTCTTTAAATGGACTTAGATCACAAGTAGTAAATATAGAAGAAACTAACCCTGAAAATTGGAATGATGATATAAAGCCTAAGCTTATTTCATTTCAAGCATCAAGTATATATGAGATTCACATAAGAGACTTTACTATTGATTCAAATTCAGGTGTTTTAATGAGAAACAGGGGTAAATTTTTAGGGTTCTGTGAAGATAATACGACTATACCAGGTCTCTATACAAAAACGTGTTTAGCTCATTTGAAGGAACTAGGTGTTACTCATGTTCATTTATTACCTGTCTATGACTTTTCTTCAGTTGATGAAAGTAACTTTGGAATTAATGAATATAACTGGGGATATGATCCTCAAAATTATAATGCATTGGAAGGTTCTTATTCACTTGATCCAGGACATGGAGAAATAAGAATTAAAGAGTTTAAGACTTTGATTAAAAAGCTTCACGATAGCAATATAAGGGTTGTTTTGGATGTTGTTTATAATCATACTTTTAAAAGTGAAGATTCAAATTTTAATAAACTCGTTCCTAAGTATTACTATAGAGAAAACTTCTTTGGTGGATTTTCTAATGGATCAGGTTGTGGAAATGAATTAGCTTCTGAGCGAAGTATGGTAAGAAAATTTATAATAGATTCTATAAAGTATTGGGCTACAGAATATCATATTGATGGTTTTAGATTTGATTTAATGGGATTACATGATTTAGAAACTATTAAAATTATTAGAGAAGAACTAAGTAAAATTGATAAAACTATACTAATATATGGAGAAGGATGGGTAGGTGGAGATACTCCACTAAATTATTATGATAGGACTATAAAAGATAATATAAATAGAGTTGGCGACAAGCAAATAGCCTTATTTAGTGATGATATAAGAGATGGGATAAAGGGAAATGTATTTTATAGAGCTTCTCAAGGCTTTGTTAGTGGTGGTAATGGGCTTGAAGAAACTATAAAATTTGGTGTAGTTGCGTCTACTTTTCATAAAGACGTTGATATAAGCAAGGTTAATTACTCTAATTTCTTTTGGGCAAATGAACCATATCAAACTATAAATTATGCTTCATCTCATGATAACTTTACATTGTGGGATAAATTATATTTGTCAAATGGTTATGATGATGAAATAAATAGAGTACTAATGAATAAACTAGCAGCTACTATAGTTTTTACGTCTCAAGGAATTCCGTTTATGCAAGGAGGAGAAGAACTTTTAAGAAGTAAAAAAGATAGTAATGGTAATATAATAGAAAATAGCTATAATTCATCAGACGAAGTAAATAAGATAGATTGGAATAGAAAGAACCTATATAGTGAAGTATTCTCGTGTTATAAGGAATTAATAAAAATAAAAAAAAATCATCCTGCATTTAGTATGGGAACATCGAAGTTAATACAAGAAAATCTAGTGTTTTTACGAAAGGACTATGATTTTTTTAAGGATAATCTTGTTGCATTTAGAATAAATGGAATAGCTACAAATGATTCTTGGAATGATATTATAGTTATTTATAACTCCAATAAAGATTATACAAATATAAAACTACCTGATGGAAAATGGGAATTAGTATTTGATAGTCATTTCACAACAGTATCTCATTCAAGTGATCTTTTTGAAAATATTTTTAATGCTGCTGGAATAGGTGGATATATTTTAGTTAAGAAGTTATAAATTTATAAAATAAAGAGGAATTTCTATTTTTTTATCGAATTAATAAGATTGAGAATAAATTAATTTTACAAAAGTTGAATTAGGAGGGGATTATTATGGGGAATATTATAGGATGCTCAATAATACTTAAAGATGATTTTAACAATGTATTAATAATAAAAAAGGGATCAAAGAAGAGTTTAGAACCATGGAAGTGTGTCGGAAGATTAAAAAAAGGAAAAGAATCTAATGAAAAATGTATTACAAATTCGGTAAAAGAAGATTTGAATACTCTAGTGTTTGACTTAGAGCCATTAAAAGAATTTGTAGTAAATAATGAAACTAAGGATTCAATTATGATGTATGTAGGAAAAATTAAAGAATATATGAACCTTGGTAAAAAAGTTGTAGATATGAATTGGATATCTGAGAGAGAAATTGATAACTACGATTTTATAGATGGTGAAAAAGAAGTACTTTTAGAGTACTTTAAACTTAATAAATAGTCTGATAAATTAAGCTAAATGAATATAGTCATTTAGCTTTTATTTTCTAAAACTGTGGTTATAATCAAAGTATGTTAAAAATATTTCCTTGGAAATATTTGGATTATAGCTTCGAAAATTTATAAGGTATTGTTAATGTATAATGATAAGGATATAATATATAATTATAAAAAGACGTTAGGTTGTGTGAGCAGATGATAAAGATACGTATAGATAAGAATAGATATGGAGAGCCAATATTTAAAATAAAGCTAGAAGAAGAGAAGATAAAAGATAATAGATTGTTATATAGAGGTATATTAGCAGGGAAAAGAATATCAGGATTATACAATTTTCAAATCCCAATGAAATATTTCCTGCCTATATATAATAATTTAGATAAAAATGAAGTTATTTTAGATACAAGAAGTATCTATTCATATTTAGAGTTTTCGGATGAAATAGAAGAAAATTATTATTACTCAATTATAGCTACACCTAAATACATGAGACTTTGGAGGGAGGAAAACTGTCAGAATATTTATAAGATAACTATAGATAAAGAAACGAAAGAATTAGAGAAACGGATAGCTTTTAAAAAAATAGAAGTAGCTATATAGTAAATGGTATGGAGGGTATATATGAATAAATTTATTAGTAATATAAAAAATGAAGTATTAGAATTAAATAAAATTACATTAGAAGATATAAGTGGTAATATAAAAGATGATACTGCATTAATAGTAGTTGATATGATAAATGGTTTTTATACAGAAGGTATGTTAGCTTCAGATAGAGTCGGCAATATAATATCTCCTATAGTTAATTTAATTGATAATATGAAAGAATGTGAGAAGATTATATTTGTCGATAATCATACTATAAATTCAACAGAGTTAAATACATACCCATCACATTGTATAGAAAATAGTTCTGAAGTAGAGATAATTCCAGAGATTAAAGAAAGAATTCTAGATAGCGAAAATTATAAAATAATTAAGAAGAATTCTATTAATGGATTCCATACTATAGAATTTAAAGAATGGCTAAATAGAAATAATCAAATTAATAATTTTATTATTGTTGGCGTATGCACAGATATATGTGTAGAGACTTTTGCTATATCTCTAATAACCTATTTTAATGAAAATAATATAAATAAGAAAATTATAATCCCAAAAGATTCAGTAGAAACGTATTCTGTAGGCAATCATGATGGAGATCTTATGAATATTTTATCTTTATTTAAAATGAAATCAAATGGGATTAATGTTGTTGAAAGTATAATAAGTTAGGATAAAACCTAACTTATTTTTTTATATCATAATATTTACCTATAACTATACCTTTTGATTCTAGATTATGACCTATTTCATTAGTTTTAATTAATGGTATATCATATTTTATACATATATCTGTACATAGTCTTTTAAGGGTACTATATTGTCCTTTAAGCTTTATCTCTGTAAATTCACCTATTATTAGACCAGATATATTTTTGAATACTCCTAGCATACTATATTGAGCAAGGTAACTTCTTATTTTATTTATATCTCCTCCATTACTTTCTAGGAAAAGAATATTATTTTTAAAAGAAGGCATATATTCAGTGCCTGCTAGTTTAAGAGTGCATCTTACATTTCCACCTAATACAATACCTTTCATATTATCGCCTAATAACCATTCATAATTCCATGAAGAGAATAGTGAAAATTTACTGTTTTCATTTAAAAATGTATTATAGAAATTTTCTAATCCTTGAGGAGATAAAATAGTTTTTATATTATAATAAAATGAATATTTATTAACCTTTTTATATATTGAATTTAATAATACAGATAAATCGCTATAACCAAAGTAAATAGCAGTAGACTCTTTTATAATATCAAAATCTATATAAGGTAATATTTCGTTACATAGGTCTCCTCCAGATACGTCAAAGATATGTGTTATTGATTTATCTTTAAATACAGTATTCAGTTCAGTACCTCTAGTTTTACCATTAGATAAAAACTCACTATTTCTAAATATATTGTTAGAAACAACTACATTTAAATCAAAATTTTTAAGTAAATAAACTATCTTATTTAAATTACTTTTATAGTTTATAGGAAGCTGATTTGAGCATGCAATCAAATAGATTTTACTTTTAGAATTAATTATCACATTATCACCTCGAAAGTTTATCTTTAATATGATTATATACTAAAACTTTAATAATAGGTCTAAATTTGTTAGAATAATAATAATTAAATAATTTAGAGGAGTAAAAAAATGAATTTAATTACATTAGAGAATATAAATAAAAGTTATAGTGAAAAAATATTGTTGAAAGATGTTTCGTTAGGTATTAATGAAGGTGATAAAATAGGTTTAATAGGTTTAAATGGAGCAGGTAAATCAACATTTTTAAAAATAGTTAGCGGAAGAGAAGATTTTTTTGAAGGTACAAGGATTCAAGGTAAAAATGTTAGAATAGAATATTTATCTCAAGATAATGAATTTGATGATAATACTACGGTTTTAGAGCAAATATTTAAAGGTGACACAAGAGAAATGAAACTTTTAATGAAATATGAAGAGGCTCTAAATAAAATAGAAACTGGAGAATCAGTTTCAAATGATACTTTAATAGATCTTCAAACACAAATAGATAATCAGAACCTATGGGATTTAGAAAGCGAAGCAAAGAGTATATTAAATAAGTTAGGAATTACTAATTATTCAGAAAAAATGGACAATTTATCAGGAGGACAATGTAAAAGAGTATTTTTAGCTTCTGCACTTATTACACCTTGTGAATTATTAATATTAGATGAACCAACTAACCATTTAGATTCTGACTCCATTGAGTGGTTAGAAGAGTATTTAAATAATAGAAAAGGCTCATTACTTATGATTACTCATGATAGATATTTTCTAGATAGAGTATCTAATAGAATTATTGAACTTGATAGAGGGGGTTTATATTCATATGAAGGTAATTATACAAAATATCTAGAAAAAAAGATTGAAAGAATAGAAATAGAAAAATCACAAGAAGCAAAACGTCAATCACTAATTAGAAACGAATTAAAGTGGGTTAAAAGAGGAGCAAAAGCTAGAACTACTAAACAGAAGGCTAGATTACAACGCTTTGAAGAATTGGTAAATAAAGAATATGTTGAAAACAATACAGATATAAAAATCAATTATGTTGGGACAAGATTAGGCAAAAAGATAGTTGAAATAAGACAATTAAATAAATCTTTTGATGAAAAGCAATTAATAAAAGATTTCTCTTATATATTTACTAAGGAAGATAGAATAGGAATTGTTGGACCTAATGGAGCTGGAAAAACAACATTTTCAAATATATTATTAGGAAGAGTACCTAGCGATAGTGGAATAATAGAGGTTGGAGATACTGTTAAGTTTGGATTCTTTTCTCAAAATGGAAAAGAACTCAATGAAGATTTAAGAGTAATAGATTTTGTAAGAGAAGGCGGAGAATATATACCTACAGATGACGGAAGCAAAATAACAGCATCTACTTTATGTGAAAGATTTTTATTTGATGGTAGTATGCAATATTCACCTATAAGCAAATTATCAGGAGGAGAGAAGAGGAGATTACAACTACTTAGAGTACTGATGGAATCACCTAATTTTATTATTTTTGATGAGCCTACTAATGATTTAGATATTGAAACATTAAAAATTTTAGAGGATTTTTTAGATGAATACGTAGGTGTAGTAGTTGTTGTTTCTCACGATAGATATTTCTTAGATAGGGTATGTAATAAAATATTTGCATATGAAGAGAATGGAGCAATAAGAGTGTTTCATGGTAATTACAGTGATTACTTAATTCAAATAGAAATGGATATGAAAGAAATTCCGAAGGTTATAGAAAATAAACCTAAAAAAGAAAAACCTAAAAAAGAAAACAAGACACCAAAATTTTCATTTAAAGAACAAAAAGAATTTAAAGAAATTGATGGGATAATAAGTGATTTGGAATGTAAGATTGATAAGTTACAGACACAAATAGACAAAAATTCTTCTAATTATTCAAAATTAGAAGAATTATTAGAAGAAAAAGAAGAATTAGAATTAACACTATTAGAGAAATATGAAAGACAAGAGTACTTATATGATATTGCAAAAAAAATAGAGGATTATAGAAAAGAATAAAATAAAATTTAAAATAAATAGATTTAAAAATAAAAAGCTTTAGATTATTCTAAGGCTTTTTATTTGATTAAAGTTAATTAGTAATATATAATGTAATAGACTATAAAAATCATTATATTTTGTTTGATTTTGTATTTAATTAGGAGTTGATACATATGGAAATTAAGATATCATTAAAAGGGAAAAAAGATTTTCTAAGATTTTCTGGAGATAGAATTGATATTTTAGATTTTGAGATGAGCGGAACTGAGTATAAACAAATTAGAATATTTAAAAAAGGTTTTTCTAAATCTGAGTATATTGATAGTAAATTAATAAATTGGATAAAAGAAGTAAAGTAAGAGAAGTATTTATTCTTCTTTTTTTTATATAAGGAATTATTATAAGCGTTATAGCATAAGTATTAATTGTAAAGGTATTTTACAGCTATAATACTTATGTATACCTTGTTTTAATAAAGACACATACAGCTTTTACTAATATTTATCTGTGTCTTGTATATTAAGGAGTGAATTAAAATGCCATTTAAACTGTTGAGTAGATTAAAAGAAGAGATATTAAATATTGATGCTGATATATATGAAGAAATATATGCAGATCAATATAATGATATAAAGGATGATAGCGAGTTTAGTGTAAAATTAATAGCTTTATATAATGAAATCTTAAATTCTGTAGAGGATAATAAGTTATTAGAAAAAATAGTACTTAAAGAATCATTAGAAGAGGATAGTGTTTCTACTATAAAATTATTATTTTATTCAAGAGATATAGAGTACGGGCTAGGAAGACGAGAGTTATTTAGAGATGCAATAAGATATGTAGGCTTGAATTATAGGGAAAATTTAAAGGAATACATTTATTTAATACCTAAATACGGCAGATGGGATGATTTATACTCTTTGTTTGATACACCTTGTGAAGGTGATGTTATAAATATTTTTAATAAGCAAATAAATGAGGATATGGAATCTGATAACCCATCAAATCTTGGAAAATGGCTTAAATCAATAAATACATCATCTGAAACTAGTAGAGAACTTGCAAGAAAAACTGCTAAAGGGCTTAATTTATCTTATTCAGAATATAGAAAATTAACAAGTTTATTAAGAAAAAAAATTGGAGTAGTAGAACAAAAAATATCAAATAATGAGTGGGATAAGATTAAATATGGAGAAGTGCCAGCATTAGCATATAAAAAATATAAAGAAGCATTCATTAAAAATGATTTTGAAAGATTTAAAGAGTATGAAAATATAAATAAAATAAACATATCCACAGGTTTTAATAATAAGAATGATACTAATAAAATGAGTTTTATCAATTATTTAAGAATACTACTAGATATAGATTATAAAGGGGAGAAAAGCAGCGAATATGAGAAACAGTTAATTGATTTTATAAAATCAATGGATATACAATCTGGAAATTGGATTACAGCTCTTTCTATAAATAAAAGTGATTTATCAAATCAAAGTAATTATTTAATAGAAAGCCTATATTTTTCACTATACTATCTATATAATAATACTGGTTTATTTAAAGATTATATAATGAAAACAAGTAAGCCTTGTAATTTTAAAAAGATAAAAACTGATGATATGTTAGAAAAAATAAAAGAGATAATATGTAGCTCAATAAGTGATTATATAAATCTTGAAAGTATATTAGATTTAATACTTTTAGCAGCTATAAAACATGGATTAAATGATGAAGATCTTCCGGCTGGAGTATTGGTTATAGTTGATAATATAGATAAGATTAAATATACGAACGTATGTTCAATAGAAGAAAAAGAGCATTTTGGATATAGTAAAATACAAGAAAAATGGAGAGCGGCAGGATATACATTACCTGAAATAAAAATATTAGAATTAAATAGAACTAGTGAATTAAATATTGAAGAATTAAATAAGAATTTTCATATAATATCAGGTTTTGGAGAAAAAATATTTGATATGGTTGTTAATGATGAATTTGATTTAATGGATCAGAATTTAAAAATAACTAATGATGCAGGTAATGTATATAATGTAAATAACAATTTAGATGAAATATTAAAAAATGAAAGATATAATATATAAAAAATGAATTTATAAAAGCATAATTAATTTATTATGCTTTTTATTTTATTCTTAAAATTATACAAAATATAAATTTCAAGAATAAAATTGCTAATAAAAAAGGAC
>JBBVGE010000563.1:0-201 GCA_040144665.1 Clostridium perfringens
TGAATATATAGATGAAAATGCAAATACTATCTTAGTTTCTTATGCTCGTTCTGGTAATAGCCCAGAAAGTGTTGGAACTTATGATTTATTTGAAAAGAAAGTTAAAAATCTAGCACACATAGTTGTTACTTGTAATAAAGAGGGTGAGCTTGCTAAGAAGTCTCAAGAAAAAGAAGGAAACTTAGTTTTACTAATGCCAGA
>JBBVGE010000564.1:0-228 GCA_040144665.1 Clostridium perfringens
GTAATGGATGCCCTATAAAGGCCATATGAACTCTTATCTGATGTGTTCTTCCTGTTTCTAAAGTACATTTAACAAGGGAACATGAATTAAATACTTTAAGAACTTCATAATGAGTAACTGCTCTCTTTCCATCTTTAACTACAGCATACTTTAATCTATCTCTATGGTGTCTTCCTAAAGGCGCATCAATTGTGCCACCTTCTTTTTTAAATCTTCCCTCAACAATAG
>JBBVGE010000565.1:0-276 GCA_040144665.1 Clostridium perfringens
TTTTTAGGTTCTGCATTGTTAAAATAAGCATCAGGTTTTTTGCTAAGAGGCCAAACTCTTGGAAGAATTATAGCGGCAACTATTCCAGCAAAAGTAACAGTTAAATAGAATGGAATAAACATATTCTCTAATCCAACCTGTGATAAAACAACAAAGCTAAAAGTTATTGAAACAACTGAGAACATTGTACTAACTATACAAGCTTCTCTCTCAGTATAAAATCCTTCTTCATATTGTTTTGAAGTAAGTAATACCCCAATAGTTCCATCACCTAAC
>JBBVGE010000566.1:0-453 GCA_040144665.1 Clostridium perfringens
TCTCTAATACATCAAATCTAAGTTTTGGAGTTCCTTTATATACTCCATGAGCATTCCCTATAGCTACTGCTAAAGCATCAACTTTAGTCTCTTGAACAAACCTTTTAGCGTCTTCTACGTTAGTTACTTTCATCTTTATATCTTCACTACCATCTTCACTTCCGCCAACTTGTCCAATTTCAGCTTCTATAGCCGCTCCATATTTATCTGCTAATTCTTTTACCCTCTTAGTTATCTTAACGTTTTCATCAAAACTTAAATGAGATCCATCTATCATTACTGATGTAAACCCAATCTTTAAAGCCTTTTCTATATTCTCTAAGGTCAGTCCATGATCAAAATGAACTGCTACTGGTACCTTAGCATTTTTTGCAGCGCTTACCATTAAAGGTCCGATTAATTCTAATGGGGAATTAGTTAATCTAACCTCAGCAATCTGAAGAATCATCGGGG
>JBBVGE010000567.1:0-431 GCA_040144665.1 Clostridium perfringens
TAACTTATGGCTTATTCTTGTAGCCTTTTTGCATTTTTCACAGAATAACATAACTTTTGAGCTGTTTATTGCAGCTTCCATTTCTATTATTCCACCTTGCATGTTTTGTCTATTAGGTTTTTGATGCTTTTTAACTAAGTTAACTCCTTTAACTACTACTTTACCAGTCTTAGGAATTACTCTTAAAACTTCACCAGTTTTTCCTTTATCTTTACCTGATATAACTACTACTGTGTCGTTCTTTCTAACATGTACCTTCATCTTAGCCACCTCCTAATCGTTTATTATAGAACTTCTGGTGCTAATGATAAGATTTTATTGAACTCATTATCTCTTAGCTCTCTTGCAACTGGTCCAAAGATACGAGTTCCTCTTGGTTGCTTATCATCTTTTATTATTACAGCTGCATTTTCATCAAATTTGATGTATGA
>JBBVGE010000568.1:0-3783 GCA_040144665.1 Clostridium perfringens
GTAATATTTTCAATTAATTTATTAAATGTTATAAAAAAATTTTCTTTTTTTAAATAATATCTCTATCTATACATAATTATTTAGGGATATTATATATAGATAGGGGAGGTAATGTTTTACATTATAGTTATTTTAATTAGTTTATAGAGTATTGATTGTATTATAAATAGATACATAATATGTAAAGTATTTAAAAACTTTTAGTTATAGGTATTTAATTATGATTACTATAATAAAATATTCTTTTACGATATAATTTGTAAATAGTAAAATAAATACTAGAGGTGATTGTTAATGAAAAATTTAAATGAAGGATTAAATAAAGTACTAAAAGAAGAAATTATTGCGTTCAGGGAAAACGGACATAAGTTTTTAAACAAAGAAATTAACGTAGCACAATTTAAAGGAATGTCTGGAGGAATGGGTGTTTACGCACATAGAGGTGGACAAGAGTTTATGATAAGATTAAAAACTCCTTCAGGAAGAGCAACAAAAGAAGATCTTGCTAAGATATATGAATGGGCAAGTAGATATAATTTAGAATGGATTCATCCAACAACAAGAGAGGCTGTACAATTACATGGATTAGGAATAGATGATGTGTGTGATTTGATGGAAGAAGCCATAGATTATGGAATATATACTAGAGGATCAGGTGGAAACTTCCCAAGAAACGTTGCAATATCACCTCTTTCAGGTGTAGAAAAAGGAGAAGCATTTGATGTAACTCCATATGCAGAGGCTGTAAATGAATATATTATGCAAAGAGTATATACTTATAAGTTACCTAGAAAAATAAAAATAGGAATGGCCAATAATTCAGCTGATGCACCACACTGTACAGCAACAGATTTAGGATTCTTAGCAGTAAAAGAAAATGGAGAAGATCTTTTTAAAGTTTACTTAGGTGGTGGACTTGGAAGAAATCCAAGATTATCAGTTGAATATGATGAACTTATAAAACCAGAGGATTCAATCTATTATGTTCAAGCTATGATAAATTTATTCATGGCAGAAGGAGACTATTCAAATAAAAATAAGGCTCGTATAAGATATATTGTTGAAAGAATGGGAGAAGAAGAGTTTATAAAGTGCTATAAAAAGCATTTAGCAGAAGTTTTCGAAAATCAAAATTTAAAAATAGATATTAAAGAAAAAGAAATTACTAAAAAAGGATGTAATACAGATGTAAAACATGCTAGATTAGTAGAACAAAAACAAGAAGGACTTTATAGTGTTTATTTCCATCCATTTGGTGGAAAACTTAAAATGGTTGATTTAAAAAATATTATTGATGCAACAAAAGATATGGAAGCAGTAGATTTTAGATTTACTATGGAAGAAGGTATGTATATAAGAAACCTTAATGGTAAAGAAGCAGAATTAATTTTAGATCTAACTCAAGGTCTTGGTGGAGAAATTAAAGTTATGCAATCTATATCATGTATTGGTGTACCAATATGTCAAATGGGAATAGGTAATAGCCAAGGTATGTTAATGAGTATATTAGATAAACTTTCAAATGAAAAAGTAGAAAAAGATTTATTACCTAAAATTCATATATCAGGATGTGCCAATTCATGTGGCGTACATGAAATTGGTGAACTTGGATTTACAGGAAAATCAAAGAGAGTAAATGATGCACTAAGAAAATGCTTTGAACTTCATGTAGGTGGAAAATTTGCAATTGGAGATACAAAGCTTGGAGAAGTGTATGGTGACATAGTAGAAGAAGAGATTCCAAACTTTATATACGATTTATATGTTGAATTAGAAAAAGAAAATGTAAAATTCAATGATTGGTATGAAGGAAATAAAGTAGAATTTAGAAATATAGTAAATAAATATTTAGTTTAATATAATAAAAAAGTGGCTTAGCCACTTTTTTTTTATAAAATTTTGTTTTAAAATACAGATAATATAAAAAATATAAGGAGAATAAATATGGCAAAGAAAACAAGTAAAAATAATAATTTGTTATATACAGCTAGAGAAAATACCTCTCCAAAGGTTTATGATATAATACTAGATTTAGTTAATAAAGATAAAGAGGATATTGCAAAAGATGTAATGAAAGTAGATTATCTTTTAGAATATACTAGCACTTGTATAAAGCAAAAAGACTTTAGAGAAGCTAGAGAAACCATAAATAGAGTTTCGGAAAGAATAAAAATTTTAAAAGAAAATAGAGCAAATACAGAATACTTAGAATATCTTAGAGATGGAATAGAAAGTAAGATAAAATAATTATATAAAAAGAAATTAATAAAATATTTTATTAGTTTCTAATTTTTTTAAATCGAAAACAATAATCATTATTTGTTAATAAAAGATTAAATTTAATAAAAACTATACTTTAAATATGTATTTAGTGATATTATTAAGTAAATGATAATTATATTCAATAACGTTATTTGTTTAAGTAGATACTAAAAAAAATCCATAAAGGGAACTATTGGGAGATGATATTTATGGAACATAACTTAGAAAATATATTTATGAGAGTTACAAAAGAACATACGGTTTTAAAGATGAAGGCACTATTAGAAAAGGCAAAAATGCAATATAAAGATTATACAAAGTCATTAATAGAAGCTGAAAAAGAAGATTATGAGAATGAATTTATAAATGAAGTTGAAGAAGCTAATATAGATAATCCTCTACATGATAAATTAGATGATTTAGAGGATATACTAGAAAGTTTAATCAATGATTCTAAAGAAGATAATATAAAGGTTAATTTACAACGTGCTTATAGAGAATTTTCAAATGGATTCTGTAATCAATGTATTGATTATTTAGATAGAGAAAAATTAAGAGAAGAATTAATTAAGTCTATTTTAAAATTTAAATATCAGAATAAAGATATGATGAATAAACTAGTGCAAGAATGGATAAATAATTTAATGAAATAAAGCAAGGTAAGGAGGATAGTATTATATGTTTAAAGAAGAAAAAAATGGAGTTTCAATATATGGAAACTTATTAAATGGTAATTGGGTAATAAAAGATAGTACTAAATTAATAGAGATAAAGTCACCTGCAAATGAACAAATCGTAGGATTTGTAGAAGCAATGAGTAAGGATGCTGTAGATGAGGCTATTAATATAGCTAGAGAAGCTCAAAAAAAATGGAGAGAGGTACCAACTAATCAAAAGTCAAGATTATTACACAATGTAGCTGATTTATTAGAAGAAAGAATAGAAGAGATGGCTGACATTATGGTTCTTGAAATATCTAAAGATAGAAAGAGTTGTATGTCCGAAATAAAAAGAACTGCTGATTTAATAAGATTTACAGCAGATACTGCAGAAAATATAAAAGGTGAATCAATACCAGGAGATTCTTTCCCAGGATTTAAAAATGATAAAATATCAATAGTTACAAGGGAACCACTTGGAGTTGTTCTTGCAATTTCCCCCTTTAATTACCCAGTAAATTTAGCTGGATCTAAAATAGCACCAGCATTAATGGCTGGTAATACTGTTGTATTTAAACCTGCAACTCAAGGTAGTATATGCGGACTATACTTAGCAAAAGCATTTAATGAAGCTGGAATACCAAGTGGTGTTTTAAATACAATCACTGGTAAAGGAAGCGAAATTGGAGATTATGTTGTAACACATAAAGGTATAGATTTTGTTAATTTTACAGGAAGTAGTGAAGTTGGAAGAAGAATTTCTAAAATTACTGAAATGAAACCACTTTTAATGGAGCTTGGTGGTAAAGATGCAGCTATAGTTTTAGAGGATGCTGATTTAGATTTAGCAGCTAAAAATATA
>JBBVGE010000569.1:0-216 GCA_040144665.1 Clostridium perfringens
CTTCTAATCCACTTATGCTTTGAGAAATTTTAGCATCAGCGCCTTCATTTCCACTTATTTTAAGAACATCATTACCTAATCTCTTTTGAACACTTTCATTTTCAATAGTTATATGATCTGTATTTTCAGCAGTAGATTCTTTATTCCACTTATCAAAAGTTTGAGAATCAAATCCTGGATCAGCTATTTCTGAGCCATATCCCCAGTCCTCTATTC
>JBBVGE010000570.1:0-203 GCA_040144665.1 Clostridium perfringens
GAAACCTGCTTAAAGGCGTACAAGCAATTAAACTTAAATGCTGTAGGAATAGCAGTATCTGAAAGAGAACAACCTTTAAAAATTTTATCTTTAGTTAAGGAATATAATCCAGATATAGTTGTATTAACTGGCCATGATGGGGTTCTTAAAGATTCTAAGGGAATGCTTGATTTAAATAATTATAGAAACTCAAAGTATTTTAT
>JBBVGE010000571.1:0-4828 GCA_040144665.1 Clostridium perfringens
CTTTTTCTTGTACTTTCCTTTAATTTAACTAATTCATCATCATTTTCTTTTATATTACCTTCTATTCTATTCATATCCTCTGGCATTACTGTTTCTGTAAGTTGCCAATTAGTTTTATAAGTACCCATTAATTCACTCCTTCCTCTATGTTTATTACATGCTTAAGTTCTAAATCTTCTATTATCGGAACATATAAATTTATAGAAGTAAGTAAATTATTATCAGGTGTATAAACATCTACTTTTGTTATTTCTGTTAATGCAAAACTTTTTAATACTGCATATTCTAAAGTTAATTTTCCATTAACTATACTCTTTGTTATAAATTCATTCACAACTTTTATATTATTCAATTTTACATATCCGATTTTACTTAAGGCATAGTCCTTTAATTCATTTATAAAGTAATCTTGTATAGAATTATTTTCTTTCAACTTTATAGCTCCTTTCTGATGTAATGACTTAAAAGGTAAAGTTCCTAATCTCCAAGTTGAGCCTAATCTATAGTTATATTCTCTTTGTGCTAATGTAATCTCTTCATTAGCTAGTATTTTCTCTTCAATAAATGGCTTATTTATAAAAACAATATTAGCAGGCTTCATCTTATTTATTGTTATATATGTTTCATTAAACCAAACCTGATTTAATATTTTTGATTCTACATAAAGAGTAAACTTATCTGGATTAACAAATACATTATAATTACCTTTTCCTATTAACTCATCTAATTTTTGCTTTAAAGCTTTTATAGTAAAAGGCATATTCATTGCTAATCTATTTAATATCCTTTGCCTCCTAAAACTTAACTCCTTATCATCCCCATCAGTTATTCTTAATAAAGTTTCATATCTCTTTATAGTTTCTTTATCTGCTGTAACTACATATTCATTTCTTATAGCTTTATCGAATTCACTATTAAGATTTTCAAACAGATCATTTTCTACTTTAACTAAATTATCAATTTCAAGTATGTTATCATATAACGATGGAAAATAAGGTTTTATATCTATCATGATAATGTCACCTCTGATAATTTAGGTAATTGTTGAATTTCTCCACTTTGAATTAACTTTAAATCACTAGGTTGTCCATTTATCTTTATATTAGTTACATTAGCAACCCCAACAACTTTTAATATAGACATAGTTATTTGAGCCACATAAATAGATAATTCATATCTATTCATTTCATCAGCTATTCCCCAGTTTTTCTTTAATTCTTTAAGATAACTTTCAATGGATTTATTTATCTCTTCTCGCACCTGATCTATAGTATATCCAGTAATCAAGTGTATTTTAGCCTCTATATTAACATTGACTACTTTAGGAGTTGTTATAGTAACTACATGACCTATAGGAGCAAGACCTAATCCAGTTCCTTCATGTTCTTTTGGATCTATCGTATTTTTCACTTTTTCAATTAACTCTTCTGAAACTGCATTAAATTCAGTATCAACTATTGAACATTTAACTGTTCCGCCACCATTCCAAGTAGGATATATTTGTACTTCTCCTATTCCATCAAGTTTACGTATTTCATCATCATATTGAGCAACATTTCCTCCAAATGGTCTTTGATTAACTTCTAATATAAATCTTTGCTTTAATTCATCATCAGATTCTTCATCTCTTGCAGGAACTAAAAGGGTAGTCATTTTACAAGATTTAAGATTATTTATATGAGTTATAGGTAACATATCTCCTATATATCCATTACCTATTGTTCCAATAGTTTCACACTGTACTATATATTCTCCTAAAACAACCCTATTACTTTCATTTTTAAATACATCAATAACTTTATAAGTTAGAGATGTGTCATCATTAATAGTCGAAAATCTACTTCCTACTTGAACTGTAGCTGGTGTTCCATCCTGAAATGTACATTTAATCTTTTTCTTAGCATAAGTGGCTTTATATCTTGTTAAACCCTGCTCTATTACTTTATTATCTAAATATTCTCCGTAGCTTGTAGTAACAAAGCTATTTAAAAGAACCTCCTTAAGCTGCATATACATTTCTGCTAATTGATAACAAGCTGGTGCCAATGCATCATAAATAACTGAACCTTGTCTTTTATCAATATCATCTGGAACTTTCTCTAGTGCTTCTTTTATTAAATTTTCAAATGAATATTCTTCTAAATACTCTCCTAAGCTCATATAGTCACCTCACTCTCAAGTTTAATATCTCCATAAATAGAATTGACCTTAAACTCTATTTTCAATATATCTTTATCTTCATCAACTATATTAAAATTTTCTATTCCTAATATTCTTTCATCAATCAATAAAGCTTCTTTAATAATTCTTTCTATATCAGACTTAACAAATTCTTTAGGTTTTCCTATTAATCTAACAAGTTCAACTCCATAGCTATCATCGTATATTACATTTTCAAATCTTTCGGTTTGTAAAATCTTAAATACAGCCTGTTTAATAGCCTCTAACTCGTCTATTTTTCTCGTTATTCTCCCATTAAAACTATCTATCTTATACGTTTTACTACTTTGAACTGTATCTTCTATATCACTTACAATAAAATTGAATTTAGGTATCATTTTTTCATTTCTCCTCTATCCAACACATAAAATTGTTGTCCATTTGAAACCCTTAAAAGAAGAACCTTATCACCTTGTTTTAACTTATCAAATATAACAGTTCCATTTTTATCTTTAAATTCTCTACAAAAAGGAGATAATATTAAAAAATCTGAATCTATTTGAAATCTATTTTCTACTAAAATGGTTAATGGTTCCTCTTTTGTTACTTCTCCTGGTACAAGATCTGTAAGTGTATTTTCAGGAATAGCACATCTTGCACCTTGTCTAATTAATCTAACCAACTTTTCTCCTGCCATTACTACACCACCTCAACTTCTAAACTCATCATATGTTTATTATTTTCGATCTTATGGGAAACACTTAAAACAATAGCATACTTATTAAATGGAACATCATTTTTTAAACTTTCTATAACTAAAACAACACCACAACCAGCCTTTACTCTAAAATCACCTAAGCATTCAAGCTTTAAAGATTTTTTAGGCTTATTGTAGTGTTTTAATAACATCTCTGCTCTTTCTTTAATTTGAGCCTCATTCATTTTTTCATTTACTTTATCAAAGTATTGTAATATTCCCCACTTATTAATATTCTTACTGTCTTTAACTATATAGATTTCTCTTTTCTTAGTTTCTTTATTTTCTTTAACAAGCTTTACTTGATTATAACTTTCATCATCTATGCTTGATTCATAGTTATACCCAGTTAATAAGCTTTCATCTCCTATCGCTAATGTGGTTCTTTCTTCCCATACATTTAAATGCTCCAATGTTCCAAAATTATCTCTCATAAAGAACCAATCACCAGTATCAATTAAAGTTTGGTCAAAGGCTCTTTGTATAATCTCAGCAAGATTTTTATTATCCTCTACTCTAGCTGGTAGTACATAATTACTAGAAAATTTCACTTTGCACCTTATATTATAGTCATTGCATATCTTACTAAAAATTTGATTACAAGTGAGTCCTTTCAATACATAAGTATCTTTATATTTTAAATATCTTAATTGGTCATATGCGGTTACTTTAACCTCATTTTTTTCATCCTTACCAAGTTTAAATATATATCCAAAGAATATATTATTGTTATTTATTTTTAAAGATACCGGACTACCTTCACTAATATAATCACCATTCAAAACATCTTGTATATTAAAAGTAAGCTTACCTGGATTGTCTTGTATTTCTTGGCTAAATTCTATATCTGATATTAAGTCAGATACCTCATAGGCTTTACCAGTATTAGTGTTCTGGACTATCATTTCTATATTCATTTATATCACCCTTACCGATTCTTTAGTTACCCATCCCATCCAACCTCCATTCATTTCGGTAACATGGTATGGATACTTACGCCCATCAGTCTTTACGAAATTTATCTTTCCTTTATAATTTCTAAGTGTCATTCCTGGACCACGCCCCCAACTATCTCTATGCAATCTACCATTAACTATAACGGTACATCCTGGTGTCACCTTTCCTGAAGAATTACCTCTATTATTTTTAGTGCTTCTATGTGGTCTATTACTAGCATAGTTAGTTACTTTAACCTCTTTTACTCTCACTTCTCTAAATTCTTTAAGACTTATTGTGAAATTAACATCATTAGATCCAAACTTATAACCATACTCAAAACTTTCTATTAAAGCCATAAAGTTTATACCAGTATCACTGACAATAAATCTAATAGGCTTTTTTTCATTTCTAACTTTTTCTATGAAATCAATATAGTATTTAGGTGCTTCAAATTGATTTTTAGTCCTTATAAAAGGATATATATTTCTCTCAGGTAAAAAGCTTTCAAACTCTACAGTAGATAACTTTGTTTCTCTAGCAATATTTACTTCACCTAGCTTTACTACTTCTTTTGTTTCATTGCTTCCTTCTTTTTTTACCTTTAATTCCTCTGGATTAACAGGGAATTGAATTAACAATCCCCTATATTCCATGAAAATTCCTATAGACATCATTTATGCCCCCTCTACTAAAGTATTAGATAGAGCTTCCTCCGTCATATCTTCTATTGCTTCTATAATTTTATTTATATCTGCCTCTTTTGTAATTGGTCCTGTAAATTCAACTTTCATATTAGGTTGTAACGTTGTGTACTTATTGATAAACTCAGCTTTTGATATATCTTTAAGCATCTTAATATCCTCATCCGTTATCTTTACATCATCTTCTATTTTTCCTATTTTATCTAACTTTCCACCTTTAAGTTTATCTGATAATCCTTTAGGCATTTTAGGTTTCTTACCTTTTTTGTTT
>JBBVGE010000571.1:5036-9183 GCA_040144665.1 Clostridium perfringens
AGTAAAACCAGTATTAAATGATTGTCCTACATTTTTATATTCCTTAAATTCAGTTTGTTTAACACCTCTTTTAGCCGAAACATCTGCTTTAGCCGATTCTATTGCAGCTTTAATATTATCTAAATTACCAACAATATTAACTTCAACTCCTGGTATCATATTGACTAAATCTTGTAAGGCTTGTGCAACCCATCTAACTTTATCAACTATATAAGTAGCCATATCTAAAAATAACATTTGAATTGCTCCTATAGGATCTATGAAAAGATTTCGTAAAAAATTAGCTAACATAGCAAATTGATTATATATAGGCACAACTACAACATTATAAATAACAGCCATAAGCATATAAAATAAACCTACTATAAAACCTATAACATCTGCTGCAGTAACTCCTAACTGAATTAATATATATATAACAACACCTATTGCTATAGCCACTAATAACATTACCCAGTTAGCAATTAACCATTCTACAATATATAAAGCTAAAATCTGTATTGTTGTCCATAGTCCCATTATCATATTACCTAATGCCATTAAAAATGCAGGTATTGCTGAAATTGCTGAAATAAGCATAGGTATTACAAAGAAAGCTAAAATAGCTATTCCAACAGCTATAAGCACAGGCATTAAAAAACTTAAAACATTTATTAAATTTCCAATCCAAGTTATAACTGTATCTATAACGGTTACTATACTAATACCAAAATAATTAAATATATAAATTACTAAAACTATTGTTCCTATAATAGCCAGTAATGGTAAATTAGCCATTATCCATGCAGCCGCCGATTTAGCAGCAGCTATAACAGATTGAGCTCCTAAAACCATCATAAGTGTAATTAAAGATAATATTACTGGCTCTATATAAGCAAAGTTTGATTTTAGCCACATTAAAGTGTTTCCTATTGCTTCAAGGGCTATAACTCCTATAGTAGATAATGTTACAAGTGAACTAGACAAACTATTAAAAAATGTATCTCCGCTCGAACTATTTAACCATTTACTAAATCTTGCTGCTACCGGTTCCATTGTATTCATAAAATTATTTTTTAATATAGTCATCTTCTGTCCAAAAGTCATAGGCATAGCCGCAAACTTCTTTTCTACATCATCAGTAGCATCTGTCATGGCCTTCTTAATTATATCCGCTGTTATCTCACCATCACTAGATAGTTGTTTTAATTCCGCTTTGGATTTCCCCATAGACTTTGCAATTGCTTGAGCTAGCATTGGTGCATTCTCCATAATTGACCTAAACTCATCACCTTGTAACTTACCTGCTCCCATTGCTTGAGTTAACTGATACATTGCCGCTGTTGCCTCTTGCCCACTTGTACCACTTATAGTAAACATCTTGTTTAATGTTTCAACAAAATCTATAGCCTCTTGATTATTTTTAAAACTATCACTTGCAAGCATATTTAATTTTGTTACTGCCGCAACAGTATCTTTATAAGGCGCTCTTGCTCTATTAGCACTAGCCAAGATATTATCTTGAAGTTGATTAGTAGTTTGCATACCATCATTTATCATACTTACTCTTGATTGCATAAGTGACATTTGGTCTAAATAATCAGTTGCAGTATCAACTAATCTAGCACCTTGTTGCGCCAATCCAACTAAAGCGTAAGCATTTATAAGACCATTTCCTCCAGATCTTATTCTACTTGTTGAATTTCCCAAGCTACTTGTTTCTTGATTAGCTTTTCTTATATTATTTTGATATTGAATAATAGCATTGTTAGCTCCTCTTATAGCTTCCTCTGCTCTTCTAAATTCCCTAGAAGAAACTCCGCTATTAGCTGAGGCATTTACTTTTCGCATAATGCTTAAGGTAGTTTCCATAGCTCTATTCATTTTATTAAATACAGGAGACATTTTATCTTGCATTGTAATTGCATTTCTTATAGTTGCCATAATTTTTATCTCCTTTTAATTTTTGATTGCTCTTTCTTTTCCTCTTTTAATCTTTCATCTATCATTGCTATAACCATAGCTTTTTCATTTAAAGAGAGTTTAGCAAACTGGCTTGGTGGCCAATGAAGCTTATGTAAGCAATAATATGCATACATAGTATCACCATCACCCTCTTTAATTAGTTTTTTGCTTCTTCTCTAAGCTCCTCTAAATCTTTATCAAATCCACTTAAAGCTGATATTTCTTCAACTAAAGTTGCAACTTCCCCAGCAAGTAAAACTTTATTTACTAATTGCTCTGGTGTCATACATCCAGCTTTTTTAATAACCTCAGCCTCTTTAAAGTTAGGATCAACAGTATAATTAATGATAAGTTGTTCATTAAACATTTTACTATCAAAATTTACTTTTCCTTTCTTCCCTACCTTAGTACATTGCTTTTGTAAATCCGAGAACTCATCAGGGTTTACAGCTTTAATCTTAAACTTTAATATTTTCCCATCAACTTTAAATCTATCTGAAACTATAACCTCTTCTGTTAAATTTTCTACTGTATTGTTTAATAAAAAATCTGTTAATTTTGACATAAAAACTCCCTCTTTCTTCAATTAGTTTTATTTTTTGCAACAAAAAAGACCTTTTAAAGGTCCTAATTATTGCTTTGACATTTTATTTTAAATATGATAATTCTTTAAATTCTTCAAGCATTTCAACATCATCAAAAGTAAAGTCCATATCTTCTTCTAATGCATCATCATCTATATCTAATTTTGCTAATATAGTTGAATCAACATTACAATTATAAAGTGCTACTGTTTGCTTACCAGTATCACTTGTAGGATCGTCATTAGTTACTATCATATCAAAGTAAATATCTTTACCTGTTTTTATATAATCAATAGCTAACTTTCTAAATAATGAACTCATATAATGGACTGTCATAGAGCCCGAACCACTCCAACCAGTAGTTTTATGTTGAGTTGCTCTTGCTCCAATCACTTGAATCTCAGATTTATTCTTTTCCATCTTAGCTTCAAGTGATTTTATATTAAACAGCTTGTGAATTTCACCATTTATATTTATTTGTGCAATTCCTTCTTTTCCGCATACTGTATCTTGCGCTTTTAAATAACTCATAGTATACCTCCTAACCTACTGCAACAGTCATATAAAGCTTTTCCATGGCATCAATAGGTTTTACACCTATATCAACTAGAACTGAATCTATATCTTGACCTTGGTTTATTATTACATCTTCATTTTTAAATTCTTCTATAGCGCCTAATTTATTTAATTCTTTTAAGTATGAAATAATATCTGATTTAAAAGAAGTTCTTCCAGTCTCATTATTATCTACTTTACCTAAATATGTTTGTTCAAACATATTCTTTATACTATTATTAATATCATCAAGCGTTCTAACAACTCTGTTTTTACTAAAGTCCTTAGACTTATCTACTGAAAACTCAGTAAATGTATTTATATCAGTTTCAACTACAACACTCTCATCTTGCCTAAAACTAATTATAAATTTTCCCTTTTGAATTCCTTCTTCTATCTGAGTATCTGTCTTAGGATTTACGATATCTATTGCACCTGGAATAACACTATATGTGTTAGATTTATTTAATGCAGCTCCTGCAGTTAATCCTGTTACATAACCAACAAATCCATTTACATCTATAACTTCATTTTCGGTTTTATATCCTTGATCTACTGATATTATCCCTTCGTAGTTTGCAGCATAATCATTTATTACCGCTTGAACCTTCTTCCCCTTTTCTTCTCTGGATTGCTTAATAAAAGATGCTATTTTTTCTTTAATACTATTATTAGTTGTATAAACTCCCATAGTATTGAAAATTTTATTATTTATTAACTCTAAATATTTAGAATAACTTTCTTCGCTTTCAGTTCCGTTTGAACCTGATGTTAATTTTATTCCAGCATTAGCAACTAACTTACCAGTACCAGCAAAATCAACCCATACATTGCCTTTTAATTCCTCTACATTGGTTGCTATTTGAGAATCAACTACTTTAGTGTCAAGTAATGTTCTTACTTCAAATTTACTATTAGATTCTTTTATTATTATTGATATTCTATTACCAACTGTACCAGGATATTTAGCTACTACATTTAAAGTTTCAATGCTTGCTGTAGCCTTTTGTCCATTTGTATCAGCTCTAAAAGTTAAACATTTATAACTATTCTTTAAAGCTTCC
>JBBVGE010000571.1:9317-11064 GCA_040144665.1 Clostridium perfringens
TGGCCCCCATCCTAAAACTAATGGAATAGTTGAAATACCTCTTGCTCCAACTTTACCAGTTGGCTTAGCAACACTTTTAAAATTAATGTATGCTCCTGGTCTTATTTTATTTTGACCTGTAAAAACTCCACCAGCCATTATTTAATCACTCCTTTACTTTCTAAGGTATTCATATTAACGCCATTATCATTTTGTTTAAATACTCTTATCTTATATGGTATAAACATTTGTAAAACATCATCAGTAATCTCATACGTTATTTCTCTTATAGGTCTTAATATAAATTCACCATTTTGTATATCACTTAAGATATCTAATAAATTAAAAGCCATATCATCAATATCAGGTCTAGAATAATCACTATGAAACCTTACATTTATTAAACTTTCTCTATTAAATATATCTTTATTGAATTTGCTCTGTTCTGAATTCAAATTAAAGACAAAAAAACAAGGCTTCTTTAAACCTTGTAACTTTTTATCTTTATATATATTAAATTCAGGAAAATTATCTTTTAGCTTTCTTGTTATTGCACTTACTATAGTATTTGATTTTATCTCAATCATTTAATTTACTCCTAATTCTGCCATGAATCTAATAAACTCTCTATCAAATCTTTTAGGAATATTCCTTTCAACTTCTTCTATTGAAATTGTAGCCATATAGTATCCTTCAACCCATCCACTTCTACTTGGTGTAGTATGTCCATTTTCAACATATGATGCATAATTCTTACTATTGTATAGATATACAACTAATTCTCCATCTACTTTTCTTACTCTTGTAATTTCCCAATTACGCCTAAGCTCTCCAGTATCTACAGGAGTTCTTTTTTTAGTTTTAGCTAATGCTTCCATTGCATTCTTAGTTAAGAAATCAAATAAGAATTTATCAAATTCAATAGACATCTTCTTAAAACTTTTAACATAGTTTTCTAACTCACTAAAATTTGCACCCATTAAGCCTCTCCATCCTCTATTAATATAAACTCTTGATTTATACTGTATTTCATTGGTTTTCCTGCAACTGCTTTTATAATATCAACACTCTTACCATTTATTATTCTTTCTGCAATTACAAGATCACCTTTAAATACTTCTATATCTGAAGAACAGAATATCTTAAATTTAATAAGTTCCTTATTAGCATCTTCTTGCTTTAAATTTTGTTCATCTTCCTTTATTGTTGATATTCTACAAGGAATGCCTTTCAATATCGGATTAGGATCTAATACTTCTTTAGTACTTCCATCATCATCTTCAACATCAATATATCGTTTAATAGTAAACTTATCTGTATGCATAATTTTAGAATAAACTTTATATTTACTTAAATCCATTACCTAAACCCACATGGCTTTCTGAAAGTATTTAGCTCCTGAGAATGATTTAATACTATTTCATCAATAGCTAACTTACTTTGAATTGATTTTGATTGAAAAGTATATGTCGTATCCCCTTCTTGAATGCTTTTTAATTCATCCTCTTTATTAGAATCAACTTCATTTTTTATAAGCTCTGCAACCATGCTAGCAACAGTTTGTTTAAGTTTCTCTGGTATAGAATCTATATGGCAATAATTAATAACTTTTAAATTAATCTTATTTATTGCTAAATCAATTTTATTCTCTGAGACATCAATATTTAACTCAGAAAGCTCTAATTTAATCAGTTCCTTCTGTGTCATTCATTTCACCTTCTTCTGAAATTTCATCATCAGGTATATTCTCTTCTTTAACTTTGTATGG
>JBBVGE010000572.1:0-2028 GCA_040144665.1 Clostridium perfringens
ACACCAAGTAAACCACTAAGCCAATGTCAAAATGGTTGGATTTTAGTTTGGAGTGACTATAATGTAGGAGAAGGAGAACAAAACTGGAACTATGTAGCAAGTTATATTCCTAAGAACTCACGTATTGAAAATAGTGGAAATATGTTATTCTCTATTCCTACTAATGAGTCTGGTAGTTGGTCAATTAAGGCAGCCTATATTAAAGACAACCAAATACAAGGTCAATCTTTAGAGTCTGTTTCTAACTGGAATGACGTTGTACTAAGACAAGTACTAGAATATTAAGGGGGATTATGATGTTTATAGGATTGGATAAGAATAATATAGTAATAGGATATAGCTCATCTAAAAATTTAGCTGATAATGAAATTGAAGTAAAAGAAGATAAATTACCAGCGGATTTTGAGTTTAATTTTACTTTTTATAAATATGACTCAAATACAAATGAACTAATATTTTGTGAAGAACTAAAAGAAAAATATATAAAAGATAAAGAAGATATATTACCAGAGAACAAAAAGATAGAAAACTTAACTAAGCAATTAGCAGAAAGCAAAGTTGATAGTATGCAAAAAAATATGATTATAAGTAATCTTACAAAGCAAAGAGCTGCTGATAAAATAGATTATATGAAAAGTAGAAATATAATGGATATGCTTACAAAGCAACAAGCAGTAACTAAATTAGAAGTTATGAAAATGAAGGGAGAAAATTAATATGAATGATAATTTTGAGTTTTGGAAAATGGCATATAAAGTTGGGATAGGAATTGAATTATTAAGCCAAGCAGTAAAAACAGAAAAGAATCCATATGGAGAAATAACCGAGGAAGAGTTTAAAGAAATATCGGGTGAAGAGTTTGTAAATTAAAGCAGGCTCTTTTTTATTGTTTAAATTTAAAAGGAAGTGAGGACTATGATATGAGCATAGATATTACTTTATTAATAGGAATGGGTTGTACTTTAATAGGTGCAGCTCTTGGTATTTGGAAGGTAAAAAAGGAAGGAGATAGAGCAACTATAGAAGATGCTACAAAAGATACTATAGTTGCTACTAAATTAGATTATATAAGTAAAGGAGTTGATGATATAAGATTAGATATAAAAGCACAAGACAAGCGTATTAGTGACCTCGTAGAACGTGTAGTAACTGTAGAACAATCAATTAAGTCAGCTCATCATAGATTAGGTGACTTAGAAAAAAATAAATAGAAAGAAGGAATTGAATAATGAAAGAAAATATTAAAAACAGATTAAAAAATCCATATTTTTGGTTAGGTATTGGAGGGGTAATATTTAGTGCGGCTGGAGTTGACTTTAATACTCTTACAAGTTGGAGTTTACTGGGTAAAGCGTTTTTAGATATATTAGCTAATCCAGTTGCGGTTGTTGCTGTAGCTGCTGCTATAGTTGGGGTGTTTGTAAACCCAAGCACAAAAGGGTTAAAAGATAAACAATAATAATTAAGGGCAATAGAACTGGACCATATAGGTTCTTTTTTTATTGCCTTTTTATATAAAAATAATGCAAAGAAAGAAGGAATTTAAATGTTAAAAATCAATAAAAAAATAAGTCCATACAATCATTATAATGGAGGAAATAACATCAAATATATTGTTATTCATGGAACAGATAATGTAAATGATACAGCTAAAAATAATGTTGATTATTTCTATAGAGCTAATAGAGGAGCTAGTGCTCATTATTTTGTTGATGATGATTCCATTTGGCAATCAGTTGAAGATAAAAATGGAGCTTGGCACTGTGGAGATGGAAGAGGAAGATATGGAATAACTAACTCTAATTCATTATCTATAGAAATGTGTGGTACTGATAATGGTAGATATAGCAATAAGACAGTAGAAAATACTATTGAATTAACTAAATATTTAATGAAAAAATATAATATAGATGTAGATCATGTTTTAAGACATTATGATGCATCAAGAAAAAACTGTCCTTCTCAATTTTCAAATAATAATTGGTCTAGATGGTGGGATTTTAAAAAGAAATTAGGAGGAAAAGTAGA
>JBBVGE010000573.1:0-361 GCA_040144665.1 Clostridium perfringens
ATTTATTATTACAAATTTCTTGGTCATATGAAAGAATGCAGGCTTTAGGATTTGCAATTTCTATATCACCAATTTTAAAGAAGGTTTATAAAGATGACCCAGAGGGTATGAAAAATGCTTTAACTAGACATATGGAATTCTTTAATACTTGTCCTAACTACGGTGCAACCGTTATCTTAGGTATAGTTGCTGCTTTAGAAGAACAAAAAGCTGATCCAGAGCTTATAAGAGGTATTAAAACTGGTATGATGGGGCCTTTAGCAGGTATCGGAGATAGTATGATGTTTGCAATCTTAGGACCATTACTAATATCTATACCAGCATCTATGGCTTTAACTGAAGATTTTACTGGTGCCTTAGT
>JBBVGE010000574.1:0-210 GCA_040144665.1 Clostridium perfringens
GGTATGAAGGGGTTAATCCTTGATTTAAGAGGAAATCCAGGAGGATTTATGAAAGAATGTGTAGACCTAGTATCAAACTTTGTTCCAAAGGATAAGGTTATAGTGTCTACAATAGATAAGTATGGTAATAAAGAGGAAAGTGTATCTAAAGGCGGAATTGCACAGGGAATGCCTTTAGTAGTTTTAATTGATGGAGGTACTGCTTCTGCC
>JBBVGE010000575.1:0-1979 GCA_040144665.1 Clostridium perfringens
ACTTAGCAGATATGATATTAGCTAAGTGCTAATATTTGAGTAATAAGCTTATATAATTGTAATAAAGCTAATAGTGGCATAGTTATATTCTATTATTAGCTTTTTATAATTGATATTGATATAAGAAGCATAGAGAAACTCACTTATATTAGATTTTAATATTATTTTAGGGGGAAGTATTTTGATAAAGAAAAAAATATGTGGAGATTGGAATATATACTTAATCCTTATAATGCTTACGTTAATAACATTAATACCTCTATTTATTAATCCTGTTATTAGAGGTGATGATTACTATTTTCATCTTCTTAGAATAGCAGATATAAAAAATTCTATCATGTATGGACATATTCCAGTTAATATAATGCCCGATTCATTATATGGATATGGATATGCTAATGGAGTATTTTATCCGGATTTGCTATTATATATTCCAGCTTTTTTAAGTTTTATAGGAGTTGATCTTAGAATTTCTTATGGGATATTTTTATCATTATGTACAATAGCATCAACATTTTCGATGTTTATTTGTATTAAAAAAATATCAAATAATAAAAATATAGCATTATATTCTACAGTGATATATATTTTCGCACAATATAAAATAACTGACTTATATTTTAGGGCAGCTGTTGGAGAATACATATCTTTTATATTTATTCCTATAATATTATTAGGAGTTTATGAATTATTATATAAAAATTATAAAAAGTGGTACATACTTGTAATTGGAATGAGTGGCATTATTTTATCACATCTTTTATCAGTATTTTTAGTAATAATAATGTGTATGTTAATTTATATTATAAATACAAAAAAATTGATAAAAGAGCCAAAGAGAATTTTGTATTCTTTAATATCAGCAATTATAACATTACTAATAACTGCTTATACTTGGATACCAATAATAGAACAAATGATATCAAGCAAATTTAATATGCAGGAAGCAGAACCTTTTGCATATGATAGATCTGTGTCAATAAATGATATTTTAACATTTAATAGAAATTCAAGATTTTTTATTGGATTAATATTAGTAATATTATCATTATTATATATTGTTGTAATAATAAAAAAGAAAAATAATTTATTTGTTTTAACTTGTTTTATAGTTGGAGGATTATCATTAATACTAACAATAAGAACACCATTTCTAAAAGAATTTTGTGAAAATTTTATACTGTTTAATAAGGTACAATTTGCATGGAGGATGGGTTTAATAGCAACTCCACTACTTTCATTTGTTTCAGGATATAATATAGATAAAATATTTTCTGAAAAAAGAAAATATTTTATTATAATAATTATATCATTAATTTCTATTGTAAATTTAATGGTATATCATAAATATTATATAAGAAAAACTGTAGATTTTGATAATTTTTCTACTAAGTATTGTGAATATATAGGTAAAGGTAAAGAGTATCTACCTGAAGGTGCAAGTGTAAAAAAAATAAAGAAACGTGGTAATGTAATAACAAGCAATGATAATAGATTTGAATATAGCAATTATATTAAAAAGGGTCCTTATATCAGTTTAGATTATAAGTCTAATAAAAAAGATGCTTATATAGATTTACCGTTATTATATTATAAAGGATATACGTTTAAAATAGTATCAATAGATGGAAATGAAAAAGAGGCAGGAGATGTACTATATAGTAATGATATGTATGTAAGGGTTAACATAGGAGATATAAAAGAAGGAAGTTTAGTAGTTGATTATACTGGTACTAAATTAATGAAGTTTGGATATTTTATAACTATAGTTACTTTAATTTGTTTATTTATATATTTTAGAAAAATAAAAAAATATAATAAAGAGAGAAGGTGTATTTTATAGCTTCTTTCACTCTGTAGACAATGGGACTTTTTCTTTTATAGAAAAACCCTTTTGTCTACAGACGAGAGGTAGTATAAAAATAACTTTTGATACTATCCGATAAAAAAGGAAGGATTCGAATTCGAATCCTTCCTTT
>JBBVGE010000576.1:0-4189 GCA_040144665.1 Clostridium perfringens
AAAAAATAGATGGGATATCCCATCTATTTTTTATAAATATTAAACTAATTCACCGTGTGATAGCTGTTTTTTATTTAACTTTATATTAAATTCTCTTTCATAAATTCTAAGAGCTGGGAATTCTTTTTTTGTAACTAATGAAATAGTAGTTCCATGAGCACTTCCTCTTGCTGTTCTACCTGCTCTATGAAGATATTCATTAGCATTAGCAGGAAAATCTAAGTTTATAATATGAGTTATATCTTGAATATCTAATCCTCTTGCAGATATATCTGATGAAACTAATATATTTATTTTTCCGTTTCTAAACTTTTCTAATGCTTGTTGTCTTTGTTCTTTTGTTATTCTCTTGTGCATAGCAAAAGCATTTTTATTGTGATAATTTAATTTATCTGCAATCATCTCTACATCAAAACCACGATTTATAAATACAATAGCTTTATCTGGATTAACAGCAGCTATAAGCTTTCTTAAAACTTCAGCTTTATCTCTTTCCTCAACTTCTATGTACATATGTTCAATATTAGGGTTTAAAGAAGCCTTTTTTTCATTTTTAAATATTACAGGGTCTTTCATTAAATCTTTAGCTATAGGCATAGCTTTTGAGCTTATTGTTGCAGAAAATATTAAAAGTTGTCTATCTCTCATTGTAGTCTTAATTATATCTTGTATAGTTCTTGCATGAGTATTATCTAATAAGTTATCTCCTTCATCAAGAACGATTGTCTTTATTGTATGAGCCTTTATTTTTTTCTTTTTTATTAAATCTAAAACTCTTCCTGGAGTTCCAACTATTATATTAGGTTTAAGTCCTTTTAAATTTTTGATTTGTTTATCCATATTAACATCACCAATTATTGGTACTGTATTAATTGGCATTTCTGAATTTTCAGCTAATAATTTTGATTGCTTTTCAATTTGCATAACAAGTTCACGAGTTGGTGCAAGTATTAGAACTTGTAAATCTTTTTTACTTGTATCAATTTTTTCAAAAAGTGGAGCTAAAAAGGCTAAAGTTTTACCGCTACCTGTGTGAGCTTCGCCTATAACATCTTTATTATCTAATATTTCAGGAATAGTAAGACTTTGAATTTCTGTTGGAGTAGTAATTCCTTGCTTTTCTAAACCTGCAATTATATTATCATTTAAGTTTAATTCTTTAAAAGTTTTCATAATATCCTCCTCTGTCGTATGGTCATAACTTATAGTATATACATAATATTAAAAAAAGTGTACTGAATTTATAAAATAAAACTAAAATTTACTTAACATAATAAGTAGAATAAGTCTATTTATTATAAATAAATGTTTACTCTTTAGAAAAAAACTTTACAAATACTTTTG
Organism: Clostridium perfringens; assembly: GCA_040144665.1. Lineage (GTDB taxonomy): Bacteria > Bacillota > Clostridia > Clostridiales > Clostridiaceae > Clostridium > Clostridium perfringens_A. Next base: position 1,345 of record JBBVGE010000576.1, read on the forward strand.
TATAAATGTTGCTATAATTATTTATAGAACTTACATATTATATTAAATCATGATTAGTTTGATAATATTTTTAAGAGTTAATAAGAATTTGTTTATAAAAGGGGGGAGTTACATGAGTATTTTTAGGACTCAAAGTTTTGATAGTGTCTCTAAGCATATTGGAGAGGCTAACAAGACCCTAAATACTTTAGATTTAACTCTAATGAGTATAGGATCAGTTATTGGAACTGGAGTAATGGTTCTAACTGGAATTGTAGCAGCGAAAGAAGCAGGTCCAGCAGTTGCAGTATCATTTGTTTTAGGTGCTATTGCGGCTGCTGTTATTGTTTTGTGTTATGCAGAACTTAGTGCAAGTATACAAAGTTCTGGTGGATCGTATACCTTTACATATGTAACATTAGGTGAAATTCTTGCATATATAGCAGGGCTATGTATTGCAATTGGATACATTTTATCCACTGCTACAGTAGCATCAGGGTGGGGAAGTTATCTTCTAAGTTTATTGGATGTTTTAAATATACATTTACCAAAATCAGTAACATCAATTCCAGCGCAGGGTGGAATAGTAAATTTACCAGCAATTTTTTCAATAATATTTATTACATTTGTTATATCTTGTGGTACAAAATCAAGTAAAAGAGTAAATGATGCTATGGTAATAATAAAATTAGGTGTAATAGCATTATTCTTAGTAGTAGGGGCAATGCATATGCATTCAAGCAATTTAATTCCATTTACTCCTTATGGAACTACAGGGGTAATAACAGGTGCATCATCAGTATTCTTTGCATATTGTGGTTTTGATGCAACAGCATCAGCAGCACCATATGTAAAAAATCCTAAAAAAGCGCTACCAATTGGTCTTTTATCATCATTATTTGTGTGCGTTCTAATATACATTGCAGTATCATTAGTATTAACAGGAATAACTAAATATTATAATTTAAATGTTCCAGATGCACTTTCTTATGCTTTAAAAGTGGCTGGAAGACCAATGGTGTCATTTGTTGTATCATTAGGTACAGTAATTGGAATACTTGCAGTAATATTTGCAGGGAATTTTACTACTTCACAAATATTATCAACAATGAGTAGGGATGGACTGTTACCAAAGGTATTTAGCAAAAAAGATAAAAATGATGTTCCATATGTTTCTCTTTGGACAATAGGAATAATATCATCAGTTTTAGCAGGATTTTTTAATTTAAAGGACCTAGCTAATTTTGCAAGTATAGCATTTTTACTTGTTTATGGAATGGTGTCATTTTCTATTATTATATTTAGAAAAAAATATCCTAATATAGAAAGAAGTTTTAAAACACCACTAGTTCCGATTATACCTATAATTGGTACATTGTGTTGTATATTCTTAATGGTTAACTTAGCATTAAGTACTTGGATTATTTTTGCTATAGTATTAGTAATTATATTATTAGTATATTTCTTTTATGGAAGAAAAAATTCTATAGTGGGAAAAGAGATGAATAAATAATAGGTCAGCTTCCTAGATATTCTCTAGGAAGCTATTATTTTTTTTGAAATTTATTATAATAGTAAATATATAAAATTTAGGAGGAATAGTTATGACAATTAATCACGGAGCTAATTTATTCGATTTAGCTAGTAAACTTGGAATTAAAAAAAGTGAAATTTTAGATTTTAGTTCAAATATAAATCCTTTTGGGGCTTCAAAGAAAGCTAAGAGATCTGTTATAGATAATGTGGATATGGTTTCAATATATCCAGATCCAGAATATAAGGAACTTAAAACTGCAATATCAGACTATTGCAATTGTAAAACTTATAATATTCTGTTAGGAAGTGGTGCAACTGAACTTATATCAGCATTTATAGATACTATAGATCCTAAAAAAGCATTACTTGTTTCTCCAGCATATTCTGAGTATGAAAAAGAACTTAATAAGATAGGATGTAATATAGTTAAGTATTTTGCAAAAAAGGAATTTGAATTTAAGATAAATACAGATGAGCTTAAAAAAGAAATAAAAATAGGAAATTATGATTTAGTTATTATATGTAATCCTAATAATCCAACAGGGTTTGCTTTTAACAAAGAAGAAATAAAGGAATTATTAAAAGAGACAAAGACATTTTTTATGATTGATGAGACATATATAGAATTTACTGATACTAAAAAATACTCATCAACTCATCTAATAGATGAACATAAAAATCTTTTTGTTATTAGAGGAACATCAAAGTTCTTTTCAACGCCTGGTATAAGACTTGGATATGGTCTTATATCTAATAAAGAGGTAAAGGATAAGATTTTAGAAAAATTAGATTTATGGAATATAAATATATTTGCAACCTTAATGGGTGAAATAATGTTTAAGGATTATGAATATATAAATAGTACAATAGTTCATATGAATGAAGAGAGAAACTATTTAGATAATGAATTAAGAAAAATAAAAAGTATTAATGTTTATGAAAGTCATGGTAATTTTATACTATGCGAAATAAAAGTGGCTGATATGACAGCAGATAAACTATATAATATGCTATTGAAAGAGGGTATAGTAATAAGAAATTGTTCTTCCTTTGAAGGATTAAGTGATAAATTCTTTAGAGTATGTATATTAAAGCATGAAGAGAATGAACTTTTAATACATGAAATAAATAAAATAATTAAATAATATTTTAAAGAGAGATGATTTTAATCATCTCTCTCTTACTTTAAATATAGTAAAAGAGTAAATTATAAAATAGTCTACTCTTTTTTTATTTTTATTGTTTTAGAATGAATTTCAATAATTTACATAATTAATATTTACAAATGAAGATTATGAATATATACTAGTGTATATACACTAGTATATAT
>JBBVGE010000577.1:0-231 GCA_040144665.1 Clostridium perfringens
GGAACCTCTACTACCATATGAACGTATTGATTTCCTCTTCCTCCACCATTAACGTGAGGAACACCTTTTCCTTTTAATCTAAACTTAGTTCCTGGTTGAGTACCTGCTGGAACCTTATATTTAACATTTCCGTCTACAGTCGGAACAGTTATTTCTGCTCCTAAAGCAGCCTTAGCCATACTTATCTTGTAATCATAGTAAATATCTGAACCTTCTCTTCTAAATCTGTCT
>JBBVGE010000578.1:0-263 GCA_040144665.1 Clostridium perfringens
CCTTTAAATCTTTTTCTAAGTCAGTACAAATTTCTTTAACTTTTTCTACATCTTCTTTCTTAACTGTAATTATGCTTTGACAATATTGTGGTATTGCATTATGTTTTGATCCACCATTAATTGATGCAATGTTAAAGTCAACTTCTTTGCTTAAAGCATATAAGATTCTTCCCATTAACTTATTGGCATTTCCTCTTTGTTTATGGATTTCCATTCCTGAGTGTCCACCCTTAAAACCTGAAGTCTCTAATTTTAAAGCTTCT
>JBBVGE010000579.1:0-120670 GCA_040144665.1 Clostridium perfringens
ACCCGCGTAGCAGGTGGTATTCAAAATACAAAATAAAAAAGACAGTATCCCTACTGTCTTAATATTTATGTTTGCCATATATTATTAATTTCCTATACTATCTATTTTCCAATGCCTGTTTTCTTTTATTAAAGAATAATATTTACTATCATTTCCACTATCCTGAGGTTCAATCTTCTCGTCATTATATTCTATATAATAATCCACATTAAAAATCTTTATGTTATCCCCACTTACATTGTTTATACTTCCTAAACCACTTGAAAAATATTGATTATATATTTCTTCATCTGTAATTAACTCTATTTTCTTTAAAGAAATATTTTTTATATTATATAATCTGAAATCTATATCTTGATTTCTATCTGTATAACACTCTAATAATTTTTCTAAATTTTTATTATTAGTATAATCAAAGGATTTTTTTATTATATTTTCTGGCCTTTCATATTTAAATATCCTTAATCCAATAAAAATTATTATAATACTAAATAAATAAAACACCCTTCTTTTACTTATCATAACAAAAACTCTTTCCCCATATTACTTCCCCCATAAACCTTCTATGTAATTATATAGATAACTTAACTATGACTTTAAATATTCCTCTCCCATTTTTCCATTTAGCTTTATAGTTTTTATCTTTTCATATAGTATAGCTCCTATACTATATCCGAATGAATTTAATATGATATCATTTATATCAAAGAAACCAAGTTTAAATATATGCTGAATACTTTCAATTATTATACAATATAAAATAATTCCACAGTAAATTCCTATATTTTTTATATCAAACATAGATTTAATATAAATACCAATAGGTATATATGAAACTATATTTCCAATCAATAGTAGTCCTGCATTACTTGACATTTTAAAATCATTAATAATTTCAAGTGGATTTACATTTATTCCTGTACTTCCTCCAACATATCCCCCTTTAAAGAAAGTAAAACATAAAATACACATTATATATAGAACCGCTATTATATGTATCTGCATCTTACTTATACTTTTATTTATAATTGAAATAACTAAACTGTATAATACTATAGTTAAAAATACTCTCATAATAAGATATGATATTCCTGAAGATACGAATCTCACTAACATATCATCAAAAATTTGCATACACAAAAATATAGAAGAGATAAAGCATACTATTAACAACAATATATGTCTTAATACTTTCATCAATTCATCTCCCTTTCTTTAAATTTATAAATGTAAATTATAAAATAATTAAGCACATAACATTTCTTCCATATACATAATATCATATATTTAACATATTATTACATATATATCTATTAACTTGTCCTTTTTTCTCTAATTCAATATATCATTAATCTTATTATTATCTTCAGTATACTCTTCTTTTTTTAATTTTATATTCTATAAAATCCATAATATTATTTTCCTCTTAATTGAGATTTTTAGTGGTTATCATCATAAAATCCCATCAAAATAAATCCACATATTCCAGCTAGTGTAATTATCCCTATTATGTTTTGTAAAGGATCATTCCTATGCTTTTCATCTGGAAAATCATCGCTATTAGAACTTTCTTCATTTCCACCTATCAAATTACTATAGTTTCCCGAACTAGAACTACTGCTAATATATCCATTATATGTTGAAGCATTTGCCTTAATAGTAATACTCATACCTATGTAAACTATCAATCCTAATACAAATATAACCTTAACTATTTTCCCAATGTTCTTCATTTGTAAGACTCCTTTTATACTTCTAGCATTATCCTAATTTATATCTACATAAACAAAAAGAAACCCTAAAAAGGATTTCTAAAATAATAATTTATTTAATAATACACCTTAAACTAAATTTCTAACATTATTAAATCTATTGTTAATATAAATTTCAAATAATATTTCATAATAATTTTAATACTACTTTTTTATTAAAATTATTATAAAATATATTATTAATATGATTATATTTACTTATGGTTTAGATAACACTTTATATAATAATATAAATATATGGTATAAGGAACAGAGCTATTAATATTAATACTATCGCTATTCTTATATATTCTTTTTCACTAAAATTTTCTACTAATTATAAATTTTCATATAAAACTTTATAATTCTTAGGTGAGTAAATTAAATTTAAGTAGTTATTATACTCTATTAATTTTTTTATATTATAATATATATAAAAGGAAAAACTACTACAATTAGCAATATTAATAAGATAGTTACCTTTAAATACTCTTTCATGCCAATTTCTATTGTTTTCTCTAATTCAGAAGATGATATTTTATAATTTTCTTTTCCAACTCTACTAATTATAATTTTTTTAAAATCTTTCTCCTTATTTTCATTATTAAATGCCTTTTTTGGTATTATTATTTTTTTATTTGCTAAATATTTATGAGCTTTAGATTTACAAACTAAAATTATGTAGTCCTTATATTCAATTATCTCCTCTATATTATTATAGGATTTAATTATTATTCTACTATTATTAGAAACATTAAATTCTGATTCATTCCACTCTATTTCTCTATTTAACTTGTCCTTTTTTTCTTTAATTCTATATATTATTAATCTTATTATAATTAGATTTTTTTTATTATTTATACTATAAACACAAATAATAGCAAGAACACAATACATACCCACTATATTAAAAAATCCAAAATAAGAAACTAATACTATTGTTAATATAATTGCTATTAATTCACTTGTTTTTGAAATCATTCTCAGAGTTTTACTTTTTATTCTACTTTCTATATCTTCAATATACTCTTCTTTCAAAATTTTATATTCTATATCTTCCATATTGAACTCCTTAATAAATTAAATTTTAAACTTATATTTATAATAACAAAAAATTTCTAAAAGTTAAATTTTTTATTATCTAACTCTTAGAAATTTATTTATATTAAAGCTTTATTATATATTGATTAAAGTAACATTTTCCCTAAATTAATTAATGCATCTATACCTATTACTAAAGCTACTGACGCAATTATACTAAGTACTACTTTAGGATATTTTGATGGATTATTTTTAACTTCTATTGATGTTACATTATTTTTCTCGCAAATACTATTAATTAATTCTTGAATTTTTTTATCTTCATCATTTATTAAATTAGGTATAAGGTCACAAGTTTGTTGGATTACATCACTACTTTCAGTATTAATATTAATCATTTGTCCTAAATCCATTCCGGCTATTGAATTTTCCAATTTTTGCACTATATCAGCATACCACTTTTGATTCATTCCTGTAACCACAATCGGTTTCCCATAATATAATTTAATTTCCACTGGTTGATCAATTACCATACCTACAGTAGCTAACCTTAAAATATATACTAAGAAGTTTGATTGTACTGAGTATTCATTTAATGTACTATATTTTATATTAAACGCGTTTTTAACCTTAACATCAACTCCACTTACTTTCTTGTATAGAGTTTCAAATTCTATATTGAAACTAAGTGGTTCTAGTGACTCTATATAAAAACTTATTGAATTTGCTCCATGTAAAGATAATGTTGAACCAATTGATTTCGCCTCTGGAGTCAATAATAATTTCTTTAAATTATCCTTATTTATAAGCCCAATTGTTCCTGTTGCATTACTTTTTGATATTTCTAGATCTAATCCATCTCCATTTAGTACAAACTTACTATATTCTCCACCGACTATTCCTGTTTGAATCATTTTATAAGTAACTTCAAATGGTCCACAATACATTGTTTTTTCAAATATATTAGTTTCAAATCTAATTCCTAAAAGTTTTGGAACTATAGAATTATTTGCATCTTCAATTGATAAATCAGCAGTTATTCTATCATCACTTAAAAATTTTCCTGAACATATGTCATTATCAATTTCTATTTTTCCATCACCACTACCTAAAGTAACAGTTGAAATTTGATCGAATGCCCAATCATTTGGCAAACTATATCCAAGATTACCGCTAAATCCAGTAGACATATCACACACAAAGCTACTGCAAGAATATCCATTTTGAGATACTAAAGTACATACATGTCTTGGAGCATATATTCCAACTTTATATAATTTTAAAGTTTCATATACTCCTTTAAAATAAGGTATTATATTATTTTTAACTTGATACTCTACTGCATCATAATCTACTGCAAAATATATTATTGTATTCTCTGAAAAGCCTAAATCACTTGCTGATTTCATAGCTGATTTAGCATCTTCTATCCCTTGATTTTCTGTAAAGTATTCATTTTTATATCCTCCAACCTCAAATATTGGGAATAATTTAAACCCATTATTTAAAATCGTTTGAACTTCCTCATTAGTCATTTTAAATTTTCCTGTAAGGTATCTTCCAATATATTTATATCCATTGTCCTTAAGTGTTTTTGCTCTTGCTTCTGTTATAGTTTGAGCACAATCACAGGCATTTCCTTTTCTATTTGTGTTACCAGAGCTAACTAGTAATGATGCCCATGTACTTAATCCAGCTATGCCATCTGCATCTAAAGCAGAAAACTTTTGAAACCCTATTACAGCTCTTTTTACATCTGAAGTAAATACTCCACTAAAATTGCTAGGATTATAATTATTTAAATATAAAGCGTATTCAAGTAATTTAACAAAAGCAGTTTTACTACTTCCCTCCCTAAGTACTGGACATAATCTTCTTGTACTTGGTCCAAATACTCCATTTGGAACTGAAATTCCTTCTTCAATCTGTAATGCATATAAAAGTGCCTTATTAGTAGATCTTCCATAAATACCATCACAAGGTACTAATCCAATATCTATGCTAAAATACTTATTTGCTATATAGTTCCTATTAAGATCTTGTTGTATTGATCGAATTTGAAGATTACCTTTATATGGTCCATAATTTAATAATTTAAATGCATCCATTGTTAATAATGCTTTAAATATTACAGCATTAACAACTCCATCTGGATTAGTTAATCCTGCATCACTTTGAAATTCCATTACTGAACCTTTTACTCTATCAGTAAATTTTCCATCTAATGCTCCACCTTCATATCCTTTGCAGTATAAACCACCTTTTAAGATATTAACAAAATTTGATGTTCCTGAATTAACTGAAAGGGTTGGACATAATTTTCTTGTTGATGGACCAAAATTCCCATTTGGTGAAGCTATTCCTTCTTCAATTTGTAGTGCTACTGTTAATGCTTTAACAGTTCCCCATCCTGTGATTCCATCTTCTGCTATAGGCTTATAACCTGCTTTTCCTTTATATGTTTTGTTTAACCAAATTTGAACACTTAATACTGCTGCATCCATTTTTATTCCTTCTTTCGTTTATTATTTGTATTTTCATAAATTAATACTGTTTTAATCACTTAAATGTAAACTAAGAATATTATTTTTTATCCTCACATATTTTTTCTTTTAATAACTCTACATTTGTATTCATATTATTAATTAAATTCATCTTATCTGTTAGTTGATTAATAATGCTGCAATAATTTTTCTCTCTTTCATCTTGTACCGCATCTCTTTTTTCTTGTATTTTAAGTATATATACAATTAAAAATATACTTAAAACAGCCCAAATACCTTGAGACATTGCCATTTTTAATAATTCACTTTCCATACACTTCATCTCCTGTTAGCAATATGATAATTCGTATTTTAATTTGTTTAGAGCATTATTCTTAATTTTATTTACACCTTGTCTAGAAATATGTAATTTCTCAGATATACTTACAATAGTTTCTTGATCTTTAAAAAAACTTTTTATTACAAATTGCTCTCTCTTCGATAAATTTTTTATTAAATCAAAAAATTCTATATCACTATCAATGTAACATGACTGTGATATATCATTTGTTATTACATTTAAAATTTCTGAATTATAACATATTCGATTTCTTTCATTTTTTAATCTTTTTGCTATGCTAAATCCTTTATTTATTATTGATTTTCTTAAATAATTTACCGCATGATCAAAGCTGTACTTAGTTATAACATCGACATTAAAATTAGATATTATAAATGGTACTGAACAAAAAAGTTCATCATAAATCTCAATATTATCAAACTTTTTCTTTATGTAATTTAAGCTTGGACTTAAAATACATAATATCTCTTCCATACAATAATCTTCACCTTGCTGATATTGGATTATAAGATTAGATAAGTTATTCATAAAACTCCCCCCTAAATGTGTTATTTATAATCCAATACTCTTGAAGAAATTAATATGTAAAGTAGTAAAATATATTATTAACCAAATTTACATTTTATTAACACAACAAACATCTTTTAAACAAAAAAGAGAGAGTTTTCAAATACTGAAAACTCTCTCTTTTCTAATTGTTATTTTAATATTTAAACTAAATCTAAACCATATTCTTTAAGTCCCTCAATAATATTTTCACTTGGTAATTTCTCTGTAATAATAAAATCAATATCATTCAAATTAGAAAAGTTAAATGCTCCATCCATATTAAACCTTTCATTTGGTGCTATTAAATATCTCTTCCTTGATATACTTATAACTGCCTTTTTAGTACTTGCGTCCTCTGATTCAGATACACTAACACTTCCATCTTTAATATCTATTCCGCTACAACCTATAAATGCTTTATTACATCTATATAGCTTAATCTGCTCAATAGCATAAGAACCTACACTTCCACCTACAAGCGCATTATAATCTCCTCCAATAAATATAAAGTGTATCTTTGAATTTAATGGAATTAGAGATGATATCTCAAACATATTAGTAATTAAAGTTATCTCTCTATTACTTTTTATAATCATCTTTGCAATTATATAAGAAATACTTGATGCATCTAAAAATATGGTATCTTTATCTTCAATCTCTTCATATGCTTTTCTTGCTATAATCTCTTTAATTTTAGTATTTTTACCTAATCTTTTTAAGAAACTCTCACCATTTACTATAACACGTTCTCTCTTAATAGCCCCTCCATAAGTACGTTTAAGAAGATTTTCCTTCTCTAACACTTGAAGATCTTTTCTTATCATACTTTCACTTACTTTAAATTCCTTGCTTAGATCTTTTACGAATACTTTGCCATCACGGTCAAGCATTTCTAATATATATTTATGTCTTTCTTCAATAAACATAACATTCTCCATCCATTCCTATTCTTTCTCATTATATTAATGATAATATAATAACAATATAATTTCAATTGACTTTTATAAGTATTCGTCTTAAAATGATAGTAAATAGTAATAATTGATAATAAATATGATGTTAAATTTAGTATTACATTAAAAAGGGGTTGGGATTATGAAAAAAGCAATATTTTTTGATATTGATGGTACTCTTCTAGATTGTATAAATGGGTTAGCTGATATTACACCTAAGGTAAAGGAATCAATTAGAAAGCTGCAGGCAAATGGAGATTATGTATTTATAGCAACTGGTAGACCATATGCATTTCTTAGTGAGTCCTTATTAAATTTTGGATTTGATGGGTTTGTTCTTACAAATGGTGCACAAGTAATTATTAATAATAAAATGATTTATAAAGAGCCTATGGACAAGTTATTTGTAAAAGAAATAACTGAAAACTTTGATGAACTTCACATTCAATATATACTTCAAGGTGAAACTTACTCATACATAAAAAAAGAATTTAAAGAATTTTATTCATTCTATCATAATATAGGAATACCTGATAAATATCTAACTAGAAATTATAACATTAATGATATTGATGTATATAAGATAGAGATGTTATGTGAATATGATAAATCTATAGATTATTGTTTATCTATAGGAGAAAGTAATGAAGATTATGATTATATCTATAATGTAGATTTAAAATCTTTTGAACTTTACTCAAAGCATAATACTAAGGCAACTGGAATATTAAAAGCATTAGAATATTTAGATATTCCTGTAGAAAATAGTTATGCCTTTGGTGATGGTAAAAATGATATTGAAATGCTATCTACTGTTGGTTGCGGAATAGCTATGGGAAATGCACCTGATGATGTAAAATGTTATGCTAAGGAAGTAACTGATACAGTTCATAATGATGGTATAGCTGTAGGAATTGAAAAGTTTATACTTTAAAAATCTTATAAAAAAAGTAGAAATACGCTCTATGTATTTCTACTTTTATTTAATATTTTTAAAGCTTATTTCATTTTTTATTAAGCTTGTCTTTTTTACAATGTAAAAGAATTAATACAAATCCAATCAAAATAATCAAAGCACCTATCTTCACTAACGTATCATTCACACCTGTTTCTGGCAAATCGCCTTTATTTTCATTAGGTTTACCACTATTACTTGAATTTTGAGGATTTTCCTCATCTGGATTATCTGGATCTACTGGCTTCTCATCATCTGGTTCATCAGGGTCTACCGGATTATCTTCATCTGGTTCATCTGGGTCTATTGGCTTTTCTTTAAGTTGATTAATTGCTTCTTGAAGTTTTTTGATCATTGCATCACGTTCTTCTTCTGAATCAATACCATTTTCCACGCCTTCTTTAACCTCTTTAAGGACTGATTTAAACACTTCTTTTGTCTCGTCTGTGATATTTTCTAAATTTATATTTTCAGCCTTTTCAATTAATGTAATTAAATCCTTAATATCTATTTTTTCCTTTGCATTTTCAACTGTAAGTGTCTTAAATTCAAGTGAGCGACCATTTTCATGAATAACCCTTATAACAATCTCATCACCATTTTCAACTTCAATTGTATCTGTTCCTTTTAAAGTCTCTACTTTAACACCATTTCGTTTCATAACTGATACATTTGCATTCTTATCATTAGCTTTAGCATCAATTACAACTTTATTTGTTTTATTTTCTAAATCAATTTTATCTGATTCAAGATCTACACTATTATTTATAACTATTTCTTTAATACCCTTTTTAATTGGTGCATATCTCATTACATGTACAGTATGCTTTGTCTTTGTAATACCATCATGAGCGATTGCTTCAAAAGCAATACTATTTACACCATTATATACAGGAACAACAACTGTCGCTTTATTCCCTATTTTGTTTACTTCATATTCAATTCCATGGTCATGATTTTTGGCAATAAGCTTATCTGTTCCTTCAGTTAATTCAACGTCAAATGTTACAGTGCTATCTTTTTTATCTGTATTAATAAATGAATTTTTATCCTCAAGATTAATTTCACCAAATCTTTTTGCATTAATAGATTTAATACCAGTGGTATTTGATTTAATTTTGTTAAGCTTTACACTACCAAAGGTTCCATTTAATATATCTTTATCTTTAATATCAACAACTATATCAGTTTTATTATCATAATCCATAACGTGAAGCTTTGTAATTATTGCTGGAATAGTAATTGTGTCTCCATCAACAACTTTCTTACCATTTACATAAACTCCTTCAAGTTCTTGTGCTTTATGAGAAATTGTTGTATCAAGTATATTTGAGAACTTACCACTTGGTAATTGTGAAACAACATATATCTTATAATCACCATCTTGTGATAACATAACCTTAGTTCCTTCTATAAGATGTGTGCTACCATTTCCATTTACAATTACAAAGTTCTTGCCTTCATAATTTGAATCAAATATCATATTTATAGATTCATTATTAACAACTTCATGACTTAAATTTGAAATTATAAACTCTGATTGATCTAAGACCATAATTGGTAAAGATTTAGTTTCAATGACCTCATCAACTGTACCATTACCTATTTTTATATCTGTAATATTTAAATCTTTATTTCCTTGAGCATTTCCCCATCCTGCAATAGCAAGTTTAAAATTATCTCCAAAGTTTTCAATATCAACTGTTTGAACTTTATTTTTAACTCCATCTATTATTGAATATAAATTTACTAAACCTCCTTGTTTTTCTATTGCAAATGTTGCTTTGCGAACACTATTTTCACTTGTATTATTAGTTGAATATTCCTCTCCCCTACCATTTACTTCATGAACTGTACCAATTCCATCTGCATGAGCTCGTTTTCCTATTGATAAATAATTATCACGATCAACTTTGCCATCAGATTTTTCCTTCATAATTAAGAAATATGCTGAATCCCAATTGGAACTAGAGCGCTCTGGTAGACCATCAATTGTTACAATTCCTGTGAAATTATTTTTATCAACTGAATCTAGATTAAGAGTTACTAAATTACTTAGTGTGTTATCACTTCCCCATAGATCATTCCCACCTTGACGTGTTATCTTAATACTCTCTTCACTAATTTCACTATTATTATCTTTATCTTCAATTTTAATAATAGGATTTAAAACTTTTTGATCATCATTCTTATTTACAACTATAAATACATTCTTTTCTACACCTTTATAATTTGCTGTAATCCGTGCTAGTCCTGATTTTAATCCATAAAATTTATTATTATCAAATCGAATAATATCTTTATCATGAATTATATATTCAATTTCATTAGCATTGATATCACCTTTAACTTTGAAGCTTACACCTGATTCATCATTTATACTCATTACATCTGACTCAAATTCAAAATCTATTGATGGTTTATCTGATGCTTTTAAAACTGTTATTTCTTGTTTATTTGATTCGATAATTGTATCGTTCCATATATAATATGCAAATACTTCAGCATTACCTTCTTTATGAGCTGTCATCTTTCCATTTTTATCAACGCTTACAACCTCTGGATTTGTAGATGCATACTGAACATCACTTACTATCTCAGAAGGTTTTGTATTTTCACGTTGAGTTAGTACCTTTAAGTTATCTGTCATTTTAAGATTATCAGTACTCATTCCTTCTAATAAGACATTTTGTTTTAATCCATCATCATAAAAATTATTTTCTAAAATAACATTTTTACTATTTTTAAACTCTAAAACGTTTGCAACTGTTCCTGAATTTCCTTCTGGCCCGCTTGGCAATGTTTCTGGACCTTCTACTACATTACCATCATAAGTTAGTTTTAAATTACTTTGATTACCAACTTGTAATTCTGCATTACCTTCAATATTTAGCTCTACACCTGGATCTAATCTAAATACTTTATTATTTCTAAATGTTAGATTTTCTACACTTTCAGCACGTACAGCTCCATCACTTTCTAAATAAAATGTATTATCCTCAATTAAGATATTCTTGTGTATTGGATTTGATTCATCTGGCAGACCTCCACCTTTTGTTACTGGGTGTATATATATTCCAGGTGCATATTTCCACCATGTACGTCCTAATGTTCTAATATTAAATGTATTATTTCTAATTTCTAAATCACGAATAGGCCCAGATTCATACCATTCATCTGAATCATTTGAGAAAAACATTGTTGGCATTGATGGTGACTCAAAATAGTTATCTTCAATTACAATCTTTTTACGTGATGTTGCAAGAATCATACGAGTAAATACATTTTTAAATTCATTATTTTTAATTAAAATTTCAGGAGTATATGTGGCATTCTCAGCAACAAATTTTGGTTCGTTTCCAATACGCTCAGTTAAGAATGATGGTACTTCTTCTTCAAATTCTACAATCATCTCCTTTAAGTTATCACTTGTTGGTCCTTCAACATTTTTAACTGTATATTCTTTTTCATTATCACGAGACTCTAGTGTATCACGTGTATAGAATACAACTTTATCACCTTTATAATACTGTTTAAATCCACCTTGTTGTGCATGAACATATTTAAGTTTAAGCTTATGAGAACCTATAACCTCTTCTACCCGTGTAAATGTACCATGAATATTTATTGGATCATCATGTGTGTTATTAAAGAATGAATTTTTTATCTCAATCTTACCTTTTGCCCCTGAAACGTGTATACCATCTGCAAAACTTGATGTGTTACGTCCAGTTTCTATATCCGTTTCCATACGGATACCATCAAAAGTTACGTTTTCTGCCATCTGTACTAAAAATCCAAATCCATGCATATATGATATTTTTGTATTAATAATATTTACATCTTTACTTTCCCATACAAAAGCACCTGCTGTAGGACGCTCTGCATTAGATACTAATTGAAAATTCATTCCCTTAACTAGATCAAATGCTGGATTTGAATTATATTTAATTCTAACCCTTGAATTATCTAATTTTTCAATTGATTTAGCGTTAGTAAATGGATTCTGATGTGAATAATAGCTACGTCCCATTAATTCTGTAGGATATTTAACTGAAATCCCATAATTTCTGTGATCATTACGTTCTTGCCAGTAATATTCACCATTAGATTTTTGTTCTGATTTCCACAAAATATTTGCACCTTGAATTTCATAATTTAAATATTCTGGAATAAAGTAGTCAACAGTCTTACTGTTCATATCATAATCAAGTACTGTCATTTCTGATGTTGTCGGTATCTGATAATCAATACTTAGATTTTTAATCATTATATTTTCAGATTGCAAAACTGCAAGAGCCATCATATCGCCATTAATAATAAACTTTGCTCCTCCTCCATCAATAGTTAAGTTCTTTTGCCCTTCAATTAATATTCCTATTGATTTATTAGGAAATCTTACACTATCAGTATTTGAAGTATGAATTTCACGAATTTGAGAATTCTCTTTATGAACCTGATAGATACCATTGTCAAATTTTAAAGTAACTTTCTTTCCCTGCTTACCTAATTCTTTTACTGCTTCAAATACCTTAACTAATGCCTTGGCATTATCATTTTTCCCAGTTGAATCAACACCATAGTCACGTGCATAAATAACTACATCACTCTCCTCTGCTGCAAATACAGTAAATGTTGTACTACTTATGTTTGATACTGTTAATGCTAATAACATAAAAAATACTATTGTTTTTTTATTTATTTTTTTCATTTCCCCCTCCTATGAAAACCTTTTCTAAAACAGCTGTATTAATTCATTAATACTATCTTTTCTATCCCTCCTTTTTATTTATATTTGATTAAAATTAAATAATTAATTCTTCTATAATATTCATTTTATTTAAACCCCATAAAGTTAAAATAAAATATCTAGAATATATATTTTGTGCTTAACAAAGCTTTAAAAAAACTAATTTAGGTTATGGATTAATTTATCTTGTTATTAATTATATTTTTCATATTTATGGTATACATAATTAATATATTTGTTTATTTGAGATTTAATGAATTATTAGAACTATTTTTTATAAATAAAAAGGAGTTGGACTATAGATTACTGCTTATCTATAATAGATGATAAAGTTAACTCTATGACTATTTCATTGAGAACTCTTTAAAGAATAGGGAAAACCAAATTTTACAGTTTTCGTAAGAGAGAATCGTTTTATAAAATAACAACTAAAAAAAGAGTAGTTTATCTACTCTTTTTCTATCTTTTTCCATTTAATATAATTATAAATTAGTTAAAAACCCTGATCAACTTTAATTTTTCTCATAAAAATTTCTCCTTAGTAAATTAATATTTCCCTTATGTAAAATTTACTTTCACCTAGCCTTTCCACATAATATATACGGAAATATACTATTTTAAAAAGCATATATAAGAATTCCTATAATTATAAGTATCAACCCAAATATCCTTGCAATATTCATGCTCTTCTTTATTCCAACTAACTCTATAAATCCTAAAGTTGTATATGGATAAATCATTATTGTAATCCCAAATGATATAAAAGGGATAACTAATGCCAATATATCATTTAAAAAGCAACATGCTATAGATATAATGCAACTTATTATAAGTAATATTAAA
Organism: Clostridium perfringens; assembly: GCA_040144665.1. Taxonomy (GTDB): domain Bacteria; phylum Bacillota; class Clostridia; order Clostridiales; family Clostridiaceae; genus Clostridium; species Clostridium perfringens_A. The sequence continues at coordinate 13,687 of JBBVGE010000579.1, forward strand.
AATCTATCTTTATTCTTTTTTTTATTAGATTTATAATTATCTAATTTCTTTGTACATTCAGCACAACATGTCCCAAAAGTGCTATCTCCTAAAGTGACTTTTTCACTACTTTCTGCGCACTTATTACCACAGTATATACAGTTCAAGATTCGTCATCTCTTTTCTAATATTCTATATTAAATATCATCTTATCCTTTATAAGGTCTTATAGTTTCTGATACCTTTCTAGGTCCTATTGCACTTGCTGAAAGACTTGCAAATTCATTTATATTTGGATCATCTGGAGGGAGATTAAAGTCCATTGGTCCACCAACTGTAAATAACTTTCCTCCAACATTAACTGTTCCACCATCAACCTCATCACTTTGGTCGCCTTTATATATCTTAACTAAAAGTCCACCCTCTCGTGCTTTATTGTAATATACCAATATTCCATCATTAACATACTTTATTCTATATTTCCCTCTATAGCTTTCTGGTAGATCAAATTGTATTCCTAATCTAGAAGAAACTACATGAACTGAACCACCTTGAGTAGTATTTTGTGAAGGTATATTAGTTACAGCAAAATTATTATCTATATAATTTGCTTTTGCCTCTTCCTTGGCTTTTTCTTTTTCAGCTTTTTCTTTCGCTTCCTTTTCCTTTGCATCTTTTTCCTTTTGTAACTTTATAGCCTCTTCTTTTTTCTTTTCAGCTTCTCTTATCTTTTTACCTTCACTTATAATGCTATCTATTTCTTTTTTCTCATCATCTGTAGCATATGTTGTATCTATTTTTATTAAGTCTTTCTTACCTTCTTTAAATTCTTGAGTTTTTAATATTTTTTTATTTTCTTCTATATCTTTTGATACAGTTTCTATTCCTTTTTGAGATTTATTTATATTATTTTTAAGATCATCTATATCTTTCTTTATAGAATATTCTTCATATTCCTTTGGTATTTCATCTATGTACTTTTTAGCCTCATTATAATCTTTTTTATTATAGCTTTTATTTGCCTTCTCATAGGTCAAAATTATGTTTTGAAGTACTTTAATATCTGAATTCTTATCATATATATTTGCAGCTGCCTTAAGATCTTTAAGTGCCTCATCATAATTTTTATTATCAATAGCTTGTCTGCTTAGTAATAAATAATTCTTATACTCCTTATATTTATATCCTAATGTTCCAGCTGTTAATACTATAACTACAACTAATCCCCCTATTATTAAAGTTAAAGTCTTTTTCTTCATATATTTCCCCTTTTCATTTGTTTAGTTTATATATTAAATATAAAAACATATTAATATACTAAGCTTCTTTTTTCTATATTTTATATTTTATTGTACAATTTTCTAACACAATTATTTTTTAGCTTAATCAATTAAATTCCATGAGTGATACATTAATTACAATTATATTAATCTAAACATTATTTTATATATTATAAATATTTAAATGTACCTATTATAATATTTTAGTATTTTTATTGTTTACATATACTTATTATTACTTATATAATTTATATATACTTTTTATAACAGTTAGGTGATACGAATTATGAAAAAGAATGTTTTCTTACTTTTTTCACGTATTATAATCACACTTTCTTTACTAATTTTTATATTAATCCTTTTCTTTGGGATAAAGAATGTAAATAGATTAATAACAATGTACATATTTCTATTTTTAGGCTTGATTATGAGGTTATTATACGAGTTTAAAAAGTAAAATAAGATAGTCTCCATATTAAATTCATTTAATATCTGACTATCTTATTTATAATTATTTAATCCTATAGCATCTTTTAACATTCTATTTTCTTAATAATTTTCCTTTGTTAATTTTACAGTTATAATAACCTATATAAACTGAGACTACTATATAGATTATTATTTTTTATATTATAAAAATCTAATTAGATTAAATCTTTTTATAACAATTATTACTGCAATTATTACAACTATTATTTCAATAACAAATGCTATATTAACAGATTCAATATATTTTTTATTTATAATATTAACTCTGCATTCTTTAAAAAATTCATCTACCCTATCAATATTATCTTTATTAAAGATAATTACTTTTTCCATATTTTCATTATCTTCATTAACCTTATTAAGTTTTACATATATATTCTTTTTGTTTTTAGTATATCTATAAAAATTATCTTCAATTTCAACTTTCTTTATAAATTTATTAAACATATCAAGGTCAGCTATATAAAGTTTTTTATTAGTTTTAATTATTATAGAATAGGAAGTCCACTCAAAAAACATAGGATTTGAAAGCCAAGGAATACCTAATGATGTGAACGCCCTCATAGCATTATCAGTATAGTTAAACCCAACAATATAATTTTCTATAAACTCCTCTTCATCTAACAAGTCTTTAAATTTATCTAGTGATTTCATAAACATTTCTTTATAAAAAGAATCTTTACTATTTTCTTTGATTTTTTCAACTAATTCATCACTAACTTCTATATTTTCATATTCTTTAAATTCCTCTTCACTCATAATATTTTCTTTACTCATAAGCTTCTTCCTCCTTTTCTATACTATTTTTAATTTTTATACATTTCTTTTTAAGCCTACTTATTCTTTTGTAAATTATATTTTTACTTAAAAAATATTTATTGCAAAGCTCGTCTGTATTTAAACCAAATATAAATTTATCTAAAAACAATCTTTTATCATTATCATTTAATTTATTTATTATTTTATTTGCTAAATCATTATTCTCTAAAACAAAATACTCCTCTTCAGCGCTTTTGCTTTTTATATAACTTTCTTTTAATTCTTCTTCCTCATAATACTTATTTAACTTTCTTTTATAATCTAGTGCTGTATTTTTTGCAATTGTATAAGCCCAATATTTAAATTCACTATCTCCATTATAGGAACTTATCTTCTTCCAAATTTTTATTATAGTATCATCAAAACACTGCTCTATAAAATCCTCTTCATGTGACTTATTTAATATCCCTTTTATAATCTTTAAAAGCGGCACTGTATAATTATCTATTAAGTAGTTAAAAGCATTTTTATCATTATTTATAAGCCCTGATATAAGATCCTTATCTATCATACTGTCCCCATCCTTATGTACTTATTTACCTTATAGACGAATCAAATTAGTAATTTCTGACCTTTATAATAATTATTTTATTGTTTAATTTTCTAACAAAATTATTTATCCTTTTCTTTTAACGCCTTAAATATTTTTATATCTTCTTTGCTAAAGTCCTCTAATTTTTTTGATTGTTTAAAGTCCCCGGTTTCATAGTTTAACTTAGTATACCCATATTCAGATCCAATTGCATATATATATGGTTTAATTTCTTTATATTTTGATACATAGTCAATAACATTAAAATACTTTTCATCACATAACCCATATCCTTTTTCTAAATCTATATCAAAGATACCAAACCTTCCATCTTCTCCAAAATACTCTATAGTATCCCTTCCCCAATCATCTGAGTATTTATCATCTCTTTCTACATCTACATTCTTAATAGTGTTTTCATTAATTTGAGCTAATTTTTCTATATTCCCATTTCTAAAATATATCCCACTACTAGTCACATAATAATTTCCTAGAGAATATTTTTCTTTTCTACTTGGCATTATCTTTGATACTGAAAATTCATATGGAACTTCTCCATCAACATATATTTTTTCTGAATCAAATGCGGAATCCTTTGGATCCATGTAATCATAATAAAATCCCTCTCCTTTTTTTAATGGAAAACTCCTTCTTATATATTGTGATAATAAATCGAATGCTTCCTCTTTTATAAAGTTATGTTTGTCATTCTTTATATCATTTTCTTTTTTATCTATATAACTTAATTTTTCTTCTATTTCCTTCGAATCTTCAATGTCCTTTGCTTTTAAAATCATTGCTCTAGCTTCATCATAACTTTCATAAGAAAGTAACTTATTTGCTTTATTTATGTATTCATTAAATTTTGTTTTATCCTTATAAATTTTTATTGAGATTATTGTACCTATTCCTACTAATACTAATATTATTAATAATATTATCTTAAAGTTTTTTCTCATATGTTTCCTCTTTTCCTTTAAATACTATATTAGATATCTTTAATTCTTTTCTTTAAAAATTTTGGGATCATATTATATATTCTAAGTGGTAAAGCTTCTATATCAGACTTTCTAACACCACCAATAACAACCATTATATATCCATATAATAATGTTCCAATGCATACTAATACAATTAAACAGACTAAAGTATATCCCCAATTTAACACTCCTGATAAATTTAAGCGTACTTTAATTAACTCAATTGGAATCTTTAATATAAACAATGATATACCCATAATCAATCCAGATATTATAGGCTTAATTATCATCTTTAAGGTCATCATTTTATGTTTTAATCTTTTATTTATTATCCTATTATTTAAGCATGTTGGTATAACATACATTAATAAATTACCAATTAATACACCGTATATATTTATACTATGAATACCAACTAATATATAATTAGCAATTATTTTAATGACTATCCCTATAGTAAAAGAAATTATAATTGGTGAAAATTCACTTATTCCTTGTAAAATTACTCCTTGAACTTGGGCTATTGCCATAAATACTAATATTATGGATCCATATAGCATAAGTTCATGCCCTTGACCTTTAAATAATATTAAATACACTTCATTACTTAACACTGATAATCCTATTGCTGAAGGTATAGTTATAGCTAATGTAAGTCTAAATGAGAAATCCACATTTTTAGCTATTGTCTTTTTATCCCTTAATGCAAATGCCTTTGAGATAGCTGTAAGAATTATAGTACCAATAGCTGTTATAATTATTAATGGAACTCCTGTTAAAACTTTATAGTAATACAAGTATCCATATAGTATATTAGACATCTTTACGCTAAATCCAGAATCTAATAATCTTAAATTTACATTCATCATATCTATAAGTCCACCTAAATTTTGAATAGTAGCACTTAGTATTATTGGAAATGCATATCTAAAAAGTTTTCTCCTTATAACTGAAGTCTTTATTAGACCTTCATTTGATAATTCAACATAATCTTCCTTGCGCTTATTTTTCTCATATATAAATATAAGATATAAAATGCTAATTATTGCACCGATGGATGTACCTATAGTTCCTCCAGCACTACCTAATGGTATACTTATACGGACAAGTAATACTGCAAATAATAAACTTATTAAAACATTTAATATTTGCTCTAATACTTGTGATATAGCTATTGATTTCATATTTCCTATTCCTTGAAAAAATCCTCTATAAGCAGCTAGTACCGTTGTCAAAAAAATACTTGGTGAAAGAAATACTATTGCATATAATGACTCTTGAATCTTAAAATATCTTGTATATGGATATACTCCCAAAAGTATTATTATAGTGCCCACCGCACCTATTCCACCAAATATTTTCCTTGAAACTTTTAAAACTTTATTTATATCTGCTTCTTTGCTATTTGCTCTTAATTCAGCTACTATTTTCGTTACAGCTGGTTGGCACCCCATTGTTGTCACTGCATATGCAAACATAAATACATCATAGCTTCTTGAATATATCCCCATACCTTCTGGCCCTATTATAGATTGAAGAAATGGAACATATAAAGCTGAAAATAATTTTGCTAAGATACCTGCTATAGATAAAATCATAAAACTTTTTGTTGTAGAAGTTTGTTCATACATATAAATTTCTCCTAACTATGCTTTTAAATCATATGATTTTACTATTAAAATATCAAATCTCTCTTTATATATCTTAAATAAATTAATTTTAACCTTCACTATTAAACCAACTCCTATTTCATCTTTTGTTCTTAGTAATAATTTCCTCATTAAATTAGATTAATATTTATTTTCCATATTGTCAAATAATTAACAACTCTATCCTTCTATAAACTTTGAATTAAAATCTTAGTTAATAATTATTTACTACTTTCTTGGGAACAACTAGTTATATAATATAACTTTAAGGAGACATAAAAATGCTAGTAATAGGATCTCATTTATCAATTGCAAAAGGATTTACAAAGGCAGCAGAAAGTGCTTTAGAAATGGGTGCAAATACATTTCAGTTCTTTAGCAGGAATCCAAGAGGTAGTAATTCTAAAGCCTTTGATAAAGATGATATAAAAAGTTTTCAAAGAATAAGAAAAGATAATAATTTTGGACCATTATCAGCTCATGCACCATACACTATGAACCTCGCAAGTGCAAAAGATGAAGTATATGAATTTGCAAATAGAGTTATAAAAGAGGACATACAAAGAATGGATTCACTTTCTATAGAATATCTGTGTATGCATCCTGGAAGTCATATAGGATGTGGCATTGACACTGGAATAAATAAGATAATAACTGGATTAAATCAAGGTATAACTAAAGATCAAAATATAACAGTACTTTTAGAAACCATGTCTGGAAAAGGTACTGAAATTGGATTTAAATTTGAACATTTAAAAAAAATAATAGATGGTGTACATCTTAATGAAAAGTTAGGAGTATGCTTAGACCTTTGTCATGTATTTTCTTCTGGATATGATATAGTTAAAAATTTAGATGGAGTTCTTGAAGATTTTGATAAAACTATAGGACTTGATAGATTAAAAATCATTCATTTGAATGATAGTATGATGCCCTTTGGATCAAATAAAGATAGACATATAACGATAGGTGAAGGTGAGATTGGAATGCAATCTATAATTAATTTTATGTCTCATCCTAGTATAAAAGACAAACCATTTTTATTAGAAACTCCCCTTGAAATAGAAGGTCATAAAAGAGAAATACAGATTTTAAAGGAGCTTTTAAACTGTAATTAATTTAATGCTTAAATTTAGATACAGTAGTTATATTTTGAAATTTTATCTTGTTCAGCAGCTTTTATATTATATACTACAATTATTTAATCATTTTTATAAATCATAATCTAAAGAAAAGGTCCACTATAATAGAAAATACTACTAATAAATAATATAAATTTATTTAAATAATAAATAAAAATATATTTATATAAAAAATAGATACTAAGATTTAAAGCCTTAGTATCTATTTTTTATAATTATTTAGTATATTAAAGTTTTAAATAAAATAAAGTAAATAACTTTTTAATAATCTAAGTTAAATATCTATAACATTCCCCGTTGATAAATATTTAATCTGCTCTCCAAGTTCATTCCTTAAAATATTAAATGCCTTTATTCCTGTACAATGACATGTATAAAATTCAGTATATTTAACAGCTAAAATATCACCTATAGCTTTAATTAAATCTTTCTTTTCGTACTTTCTCATAGATGGATTAAATAAATGGAATCCTCCAATTACAGTGTTTAGATTTTGTCCTACTATTTCCTCACCTTTATCTAATATGTTTATTATTCCATTATGGGCACACCCAGCAATTAATGTATGTTTATCATTTTCTGTTATGATTAGATTCTGCTCATGTTTAAAATTATCTCTCACATACTTATTATCAACCTTCATAAGTAATGAGTTATTAGCTTTTGATATTAACTCTCTTTTTGATACATTAGAAAATAAATATAACTCATCATCTATCTTAAAATTATCATCTATAAATACAATCCTATCATTAAACTTATTAGAAATATCTAATCCTACAAAACATTTAAATATACCAAGTATGGATGCATAATGCTTATCAAAAGCATTTCTATTTATATATACCTTTGCTTTCTTATTATGTTCTAAAAATTCACTAAGTCCTCCCCCATGATCCTTATGCCCATGAGATATTATTACTATGTCTATGTCTTCAATATCAACATTTAACTTTTTAGCATTTTCAATAAATAAATCATCTTCCCCTAAGTCAAATAATATATTATGATTTGAAGTTTTTATATTCAAACATAATCCATGCTTGCATCTATAGTCAGTTGATACAGTAGTATTCTCTACTAATGCTGTTACTTTCAAATATTTCACCTCTACCAATAAAACTTTATTATTAATTCTAATTAATTTATATTACAATTATAATCTTTCAATGCCATCAATTCCATATATTGTTATTATTTTATAAGAATTAATAACTTCTATATTGAAATAAGATTACTAATAAAAAGAATGTCGTTTTAGCATCATTTCTTATCTCTCTTTTTATTTCATTCTAATATTCTTTTATTAATCTTCTAATACTTAAATAATATCTTCTAAAAATTACTTATATTAAATTTTATATACACACTAAAATCGCCACCAATTTGTAAACATTATCTTTTAATACTTAACTATAAAAAATTCAGTAATTTTTAGCTTAATCCCTCTTATACAAACTAGAATTAAGGAATATGAGATTAGTCAAAATATACTAAAGTGCAGTATAATATTTATATATAAATATTGGATAATAATATAAACTAAAACATTTTATTACAGGAGGTTGTTATGGAGATTTTTTTCTGGATTGTAGATTTAATAATACCTATAACAATGATAATTATAGGTAGAGTGTATAGTTTTAAACCACCTAAGGAAATAAGTAGCCTACGTGGCTACAGGACAACCCGTTCTATGTCATCTAAAGAAGCTTGGTTTTATGCACATCATTTAAGTGGAAAGGTCTGGAGCGTGTTAGGGATAGTATTACTTATTTTTGTTGTTATTATAAAATTAATTGCTCCTATGAAATCAGAATATTTAAGTCTTATAAATGCTGGAATAGGAATAATAGCACTAATCATACCTATACCTTTTATTGAAAGCAAATTAAAATCCAAATTTCATATATAACTCATATCATTAGTTTATATATCTAAGGAGATGATAACCTTGATGTCTTTAATAGCTGGATTTACATTTATTTCCTTTGGACTTATACTAAAAAAATATCCACCTGAAAATATAAATGGTTCATATGGCTATAGAAGCCCTATGGCTATGAAAAATAAAGATACTTGGAATGCTGCTCAAAAACTTGGTGGACAAAGCATGATTGTACTAGGTCTTATAAATGTTATCTTTGGAACTTTTGCACTTATAATTCCTTTAAAGATAAATAATGAAATTATACAGCTACTGCTTTTAATGTTTGGATCTGTAGTTATGATAATTTTTGATGAATTAACCTTAAGAAAAATATTTTATAAAGATGAACGTAGAAAGATTAATTAAGAAATATAAAACTAGGACTTATTTAAAACTCTAATTAACTGTTATATTCTACGTTCTAATTAGAATATAATAGCAATGATTTTTCAAAGAGGAGAAGGTTTATGAAGAAAATTAGTATTTCAAACATTATATTATTTATAGTAGCTCTCCTATTATTAGGAGGTTGCTTATACTTTTTTAACGAAAGCAGAAAACCAGATAATAAAATAGTAATAGGAATACCAGCTAATGAGGAAATAACATACTATGGAGATGCAATTGATAGCAAAGAAGATGCTAATTATATAAGATTAGCATTAATGAGTTCTATTTCTATTGATAAACCAGAAATATCTAAAAAACTACCAGATGCTACTATTAGAATAGATGATACTGATATAGGTGCTACTTACTTATTCACAGATGTTTGGTTTGATAATGACAAAGTTATCTTTGCATTAGGAGGCAAAGATGACCCATATGGTACTGAATATAAAGAAACAGTTGGAGACTTTGGAAAAGATATCATTAATTATATCTCAAAATATAAGCCTAAGTAGTAAAAAACCACTATAAGACATTATTCTTATAGTGATTTTTATTATGATAAACAATATATATTTTCAGAAGTAGCTTATAATTAACTTTATTTATATGCTTTTCTTAGTAACCTGTATTTACTCCATTATAACTCCATGTTATATCCTAATTACAAACTATAATTTATTTACTTTTTACAATATTCTCACTCTAAATATTTTCTATATTTTTCTTTATATTTAAATTATTATTAACACTTTATTTATATTTAAGTTTATTATAAGTATGTTATATTTTTAATATAATTTAATAACTTAAAGGTGATTTTAATGAAAAAGAAACTTTTGATAATAACTACAATTTGTATTCTAACTTTATCCTTTTTTATTGTTAGACATTATTTAAATACTTATAGTATTTCCAATTTACCAACTGGAGAATTAATTACCGAATCTACTTCCCCTAATGGTGAATATACTATTAAAACATATCTTTGTGGTGGTAATGCTACTGTGGATTTCTCAATTAGAGGTGAATTATTAATAAAATCAAAGAATCCCCAAAATATATACTGGGAATATAAAACTAATAAATCAATAATTAAATGGTTAAATAACAATACTGTTGTTATAAATGGTCATGAAATCAACTTACCTAACGGTAAATATGATTGGAGAAATTCGTCTAAATAAAAAAAGATGTAATTTTCCTCATACATATCCTCCATCATTTATCTACACATTTTCATAGTTATTATTTATTTACATATGATAATTATATAATAAACTAAAGGATTATTACTTAATTTATAGAATATAATAGGAAATAAATGTAAATAGAATCATTCTAAAGCATTTTAAAATATATTCCATAAGAAAGGTTGTTGTAACTATGAAAACTACCACTTGTAGTAGATATAATAAAGAAATCCCCTTATCAAAGAAAGTCCTTAACCTTAGTAACTCTTGTCCCTTTTGTAATAAAAGACTTTCTATGAGTTCTAAATCAAAAGTTTTATACTTAATTACTCTTATAATTCCAAATTTACTTTTATTTTTTTCAAATAATTATAAACTAGCAATAGCTTGGTCACTTTTATGTATTTTTCTAATTCAGCCAGTTCTTCAAACTTGTCAAAAATAGATTTATGTAAATTAAAAAACTTCTGCACAATCAAATGCAGAAGCTTTTATTTTTATACTTTATCGTATAAAAATTTAAAATAGTCATAAAATCAATATAGCTTATTGGCAAAACCGTATAAAATCAAAATAATAATTGATACTAAAATTATAACTCTTATAATCCTTAATTTTTTAAACCTTTTTTCAATCTCGATATCCCTATTGGGACTAATACTATCCTTCATATCCTACTCACCCTACTTTTAAATAATCCTAAATTTCTTTATATAAAAATTAATATAAAGATTATTCTTATAAATTTTTTAATCCATATAATTTTTAATACTAACCTTCTAAATTCTAATAAATATATAAATTAGAACTTTCCTCCTTAACCTACTTTTCTATAATATATAATAAACATATATTATCATGGATTAAATTATAATCTGTAAAAACTTTTCAAACATATAATATAGTATTAACGTTAATATTTGATTAACAAATAGTAAATTAAATATATACAGTCTTTTTAAAGGTGCACTAAAAGGGTATCAAAACAAGAGAAGATAAGATATATATTCTTATCTTCTCTTGTTTATTATCATATACTATTATCTATTCTCCTATTGATTATTCTCCACTTCATATAACTCTAATGGAAGTCCATCTGGATCTTCAAAGAAAGTAAACCTACGTCCTGTAAATTCATCAATTCTTATAGGTTCAACTGAAATTTCATTTTTCTTTAATTCCTCTACAGTTTCCTCTATATCATCAACTTCAAATGCTAAATGTCTAAGACCACATGCCTCTGGATAGCTTGGTCTTTTAGGCGGATTAGGAAATGAAAATAACTCTATTTGACTATCTCCTATTTTAAGATCAAGCTTATAAGAATCTCTCCCTTCTCTATAAACTTCTCTTATAACCTCAAGCCCTAGTATATTAGCATAAAAATTTTTAGACCTTTTATAATCTGATGATATTATTGCTGTATGATGTATTTTATTAAGCTTCATATTCTTCCCCCCTTAATAATCAATGGTTTCTTAATTTCTATTATACTTTTTCTTATTGATTCTTTCATCATACTTTCATAAAAATAATCTGGAATTCCTGCTTTATTAATAAGAAATTACTCAATTGTTATATCCAGATCAATATCATGTAAATAAAAATTTATCAACTTGCCAATAATCACTAAATAAATTCAATTACTCTTTTATTTTTATAATTTTTAGATTAATTATAAAAGTCCAATCTACATAAATATTCACAGAGAGAATACCTTTATTATTTTGTGATTTATAATTAGAACAACTATAGTATTACCTTCGAATATTATCTAATTATATTAAAATATGTTATTATTTGTATATACGTTTTAAGATTCTATAATTGGAGGGATATATATAGTTAAGAACACTATAAACAATAAAAAATGCTTAATAATATGCATATTATTAATAGGTATAACCCTATTAATGGATTCTCGTTTTTATATAAATTATTTGATTCACAAAAATGATTATATTAAAAAAAATGCAGTTATCACTAATATTGATTTTTATCATAGTGGAAAGTCAGGATCATATCAAAGTAGTTTGCAGTATTATGTTGAAGGTAAATATTTAACTGGAAATATAAGAACTGCTCTTGGAGATACCATTGGAAAGGAAATTACTATTGGAATTAATAAATATGATTATTCTAAAATACTTCCAAGTAGGTTTACCCTTGAAAGAAAAACAATTTTTCATTCTTTTTTTATGGGAATAGTTATTCTCTATAGTATCTATCTAATTATTGATTTATTTAGAAAAAGAAAACTTAATTCCTGTTAATATAAAAATTTTTCTTATAATATATAAAATTCAGTATTATTTAAAACATCTCATTATGAAAATACTCAAAACACTGTATTTGAGATACAAAAAAAGAGCTATCTCTATTTTAAAGATAGCTCTACTTTTAACTACTCATTACTTTTTTAAATATCTAATTATGTAACTTAAAGTATGGAAATCTCTATCTAATTCTTTTTGTATCTTATTTAATCCTTTAATTAAAGTTTCCTCATCAAAGTTTTCTAATAAAATCATTAGATTAAGTAAATTTATATCTCCATCTTTTGTATCTAAAATTCTTGCCTTCTTAACGAATTCATTTTCCATTGCACCTAAAACTGAATTTCTTAATTCTTCGCTAACTTCTATCTTTGGAATTTCTTCAAATATTCTAATTTCTTTATTGCTTCTATCTAAATTTTTAGCAGCCTTTAAGTCAGTTTCTAAAAATATAGTATTTTTAAATGTTGCATCTTTAAAGTTAGCACCATCTAATTTTACTGAATCAAATATAGTATTTTCAAATACTGCTTCTTTAAACTTACTTCCTTTTAAGTTTGCACCAACGAATTCTGCTCCCTTAAAAGTACCATTTAAGAAACTACATGATTTAAAATGTGCCCCTCTAAAACTTACATAATCAAAATTTGATCCTGCAAAGTTACAATTATAACAATTGGCTCTTTTCATATCTGAATACATAAAGTTCTTATCTTTTTTCTCTGTATTGTTGTAATGGAAATTTCCATTACCATTTTGGTTTCTAGCCATATATTTACCTCCATCGGAAATATAATAGTTTATATTTCAACCTAAATCATATATATAATTTACTTAAAAGTCAATTTAAATGGCTAATATTAATGTAATGATATACCTTAATTAATATAATCTTAATTCATTCTCTGTATTATTATTTTCTGTACTCTTTGATTTAATAGCTTTTAAAATATAACTATAAATATATATTCCCATAATAAAACCTAAAGTATTTGTTATTATATCATTTATGTCAAGAATTCCTCTATTTAAAGCAAACTGAGCAATTTCTATAATTATTATATAGACTAAAAAAACTGATACTAGATTTTTATTGCTAATCCTTGTTTTAAATTTAATATAAATTGATACTGGTACATATATAAATATGTTGGAAATTAAAAGAAGCAATGCATGTCCAAAATAATCATTAAGCTCATTTACTATATCAAGAGGGTTTAGATTTATACCTGAATAACTTCCTTTGAAAAAAGTTAAAATCATTACTATAATAAAATACATAATAGCTATTATATCAATATAACTCTTCTTAAATTTCTTATCTATAATGGATCTAACTATTATAAATAACGTTAATGCTGTCATAACCATTATAGACAAATATGCTAATGGTGCATCCGAAATAACTCTAGAAACTATATCTCCTAAAAAGTTATAATATAAAAACCAAGTTATAAAAAGACACCCTATAAATATGCATATATTTTTTACTATACTTTTCATGTTTCTTTCCTCCTATATTTTATTATTTTATCTATAGTTATATTTTACAAGCACAATCTTAGCATTAAATTACATACTTATTAATATTTGTTTCTAATAATTTTCAAAATAAAATAGAAAATATTAAGAACTCTTACAAAAATGCTGTAAGAGTTCTATTTTAGTTATACTATATATCTTCTTTAAAGCTCCAAGCACATAGCCTCTTTTCTAATAAATCTATAACTTTATATATTACTAGAGACATTAAACTTAAAGCTATTACACCTACAAACATTTCTTTATAATCTACCATAGACCAAGAATTCATAATAAAATATCCTATACCATATTTTGTAGCGTAGTTTTCACTAAAAAATAACGCTGATATTGAAATTCCAATACTTATTCTTATTGCTGAAAATAATTTTGGTGCAATAGAAGGCAATATAACATGACACAATAAATTAAATTTATTAAAATTCATTATTTTTGCTGAAATTAATATAGTTTTATCTATTTGAAGTACAGCATCTCTAGTTGCAATTATTATTTGAAATACTATTATAGTTACCATAAGTATTATTTTAGACCTATCTCCTATTCCAAACAAAACCATAAATATAGGTAAAAATGCGATCTTTGGAATTGGATAAATTAAATATATTACTGGTGATAATATTCTTTTTGCCAATTTGTTAGTTCCTAAAATTATACCAGTTGGAACTCCTATGATTATAGATATTAAAATAGATATAAATATTCTATAAAAACTATATAAAATATGCATATAAAAATCTGTATTAGTTAAATTTATAAAAGCCTCAAAGGTTTGGGATATTGAAGGAACCATCTCTTCACCTACATATAAATGAAGTATTTGCCAAAATATAATTATTATTAAAACTGCATATATATATGAAATAAATTCTTTAAAAAAACCTTTATTCATAAAGCTTTCTCCTCACTTCAGTACATAGACGCATATACTCTTCCTTATTTCTAAAATTCCTATCACCAAAATATTTATTGTCTATTACATATTTTATATTACCTTTTTCCATTATAATTATTTTCTTTCCAAGGAATACTGCCTCTTCTATACTATGTGTAACAAATAACATTGTATTTTGTCTATTAAGATGTATATTTATCAATAAATCTTGTATCTTTTCTTTTGTCATTGCATCTAAAGCTGATGTTGCTTCATCTAACATTATAATCTCTGGATTATTAACTAAACTTCTAGCTACGGCAACTCTTTGCTTCTGTCCACCACTAAGCTCATGTATATATTTATCTTTATATTTAAACATATTTAATTCATCTAATATTTCATAAACTATTTTTTTCTTTTCATTCTTTTTTAAAGCTGTACTTTTAAGTCCCATTAAAATATTATTCTCTACTGATTTCCATGGAAATAAACCTAAGTCTTGCAGAATTAGACTTATCTTTTCAGTTGAATCTTCTATAGATTTATTATTTATAAATATATCCCCACTATCTTTATTTATTACTTTAGCCAAGCAATATAACAGTGTTGTTTTACCACACCCAGATTCCCCTATAATAGAACAAGAAGTTCCCTTAGGTATGTCTAAAGAAACCTCTTTTAATACTTTTTCTTCTTTATAAGATATAGTCAAATTTTGAACTTTTATCATTACTTTGTAAATTGTCTATCTAAAAGATTCTCTGCTTGAACATTTATTTGTTTCTTTAGAGTATCTTCAGTCCAAGTTATAATTTCATCTATATATTCTGAATCTGGCAAACTAGCTTTTTTGTATTCTGGTAACACTATTAATTCTTTAGCTTCTGGCTTTATATTTGGTATCTTTTCTACTAATATTTCTCTAGCTATTTCTGGATTACTATTTATTTTATCTACAGCCTTATTATAAGCTACATGGAAATCTTTTATTGCATCGCCTTTTTCCTCCAAAGCTTTTTCTGTAAATACCATACAATTTGGAGAGTAATTATCATCCAAGCCATATACTACTTTTTTCAATCCTTGAACTTCTCCATTTGATGCAACTGGTTCTGGGAATAGACCCATATCTAACTCTCCACTTGCAACAGCAGATAACCTTGCAGGAATTTCATCTATAAAAACTTTTTCTATATTATAATCTTTAGAAAGCCATTTATCTATAAGATAGTTAGATACACTAACTTCCATCATTCCAACTTTTATATCTTTTTTACCTTTAAAATCTTTATTTTCTAAAACAGGAAACATACCATCAGTCATAGTTGTTGCCTTTATTTTAAATCCACCATTAACATTTGTTGCTAAGGCTATAAAGTCAGTCATTGCCCCATCTATTGAATTACTTTGTAATGCACTTTGTCTATCTTTAGCATTAGTATAAATTTCAACATCAACATCTAACCCTAATTCTTTAAAGTATCCCTCTTTTTCTGCTATTAATATTGGTGCAGTATCTACAGCTGGCATAAGCCCTACCTTTAAACTCTCATTTACATTTGTACTTGCTGCATTATCTTTTGACCCACATGCCATAAACATAGTAACTGTACATGCTATTAAACCCATAGTAATAAGTTTCTTTAATTTCATTCTTCTCTTCCCCTTCTTGTAAATTAGTTAATTTGACAAGCTATATTATACTTAAAGCACCTATACATAAAAAGCATACTAAGGAAAATACTGTATTCAAATTATCTATGAAACATAACTTTTTTAAATAACCATGAACTCCTTTAAGCCTGTATTATAGGAATAGTTTTTAAATTAAATTTATGAGGTGATTTATGTTTACAAAAGAATACATAATTAAGTTTATAAAAGATTCATGGAAGGCATTTCGTCCATTTTCATTAACTCTTGCTATAGGTTCAACTACTCTTGGTATAATTGCTGCTTATAGACTAGGGGCTATAGATGTTAAAAATTCACATGATATTTTATTAATTTTTTTAGTAACAATTGCAGGATTATTAGCTCAATCTGGAGCAAATCTTGTTAACGATTATTTTGAAGGAAGCTTTAGATATTATAGAACAAGTACTAGAAAAGTTAATTTTTTAGGTGTATCAAGATCTTATTTTGATATATATGTATTTTTATGGGCTATGTCATGTTTTGCACTTTCATCTCTTATAGGATTATATTTAGTCTTTATTACAGGTATTAGTATTTTAATTATAGGATTTATAGGGATTTTTGTAGCCTATGCATATACAGGAGAACCTTTTGTTTTTAAAAGAAAGGGCCTTGGAGTTATTGTTTCATTTATAGCAATGGGACCTTTAATGGTTATAGGTGCATCTTTGCCTTTTACTAAGGATATTAGCATTTATCCTGCTTTACTTGCACTACCTTCCTCCTTTATTATTCCTGCTTTAATGCTAAGTAATGAAATGAGGGATTTTAAAAGAGATACTAATTTAAGTATAGGTACATTAAGTGTAAGGATTGGGAGCAAATATAGTACTTATTTATATAGATTTTTAATTTTTGGTATGTACATACTGACTATTTTATATGTATTACTTGGATTCTATCCTCCACTTTCTTTATTAGTTTTAGTTACTTTCCCTTTAGCCCTTAAGGCTAATAGAAGTGTTAGTACTTTTAGTAATTTAGGCATACCTTATACTAATAACTTGCATTGGACCTTTACTCTTATATTAATTTTAACTTTGATTTTAGGTTAATCGATAATAATAAAAAAGATAGGCTGATCTGATCTGAACTCCAAATGTTAGATAAAGTTTATAACATTTTGGGGGCATTTCAGATTGATTACCTATCTTTTTATTATTTTTTATAAAATATTGCATTTACTTTTCAATATATTTATTACTTTTTCTTTTTCTTCACTACTACTAAAAATCCTGTTTGGTATATACGCAATCAATAAATCATTCTTTAATAATATTAATCCATCGGACTCCTCTACAGACCTAATTGCCTCATATTTAATAGTACAAATATTATCTTCTTGATAAAATTGAATACCATCCTCTTTAAAAGTAATACTTATATTTTTATTTTGGTTATTAAAATTTTTAACTTCTTCTTTTAATACCGTTTTTTTCATTCTATCTGTTGACCATTTTGTTCTTGTAAGAAGTATTGCTATAGCAAAAATTATTAGAGACATACAACCAAATTTAAAGCTAATTAGACAAGTAATTATAATTAAACATAACACAGCAACTATTATGAAAAAATATAAAAGTACTTCTTTAGTAGCTTTTATAATAAGCTCGCCTTCCTTTGTAGTAAAAATATATTTATTTAAGTTTCTAATATCATCTTCTGTTTTTATGTAAGTAAAATCAGAATTATCTATAGATAACTTTTCATCTTTACAACTCTTTATATTTTCTTTTATTATTTTATAACACTGCTTTAATTCATCTTCATTATTAAATGGTTCTATATGAAACTTATTTATATTGTAAAAAAGAACCTTATATCCATAATTATTTAAAAATCACATATATAGAATTTAACTTATAAAACTTTATCTTTATTCCCTACTACTATTATATCTACTGTCTTTCTATTGATAAAAGGCGATTCTAATACTTGTTAAAAAAATTTAAAGCCCTAGACTTTTAATTTCTAAAAATCTAAGGCTTTATATAAAACTTAATTATTAATAACTTTATTATCTTTCAATTTCAATTGCTGGAAATTTTAAATCCTTATATTTAGCAAATTTCTCTTTTACTATTGCTAAATTTTCTGGTGTATAGAATCCACCTTGCGTATGATTTATTTCATCTCCATGATGTTGTCTTCCTTTAACATCTGTACGATCACGGCATAATCCATCTTCTTGTATAATAAATTTCCATTTACCATCTTCTGTTTTTTCTAAGTTTCCACCTGCACCACAAACTTGACATTCAACTGGGAAATGCACTCCATCCCATTGTGGTTCTCCTAAAATTAATGCATTTGAGTGACAGTTTGGACACCATCCCATATCTTCGTCACCTAACCATTCTCTTTCTTCAACTGGTGTATTTATTGATTTCATTATATTTTCACCCATTTTATGAGCACGTTCAATCATATCATCATGTAATAGACATTGCTTTGGAGCTGGAACTCTTGTTGCTAAATACATATCTACAACTTTAAAGTTATTTGTAAAACATGTAGCTTGCATACCTTCAAGAGCCATTGATTGCCATGAGCGAGTTGATCCTCCTACTGCTATAAGACCAGCTACTCTATCTTTATGTTCAACTGCACCAATTTCTTCTAAAAATGATGATTCATAAGCTAAATTTCTATGCATGAATTTTGAAAAAGTTACAGTTGGCATTAAGTCATATGTAGGTGCTGACATAATAACTGCATCTACATTTAACATAACATCCATTATTGCTTCCTTATCATCTTTATCTTTTAATGTACAACCTACGTTTTTTCCATTAGTCATTCCATGAGTACATGCTGTACAACCTGTACATTCCTCTATGTGATAATCTCTTAAATTAATCATTTTTACATCTGCACCTTGCTCTTGACATGCAAGTAATGCTTCTTTTAATAATATTTCTGAATTTGAATCTTTTCTTCCTGCTGTAATACCTAATACTGTATAGGCCATAACACACACTCCCCTTTAATTCAACAATAAAAATTTATTAACATAATATATTTTTATGTTGTAAAATATATTTAGGTCTTAATCTATCAATTTCATTTGATTGATGTAAATATTTTAGCATGTTATACATTTAACATTCATCAAAAAAAAGTCTAAAATCAATCTGGTTTTAATCAATTTATTTAGACATTTTTCTAATATGCAAGGAGAAACATTAAACTTTATGAATAATGAACATATATATGAAAAAAAATGCACCATTTATAATACTTTATTTAACGAAAGTTCTACTATAGAAATAGTAAATGTTGCAGAAATCACATTAGATAATCCAATCTTTATTTTAGATACAAGTTATCATCTTTTAACTAGATCCAATTTAGCAAAAGAAGAGAATTCATCTTTAGAAATGCATAACGGAGAGTATTATCTTATACTCGATACAATAAAACTAATGAAAGAGAACAAATGTATAGATAATATATATAATTATGATAAATCATTTTTTCATTATGATAATCAAAATTTAATTTTCTGTCCAATTAAAACTAATAATATTACAACCTTTTTTATTTGTGTTTTAGAAACTAACAGGAAATTTAGTAATGAAGATTTAGAACTTACAGATACATTATCTAAAGTTTTATCATTGCACTTTGAAAAGGAAAATAAATTTATAAGTAATTCTGGTTCAGATGAAGAGTATTATTTAATGGAACTATTAATGAATAAAGCAGATAACATTAAACATATAGCGCAAAGACTTAATCATATTAATTTTAGAATACATAAAAATCTCATAGTAATTTCTATACCATTTAAACAGCATTTTAAAGATTATAGACATAATTTTGGATTAAAAGAAGTAATAAAAAATATAAAAAAAATTCTTGGCAATTGTATTTTTACTTATTATAAGGAGAAGATTGTATTTTTAATAAGCAGTAATAATGAAGAAATAATACATCAATCTAATT
The DNA here is from genome assembly GCA_040144665.1 of Clostridium perfringens. Classification (GTDB taxonomy): domain Bacteria; phylum Bacillota; class Clostridia; order Clostridiales; family Clostridiaceae; genus Clostridium; species Clostridium perfringens_A. Next base: position 34,411 of record JBBVGE010000579.1, read on the forward strand.
ATGAAACTCTCCTTGAATTTTTAAGATTAAATAGCTTGTGCTGTGGAGTAAGTATGACATTCAATAATATTTTGACTATAAATGAGTTCTTTCATCAATCAATTTATGCTTTAGATATATCTAAAACTTTAGATGATAATTTAAATATAGCGTTCTTTGAAAATTATATAGAACATTACTTATTTAAAATATGCTCAGATAATGAAGGTTATTTATATAAACTGGATTTATTAACATTAGTTCATCCAGCTATTAAAAAGCTTCAAGATTTTGATAAAAATAATAAAACCGAATTACTAAAAACCTTAAAAGAATACCTTATTAATAATAGAAATTCTAATGCAACAGCAAATAAATTAAATATTCATAGGAGTACTTTTTTTTATCGCTTCCGTAAAATAGAAAATATACTATGTATATCGCTAGGTGATAATAATAATTTATTTAAGTTAGAGCTATCCTTTAAAATTTTAGATTATATTAATATAAAATAGTTCTTAAAAATCTATATATTTTCTTAAATCTATTATTTGAGTGTAATTCTAAAAAAGGTCAGTAGTGGATATACTGACCTTTTTTATAGTAAAATTTAAATTATAATGTTTTCTTATATAATTTAATAATTTGTTCCTTAGTAAACCCATATAAATTAACCTCACTTAGTTAATTTAATATTTTTATCTATTAAACTTTCTATAATCTTCTTTGAATTTATTATATCTAAATCACTATTTACAATTTCTAGTATTATTTTTCCACTATATTCAGGTAATAAATTACTAAATATATATTGAAAATCTATATCCCCATTTCCTATAGACAAATGTTCATGGACCACATTAAAACGTCTATCTGCAATATGCAATATTTTAGGTTTTTTAATATTAATCATTTCTTCTAAATGATTAATATTGTCTATGTGTGCAATATCTAATAAAAATTCTAAATCTTTATTTTGATTAAATATCTTTTCTATCTCATGAGTATCTGTAAATATAGGATCTAATTTACTATTGTTTTCTAAATACACTGTGATATCATTCGGCAGAAGTATATCTAAAGCATATTTAATACTTTCATCTAATTTATATATTGTTTCCTCATCAATTGTCTCATTTTCACAAATTGGATGAATTATTAATTCCTTATGATTTAATTTATTCAATATATCTAATAATTTAGGTACATGTTCCTTAAATTCATTTATATTTAAAACTGCATGAATAATTGTAGGAAACTTGTACTTATTTATCGTATCAATAAATTCCTTATCAGCTTCATGTAAGCATAATCCTCTATTATCATACCATAGTTGCATAAAATCAAATTTATTTTCTTTAGCAAATATAACTTCTTCTTCATACCTATTAAAAAATCGTGCTAAGCATCCTATTTTTATCATTAAGAATCTCCCTCAAATTATATTTATATTATTTATTTTCATTAACTTTTAAAAAGATAAAATATAAAATTTATACTTATTTTAATATCCTTTTTATACTCAATACATTGATATCTATACATTTAATCAACGAAATAATAAGTTTTATCACTTCCGTCACTTCCCCATGCTCCTTTTATTCCTCTAAATTGACCATTAAAAATATCAATAAAATATTCTTTCCTAGGTAAATTAAATTTATGAATATAGTTATCTGTCCCATAAACAACTCCCACTTCATAATTAGCTACCTCTAGCCCCTTATTATAGCCATAAACAACAGTAAAATTGTCAGTTTCATCGGTTACATTTGAGAAGCTAATTAGCGCATTACTTCCCCCTTGTTCTGAAGTCCTATCGCATCTATAATATAGTCCACCTAGTTTTTCCTCATAAATATTAAGATATTTATATTTTTCATTATCAGCCTTTGTGCTTAGTATAATTTTATACTTTTTACCATGTGACTCGAAATCTTTTACTTCCTTAACATCAACATTACTATCCCAATATTTTTCTACACCTTTTTCTAATCTTGAGGGAATCATTACTGTACTATTTGTGAAAAATAATAATACTATACCTACTAATAATATTATTGCTATAGAAGTATTTATTAATAACTTTCTTTTTTTCATAATATCTCCAATCATTGTTTATTAATTTTATTACTTGGTTAATCTATATATTAATAATAAACATATATGGATAATAAATCCATATATGTTTGCTAAATTCTCTATAATTAATTATCTATTTTCTAATTACTTCTAAATCACTTATTCTTCTTTAGATGGAACCTACTAATAACTCTAAAGTAGTATATTTATTAAAATAATTAACTATCAATCTTTATTCAGGATATACTCAAATAAAAAAAGTGTCCCAGGAAATATCCTAGAACACACTACTATTTATTTTCTTCTCTCCAAACCTTTATAGCTTCTCTTGCACCTGAAATTGTAACAGGAATATCTTTAAAACTAAAGCCATCCTTCTCTTTCAATATCTCCATTAAGTGACCAATACGTGGAAGTCTTAACTTAACACTTCTAATAGCCTTCTTTTCATTAAATACTTCTTTTGGAGTACCTTGTAAAACTACCTTACCCTCATTCATAACATAAACATTATCACAGAAAAGTGGAACTATATCTATATCATGAGTTGATATAATTATTGATATCCCAAGAGATTTTTGAGTCTCTTTTAAAAGATTCATTATCTCACTAACTCCAACTGGATCAAGACCTGCTGTTGGTTCATCTAATATAAGAACATCAGGTTCCATAACTAATACTCCAGCAATTGCTACACGTTTCTTTTGACCAAAACTTAAACAGTGAGTTGGTTTATCCTTTAGATGCTCTATCCCAGTTCTCTTAATTGCATTATCAACACGTCTTCTAATCTCATCTTCAGGAAGCTTCATATTAACTGCTCCAAATGAGACATCTTGATACACGCTAGCTGAAAATAACTGACTATCTGGATCTTGAAATACTACTCCAACTGATTGTCTAAGCTTTATAAGTCCTTTTCTTGAATAATCTATTGGACTTCCATTAAATAAAACTCTTCCTTTAGTAGGTCTTACTATTCCATTTAGATGATGAAACAAAGTTGATTTACCAGCTCCATTACCACCTAATATAGCTGTTACATCACCTTTTTTTATCTCCATGTTAATCCCGTTTAATGCATTAGTTCCATCAGGATATTTGTAGTGAAGGTCTTCTAATTTAATTATATTTTCATCCATTTTAATCTTCTCCTCATATGTCTTCTAATACTTTAACATGAATGCAATTACTATCAAAATAACATTTATAACTATTGCTGCAATATATATCTTTCCACTCTTTTTATATGGCTCTTGAAGTACAGTAAGCTCCCCATCATATCCTCTTGATTCTAATGATATATAAAGATCATTTGCCCTTTTAAAAGAACGAATAAAAAGTGTAGATGCAAGTGCCCCTAAAGAACGATATCCTGACCTTAAATTCATATATCCAAGCCTTGAGTTTTGAGCTGTAAACATAGTATTTGCTGTATCTAAAAGTATAAAAATAAACTTATATACAAGCCCCATCATCTCAATCATAAGCTTTGGTACTTTAAGTTTTTCAAGTACAGAAAGTATATCAACCATAGGTGTACTTAATGATAAAAAGTAAAGGCATGATACTGATCCTAAAACTTTAAAGAAGAGTCCTAAAGCCTTATATAATCCATACTTTGATACCCCTATAAATATGTTAAATATATGTACTTTAAATAAAAACATACTCTGGTCTTTAGAGAAATTAATAGTTATAGTAAGTACTCCAATAATTAAAAATGCCATTGGCACTAATAGCAGTTTAAAATAAACTTTTTTAGGAGTGCCACTAAATTTTAGTGTGGCAACTCCCATAATTAAAAATACAGCTATTGATACCGATAACCTATCTATAAATAGACAAACTGCAAGAGTTAAAATTGCAAATACAAACTTCTCCATTGGATTTATCTTTTTTAATTTTGATGAATAGGCATATTTATCAATATTTATCATTTATTTTCCCCATCTAATCTCTTTCTTTTTCCTTTAAAGTATCCAAGACCAAATCCTATAACTCCAGCACCAATTGCTGCTTGAAGTGCAAATAATAAACTTTCTATTTCTCCACTTTTAGGTTCAAATATTGGAGAAAACCAAGGTTCATAGTCTTTATCTATTTGAGTTATAGCAGCCTCTGCTGCATCATCTGATCCACCAAATTCTCCATCTTTTGCAATGAAAAATGGTACTATTGCAAGTGCTACAACAATTAATATAAGAATAATATTAGTTTTAAGACTGCTTGTCTTTTCTTTTTTCTCTATATTCTTACTCAAATTAAATTCCCTCCCTTGATAGTATGTTAAGGTCCATTAAATCTTCTTTATCATAAGCTGCTATTGCATTAAATATTACAACAGTTAATATACCTTCACTTATTGCTAGAGGTATTTGTGTTACTGCAAATATACCCATGAATTTAATTATAGATGCCATAGCACCACCTGCTTCTGATGGGAATGCAATTCCAAGTTGTATTGAAGTAGTTACATAAGTTGCTAAGTCACCAAGTGCTGCTGCAAGGAATATTCCAAGCCATCTTGGTCCATTTAATTTTTTAACTAATTTATAAATTCCGTATGATACAAATGGTCCAACTACTGCCATTGAGAATGTGTTTGCACCAAGAGTTGTAAGTCCGCCATGTGCTAAAAGTATTGCTTGGAATAAAAGTACTATAAGTCCTAAAACAGTCATAGCAGTAGGTCCAAATAATATTGCACCTAGACCTACACCAGTTGGATGTGAACAACTTCCAGTTACTGATGGTAACTTTAATGCAGATAAAACAAATGCAAATGCACCTGCCATTGCAAGTAATATCTTAAGACGAGGGTTTGTACTTATCGTCTTTTTAATTGAGAATATACCAAAAATTACAAATGGGATAGTAAATGCGCCCCATTCTATACACCATTTAGGTTGAAGAAATCCTTCCATAATGTGCATAGCTGATGCCTTAGTTGGTATAAATAGTATCATTAATGTTATACCAACAAAAAGTTGAATTCTTTTTGACATAATATAAATCCGCTCCTTAAATTATATTTTCTTTCTTATTACTCTTTAAATTATTATTTTTTTATATTACTTTTTAAATTTTTAATACTGCCATCTAAATTATCTTTTTTAAAGTCAGATTTCTTTAAGTAAAACCAATTAAATTGCAAATAAAAAAGCCTATTGACTCAAAGTCAATAGGTCGCATGAATTCAAAAAAACATAATTTACTCATAATCAAAGCACCCCCTATATCCCGTAGAGTTTGTGGTCTTTCAAAAACAGGCAGGTCTTCTGGCTCAAGTATCAGCACCTATTGTAGCCTTCCCAGAGAATAATCCAGTGGCATAGTTTACAATAAGCTCCTCTATTACAGCGGCGGGACCGCGTGGGATTCAAACCCACTTCCCTTTTAATCTTCAAATATATTAATATTTGTTAAACCTATTTTCAAATATTTAATTTTCTAAACTCATTGTACATTATTTAACAATCTAGTACAAGTTAAATACCTTAAAATTTCAGGTATTTATTTAATTTAAATATATTTTATACATAAAACTATCCCCAAGCATCATTTTTCAAATAACACTTAGGGATAATATTACAATTTTCTATTCACAAACCTTACCAGGATTTAAAATATTCTTAGGGTCAAAAGTTAATTTAATGCCTCTCATAATTCCTACCAACTCATCACTTAAAGATTCATTTAAATATCCTTTTTTAGCAAATCCTATTCCATGTTCCCCTGATACTTGTCCTTTTAATTCTTTTGCTTTATCATACATACATTGCATAACCTTTTGAAGTTTTTCATTCCAAGTATTTTCATCTAAATTATCTTTTAATATATAGATATGAAGGTTTCCATCACCAGCATGTCCAAAACTCTTAATTCTAATATCATATTCCTTTTCTAATTTATTAGTATACTTAACAAATTCAGCAACTCTATTTCTTGGTACAACTACGTCAACTTCATCCATTTCAGTAGTTGATGCTTTTATAGCTTCTAAGAAAGCTCCTCTAGCAGACCAGATTGATTCTTGTCTTTCTTCTGTATCTGATATAAATGCATCTATAGCACCTTCTTTAAGGCATATATCTGCAACCTTTTCATAGTCTTTTTCTATTTCTTCTTTTGAGTTTCCATCAAAAGTTAAAAGTAAGTAAGCATCTGAAGTATGGTCTGGGAATTTCTTTCCTAAATATTCTTCTGCTGCAACTATTGCTTCTTTTTGCATAAATTCAATAGCTGTTGGTATTGCTTTTGATTTAATTATCTTAGGAACTGTTTCTATTGCAGTTTCTAAATTTTTAAAAGGAACAAGTAAACTAATTGCCTTTTTAGGTAGTGGTAATAGTTTAAGTGTAGCTTTTGTAATTATTGCTAAAGTACCCTCAGCACCTACAATTAAATCTTTAATGCTATATCCTGAACTATTCTTAACAACTTTACCACCTAAATTCATAATATGACCATTAGGTAATACAACTTCTAATCCTCTAACATAATCTCTAGTTACTCCATACTTAACAGCTCTCATACCACCAGCATTTGTGCTAATGTTACCTCCAATAGTAGCTGTTTTTTCACCTGGATCTGGTGGGTAGAATAAATCATTTTCTTCTACATACTTTGCAATTTCCATTAATAGTACTCCAGGCTCTACTGTTAATGTTAGATTTTCCTCATCAAGTTCTAGTATCTTATTCATACTACTTAAATCTAATACTATTCCTTTATGAAGTGCAACAGCTGCTCCAACAAGTCCTGTTCCTGAACCTCTTGCAGTTACTGGGATATTGTGTTCATAAGCATACTTCATTATTTCTGATACTTCTTCTGTAGTAGTTGCCTTTACTACTATATCAGGTAATTGCTTTATTGAACCTAATTCATCATGGCTATAATCTTCATTTATATTATCTCCATAAAATACTCTATCGCAATCATTAATTATCTTTTCTATATCTTTTATAGTATTTTCTGAAACTATTCCGTAACTCATGACTATTCCCCCTTATTTCCTTTTATTTCTTCTATTAATTTCGGAACTATTTCGTATATATCTCCAACTATTCCATAGTGAGCTACTTTAAATATTGGTGCTTTTTCATCTTTATTTATTGCAAATATATAATCTGAGTTATTCATACCTGCTGTAAATTGTACTGCCCCAGATACACCACAAGTTATTATAAGTTTTGGTCTTACAGTTCTACCACTTAGGCCAACTTGCTTCTTAGCATCTTCCCATCCTGCTTCTATTAAAGGTCTAGTTACTGCAACTTCTCCTCCTAATAAATCTGCAAGTTCTTGTATCATCTCCATATCTTTTTCTGATTTTACAGCTCTACCTGCAACTACTAATACATCAGCTTCTGATATACTGTGTTCTTTCTCTTTAGGTACAACTTCCTTTACTTCTATATTAGAAGCTAATTTAGAAGTATCTATATCACAAATTGTTAATTTACCACTTATATCTTCATTTCTTTCTGGTGCTGACATTACTTTATATCTAACTGTTGCAAGTTGTGGTCTTGAATTTGGAGTGACTATTTGAGCCATTATATTACCACCAAATGCTGGTCTTATTTGAACTAAATCTGTATTTTCTTTTATATCAAGTATTGTACAGTCTGCTGTTAACCCAGTTCTACATCTTGCAGCAACCCTTGGAGCTAATGATCTACCAACTGTTGTTGCACCAACAAGAAGCACAGCTGGTTTAACCTTGTTTATAAAGTCATCAATAACTGCTGCATATGGTTCTATTCTAAAGTTTTTAAGTTCTTCTTTATCATATACCATTACTTCATCTACACCATAGTGTAATAGTTCTTCTGCTTTTTCCTTTATGTTACTTCCTATAAATAAGCAATAAACCTTTTGGTTTACCTTATCTGCAAGTTCTCTTGCCTTACCTATTAATTCAAATGTTACTGGATGTATATCTCCATCTACGTGATCTACATATACAGCTACTCCATTCCATTTGCTTTTATCTATCTTAACAACTTCTTCCTCTATGTATTCTACAGCTCCCTTAGGACCTTTTCTCACACACATTTTACACATCTTACAGTTTGCATTTATTTCAAGTTTTCCGTCCTTTTCTTCTAAAGCACCAAATGGACAAATTTTTATAATTTCTTCTATATTACCTACTTTATCTTGATTTATTACTAGTTTTGCCATAACTTACTCCCCCTTAAATAAACTTTAATTCCTTTAATTTTTTAGTCATTTTTTCACTTATCTCATCTGAATTACCTGTCCACATTTCATGGTCATCATTTGATTCTGGTGGGAATATTCTTTCAACTTGAGTAGGAGATCCATTTAATCCATACTTCTTTTCATTCTTATCTTCAAAATCTTTTAAAGATATCATTCTTATTTCTTTATCTTTTGAATCTAAACTCTTTCTGTATGAAGGTAGTCTTGGCTCAAATATATCCTTCTCTACTGTTATAAGACATGGATATTTAATGTCTACAATCTCTATTGTATTTGGCATATCCATTTCTACTGTTATATAATCGTCATTAACTTCTAATAATCTTCTTACATTGGCAACATGAGGAATTCCAAGATATTCTGCCATTTCAGGTCCAACCTGTGCAGTATCTCCATCTGTTGTTTGCTTACCGCAAATTATTAAATCAAAATCTCCACATTGTCTTATTCCTTGTGATAATGTATAAGATGTTGCAAGTACATCAGCCCCTGCAAACTTTCTATCTGAAACTAGAGTTCCTTCATCTGCTCCCATTGCGAAAGCTTCCCTTATTACTTCCATAGCTTGAGGTGGTCCCATGCTTATTACCTTTATAACTCCACCTTTTTCTTCTTTTATATTTAGTGCAGTTTCTAAAGCATATAAATCATAAGGATTCATTTTTGTATCTATTCCATCCCTTTTTAACACTCCTGTTTTTTCATCAACTTCAACTTTTGATGTTCCTGGTACCTGTTTAATACAAACTATAGTATTCATAATACATTTCCTCCATTTCTTTTTATCACACAAATATTAATGTTCCTATGTATGTTAATACCCCTAATAAAATTACATATGAAACACAGTACTTTAGTGTTGAATTTAAAATCTTTCCTTCACTTCCTTCAAGTCCAGTAGCTGCTGTTGCAACTGCTATACTTTGAGGTGAAATCATCTTACCTGCTGTTGCACCACAAGTATTTGCTGCAGCAAGCCAATAAGGGCTTGTACCTAATGATTTTGCAGCTTCAACTTGAAGTCCTCCAAACAGTACATTAGCTGAGGTATCACTACCTGTTACAAAGGTTCCAAGAGCTCCAATTAATGGAGATATCACTGGATAGAAGCTTCCTGTTGCCATTACTAAAACTAAAGCAATAGACTTTATCATTCCGCTATATCCCATTACCTTTGCTAGTGCTACTATTGCTATTATTGTTATTGCTGATTTAAACATCTGCTTAACAGTTTTGAAGAAAACATTTACAACAGCTCTAAAAGAAGCTCCTTGTATTAGTCCTCCTATAACTGTAGCTACAATTATTACAGTTCCTGGTGTTGCAAGCCAAACAAATGTGTATGGATGTGCTCCAGTTCCTTTATAAATGCTTACAGATGTTTTAACTGCTGATATTGGTTCATATATTGCTGGAAATAATGGACTGACTAAAATTATAAATATAAATATAAGTATAAAAGGCAACCATGCTATGACTCCTTGCTTTAGAGAAATTTTTTCTTCTTCCTCTAAGCTCTTATCTTTATAAAACACCTTTGCAATAAATATAGTAACTCCCATTGAAACGACTGACCCAAGTACCGCAGGTAATTCTGCGCCTAAGTATTTTGCAACAATCATTTGTACTATAGCAAAAGATAGTCCTGATGCAATAGTTATTCCAAGTACACCTTTTAACCCCTTAAATCCTTTACCTGTTATCATTACTAGAACGAAAGGTAGGATTACAATGAAAGCAAAAAGTTGAAGTGATATTGTGTAGCTTAAAGGTCCTACAGAAATATCTGATACTTTAGCTAAAGTATTAACCGGAAGTCCTATTGCTCCAAAGGCTGTTGGTGTTGTATTTGCAATTAAGCATATAATCGCTGCAAACATTGGTTCAAACCCCAGTGCTGCGAGTATTCCTGCTGGTATTGCAACTGCGGTTCCAAACCCTGCTACTGCTTCTAAGAAGCCACCAAAGCCAAAGGCTAGAATTAATACTAAAATTCTCTTATCTGTAGTAACACTTGTTAGCATTTTCTTTATAACATCCATTCCTTTTGTATAGATTGAAAGGTTATAAGTAAATACTGCTGCTATAATTACTAACATTATAGGCCACACTGCAAGTGCAATACCTTCTAATGCTGCTGATACTGTAATGCTAAATGGCATTTCCCACATAAACATTGCAAGTATCATAGTAACTACTAAAGCTATAGGACAAATTTTATGTCCTGGAACTTTAAATACGCCAAGTGCCACCATAAGTAGAATTATTGGTAATAATGCAACTATAAATTTTAAATAAATATCCATCATTTCCTCCTTCTTATATATATACTAATTAGGTGGTATGACCAATTTTCAATTCCATTGTACTCCTTTACTTTCTTTTTTTCTAGTATTGTTATTTTTTTAACACAAAATACCTGTAAACGTATTAAAGACAAGTAAGGGAGTTACCTTTGGCAACTCCCTTTTAAGAACAAATTATGAACTTTTCATTTCCATTAGTTTCCTAATTACATTGTTACTTTTTTAACATTACCAAATATATTGCTTTATTAATTCAAAATGCTCTTTAAGTGCTGTATATGCCTTATAATCATCTCTTTCTTCTAATGCAATATATATTTTTTCATGCAATTCTAATAATTTTTCTTTATTTTCGCTACTTTCTAGTATATTTTTTCTTGAATCAGTTATAAATTTATCTATCAGTTGTGATACAACATTTAAAAGATTTGTTATAAGTGGATTATTTGCAGCTTTTACTATAGTATAGTGAAACTCTTTATCTATCATTACATTATCAGATTCAATTTCACTTGATTTAAACTTATCTATTAATTCTTTTAATTTTTGAAGTTCTTCTTCATTTATTCTTTTAGCTGATACCATTATAGTTGAAAGTTCTAAAACTTCTCTAAGCTCATATATATCAATAGCTGAACCTTGTTGTAACATAAACATCATTGATAATGGTTCTAATAGAATTTCACTAAAATCCTTTTTTATATAATTACCTGCTCCTTGTTTGCTCTCTATAAGTCCTATAACCTCAAGAGATCTTATAGCTTCTCTTATAGAGGCCCTACTAACGTTTAATTCCTCTGCCATAGCTCTCTCTGTCGGTAATTTATCTCCTATTTTAAGTTCACCATTTTCAATCATATCTTTAATATTTTCTACAACTTGTTCGTATACTCTTGTACTCTTTACTGGCACATCCATACCTTTTCATCTCCTTGTGTCTTATCTTTAAGCCCCATAAATTTAAATCTTAATACTTATTATAAATTATTATAAGTTATTTAGTATTAATTTCATCTTAAATATGATTATAACAAAAGTATTTTTTTATAATCAATGAGAAAACATTAATAACCCATATTATTTAATTAACCTTTAAAAATTTTCAAAAAATTTATCTATAAATAAAATTATAAATAAATCAATAATTTTATTTATATCTTTTGTTAATAACTTTATAGGGAAAATTAGTTATAGTTTTTTCTTAAATAAAAATGGTTTTATAGTTTTATAAGGCTCATCTTTATAAGCTATAAAGATGTCTATTTTACCTTCTATTACTATTTATAAATGATATAATTACTTATAAATAATATTTGGGTATAAATGAGGTTTATAATATGAATAAAATTGCAGTTTTAATTAGTACTGATGATTCACAAAAAGAAAAATTTAAAAAGGCCTGTGGTAATACGGAAATTGTTTTTAGAGGTGGAGATACTCCTGTAGGAGATCTTAATCAATATACTATAATAGTTGGAAATGTAGATCCTAAGAAGCTTAAAAAGGCTACTTCTCTTAAATTTTTACAACTTTGTAGTGCTGGATCAGATGATTATACAGATAGAAATATATATGCAAATAAGGATGTAATTTTAGCTAATGCATCTGGTGCTTACGGTTTTGCAATCTCTGAATATATGCTTGCTATGCATCTTAGTATGATAAAGAAACTTCCAATATATCGAGATAATATGAAAGAAGGCTTGTGGGAAAGTGCTGGTACTATAACTTCAATTAGTGGCAGTACAGTAATCTGTGTCGGTGTTGGAGATATCGGTTCAAGGTATGCTAAAAAGATTAAAGCTCTTGGAGCTTATGTTATTGGAATTCGTAGAACTAAAGGTGAGAAACCAGACTTTTTAGATGAGGTATATACTCAAGATGAATGTAAAGATATCCTTTCTCGTGGAGATGTAATTGCGTTATCTCTTCCTAATACTAAAAAGACAGATAGATTCTTATCAAAAGAAACTATAGACTCTTTAAAAGATGGTGCCTTTGTTATAAATGTTGGACGTGGTAACTCTATAGATACATAAGCTCTTTGTAATGCTCTTATATCAGGTAAATTAGGAGGTGCTGCTCTAGATGTAACAGATCCAGAACCGCTTCCTAAAGATCATAGATTATGGAGTATACCTACAGCTTTAGTAACTCCACACATAACAGGTGGTTTTACTCTTCCTCAGACTAAAGATTTTATATTTGATATAGCTTGCGAGAATATAAATCGTGTACTTGATGGAAAGTTACCTAAAAAATTAGTTAGCTTTGATGAAGGATATTAAAAATATAAATTAAAAAAATAAAAGGTAATAACTCTAATGAACTGAACCTGATTTTCTAGACAATGCTATAAAAAGCTAGTTATTTTTAAGCCGTACACCTATATTCTATAGGGGTACGGTTTTTTAATTTACTTTGAAACCTATGATTATTATACCAATATATATATATATATATATGAATGAACTGCTGCTTCTAAATCTTCTTTACTTTCGTATGTATTTAGATATATTTCTTCACTAGATGCCCGAAAAAGTTCTCTATGCATACATTATCATAACAAATTACAGACTTTTCATGAAATTATTTCCATGGTAAAATTTAGTTGTATTATTTTAATATGAGGGGACGATAATATGAAAAAAAATATTCAATCATCTCAAGATAATTTAAATAGCAATCATAGGCTATATTCAGGTTATAATGATTCTAAATCTTCATCTTGTGCTCTTAATCATGTATATGATAATGAAGTATGGTCAGGTGACAATTGCTATGTTTCAACTCCTAGTAATAAAGCTTATAATGTGTCAATAAGAAATTATTATCCAACTTCAACATCTTCAAATGCAAGAACTTTAAAATTATCGTAAGTGGGAACCAGTATGAATAAGAAATTAAAGATTACAGTAATATCATTTATATTTGTACTTGTACTTATATTTAGTATACTTTTTATCTTTATAAAAAGTGGTAATTCACCTGAAAGTGTAATAAAAGATTATATAACATATATGGATACACAGAATATCAATAAATTAAACAGTTGTCGTACTTATAATTATAGAATATCAAATGAAGGTTTAGAAACTATAAAAAATATAGAAAATATGAAATTGCTTGATATAGAAGTCGTAAATGATGAATCTATTTATAACACATATATGCATAATGGGAGCGGAGCACTTTACCATGATTTATCAAGAAATGATATAAAAATATATAAAGTTAAATATGATATAAAATATAAAGATGATAATAAATCAGTTACTGATAGTGGGGAATATATAAAAAAGTATTTCTTGATTAAAGAAAATGGTAGTGGAAAATGGAAAATAGATGATATAGGTCAATGATACTTTACCTATGCCTTATATAAATAGTGTTGAACCATTATTTAAATACAATTGTGAAGTAGATTAAACTACTTTTTATATTGAATGTAATTATTAGATAGTATTTCTTACACCATTTAATTATCATTTGTTCATGTATACCAAATTCTTTTGATACCTTAGCATATGATACCCATCTTCAATGTGTCGTTTTACTGCTATCAATTTAAATTCCTGACTATATGTCTTTATAACCTTACATTTTTTAATCAAAAAAATCACCCCATTAAGTAGATATTACACTAGCTATTTAAGCTGTTTCTACTTAATGGAGTGCACTTCACTAATAAAGTTATCACCTTTTATTTTTTAATATAGACATATATTCATCTCAATACTCTTGAGCAATATTTTTGAATATTTACTGCCTTTACTAAATACTACTTAATTATTATTAACTCCTAATTTCTCACCAAAAACTTATTACTAAAATTAAATATAAACTTACGATAGTTTACATAAAGACTCCAATTGATCTCTTAAATTAGATTCATCACCCTCATCTACTAAAGCTGTAATAGTATCTCCAGCTCTTATTATAGTATTTCCATTTGGAATTATCTCTTCTCCCTCAGTCTTAACAGTAATAACTAATGCATTATCCACTAATTTAATCATTTTTAATCTTTTACCCACAATAGGTGAACCTAAATCCACAACATATTCAACAACAGACTTTCCTGCATTCTTTTCAAGATTATCATTTTTTTGAGATGCTATTCTAAGTTTTAATAATGATTCGTATACTGGCTCACTTCCAAGTAAATCTGCAACTAAATATGCAATACCACAAACTACAGCAAGTGGTCCAAGATGAGTAAATGATCCGCTCATTTCGCAAACTAAAATAAGACCTGTTATGGGTGCTCTAACTATTGATGCAAACATACCTGCCATTGCAAGAAGAATAAAGTTGATTATAAATCCACTATCTCCTCCAAGTATGCCCATTGATACCTTTCCAAAAATCACTCCAACTAAAGCGCCAAGAGTTAATAGTGGAAATAATATTCCTCCTGGAGTACCAGATGCAAAGCTAGTCATAGATAATATAAATTTACCTACTAATAATATAACTGCAAATTTTAATATTACTCCATTTACTAAAATATGATTTATAAGATCATTACCTCCACCTAAAACTTCTGGAAGATATAAACCAAATATTAATACAATTGCAAATGGAATCATCATTCTTACCTGTATTGATACATTTATCTTTTTGTAAATATCTATTGTTTTAAGTAAAGTACTATTATATAATACTCCACATACTCCAATTATTATCCCAAGTATTATCAATAATAAATAATATTGATATGGTAATACTAACAATTTATGTACATCTAGAATAGGCTGTCCACCAAAGAATATCCATGTAACTAAATCTGAACTCACACAAGCTGATATAGCTGATACGAATAGAATTGGTGAGAAGCTTCTATGAACCTCCTCAAGAACAAACATTACTCCTGCAAATGGTGCATTAAATGCAGCTGCAAGTCCAGCACCTGATGCTGATGATATTAAAAATCTCTTTTCAAGTTTTAATCTTTTAGTTATATTCCCATAAATATGTGCAGCACTAGCCCCTAATTGAATAGATGGTCCTTCTATTCCAAGTGATAATCCAGCTCCAATTGCAAGAACACCACCTACAAATTTTCCTATAAGAATCTTAACTGGATTTTTTATACCAAAATATCCTTTTAATAAACCTTCAATCTGTGGAATACCACTACCACCTATCATAGGATCATGTTTTAGTATAAATCCAACTGTATATCCTATAATTAATAGTACTATAAATCCTAAAATAATATATATTTTATGAGCTCCCATAAATTCATAAGCTTTTAAACCATAGCCGCCTAGATACTTAAGAACAAGCCTATATAAAGATACTATAAGTCCTGCAATAGCTCCAACTAAAACACTTTCTAATACAGTTCTTAGCTTTAAAGCTTTTATCATATCATATATATTAGATGTTTTATTATCCATTACTATCCTCCTATAATTTCTTATAGGTTAATTATAGCTCGTATTGAAGGCACTACTCAAAGACTATACTATTAACATAGGCTTAATATTCAATGAATAACTTAAAGTATCTATTAAAATATTTATAAATAAATATCCATTATTAATATTTAATAATATAGAATTACTTTTCTTTTAATTATAAGACTATTAATTCTATATATCACTTAAAGTTATAATATTCTTAAATTTTATAAGCTTTAAATAATATTAACTATATTTGAAAATTTATATTAAGTTTTACTGTAATTTAGTATAAAAAAACATCTTTATCAATAATTAATAAAGATGTTTTCATTATGTAACTCTTATTTTAAAACCAGTACATTATAGCTTGTCCTATAAATTCTCCAAGACCTACCTTCTTACTATCTAATATAGAACTAAAACTCTTATCTTTTATGTAAACTTCGCTAAGTCTTTCAAACTCTTCAATAGAAAATATACAGAATTTATCATTCATATACTTTTGAAAACTTTCCATAACTTCTTTAGTTTTAATGCTCTCTACTCCATAAGGCATAACTTCTACAAACAAATCATATATTCTTTCACCTTCTGATTTTATATCTAATAAACTTGAATTCAAAATATCATCCCCTTTGTTTTTATCCACCTTATCATTTAAATAATCTTCTTTTAAATCATTAATTCTGCATACTTCCTCTATTCTTATTACTCTATTTTTATTAAAATCCTCTAGCATACTTTCTTTAAATTTATCCTCTAGAAAATTATCAATAGAATTTATAAGCTCATATAAACGTTTTCTTTTATTGCATAAAATATTTTTATGTTCTTTTAGTATTTCCTTTTCTTTTAATTTTTCACCATCTAATAATTCTCTCATCTCTTCAATGGTAAAATCAAGTTCTAAATATAATAGAATTCTTAGAAGCCTTTCAATATCTCCGTCACTATACTCTAAATATCCATCTGTTGTAATTTTACTTGGTACAAGGAGCCCAATGTCATTATAATGCTGAAGTGTCCTTTTACTAATTCCTGCAAGGCTTGCTACGTCACTTACTAATTTCACATTAAATACCTCCTGCTTACTTATAGATTTTTTCTTGTGTACTATATAAAATTTATTTCTAAAAAGTATTAAGCAAAATTACAGCTTAATCCCTTTTGTATTAAATATAACAGATTTTTAAAGTTCTTACACTAGATATATATGTAAAAAATATTCTAGTCTATTTTTCAATTTTAAGCTCGCTCTCTAAATATTTAATTAATTCATAATCAGAAACCACGTCTGCTGCTCTTAGCTCTATGTATTCTCTAGCATCATATTCTTTTTTTATCATTTTATCACAAAACTTAATTTCATGACCATTTTTAACCCTGTCTTTCATTTGCTTATAATCCCATTTCCATAAAGTCATTCTATTTAGTTAATCATTTATGACTCTACTTATCATAATTTTTCTATTACCTTCTTTAAATTTTCCATAAATTCATTATTTTATGTTAAGCTATTTTAATTATTACAATATTTGATACCATAATTTCTTTTTCTTAATATAAATGTCAATTTTTAGTTTATTAAGTGTAAACTTTTTCTAAATTACCTAAATTTTAATATAACTCATGATAAACTTTTAGGTATACTTTTTTTAAATTTAAGGGGGGAATTTCTTTGTATTCATTAATATTACTTACATTATTAATTGTATTCTATATATTTATAATGTATAGAATGTTTACTGCTTATAAACTTTTTAAAGGTTCAAATTTTAAATTAATAAACTCTAAAACAAGTATTCAAAAGAATAATATTTCTAGATTATATTTAAAATATATATTTATTTCAATATTATTTATTTTCGACCTACTCTATATATTGATTTCTGGATATCAATATTATCAAGCTTGGATATTATGGCTAATTATATATATAAGTACATTTTTTAATAATACTTTATTTATAAATAATTACTATATATCAAATTTATTTTACACAGTTTCAATTAAAGATTTAGATTATATCATAATTGAAGAAACATCATATACAACAGTTAAATTAGTTTTCCATACAAAAAACAATAAAAAACTTAGACCTATGTCATTTTCTAATAAGAACATAGATTACATAAAAGAATCACTTCGAGAGTATGGTGTTGAAGTACATGTATCTAATAAATAACTAAAATTCAAGGAGGGCTTAATTTGAATTACATAAAGTCATTCATATTTTTTATAAACTTTATTTATCTGCTATATAATTTTATTAATGTATACTTTCACTTTAAAAACACAGATTTCAAAATTTTTTCTAGATACAAAAATAATTCTATTAAATCCATATTTATATATGTAATTACACCTAGTTTAATTATTCTTATCTTAGGTATACTTAATCTTATATTTTGCAGAGAGATATCCTGGGGATTATTTATAATTGCAATTATTATGCCAGTTATAATTATGAATGGAAATGTTCTATTAATCAATGAATCCTATGTATCAGATCTTATTAATATAATATCTATTAAAAAGTTAGATTACATAGTTATCGAAAATTTATCATACAAGAAACCGAAATTAATCTTTAATATGCAAAATAATAAATGTATAACGTTATCCACCCCAATTAAAGATACATGTTTTATAAAAGATACATTTGAAAAATACGGCTGCGAAGTCCATATATCTAACACATAGAACTAACTATTCATATAATATAGAAATAAATATTTGTCTATTAAGACTTACTATTTTAAATAGTCAGTATTTATAAAAAATAAAAAATAATCTCTATAATACAGGAATTAATATCACTTATACTTGTATATATGTTATATATAGCAAATATAAGGAGGAAGCCTTTATGATGCAAGATGAAGATATATCCCTTAACATAATTGGTTCTGGTCTTAGTACCATAGATATAATATTTATAGTGGCAATTGTTGTAGTTATTGGATTTGTGGGATATAAAGCTTATAAGTTAAGGAAAAGTAATAGAAAGTTATAAATTTCTATTTAAATTTACTATATTTATTAAATAAAAAAGCCTTAGAAATTTAATACAACTAAATTCTAAGGCTAGGTAATTAAAATTAATTATCTCTTATTTTCTATTATGTTTGATATAATTCCCTTACATCTCCCACATGCAGTACCTGCTCCAGTAGCTTCAGCAACTTTTTCAACAGTGTCCGCACCATTTTTAACAGCATTTACTACTGTATCTACTGATACATTTTTACACTTACAAACATTTTGTAATAATGCCTCTACCTCTTTAAGTTCATCATCATTTTCAATAACTATATCAGACATTCCTTTAAGTTCTTCTACAGTTCTAGCTCCTTGTGCTTGAGCCTTTCTAACTTTTAAATATTTTTCTCTATCTAGTTTCATATATCTACATTCTCCTAATTCATAAATTTACTATTAAATATTTTAATCATATAATTACTTAATAATAATTATTATGTAATTACCTATATAATATACCATAAAAAATATAATTTTAAAATATAATTTTAAAAATTATATGTTTTATCTAATAAATATAATTAAAGTAAATCCTATGACGAATTGTTTAGATATTTCAAATTTTGATCCTTTTCATACCACTGAAGATTAGTTATTAAAAAAACTTGCTTATATTAATATAAAAAATATGGCTGATAAAATTAATTATCTAGTTAAAATGATTACAGCTTTGGAAGACAATGTTTGTTTCTCATCCACTCAATTTGCTATTTTAACCGTATAAAAAGCGATAAATAACATTTTCTGTTACGTGAATGTCATCAACAAACCAAATAAATAATAAAGGACGAGTCTTTTAAGACTCATCCCAGAGTGTTGACAAAGTCAGCACTCTGAGGATTCATTATGAAAATGAAGTCTTCTTTTATGAAGTTTTAGCAATATAAATACCTAATATTATAAATTCAATTGCAAGTGTAATATAAAATGAAATGACAGCCATTATAATTGAAAATAAAATTTTCAATATTTTTCTTTTTAATATTTTAAAACTTAATTTATATGTTGTAATTAAAATAAATAAACTTATATAAATTAATGTTGCAATTCCCCAGTATATAATCTGTTCATCCTTAAAAAAAACAGCTACTACTCCATGACATAAAAAAATCCCTATTAATATTATTTGAATTACATTTAAATTTTTATTAATGCTAATTGATTTCATAACCTCACCCCTTTTATTTACATATTATCATTTTTTTAGTATTTGTAAATAAAAAGTTCTAGGTTATAATCCTAGCATTTTCCCTATATTAATTTATATATCTTTATTGTTTACTGTTATTCCTTGTGGAAATTCAAATACACCTTCTGGATCATACTTTTCTCTTACTTCTTTTAATTTTTCTATATGAGTTCCATAATACTCTTTCTCATAGTTTGGAAGCTCTGCTATTGGGAAGTTTATAAAAGATCCTATAGTCATATCTTTCATGTCTTTAAATTGATTTTTAACCCATTCTCTATTTATAGGTGCAAATCTATCTTCTTCCCATACAGATTGTAATCCCATAATAAAGTTAGCATCTCTATAATAAAAGGCTGTAGTATCTCTATCTAAATCACGTACAGTTCCTCCAAGTCCATAGAATGAAAGTGCTGCATATACTGAACCTTCTGGTCTAACTTCTATTAGTCTAATAAGTTTTCTTATCTCATCTCTTGTATAATCTTTATATACAAATCTTCCTGTAGACTTGTACTTTTCATAATCTGGATGACTATCTTGTATTCTTCTATTTGCTTCTAATACAGTTATATAATCTAAATCAAAAATTACTCTGCTGCACACATTTCTAAGAGGTTTTAGAATTGTATTTGCTTCTTCTTTATCTCCATAGAATAATCCAGTGATACGAACTCCTCTTCCTTTTTCTTTTGAATTATATATTCCAGTCTTTAAATTCATACGTCTGTCTAAAGTCTTATAAGTATCTTGCAATGTTTCAATTAAATCAACATTCTCTTCAAAATCTATATCTGTATACTCTATACTTATTAATGTTGCCATCTTAATTTTACTTGGAAGATTAAATGTCATGGAAGTAACTACTCCGAAGTTACCTCCTCCGCCTCCCCTACAAGCCCAGAATAAATCTTTATTTTCTCTCTCATTTGCAATTATAATATTGCCTTCATAATCAATAAGTTCAAGTTCAACTAAAGAATCACAAGCTAATCCAAGTAGTCTACTTGAATATCCCCAGCCTCCACCTAAAGTAAATCCTACAACTCCAACTGTTGGGCATCCTCCTCCTGGGAATGGATACCCTAAGCTTCCTGTTGCTTCATATAATTCTCTATTACGAACTCCAGCATCTATTGTAACTTTATTATCTCTTTCATCAATATGAATGTTATTCATCTTACTAACATCAATTACTAAAACATCATTTCCCGTTGAATAACCTTCATAGTTATGACATCCAGATCTTATTCTTATTTCTACGTCGTTTTCCTTAGCCCAATTTATTGCATTAATAACATCTTCTTTTTTTGTGCAATATACAAATACTAAAGGATATTTTTGAATTGCTCTATTCCAAGATAATCTACTCTCTTCATATTCAAAATCATCTCTTGTAATGACTTTTCCAGTTAATTTACTATAATCAAATTTTTTCATCTGTCTCACACCCTCTATAAGCAATCTTTTATTTATTATAATGGTAACATAATCTTTCTATATTTAAGCTTATTTTTTTAAGTTTTATATAAAATTTTATAAATTATTTTATGCACAGTAAGAACTTTAATGTTATAATACCTCTAAGCATTTTTTGTATAATATTTAATTTTATTTAACATTAATTGCAAATTAAATAAAACTAGATAATTATTATACTTTAAATTAATTTTAAAAGAAAGGAGTTTAATATGTGGAAAGAGTTTAAAAAGTTTGCTATGAAAGGTAATGTAGTAGACTTAGCAATTGGTGTTGTTATAGGTGGTGCTTTTGGTAAAATAGTTACTTCACTTGTAAATGACATTATAATGCCATTAATCGGCAATCTAGTTGGAAAAGTTGATTTTTCTAACCTTTATATAAATTTAAGTGGTCAACACTTTAATTCACTTAAAGAAGCTCAAGCTGCAGGTGTAGCTACTATTAATTATGGTTTATTTTTAAATAATGTTATAAACTTTCTAATTATAGCTTTCTCTATTTTTATAGTTATTAGACAAATTAATAGATTTAAAGATTTAGCTATAAAGAAAAAGGAAGAACTACCTACTACAAAAGATTGTCCATATTGCTTTACTGAAATTGATATAAAAGCAACTAGATGCCCTAATTGTACTTCTATATTAGAAAATTATAAGAATAAATTAGAAGATACTGATTGTAAATTAGAGGGTATTGTACATAAAGAATAATAAATAATGCTGTAGCAGATAATTGCTACAGCATTATTTATACCAGAACTTATTACTTCCATGATACAACAGCATCTTTTCTAGGTACCGTTCTCTTATATGTTACATTTGGATATCCAATTACCATACAAGTAACTATTTGATCATTTTCTTGTAACCCTAGGAATTCTCTAATCTTTTTATTGTCATTTGAAGCTCTTACAAAGAATCCACTAAAGAATGTTCCAAGTCCTAATGCATCTGTCATAAGCTCCATATTTGAAGAAGCCAGTGAAGCATTTACTGGTGAATCTGAAACAGTAATTATAAGAGCTGGAGCTTTAAAGAATAATCTATCCATTCCTTCTGGATTTTCTTTATGACTATTGTACATTTGTATCCACATTTGTGCGTATCTCTTATACTGTTTATTTTGTTCATCCTTGCTATTAAGAATGTATTCTCCTGCACTTTTAAGACTTTCTAGTACTAATTCTCTTAATTCATCTATGTTATCTTTTACTACTATATATGAAACATTTTGACTGTTACTTCCTGTTTGAGTGAATCTTCCGGCTTCTATAATTTTAAGTAATTTATCATCTTCTACTTTTTTATCTTTAAAGTTTCTTATAGTTCTTCTAAACTTTATAAAATTAAGAAGATTTTCTGAATCTATATTAAATGTCTCTTTATCATATTCTTTTACATCATCCATGTTATATTCATCTGTAGATACTGCATTCTTTGGACAGATTGCTATACAGTGTCCACATTTAATACATGTTATATTATTAATTTCAGCTTTCTTATCAATTATCTGAATATCATTAACAAAACAATCCTTTGCACATAATCCACAACCTATACACTTTTCCTTATCAACTTTCATCATTTTCTAACACACTCCTCTAATTTGTGGTGTATCAACTACACAAAATACATATTTATAGCCTTAATTTTACTTCTAAATTTATAAATGATTTATTATTAAAATAATATTTATATAAGCTAGCTTTACAATGATTACTTTTTTCTATAAGCTATTATAGTAACTCAATTAATATAAAACAAGTACTGAAAGTTTATTAAGTAGGTAACAAAAATGTTAGTAATGGAGGTTTACTTATGTCAGATTGTCCTATAAAAAATTACTCTGAAAGAGAATTTGCAATAAAATATGCTTTAAATATATTAAGTGGAAAATGGAAACTACAAATAATGTGGGAAATTTCTAGACTTGGAACTGTAAGATTTAATGAATTACAACGAAATTTAGATGGTATTTCTAGTATTATGCTATCTCGCTCTTTAAATGAACTTGGTGAATATAATCTAGTTTCAAGAAAGCAATATAACGAAATTCCTCCTAGAGTTGAATATACATTAACTGATCTTGGCAAATCTTTATGTCCTGTACTTCATTCTCTTGAAGATTGGGGATATAAAGTATTTAAAGAATCAAATAACATTAATAACTAATACAATTAATAAGAAATATTATTATATAAAACGAGACATTAAAATTCTTTCTCCAATAATTAAATAAAATTAGTAATACATAAACTAAACTCCTCTCTTTTATAAATTTTGAGAGGAGTTTTTATTTAATATTATTTCATTCTTATCTTTTGAATCCTGCATTTATTTTTTACGAAAGCTTCTGTACCATCTTCACAAGCTGTATCATAATATTTAACTTTTTCATTTACTTTTTTAAGTTCTTTCATAAGTTGAGATATCTTATTTTCTACTGCTTTTTTGTGATCTGTAACTATTGTTCTTCTAACCTCTAAAGTTGAATCTCCTTGCTTTTTAAGATCTATATAAGTCTTTATATCCTTAATTGGCATTCCAGTATTTTTAAGACAACAAATTATAGAAATCCACTCTAAGTCATCATCTGAAAAAACTCTATTTCCAGCTTTATCTCTACTTACGGTTGGTAGGAGCCCTTCCTTCTCATAGTATCTTATTGTATATGTTGATAAATTTGTTTTACTTGCTACTTCTTTAATTGTATATTCCAAAAAGCTACCCCTCCCTTAATTATAACTATCATCATAATATATTAGAGATATTTGTAAGTCAAATAATAATTTTAATTAGAATATAAACAAACTCTATATAATAAAGTTTGATAAATAAACTAACTATTAGAATATTTGCTATAAAAATTTATTACATAATTTTTAAAACTGTAAAATATACTTATATTAATTCTTTATTTAAGTAATAAAACATTAGTAGAATCTAATTATCATAATTTTTATAAGTCTATTTTCAAATAGGGAGGTTGTGTTTTGTCTGTGATGCAGTGTTATCTTTTCATGCTATTTATTCTTGGAACTATGTATTTAATAATGAAGTACATGGGTAAGGATATACTTGGTAAAATGTCTTGTATATTCTTATCAATTTTCGGCTTGTTATTTGCATTTTATAATTTATTTGAACTTCATTTTGAGTTTTTAGATCTTATACACAAAGCCAGTAACATAATAAAATAATATATAAATTATTAAAAAGGTTGTCAGTATGACAACCTTTTTAATATGTTAAATCCTTAAATATACTAAAATAATTTTCTATTTAAAGATTGTAATCAATGAAATTATTAACTTAATAGATATAAATGTACATCCAAAAACAAAGATAAAATTGCTACATTTATTAATTAAATTTGCCTTAGAATATAAATTTAATGATTTAAGTATTCCTTTTATAAAAGCAAATAAACCACATATAAATACTATCATAATTAAAAACTTTAAATTTATTATGTTCATAGACATCGCAATATCTAGCTTATTCATAACATCACCCCTCTATAAAATATATGATGATATTTCTTTAATTAATCCTGTTTCATTTAAATAATTATGTAAATCATCTCAATTAACAAAATTATATCTTTTAACCTATTTTTTACATAATTCCTTACTATAGTACGTTGAAATAACT
Organism: Clostridium perfringens; assembly: GCA_040144665.1. Classification (GTDB taxonomy): domain Bacteria; phylum Bacillota; class Clostridia; order Clostridiales; family Clostridiaceae; genus Clostridium; species Clostridium perfringens_A. The sequence goes on from JBBVGE010000579.1 coordinate 59,792, forward strand.
ATTTAAAGTAGTATAATAAGCATTAATTAAAATATTTAACTTAGGAGAGATAAAAATGGCATTTATGAACTTCTTCAAAACTGAAGATGAAAAAGAAGATAAGAAGCAAGACAACATACCTATAGGTGGATTTGATAATTGGGAAGAAGCCTTAAATTCTATGATTAATGATCAAATTTCTAAATATAAAGAATCTATAAAAACTGCTTTTAATGAAATATCAAAAGATATGGGTTTCAAGACTATAACTGATGAAGAACTTGATGAATTAATAAAAGATAAAGCTACATATTTTGAAGAAAATAAAAAGAGTTTAGAAGATAAATATGATGAAAAAGATTATGATAAATTAATCTATAAATTCACAGAAGATATAATAAAAGAGTACAAGTAATTGTACTCTTTATTCTTTATACTTTCCTTTATTGATTTCTTATTTACTCAATAAATCCTTAGTAAATTCAGATAACATTCTTTATTATTAAATTTTAACCTAATACCTTTTTATTAACCTTTTGTTAATTTAAGGAATATACATTGTATTACAATGTATATTGTTTTATTATGTATAAATGAAGGAGGTAATTATTAGTGGATAGAGAGTTACTTAAAGGTTACATAGACCTAATCATTTTAGGAATAATAAAAATCAAGAAAAATTATGGATATAACATAGTTAAAGAAATACATGAACTAAGTGATTTTAACTTAGAAGTAAGCGAAGGTACGTTATATCTCTCCCTTAAGAGGTTGGAACAAAAGAAATTTCTTTTAAGTTCATGGGAAGATGACCATAGTTATCCAAAGAGAAAGTATTATGAGATAACAAATGAAGGCGAAAAATACCTAAAAGAAAAATATAATGACATAATAGAAATAAATAATTTTATGAAGAAAATAATTGAAAGGAGTTAATTTACAAATGATAAAAAAAGGTAATCTTAATAGAAATAATATAAAAAAAATTCATTCTATTATAAAATATATAGATAATAGTGTGTATGATTGTAATGATGAAGTAATCCTATTCAAGGAAGAATTAGAAAGCAATATTTTAATTGAAATTAATGAACTTATAGAAAATGGACAAACAGAAGATATGGCAGTTGATCAAGTTGTTAAAAAATTTAAAAAGTCTAAAAAATTCAAAAAAGAAATTCATGATACATTTAATAAAGTTTGTTATGAAAATATTTTAAAAATTTCATCTATAGGGGTTATCATAGGTTTTATTTTATTTCTTGTATCAATTATATGGACCGAGTGTAGACGTTACTTTTTTATAAGTGATTGGTATATGGAAATGTCACGAACTATATTTAAAGTTTCACTTGTTATAACAGCTATATCTTTAATATTATTTGGTGTTTGGGAAATAGCTAACATGCTACATTTGAAAAGAAGTAGAAATTTTATTTTTAAAATTATTCCTATAAATTTAATAGGAATACTTGATTTTATAATCATATATTTTGGTATTAATAATAGTATTACACAACTTTTTTTAATACTATCACTACCTTCAATTCCATTTTTTTATTATTTAATTATTAGAAACAAACAAATATTAATATAGAATCAGAATATTAAATGCAATATTTCATTAAGTTTCTAGTTTAAAATAATTAATATAATCTTTATCTTTGGGTAGTTAAATTTGTTAATAATCCTTAAATTATATATGATTTAACACTTACATAAATGTAATTATATATAATTAATGGTATTATTAACATAATAAATATCTTTATTAGGAGGTATGTAGAAATGAAAACTAATGATATAAAACAAAAACTTCCTGCTATAGTATTATTAATTGTAACCTGCATACTAATTACACTATCATTTATAGGTATAAGCTGGGCAAAACTACCTATTTTTATTTTACCTATTATTCTATTCTTCTTCCCACTTAGAAATGATAGTGAAAATAATAATTACCATTTACTAAAATAATTATTATATTATTTATCTTAGATTTAAAATTAAAATTAAAATAACTATACTATAAAGCTTCTATAGTATAGTTATTTTAATTTATCAAAGTACTTTTATATTATTTTTTATTGATAATAATAGTTCTTCTGCAATCTCATTTAAGGAATCATTTTTAATTTGCAGGAACCATAATCCTGCACTAATTATATCTTTATCCTCTATAGCTGGTATCATCTTTATATTATTTAATTTACTATAATAATCATTTATCATTGCATAATAAGGTCCAAAAGATATTGCTATGTTTTGTTCAACAGCATTTATAATAGAATTAAAATTATTAGTTTGAAATAATATATGAGCTGATTTTTCAATCTTATTTTCTATATGACTTATATAATTTAATAGAAATTTATCATCATATATGGCTAAAGGTTCATTTATAATATCCTCATATTTTAAAACTTCTTTATTTGCAATTGGGTCATTCTTATTTACAGCAAAATAAAATGATCCATCTAAAATTTTTTTAATATCATATTGTAGATTATGATTTACTATATTATCTGAAAATGCAATTAAAGCAAAATCAAATTTCTTTTGCTGAAGTTCCTTTAAAAGTTCCTCAGTATTCTTCTCAATAATTGATACCTCTACAAAAGGATACTCTTTCTGTAACATCCTAATAGATTCTATAATAGCTCCATTGATTCCTGGTATACATCCAATTCTCAATTTAACTTTTGGCTCTTGAAATCTTTTATTTGCGTATGTGTATATATCCTTTTTTTGTTCCAAAATACTATAAGCATTTCTAATTACATATTGTCCTTGAGTAGTTGGAAAACTTCCTTGCTTAGAACGCTCAAACAAAGTTATCTTAAGTTCCTTTTCTAAATTCGCTACAGCCTGACTTACTGCTGATGTTGTCATATGAAGTTTATTTGCTGTTTTAGAAAAGCTCTTCTCTTCTGATAATGTAGTTATAATCTCAAGTTGTTCAAAATTCATCTTCTATTCCTCAAATCTTAAGTTAATATTGTTAAGTTTTACTTAACTATAAGTTTAATTACTTTAATTTTACTTAACTAATGTTACAATGTAAACTTATATTATAGAAAGAATTAGTCTAACATTTACTCTTATATTAGATTAAACATTAGTTAAATATTAGATTAATCCTCAAATTATTGATATTAAAAGGAAGTGTTTATTTATGTGTACTAGCTTAACTTTAGAAACAAAAGATGGTCACAATTTACTTGGACGTACAATGGATTTCTCAATAAATCTTAATGAAGCTATCCATTTAGTACCTAGAAATTATAAATGGTCAAATATTTTAAATAACAAAGACCAAAAGACTAAGTATGCTCTTGTTGGTATGTCAAACGTTATAGACGATCATCCAATTTTTGCAGATGGTGTAAATGAAAAAGGATTAACATGTGCAACTCTTTACTTTTCAGATTTTGCACATTATGAAAAAGAGTGTGTATCTAATAAAGAAAATTTATCTCCTTATGATTTTGTATTTTGGTCATTGTCTCAATTTAAAGATATAGAAGAAGTAAAGTCTGCAATTAAAAATATAGAATTTGTTGAACATGGACTTGATTTACTTGGTGGAATAACTCCCCCATTACATTGGATTTTATCTGATAAATCCTCTAAAAGCATTGTAATTGAAAAAACAAATAAAGGTATCGAAGTTTTTGATAACCCTATAGGTGTAATGACAAATAGTCCAAACTTTGAATGGCACCTAACTAACTTACGTCAATATACTTGGATGAAATCAAAACAACTTGAATCTTCTACATGGGGAGATTTAAAGTCATCTGCTTTTAGTAATGGTACTGGATCATTTGCTTTGCCTGGTAACTTTACAGCACCAGCCCGATTTGTTCGTGCAACATTTTTAAAGAACACTATTTTAGAGCCTAATGATGAGATTGAAGGAGTTACTAGTATTTTTCATATATTAGCTAACTGTGCAGTTCCAAAAGGTTCAATCATAAAATCAAATGATCTTATAAGCTTTACTATGTATACAGCAGCTATGTGCAGTGAATCTTCTACTTACTATTATAGTACTTATGAAAACAATCAAATAAACTCAATTAATTTATTTAATGAGGACTTAGATTCCTCTTCAATAAAACATTTTCCTGTTAGTAAAACTCAAATAATAAATAGTCAAAACTAATAAAAGGGCAGATAAACTACCTTAGTATATCTGTCCTTTTATCGTAAATAATTCTAAGTTTTAAATTTTAATAATTTACATGTTTATAATTCTTTATAATTAATACTTCGTTTTATTATCTATTTATTTTCTTATATCCAATAACAGCACCACCAATAGCCCCTGCAAATTGACTTAAAGAATCTGTGATTATATTCTTTCCTATATATTCTTGAAGAGTAGATCTAAATATATCTAAGTTTGCTAGCCCACCAGTAAAAAATATATCTCCATTAAAATTTAATCTTTTTGAGAAATTAGCAGTTCTTTTACATATAGAATTTATTATTCCAAGTGCTATATCTCCTCTATCTACATCTTTTGCAAGTAAACTAATTATTTCACTTTCTGCAAATACAGTACACATACTTGATATATTAACAGGAGTTTTGTCCTCTACAAATTCATCAATATTATTTATATCTTCTTCTAATATTCTCATCATAACTTCTATAAATCTTCCTGTTCCTGCTGCACATTTATCATTCATTAGAAAATCTACTACATTTAATGAATTATCTAAAAGTATAGCCTTGCAATCTTGTCCTCCTATATCTATAATACCTCTAGTATTAGGATTTAAGAAAGCTGCCCCTTGTGCATGACAAGTTATTTCTGTTACATACTTATCAGCTTCTTTCAATAATTCTCTTCCATATCCTGTAGCTATAGTATATCTCACTTCATCAGAATATAATTCATTATAAACTTTATAAATACTTTCTCTAGGCTTTGCTGCTGTTTTTATTATCATTGTTTTTATAATTTCTTTTCCATCAAACAATACACCTTTTGTTGTTGTTGATCCTGAATCAATTCCTAATGTATATATTTTAATCACCCAATTCTATAGCATTTCTATAAATGCTGCCATTCTAGTATTTAATTGACCAATATCTCCAGTTGAAAAATCTGTTTCTACACTCATATATGGCTTATTCTTTTTATCATTTACAAACCTTTTAATTGATAAAGTTTCAACACTATATGTATGACAAGCCGTTAAAATTACGTCAACTACAGCATCTACTTTATATTCATCAATCATTCTATCTAAAAGCTTAATTCTATTAGGATTAGGTGTCATACATGAACATCCTATTTTTAAATATTTACGTGCAAGTGCATCATAAACATCTGGATTATCCTCATCCACTAAATCCTCAACAGCTTTTGCACCACTACAATTTTCAAATCCAACTACATATGCCCCATTGTCTTCAATTGCTTTTATCACCTTCTCTGTTGCCCCACCTATTGGACATCCTGTGATTAAAATACGTGGTTTAGATTCATATTTTTTCTCTTTTTCATATTCACTATTAATTTTTTCAATTAATTCATCCATTTGAGCTGGTATCTTTTTTCTCTCAAAACTAAAGGTTGTACCATTTAAAACTTTAAATGTATCTTGTCCAAGCATTGGAACTGGTTCTTTCTTTCCAAGTTCATAAAACTTCTTTAATGCTTTTCTCTCATTGTTTTTAATCTTTATAGCTTGTCTTATATCATCCTCTGAAATTTTAACATTAAACTTTTCTTCTAATACTGATTTAAGCTTAATTATTTCATTCTTCCAAAGTTTTAATCCATCCTCACTTTGAGAATTTGGTAATTCCATTACATGAACTGGTTTAAACTCTGAAAGGTATTCATACATTTTCTTCTTACCATCACAAGTAGTTTCTCCAATAACTAAATCTGAAAAATAGAAAAATGGACACTTATCTGTCTTTCCAAATCCATAACTTGATTTTATTAATGGACATAAGTTACGAGGTAGATCTTGCTCTGCATCAGGGATAGTTTCATCTGAACTTGCACAAAGTGATACTGTAGAAGCTCCCATAGCTAATGCTAACTCTTGCGGAAAGTAAGTACAAAATACTCCTATAAGAGGTATATCCTTATCTTTAAGTTCTTTAGCTTTTACGAAAGCATTTCTTCTTCCTTCACCAAACTCTTCAAATATTTCTGGTAAATCTTTTTGTAATTCCATAACTTTAAAACTCCTTTTATCAATTTTATTTTGATTCTTTAAAACAAACATAGAGTATAATTACTAAAGTATTTTATACGCTTTAATAATTTAATTTCAAAATATATGTAATCGTTATAACGCACATACTTTATAATATCACAAAATTATATATTTTTACAAAATTAAACTTTTATACTCTATTCTGTTTATTATTTAAAGGATTTTTAAATATAATTATTCTTTTTCCAGTCCTCATATATTTTTTTCGCATCTCTTCTTTCTATCTGTGATTTTTTAGTTTTATTTTTTAATAAATTTATAGTAATATTTTTAAATAATATATCTTGCACTTCAGTATCTTTATCTAAAATATCATATAGTTTACTTTTATTTATTAACTCAAAAAATCTATCTAGTTCAAGTTTTTCATCATTCATATTTACTAAATTGTCAGAAATAATATCATAATTTATTATATCTGATCTTAGTATATCTTTTAATATACTATTTCCTTCATCTTTAATGTCGTTAACATTGTTTATTGTATTTATTAGATCATAAATATTCACCTTATCCTCGCAATCACAGATTGATTTCAGTTCATTTAAATCTCTTATGCTACCCCCTGTATAATTTTCTATATTACACTTATAATTTTTAATCTCTTTTATCTCTTCTAATGCTAGATTCTTATTTATAGGTCTACCTGTTATATGTGATAATGCTATATTTGCTCCACACCAAACTAGATTTTCTTTATTAAAAACCTCTTCTAAATACTCATACTTCCTATTTGAATCTTTATAATTTAACTTATACCTTCTATCAGAAGTTAATATATTCTCACCAAGTTTCAACACACTAACGTCTTTTAAATTACTATTATAATTATTTATATTTGCAATAAAAATACTATAAAATATACCTTCTGCTATATCTTTAATTTCATTTAATCTAATGTCATCTACAACTTCTATAAATGCACTTACAACTCCTGACAATATTCTATTGTTTGGTATATTAGTCTCTCTCCATACCTTATTTATTTCATCTTCATGTACATTAAAGAAGTCCTCTAAATATTCCCTTTCCTCATCTTCTAATGAAACTATATTTTCTATATTTTTATCTATTATATCTCTACATATATTGAGTTTTGGTGCTATATTATATCTTATACATTCTAGCTTTCCGTCAAATATCTCTCTAAAATATTCAGTATCTATTATTTCTGTATTACATAAAACAATAACTTTCATTTTATATCTTTCTATAAGCTCATTAATTAGTCCAGTTACTATATTATACTTTTCCAGCCTTTTATACTTAGTATATGGATCCTCTTCATTGTCTAAGCTATCTAATTTATATGTTATTTCTTTAACTTTACCTATCTTTCTATTCTTTTGATTCATAATAAGTATATTTTTATCTAGTTCACACCTATTATCTCTTACACCTTTATTAACTGGTGATATTCTTTCAAAATCATCAAAGATAAATATTGAACCTTGCTTTATATCTTTTAAAGAATAAATTGGCTTAAACATACTAAATAATACTTCACCTACTACTGGCAACAACCTTACTAATTTTAATAGCTTATATCTATAAGTTCTATCTAACCCTTCACACAATGACTTTATATTACTCATCATTTCAGTTCTTGTTGATATTCCAAAACATGAAATATTATATACATTTCTATCATTAAATTCTAAATACTCATCTAAGAACTTATTTAAATTATGTGTCTTACCTGAACCCCAATATCCAGTTATTAAGAAGCATCGTTTTTTTTCTTCTTCTAAATATTTGTACAAGCCCTTAAATAATTTATTATCATTACTTATAAAGCTATTATTTGACTTATTTTTATTATTATATATTTTCATATGCACAACAAAAATAATTAAAAAAATCAACGATATAAATATAATTAATCTAAAAATAAATATTAAATTACTTTCAAAAAATAGATTTATTTTTTGGGTTATATTTTCACTAAATAGTGCAGTTATTACTGTATTTATAAACTCTCTAATACTTTTAATACTATAACTTACTAAAATGATTCCTAAAATAGTAGGAATCATAATTAATATATTCATAATCCTATCTTTAAATTTCATACTAGCTTCCTCTATCCTTTGAATATAAAATTATTACTTAATCTTATATATTCAAATTAGAAGATTAAATTTACAAATAAATTTTTATAATACTATCTTAAAATCCACAAAAAAATAGTAAGCATACTTATACACATATAAGTTACACTTACTATCCTTTGATTTATTTTTCTTTATTTTTTAGATTTGCATCTACCTTTTCTAAGTAGTTTGTTTGCTCTACTATATTTTCTTCAAAGCTTTCTACAGCACCCTTAGTATAGTTTCCCATCATGTAAGGATTTACTTTCCCTTTCAATCTACTCTTTGACATATAATCACCTCATAGATTAGTTTTCCATTTAGTTTCTTATATATTCATATTTAATTACTATAATATTTTATATACTTTTGTAAGATACTTATGATATGAAAGGAGTGTTTAATATGACTATAAAAAATATAACTTCATTTAAAAACTGGGTTGTTATTGGAGATGTAACAAATAGCGAAAAGTATGCCTATAAGATTCTAAATAAATTTAAGGATAAGGATTATAAAGTTTCTGGTGTATCTAATAAAGGTGGCGATAATGTTTATACATCTTTAAAGGATGTTCCTTATAAAATTGATGCTATAGATTTATGTATTAATCCAAAAGTTGGTCTAAAATTTATTGAAGAAGCTAAAGAACTTGGAATAGAAAATGTATTAATTCAGCCAGGTGCTGAAAGTGATCAAATACTAAAATACTGCAAAGATAATGATATTAAAGCAATTCAAGGGTGTGCATTAGTTAAACTAGGTAGATAATCTAATTGTAGTAATACTCAAATATAAATTCTATATTAATAAAAGGCGTATTAAGTTCGTTTTATTTTATAACTTAATACACCTTTTCTCTATTATTTATACAAATATTATCTTACAATTCATTTTTATCGACTTTTACCTTAAAGTTAATTTTTATAATTTTATAATATCTATAAAATAGAAAGACCTTAATTAATCAAAAGAAACTTGTCTATCTCTTCTCATTAATTAAGGTCTCGCCTGATCTAATCAGTAACGATCACAGTATCTAAATGTAAACGCTTTACTATACTATTAATATACATTCTTTTATAATAACTGTCAATACCTATTTCTGATTTTTAATCTTCACCTTTAATTTTATTTCTTAATTTTAATAAATTATTTTTTACTTCTACAATTTCTTCTTCTGTGAAATTTCTAAATACTTCATCAAAACTTTTATTAATATCATTTCTAAACTTTTTTGCAAATTCCATACCTTTATCTGAAAAAGCTACATAAGTATTTCTCTTATCATTTTCAGTCTTAATTTTTCTAACATATCCTGCTTCATCTAGCCTTTTAACTATTCCTGACACTGTTCCTTTAGCTAGAAACATTTCATCACATAATTGTGATATAGTAACTTGTCCATTGTGAGCAATTAATTTCATAACCATAATCTGTTGATTAGTAAATCCACTTTCTTTTAAATTTTCACTAACTATTCCCATGGTATTTGCATATATCTCTTTTATAAGCATTGCTATCTCAAAAGAATCATATTTCATGTCTATATCCCTCCAAAGTTTAATTACTATATTTAATTTTAGTATTTTCAAAATTTAATGAACTTATTAAGAAAAATACACCTGCCATAAACAATGCCAATCCTAGTCCCATATAGAATGTTCCTATATAAACAGGATTTACTACTTTTAAACTTCTTATAGTTATTCCAAAGAAAATCATAAATCCCATTATTAAATAACTCTTTATATCAAAAAATGAAAATATGCAATGTTTATCTAGTTTACTATTCATAATTCTAGTAGTATGTTTTTTAAACATTTTACTAAATATAAATTTAAAGAATACATAAAATATAGCGGCTGCAAATATTAAGCTAATAATCCATTTTCCATGATTACTTTGTACATCTTCACCACCTAAAGTTAATACTCTAAATCCAGCAAACATCCAAACCATTCCAGCAATTAATAATAAAGTTCTCTTATTTACCCTGAATATATATTTTTTAAAATCCATAATCTCATCTCCTAAAGTTTAAGATTTGTTCGTATGCAAACAAATTAGTTTCTATGCAAACTATATTATTCTTTTTATCACATTTTGTCAATAGAGTCTTTAAAGTCTTATTTTAATCAATAAAAAAGAACATCTAAATAGATGTTCTCATTCCGTAAGCAAAATGACTTTTCCATAAAAGAGAGGCCCTTTTACTATTTTAAATATTTAGTTTGTATAACTTTAAATATATACTCCTTATATTATTAAATACACTTATATATTTATAAATAAAGTCTTGTTTCAAGTCTTCTATCATACTCTGACCATGTTCCACTTTCAGTTTTATCTTTTACTTGTGTTATCTTATTCATAGTAGCATCTATAGAATCAGCAAAATTCACTATAAATGCTTCTTCCATCTTAGCTTCTCTAGGAGATCCATACTCCAATTTTCCATGATGCTGAGTTATGCATCCCTTTACTCTACAAACAAAATCATCACTATACATATCTGGGTTTTTTCTAATTGCTTCATCAATCATTTGTACTCCAATTACTATATGACCTTCCATTTCACCTCTAAGAGTATATTTAAAAGGTCCATCATAATAAAGTTCGTAAATCTTTCCTATATCATGAAGTTTTGCTGAAAGCATTGCTATTTCACTTCTTCTACAATCATATCTGTCACAAAGAACAGAAGTTAAGTGCATAACATTTAAGGTATGCTCTGCAAGTCCCCCAATATAATTATGGTGCATAGATACTCCACCTATTCCTCTTTTAAATTTATCTAAAAACTCTTCATTTTTAAAGAAATAGTCATTTAAAGCCTTTCCTTCTTCAGAAGTTATATATGCTCTTGTATATTCTTCAATTTCATTCATTATATCTTCAATTGGACGTTTTACAGTTGGAAGATAGTCTGATGCATTATATTCAGACACAAATTGAAACTTTTTCACATCTAAATTGATATCACGAGTCCCTTCAACTTCTAGAACTTTTCCTTCTTTTATTTCATCACTTTTTACATGTATATTAGCTTTTATATCTCCACTTTTATCAGCTAATATGCATACTGTTTTAGATGCATCTTTATATATAATTTTCATTACCATTAAAGATAGCTTTACGTTACTACCATTTTTTATATCACATAAGAATTTATCTTTTGAGCTCATATTTTCCTCCAATTTATATTTATTTTATTTAAATAGTATATGTAAAAAATCTATTATTTATATTTTAGACTAATCAATTATAACAAAATTTTATATAAATTGATTGAACAAAATAAAAACCATAGATAGATTTTTAATGATAACTTATCTATCTATGGCTTTAATATATTAAATTATTTAATATTTTTATTGTATAACTCATATGTCTAAATTAGTATAACTTTATATTCTTACCTTGGCTTTCAACCCAAATATCTAAAAGTTCATTTAAATTTTCAAGTTTTTCTTTTTCTGTTTCTTCTGCTTTTGTTTTTAGCTTTTCTACTATTTCAAATGAAAAGGCTGCTTCCCCATATTCCTTCCAATCCTTTTGTAAACCCTTTGATTTAAACCTTCCAAGATTTAATTGAAATTTTATTCCTTCAAATGGCTTATATAAATTATTACATACATCTATAAATGAATATCCTGTTATTTTATTTTCTATTTTAATTATTCCAAGTTCAACTTCCTTTTGCTTATACTCATTTATTAATTCTTTTCTATCTAATTTTTTCATTTCTAAAACCTCATTATTTCTATAATATTTACTTCCATCATTGCTTCTTTTTAAATACCCATAATCCACTAAGTATCTGCGTATCATTGCATCATCTTCATATATATTTTTAATTATTGCCTTAACCTCTTTTTCTGAATACTCTCTATTAGGTTCAAAAAGATTCGCAAATCTAGGAAGTAATGCTTTCCTTTTACTCTCTTTAATAGGAAATGATCTTAATTTATTTTGTGATATTACTGGCTTTCCTTCTTCTGCTAAATCCATAGCAGCTAAAAAAACTCTAGCTTGTTTTGCTCTTTCTCTTAATGAGAATTTCATATTTCTTACTGTTGATTCTGTACATCCAAGGTTTATAGCAATTTCTTTATTGCTGTATTTATTTGATATCATTGATAAAAGTTCTTTTTGTATTTCAGTAAGCCCATTATACTTTTTATCTAATACGAGCAATCTTTCTAATGCTTCCCCATGTTCTTTTACATGATTATCTGCATAATCTCCATTATTTGAAATACTTTTCGAGCAAAATAGGCAAATAAAGTTTCCATCCTTACTATTCCATATATATCCTCTCTTTAAATCATCTATTGTTGCGTTACGAATTAATTCATCCATACTTAACCCTCTTTTCTACTTTGTCTATTTGTTTAATAGACATTTTACTATTTTTATTGTATATTTGTCAACTTAATATAGTTTTTTAATATATAATAGATATTTAAATAAACAAAAAAAGCTACTCAACTTCTATGTTGAATAGCTTTTTATAAAACTCTATATATTTACAATTTTATTATTTACAATTTAAATTTTCTTCTCCCCAGAAAATCATCTGTTTAATAGTTGGAAGCAATACCTTTCCCGTTTCAGTAAGATAATAAAATGACTCTACAGTATTATTACTTACTATCTTTTCATTTGCTAAAATATTATTGTTTATAAGTAAATCAAGCTGCTGAGATAACATCTTCTTACTACAACCTTCTAATTCGTGTTGTAATTCTCCAAATCTTTTCTTATCATTTTTTATAGTCCAAATAATGCTTCCTACCCACTTTTTACCCAAAATATTAGCTAATGCCTCTACAGGACAATTATATTCTAAATCTTCTACTATAAACATAAATTATCTTCTCTCCTTAAATTTTATAGTTAACTAAATTTCCTTCATAAATGCTCCTGTAAATAATTCATTGAATCCTTCTATTATTGTTGGATGAGTATAAATATTGTCTCTTAAATATTTATAACTAATATCATTATCCATAGCCATCTTTATAATATTAATTAATTCACTTGAATCTTTACATAAAAAGCTAGCTCCTAATATTCTTTCATTTTCCTTATTTATTACTACCTTTAAGAAACCATCTGTTTCTCCAATTTGCTTAGCTCTTGGAATTGCACTTACTGGCATTTTAGCTACAATTACATTATACCCAGCTTCTTTCGCTTTATCTACAGTTAATCCTACTCTTGAGAAAGTTGGATCTATAAATGTTGAAGTAGCTATATTCTTTCTATCACTAACTTTTCTTTTCTTCTCACCAAATAAATTATCAAAAACAACTCTAAAATCATCTAATGATATATAAGTAAATTGTAAACCTCCATTTATATCACCTAATGCCCATATATTATCAGCTGTAGTTTTTAGTGTATCTGAAACCTTAATAAATCCTCTTTCATTAGTTTCTACTCCGACTTTTTCAAGGTTTAGTCCTTCTGTATTTGCTTTTCTTCCAGTTGATAAAAGTAATGCATCACCTTCAAAAGTTCTTCCATCTTCAGTTTCTACAACTACTCTCTCACCATTATTATATATTTTCTTTGTATTAACTTTATTTATTAGGTTTATACCTTTTTTCTCATATAACTTTAATATTTCTTCTACATCTTCTCTATCTTCATTCATAAGGATTTGAGGCATGTTATCTAATAATGTAACCTTTGAACCAAAACCAGTATAAATAGATGCAAACTCTTGACCTATAAATCCTGCACCTATTATTATAAGCTCTTTTGGTAACTCTCTTAAATTCATTAATGTTTCACTTGTATATACATTTTTTGCAGAATTTACTCCTTCAATATTAGGTATAAAAGGAAGTGTTCCTGTATTTATAAAAATTTTATCTCCCTTTAATACTTTAACTTCTTTTGTATCTTCCATAACAACTTTTACAGTATTATTATCTTCAAAAGATGCTATCCCTGTAAAAACTGTTATATTTTCATTAGAGTCTGCTTTATTAAAATTAGCTTTTCTTAAAGCTGTAATTAAATTTTCCTTTTTATCTACTGCTTCTCTATATGCCTTATTCTTTTCTTCATAACTTTCTAAGTTTTCTCTCTTAATTTCATTAGATGAATTTTCTAAACTCTTTGTTGGTATGCAAGCTAAATTAATACAAGTTCCTCCATACATCTTAGGACTTTTTTCTATCAACGCTATTTTTAATCCTCTATTTGCCATATTAGCTGCTAATGTCTTTCCACCTTTACCAAATCCTATTATTATTCCATCAAATCTTTCTTCCATAATTCTCACTCCTGTAATATTAATTCATTTATTATCTTTCGCTTTTCTTAATATATTTAAACTTTATCAGCTTATAATATTTCTTTCAATTAGGCACTTTTTAGTAACCTAAATACTATATTTACTTCCATTCATTAATGGTTAATAAAATTTTCTTTTTGCTATATGATATTTTTCTTGTGATATAATACATTTTATAAGCAATGCTATTTATTATATAAAAATACAAATATAGGAGGTAATTATTTAGACATGAAGCACTTTTTAGAAATGTTAATATTAATATTAAATGGTTTATCTATAATAGTTATAGTCTGGGGTGCAGCCTTAACTTTTATAAGCTTTATCAAATCAGAAATAATTGCAAAAAATAGAGAAGATACTGTGCTAAAAATTAGTACTATTAAGAATCATCTAGGATCATACATATTGCTCGGACTTGAAATTTTAATTTGTGCCGATATTATTGAATCTATTTTAAATCCAACAATTAACGATATGGTAATACTTGCATCAATTGTCGTTATAAGAACATTTATATCTTATTTCTTAAATAAGGAAATAGAATCTAGCAATAAAAAATAGCGCATATTTTTCTTCAAGTTACAATTATAAAAATACTTAAAGTAACTTATAGTTATAAAAAACACCAGTAAATACTATTGGTGTTTTTTTATAACTAACTATTTAATTTCTCTTAATTTAGTAACTTAACTAAATTATATTATTTAGATTACAACTTTTAATCTTATATATAGATATTCCCTAAAAATATTAATATATTATTGATAAACTTCTAATTAAAAGCTATAATATATTGTTATTTTAATTCAAAACACGTGGGGGTGAATCAATTTATGGGAAAAGAATTAAATCTTACAGAAGGACCTATTATTAAAAAGCTTATAGCACTTTCATTACCTATAATGGGAACTTCTTTTATTCAAATGGCTTACAATATGATAGATATGATATGGGTAGGTAGAGTTGGTAGCTCTGCCGTTGCAGCTGTAGGCACTGCTGGTTTCTTCACTTGGCTAGCTATGGCATTTGTTATTGTTTCAAAAATGGGTGCTGAGATAAAGGTAGCTCAAAGTGTAGGTAGACAAGATTATGATAGTGCTAAAAATTATATTAAAGCATCTCTTCAAATTAATGTAGCTTTAGGAATTTTATATTCATTAGTTATGGTATTTTTTAGAGGACCACTAATTGGATTCTTTAATCTTGGAGATGCAACTGTTATACATATGGCTGAAACTTATTTAATTGCAATTGTTTTTGGACTACCTTTTTATTTCATTAATCCTGTATTTACTTCAATATTTAATGCCCTTGGCAACAGTAAAATGCCATTTTTCGTAAATACTTGTGGTCTAATTGTTAATATTATTCTAGATCCTATTCTTATACTTGGTATTGGAAACTTTAAAGGCCTTGGCGTTTTAGGAGCTGCTATTGCAACAGTTATTGCTCAAATAGTTGTTTCTGCACTTTTTATAATTAATATATTAAAGAGTAATCATGATTTTTTAAAGGTTAATATTTTAAAAGGAATCAATTTAAATCATATGAAAACAATATGTAAAATTGGTATACCAACAGCTTTCCAAAGTGGTTTATTTACAGTATTTGCAATGATTCTTGGTAGAATTATAGCGGTATGGGGTCCTGTACCTATTGCTGTTCAAAAGGTAGGTTCTCAAATTGAATCTATATCTTGGATGACTACAGAAGGCCTAGCTATTGCTCTTGGAGCTTTTGTTGGACAAAATTTTGGAGCTAAAAAGTATCATAGGATAATGAAAGGATATAAAGCAATACTTGGAATTGCACTAGGGGTTGGTGTATTTGCTTCTATCTTACTTATATTCTTTGGAAATTATGTATTTTCAATATTTATACCTGAACAAGATGCAATAATTCAAGGAACATCTTATCTTAAGATACTTGGATATTCTCAAATATTTATGTGTATAGAGATAACTACATCAGGTATATTTAATGGTGTTTCAAAAACTTACATACCATCATTAATTAGTATAATTTTAACAGGTGCTAGAGTTCCTTTAGCTTATATTTTATCTAAGCCTGACATTCTAGGAATAGATGGCGTATGGTGGGCAGTAAGTATAACTAGTATATTAAAAGGTATTTTAATAATTATTGTACTTATAAGATTTTACAGAACTGAAAAGCTATTTAAAGATAATTAGACTAATATTAATTTTAAGTTATATAAAAGGACTTTCTCATTCATTGAGAAAGTCCTTTTAATATATTAAAAAACTAAGTATAGAGGTTTTATTTAGTATTTAATAATCTACTTTTATCTATTTAAAATATACATATAAGCATCTTCTAAATAGATAATTTTTAGTTATGCATCTAAAAATAAAGTTATGATAACTCCTTACTATTGATTTATTTTATTATCATAAATTTATTTTTATATCTTTACCTAACTATAACTGATACTCCATCAGGTATTAATGCAACTTTAGCATCTCTCCCTTTAAGTTCATAAGCTTTGTCTAATGCTTCTTCAAAAGTATATGCGTGGTTAATGTGCATACTCTCTATCATTTTAGGATCACACATGTCAGTTACTATAAAAACTATATATTTATCAAGAATTCTAGCTAGTATTTGGAATTCCCACTGATCTGGTACAGTTTCATTTCTTGGAACTTTTGCTATTCTATCTAAAAGCTCTCTAGGTGATGCAGCATTTGCTAAATTATCATAAAATGATTGTCCTCCATGACCATCATCACAAGCCGCTACCATAATTATAACTCCCCCTGGATTGCATGTAGCTTCAGCAGCAGTCATTCCTTTTACTGCTTGATATATATTTTGATCTAAAGGATGACCTCCATTAGTTACTATTGCAATATCACAATCTACCTTTTTAACTTCTGAAAGCTCAAGCACAAACTTACATCCTTCTTTATGAGCCTTTTCACTATCTCCTGCAAAAGCATTTATAACCTTCTTTTCACTATCTATTACAACATTTAATATAAATGCTAAATTTGCTTTCTTAGCTGCATATAACATATCTTTATGAATTGGATTGTGGCATAGTTTACCTGTTCTTGCATGAGGGCTTGATATAAATTCTCCACAATGATTTGCCATTATTGTTGTTGCAGAGGCTATCCCTGGTAACACACTTTTTCTTCCACCTGAAAATCCAGCAAAGAAGTGGGATTCTATAAATCCTTCTGCAATAAGAAGTTCTGCTTCCATCGCATACTTATTTAAAACTAAATCTCCACCTGATGGAAGTTTCCCTACATTTACTAACATATTTTCATCTGTTGATACATGAATAATTATATTTTCATTTTCTACTATCTCTTCTCCAAACTTATTTATAAGCTCTTCTCTTGTAGTAGGTCTATGGAATCCTGTAGCTATTAATATTTTTATATCTATATCTGGATTTACTTCTCTTATCCTTCTTAAGAGAATAGGCATTGTAACTTTACTAGGAACAGGTCTTGTATGGTCACTAGTTATTATAACCATATTCTTCTTTCCCTTTACTAAATCTTCTAATCTTTCACTTCCAATAGGATTATCCAAAGCCTTTTCAACTATTTCTTGCTCCGTTAATTCTGTCTTGTATTCATCTGCCTTAGATTCAAGAACTCCAACAAGGTTACTATCATCCACTTCTATACTCATCATTTTTGTATGATATGGTATCTTAAAGTTTGCCATATTAACAACTCCTTATATTATGTATTTTTATATTAAATAAATTTTATGGGTATATTATTAAAGTTTATTTATCATGCTTGCAGTATAAGCTGCACCAAAACCATTATCTATATTAACAACGGTAACTCCACTGGCACAGCTATTTAACATTGTAAGCAAGGGAGCTAGTCCATTAAAATGAGCTCCATATCCTATGCTAGTTGGTACAGCTATTATTGGCTTATCTACAAGACCTCCTACTACACTAGCTAAAGCTCCTTCCATTCCAGCAATCACTATAAGTACCTTTGCACCACGTAAAACATCTAATCTATCAAATAATCTGTGTATACCTGCAACTCCAACATCATATACTCTCTCTACTCTATTACCAAATATCTCACAAGTAATAGCTGCTTCTTCAGCAACTGGTATATCTGATGTTCCAGCAGTTACTATTGCTATATAAGAATCACTAACTTTTTTAATAGACTTTTCTATAGTTATTGTTCTTCCAAGTTTATTAAATTTAGCATCACCACATATAGAAAGAACTGCCTTATACATATCTTCATTCGCCCTAGTTGCTAGTATATTTTTATTCCCTAAAAGCATATTCTCAATTATTCCAACAACTTGTTCTGTCGTCTTACCTTCACAGTAAATAACTTCTGGATAACCATTTCTTAGTTCCCTATGATTATCTATCTTTGCATATCCTAAATCTGTAAAAGGTAGTGTTATAAGTTTCCCTAAAGCATCATTAATAGAAACTTTATCTTCTTTTACAGCTTTAAGTAAATTCTCTAAAGATTGCTTGTCCATGTCTCTACCTCTATTCCTCTAATTTAAACTACCAACCTTATATCCTTCTATATCTAGTGTTATATATTTATATCCAAGAGACTTTAATTCTAGCGCTATAGATTTTAATATCTCTTTATCCAAAATATTTTTAATATCCTTTGGCTGAACTTCAATTCTTGCAAGTTCTCCATGATTTCTAACTCTTATTCCTTTAATTCCTAAAGATGAAATAAATACTTCTGCCTTTTCTGTTTTATTTAATTTTTCTTCTGTAACCTCTTCTCCAATTTGTAGCCTAGTTAATAAACAAGCATATGCTGGCTTATTCCAAGTTGAAAGATTTAGCTCTTTAGAATAATTTCTTATATCATCTTTTCTAAAACCTAATTCTAGTAATGGACTTTTTATTTTTAATTCTTCTAAAGCTACCATTCCTGGTCTATAATCACTTTCATCATCTTTATTAGTTCCATCTATTATATTAACTATTCCAAGACTATTTGCTTTTTCTATAATTTTAGAAAAAACCTTTTTCTTGCACTTATAACACCTATCCTTTGGATTGAATTTAATTTCTTCAGCAACAGGCATGTCTATAATTATATGTTCAATTCCTAAAGCAGCTGTTAGTTCCTTAGCCTCCTCAATTTCCCACTTTGGAATATATGGAGATGCAATTGTTATTGCAACAGCATTTTCCTTTAATACATCTTTGCATATCTTAACAAGAAATGTACTATCAACTCCTCCTGAAAATGCTATAGCTACCTTTCCTAAATCTTTTATGTAATCTCTTAAATTATTTATTTTATTATTATCAACTGTTTTAATATTTAAAGATTTATCCTTAGAATATGACTTTATTACCTCTCTGCGAACATCTCCTAAAGCAATACATTTAGCCTTAGCTATTTTTCTGCATACTTCATATTCTGGTTTCACATTTGATACTTTGCCATTGTAAAAAGCAACCTTAACTGGAACATCTCCAAATTTACATTTAATAATTTCTTCTTTTCTCTTAAGCTTATCCCTTAATACTTCATATTGCCTAAGCCCTATTGTTGATGAATTAAGAAAAATTATTTTTTTTATTTCATTTAGATTTTTATTATTGCAAATAACTGATAGTTTATATGCAGGTCTTCCCTTTTTCATAAATATTGGTGTATAAAATACATCTAAAGCACCTTTTTGAAATAATCTTTCCATAAGTAGATCAAACTCTTCTCCTATCATGTCATCAATATTACATTCTATTACATATTCTTTTGAAGGACTTTCTTTGCTTTCACCTATCATAGCTCTTAAAACATTAGGCATATTTACATTATCTTTATATCCTAAGCCATACCCTACATTTTTTATTTCAAAATCTTTTTCATATGTAAACTTAGCTGCAAGAGCCTTTAATATTGCTGCTCCTGTTGGAGTAGTTGCTTCAAAAGGAACATTTTTAGCAATTATAGGAACATCTCTTAATATCTCTGCTGTGGCTGGAGCTGGAACTGGTAATATTCCGTGAGCACATTTTAAAACTCCATACCCAAGTTCTATTGGAGATGCTATTATTGTATCTATATTTAAATAATCTATACAGATTGCAGCACCTACAATATCAACTATAGAATCCACTGCTCCTACCTCATGAAAATGGACTTCATCTATATTTTTATTATGTACTTTACCTTCTGCTATAGCTACTTGATCAAATATCCTTAAAGCCATCATCTTTATGTTATCATTTAGATTTGACTCTAAAATAATATCCTTTATATCTTTATAACTTCTACCATAATGATGGTCACTATTTTTATCATAATTATTATTATCATGATTTTCTAAACTATTATGTGAAACATTATCATCTACTATTACACTAGTTCCTGTTATTCCTTGCTTTACTGATTTTTTTATACTAATTTTAAATTCATTGCTTATATTTAATTTACTTAACTCATTTATTAGATATTCATTAGGAACTCCTAAATCAACTAAAGCCCCTAAGTTCATATCTCCACTTATTCCTGAAAAACAATCATAATATAACACTTTCATATTGGTATGACCTCCTATTATTATATTACGATTATATATGTAATCATTACCATTGTAAACTTTAGTAATTTATTGTAATAGATTATTATATACCTTTAAGCAGCACTACATTAATATAATAGGATTTTATATATATTTTCTATTACATTTAAGTTTTATATATTTAAGTAAAAGTCTTTGTTCTCTTACATTCCTTAACTCTTGAAAATTTAAGTTTTACATACTTAAATAAAATCTCCACTTAAGATTTATAACTTAAACAGACTTAAGGATTAAAAGTTTATTTTCTATACAGGATAATATTAAAGTTATTTAAAAGTGCTTAACATAAAGCTAACACCTTTTCTTAAAATATTAAAAAGGACTTTTTCATCGATTGAAAAAGTCCTTTTGGCTAAAAATCAAAATTAGTCTTAAACTAAATCTTTTAATATTACTTACCTACAAAAATCATCATTCCATTTTCTCCACTGTAAGGAGACGCACCTTCAACTGTTACATTAGAAATTATAAGCTTATATTCTGATCCTTTAGGAATATCCTTACTGAATGTTAATACAAATGTTCTTTGTGAATCTTCTTTTGCCTCTATTCTAATTTTATCATCTACAAGTGAATTTCTAGAATCTACTTTATCATTTTTACCAAGAGATGCTATTCCTTTTGCTTTATCATTCATTGTATCTTGAATCCAATAGTTAGTTGCTTTAGTTCCAAGATCGACATCTACATCTCTATCATAACTTATTTCGATTTGGTTAGGTGATATTTGATTAACTTTCATTAATTTTGGAATATTTCTGTCCTTTTCATTTTGAGTACTTCCTCCTGGATTTTGGGTACTTCCTCCTTGATTTTGAGTATTTCCTCCTGAGTTTTGAGTATTTCCTCCTGGGTTTTGAGTGTTTCCTCCTGGGTTTTGAGTATTTCCTCCTGGGTTTTTAGTACCTCCTCCTGGGTTTTGGGTATTTCCTCCTGGGTTTTGAGTGTTTCCTCCTGGGTTTTGAGTACCTCCTCCTGGGTTTTGAGTACCTCCTCCTGGGTTTTTAGTACCTCCTCCTGGGTTTTGAGTACTTCCTCCTGGGCTTTGAGTACTTCCTCCTGGGCTTTGAGTATTTCCGCCTTGTTTTTGAGTGTTTCCCTTATTTGGGGCTTTAGTAGCATTACTTTCCTTACTATTTTGAACTTCAGGATCTTTATTCTCCTTATCCTCTTCACTAAATATTTTAGAATTAGTATTATTTTCTTTAATTGGTTTAGCGTTTGCGATACTATTTAATGATAGTTGTACTCCTAAAGCAACTGCTACCACTAAAAATCCTTCTGAAAATCTCTTCATATGTACCTCCTAAGATATGTATTATTACTTTCACAAAAATATATTCCCCCAAAATCATAAAATATATATATTTTTTAATATAATAAATTTTAAATGTTTATTTAATAAAAATGATGATTCAAAAGAATTTGATTTTACTACAAATCATATACTAAAAACTAATAGATATTTAAAATTGCCTATAAAAGATAATAAGGTATTAAATTATGAGAAATTTACTTCAAAGGATTTAGTAGATAAGATCAAAGAAAAACTAACATAAAATAAAAAACTAGATTTAAATATCTAGCTTTTTTATTAGTTATTATTAATATTCTTCCAATATTTCGAACCATCTGATTCTCTTAATAAAAATTTATTATCAAAAAGTTCTCTTCTAAGTAAAACAAAATCATCTAGATTACTCCATAGCTTTATTACCTCATTGACTTCTTTTTCACTATAATATCTCTCATCTTCAAATTTAGTTATTAAATATTCTAATATTAAATTTTTAGCATTTCTTTTTTAAGGCCATACTACTATTTTTTTATCATTATTTAAGTATCTTTCAATATCTACTACCTTTTTACCCATATTCTCACCCCGATTATATATTATTTTTAATCTTTATAGATTCTAATCTTACTAATAATTTATTTAATTCATTTTATATAAATTTATTATCTCTGCTCTCATTTTTCTTCGAACTTTATAATAAAAATAATCTTATCTTCATTTATCTTATATGTTAGTTTGAAATTATTTTTTTCACTTATTTTCTTGCATATATATAATCCAAGTCCCGTTCCATTTACATGTTGCTTTGTATTTCCTTTTATAAATGGATCTAATAATCTATTCTTTATGTTATCTTCTATATTTTTGCACTCATTAGATATAATTAATTCTTTATTATCAGTAAGATCTATATTTATTTCATTCCCTTCTGAATATTTTATTGCATTATCTATTAAATTAGATATCAAAGTCCTTATATCCTCTTTTATTCCAAATATATTTAAATTTACCAAACACAAATTTATTTTATATCTCTTTTCTCTAATAATTACATCAAATAAATTTAATATATCTTCTATTTCATTTCTTAAATTTATATTTTCTTTTTCTTTATTTAGTATAATTTCAGATTTTGATAATGTTAGAATATTTTTTATTAGATTATTCATCTTTAAAGTCTCATCTTCTATATTATTTAACATCTCAACTACATCTCTATCTTCAAATTCTTCTTCATGTAACAATTGAGTATAACCTCTTATAACTGTTAAAGGTGTTTTAAGCTCATGGGTTGCATTATTAAAGAATTCCTTTGATGTATCTTGAAGATTCGATATATTTTCTTTCATATTATTAAACTCTTCTGTTAACAATCCTACTTCATCATTGTATTTAATTTCTAAAGGCTTTACTTCTTCTCCTCTTCCGAATCTTTTCATTGCATTTGTAAGAATCTCTAAAGGTTTAGTTGTCTTTTTAATTATTAAGTATACAAAAACAATTAATACTCCAGTCATTAACATTAAAATAATACCTATATTTATTAATATTGATTTATTTAATTTATATATTTTTGAATAGTCTTTCTGTATAGTTAATTCACAATAAAATTTTCCATCAATATAAATTGGTTGATACAATGTACCTACCATTAAATTATCTTTTCTATATAATTTTAATTTTGACTTTGTCTTGTCTTCATTATTCTTTAAATCTTCAATATCTTTATTTAAAATAAGCTTTCCCATTGATACTGTATCACTACCTGAATCAATAGATGCATATACATTAAATAGATTATTTATAGTTTTTACTATATTAAAATCATCTTTTTCTGTGCCTAGAACTTTATCTGTATATATATAATTTTTTGAGAAATCTGCTATTTGTCCTATATCTTCTAATATATACTTCTCTTCATTATCATCTATAATAAAATATATTCCTATAAGTCCTATACTCACAGCAATTAAAATTATAAGTCCAATAGTTAAAACTAATCTTTGTCTTATTGTCTTCATTATTTACCTCATTACATAACCTACACCAAATATAGTTTCAATTTTTGAATTATCCCTATCTTCACCTAGCTTACTTCTTATTCTTCTTATATGGACATCTACAGTTCTATCTTCTCCTTCAAAATCCACTCCCCAAACTTTATCCAGAAGTTCTGATCTTGAAAATACTCTATTCTTGTTCCTATATAAAAAGTATAGTAAATCAAATTCTTTTCTATTTAAATCTATAACCTTTGAATTTATAGTTACACTTCTACTTTCAGAATTAATATGAAATCCTGACTTCTTTTCTTTTTCTATTATTTTTTCTTCTCTTCTAAGAACTACTTTTACCCTCATTTTAACTTCTCTTATATCAAATGGTTTAGTTATATAATCATCAGCACCTAATTCCATACACTTAAGCTTGTCCGATATTTCATCCTTTGCTGTAATCATAATTACATATGAATTATTACTAATACGTTTAGCTAATTCAAACCCTGTAATGTCAGGAAGCATAATATCTAAAAGAACTAAATGTGGTTTAAAATCTTGCATATATTCTAATGCTTCTTCTCCTGTATATGCTGATTTTATGATGTAACCTTCCTTACTTAAAGCTCTTGATAGAATATCATTTATTCCAGCTTCATCCTCAACTATTAAAACCCTTTTATCCATTATGCATATCCCCCACTTGCTTAATTTATTTCTAATAAATTGTATTGATATCTTTCTTTAATACTTTGTTTTTTATCTTTATCATACGTGTGTATACCTATTCCAACTAGTATTTTTTTCTCATCTTCGCTTATTATAGCTGACGATAGGAATGGTTCTTCGTTTCTTTCTAATTTAATATCTAATTTTTTAAGTATTTTTACTGAATCATTACCTATTTCCCCTAAATATATATCTGCAGTTTTATCGTCATTTTGTTTACGTAAAATAACTTTATTATTTTCATCAAAAAATTTAGCTATTCTTAACTTCTCATCGCTACTTTTATTTATATATCTAACTTCCTTTGTCTTAGGATTATATATTATAGCAAATATTTTTCCACTTCCTCCTGTGTTTAATATAATTATTTCACCATCAGTATTAACTGATACTCCTTCATTTCCCACTCTATCTAGATCTTTTAGATCTATTTCACTTTTCTTTTTTAGGATAGCTTCATCTCCATTTAGCTCTATGCTATAAAGTATACCATTACAATCTAAAGCATAAAATTCCTCCGTAATATCACTATAAATAATCTCTTCTATCGTAGATACATCTTTTCCTTTATAAATATATTTTTTGTTATTATTTATGTTCACAATTTCTAGTTTTAATAATTTATCTTCTCCTACTTCATCATATTTTTCTTCATTTTCTACTATATATGCATAATCAGAATTTCCTTCGATAATCTGACATCTAGCATCATAATTCCCCTTTTCTTCATATTCAAGAACTCCATTTTTATCTATTTTATCATACCAACTTTCTGTATACTCTCCAATTTTTTTCTTCTCATTAGTTTTAAAATTATAGTAGTATACATCACTTAAATTTTCCTTAAATATATCTGATGCTACCCCATTATCCTTAGAACTTATATTTCCCCAAATATAATGTAATGGTACTCTATTACTTTCTTCTAGATTTCCTTTGCTATCTAAGGTATATAAATTTTTTTTAAATACTCCATAGATAGGATATTCTTTTTTCTCTTCTCCTCCACTTGAATGATAATCTAATCCAAATGTTCCATGTACCTTCTCTCCTTCAAGATAAATTGGAGTAAATAATTGATTAACTTCTAAATCTAAATTTATAATTTTTTCATTTATACTAGCTCCACTGTCCTTACTCTCTTGAACATTTTTATTCAATACTATAGTCTTTTCTTTACTACACCCACTAAATATAATACTTGCTCCAATAACACAACTCATTAGAAACACTATTTTTCTTTTCTTCATACCCCTACCCCTTAAACCAAATTTCTATATCTTTATTTTAAATAGAAGTTATTACAAAATTATTACCTGATATAATTATTTCTATATTTATTTTGACTTTATGAAACTTATTTTAAAATAGGCTATAAAATGAATCACAGTAAGAGTTATAACTTTGCTATTCCAATAAAATCAAGAAAACGTTAAAAAAGAAATAAATATACATGTAGCTCTAAAATAAGAAAACTAATATCTATACAAATATCAAAGTTTATTCTAAATTTGCCATTGTTTCTATATAATTACTATAAAGATTATGAACAATTGTGTTGTAATAAGAATTTTTAAAAAAAGGTGGGGGATAACTTGGAAAAAAAGTCCGCAATTAGTATAGGAATATCAATTGTCATAGGTTTTCTTATTTTGGGAGGAGCGATAATTTATTCTTTTAAGCATTTTACTAAAAAGTATATAGTTAATAAAAATAGATATGAGATGATAAATCCTAACGATTCAAATATTATAATATTTGATAAAGAGACAGGTCGATATTGGAGAAAATTTATTAAATCAAATGAAGGCCCAACTGATTGGACAGAAGAAACAATAGATTTTTTGAAGGAATAATGCACAGTTTTAATATATTACGAATTAAAGGATGCCCTATCGGACATCCTTTAATTGATTTGTATCTAAATAAATAAAAAAGCTAGACTTAATGTCTAGCCACTATACTTAATAATTTTTAAGTTTACTATTACTTAAATCTATATTATATCTTCTTAACAAATTCTGATTTTAATTGCATAGCACCAAAGCCATCAATTTTACAATCAATATTATGATCTCCATCAACTAAACGGATGTTTTTAACCTTTGTACCTTTTTTTAGAGCTGATGAAGCACCCTTTACTTTAAGATCTTTTATTATTGTTACAGAGTCACCATCATTTAATATGTTTCCATTTGAATCTTTAACAACAAGTGTATCTTCATTATTTTCTGATTCCATTTCTGCATTCCATTCGTAAGCACATTCTGGACAAACAAAAAGACTTCCATCTTCATAAGTGTATTCTGAATTACATTTTGGGCAATTTGGTAAATTAACCATAATTTAATTTCCTCCATTCGTTCTTTTCAATTATAATATCTAAATTTTCCTCTTCCCTCTATAAGTCTTTGTAATATCAGTAATCACAAGCTTAAAGTCTACGAAATGTATATAGGGAATTACTTATAGGTTTATATAATATCATAGTCTTTTAGTTTTTACAATTCTTAATAATAAGTTTTTATTTTCTTTATTCTGATAATTAAATTTATATATAAATATTTTTTAATACTAAGATATTTATTAAACTATATTATTAATAACTAGCTATTTTCAATATTTCATTTACTAAAGTTTAATTAATATTACATACGATAATTACAAAAATTAAATATAATATAAACATAAAAACTATATTTTTTATGTTTATATTTAGTATTAATTGAAGGATTTTAATACATAATATAGAATATAAAATATTAACAAGGGTAATATTTTGAGAATTTCTATAAATAAAACTTAGGAGGAAGTTATATGTTTTCAATTATGGCAATAAAAATATCACCAAGAAATAAAATAGCACCAACTGTTCAGGAGATTTTAACTAAACATGGTTGTATTATAAAAACAAGACTTGGAATCCATGAAGCAAGCGTTAATAGCTGCTCAAAATCTGGATTAGTAATTCTAGATCTTCTAAATGAAGATAAAGATAAAATAGAAGTTTTAAAAGAAGATTTAAACTCTCTAGATGGCGTAACTGCTAAAGTAATGGAGATTTAATAATATAAGCTATTTAAATAAATTTTTCACATATATTTGACTTAAAAACACCCAGAAATCTTTAATTAGATTTCTGGGTGTTTTCTATTATAACTTCATTATATGTATTATAATAATGAATTATCTGCAAACTTACCAATAACCTCGATTGTTGGCTGTACATTTACAAATGCATCTGGGTCTATATCTAATATATTTTTCTTAACAAAAAATAACTCATGTTTTGATATAACTGTTACTACAGACGTTAAACCTTCATTTGTATATCCTCCATGCAAGTCAGGATTAACTGTTACTCCACGAACACTATTTTTAATAAGACTCTCAACTACTTCTTTTTCTTTTCTTGTAAATATTGTAACTGTTAATTTGTATTGCTGGATATATAATAAATCAATAATTTTTGTACTTGCAAATATAGATACTAAGCTATAAAGTGCAAGTTCCCATCCATAAGTTATTCCTGCAATTGATACTATAATTCCATTAAGTATTAATCCTAATTGACCTACAGATTTACCTGTTAACTTCTGTACAACAAGAACTACAATATCAGTTCCACCTGTAGAAAATCCAAGTCTAAAACAAATTCCAACTCCAGCGCCTGTTAAAACGCCCCCAAAAATTGAAGCTAAAAGCGGATTATCTGTTATAGGATTTACTGGAAGCCATCTAATAAAAAATGATGATGATACAACTGCAAGTAATGTGTAGAAAGTAAACTTCTTACCAAGCTTTCTCCATGATAAATATATAAGTGGTAAATTAATAAGCAAAACCCATGTTGAAATACCAATATTAATATGTAAAAAGCTATTACCCATTGATGAAAGTAACTGTGATAAACCTGTAACTCCACCTGAGTATACATGTGCAGGAGTTAAGAATGTATTTATCCCAATACCAGCCAAAAATCCATAAAATAGTATTGCCACTATTCTATATAATATTTTTCTATTCATACTAAAGCCCCCTTATATTTTTTTATATTATATCATATATTCTTCTGCTTTTTACCTATAATAACTTTTAATATAAACATTCATATTTTTTCTTTGAAGTATTTATATATACATTTTTAATATAATTATTTTATTTAAATAAAGGAAATAAAGTAAAATTATAGAATTTATATTAATGTCTTAGTATTTAATTAATGACTTAATATTATTAACTTATATTTTAAAGATTGGGGGAAATTTTATACTACTTAACTTAATTATTATTAATTAAATGCATTTTTTCTAAACCTATCTACTTTAAAATCTACTTTATAAAACCTGAACTTAATTTTCAAAAAGAATTTAAAAAATGGGGGAAATATTATGAAAGCTAATCTTTTAAGAAATCTAGCTCTTGCTCTCACTATATCATTAACTACCCAGAGTGCAGTATCTTATGCAGCTACAATAGAGAAATCTAAAAATACTAATATTATTTCTGCTGATACAAACGTTAAAGGTGATAAATTAATGTTATGGTACGATGAGCCTGCTACTAATTGGGAAAATCAAGCTCTTCCAATAGGAAATGGTCATCTTGGTGGTATGATATTTGGAGGCGTTAAAAATGAACAAATCCAATATAACGAAAAAACATTATGGTCTGGAGGACCTGGTTCTGTAGAAGGATATAATGGAGGAAATAAAGAAGGTGCTTATGAAGCACTTAAAGAAATAAGAGCAAAACTAGCAAAGGGTGAAAATCCATCTAATGACCTCTATCAAGCTGTTTGCGGTGATGTTAAGGGCTATGGCTCATATCAAAACTTTGGGAATATATTTATGGACTTTGAT
Organism: Clostridium perfringens; assembly: GCA_040144665.1. Lineage (GTDB taxonomy): Bacteria > Bacillota > Clostridia > Clostridiales > Clostridiaceae > Clostridium > Clostridium perfringens_A. The sequence goes on from JBBVGE010000579.1 coordinate 89,907, forward strand.
ATTCCAAATGATGCGTCTATAACTAATTATAGACGTGAACTTGACATAGAAGAAGCTGTTTCAAGAGTTAAGTACACTTATAACAATGTAAATTATACAAGAGAATATTTCACAAGTTATCCCGATAATGTAATGGTTATTAAATTAACTGCAGATAAGCCTGGTTCCATTTCATTGGATGTTAGAAATGAAGGTGTCCATGAAGGAAATAAATCTAATGAAAAAGTAACAGTTTCTAATAATACTATTACTTTAAAAGGCGCATTAACTCCTGGTGTAATTTATGGTAGTGACGGTAATGTTGGTAACGGTATGAAATATGAATCTCAAATTAAAGTCTTAAATGAAGGCGGTACTATTTTAGATAAAGATAATAAAATCGAAGTTGATAAATCTGATTCTGTAACTTTAATAATGTCTGCTGGAACAGATTATAAAAATGAGTATCCAACTTATAGAGGTGAAGATCCTCATGCTGCAGTTACTAAAAGAATAAATGATGCTAAAAATAAAGGCTATACTGCCCTTAGAACTTCTCATGAAAAAGATTACAAAGAATTATTTAATAGAGTTAAGCTAAACTTAGGAGAGTTAAACCTTAATAAACCAACTAATGATTTATTAGCTGATTATAGAAAAAATAGTTCAAATAGCTTAGAAGTACTATTCTTCCAATATGGAAGATATTTATTAATATCATCTTCAAGAGAAGGCTCACTTCCAGCAAACCTTCAAGGTGTATGGAATAATACTAATGCTGCTCCATGGCAATCTGATTATCATTTTAATGTAAATCTTCAAATGAATTATTGGCCTGCTGATGTAACAAATCTTTCTGAGTGTGCAACTCCATTAGTTGAATATGTTGATAGTCTTAGAGAACCTGGTAGGGTCACAGCCGAAATGCATTGTGGAATTTCAGATGATGGAACTGGCGAACCTGGCTGGACAGTTAATACAATGAATAATCCATTTGGTTTTACTGCAATGGGTTGGGCTTTTGATTGGGGTTGGGCTCCTACTTCAAATGCATGGATTTCACAAAATCTTTGGGAAAACTATCAATTTACAGATAATAAAGAGTATTTAAAAAGCACTATCTACCCTATTATGAAAGAAGCTGCTAAATTCTGGAGTAAATTCTTAGTTGAATATACTCACTCTGATGGAAAAACTTATTTAGTTTCATCTCCAAGTTACTCTCCAGAACATGGTCCAAGAACTGTTGCAACAACTTTTGACCAACAATTAATAAGACAATTATTCAATGATACAGTTAAAGCAATTGATACTTTAGGATTAACATCTGATGAAGAGTTCAAGCAAGAATTAATAGCTAAGAGAGATAGATTATTACCTACTCAAATTGGTAGCCGTGGTCAAATTCAAGAATGGAAAGATGATATTGTTGCAGGTGAGCAACAACACAGACACATCTCTCAACTTGTAGGATTATATCCTGGAAAAGAAATAAATAGAGATACACCAGAATTATTTGAGGCTTCTAAAGTCACTATGAAAGAAAGAGGTGATGGTGGTACTGGCTGGTCAATGGCAAATAAAATAAATCTTTGGGCTAGATTATTAAATGGTGAAAAAGCACACATGCTTCTTGGAAACCTACTTAAAAATGGTACTTTAGATAATTTATTTGACACTCACCCACCATTCCAAATAGATGGTAATTTTGGTGCAACTTCTGGTATAGCAGAAATGTTAATTCAAAGTCATATGGATTATATAAGTTTAATTCCAGCACTTCCAACAGCTTGGGCTGATGGTTCATTCTCTGGATTAAAAGCTAGAGGAAACTTTGAAGTTTCTGCAACTTGGGAAAATAGCAATTTAAAATCTGCTAATATATTATCAGGCTCAGGAAATGATTGTACTGTAGATTATCCTGGAATTAAAGATGCAGTAATTAAAGATTCTAACGGAAATGTTGTAAACTCTAATGTAACTCCAGAAGGAAGAATAACATTTAAAACTGAAAAAGGTATGACTTATACAATTGAAAATATAGCAAGTAGACCTGTAGAAAAAGTAACTGGATTAAAGGTTTTAAGGAGTGATGATTCCTCTATTAAGCTAACTTGGAATAACACTAAGTTTGCTGAAACTTATAATGTTTATAGAAAGTCAGATGGTGATGACTTTGTAAAGATAGCTGAAAATATTACTGAAACATCATTTGTAGACAAGAATGCTCCTACAAATGATTCATTTAATTATGTTTATTATATAAAAGCTGTAAATTCTCTTGGCGAAGGTGAAGCATCTGATTTAGTATCTGAACAAAAATTATTATATTTAAGCGATATTAATTGGACTTCTGCAACAAATGGCTGGGGTAATATCGGTAAGGATGTAAGTATTGATGGTAATAAGTTAACATTAAAGAATGAAGATGGATCTAATACAACTTATGATAAAGGACTTGGAGTTCATGCTGTATCTACTATAATTTATGATTTATCAGATTATAAATTCTATGATACTTTTGAAGCTTATGTTGGTGTAGATCAAGAAATGACAGCAAATGCCTCAGTAGATTTTAAAGTATATTTGGATGATGAGCTAGCATTTGATTCAGGCCTTATGACCATTCCTACTCCAAAGAAACATGTTAAGTTAGATATTAGAGATAAACAAGAACTTAAATTAGTTGTTGGTGATGGTGGAAATGGAATAGGTTCTGACCATGGAGATTGGGCTGATGCTAAGATTGTAAAATCTATAAATACTACTAATAGAACCGAGTTAACATCCCTAGTAAATGAAGCCAATAAAGATTTAGAAGGTTCTGAAGGAATTCATACTCCTTCTTCAATAAAAATCTATAAAGAAGCAATATCTTCAGCAACAGAGGTATTAAATGATAAAAACGCTACACAAGATACAATAGATAATGCTGTAAAAACTCTTCTTGAAGCTCAAAAAGAATTTAAAAAATCACTAATCATAAATAAAGATGTATTAGGTGTTTCTATGGAAAAATCTAAAGAGATTATTAGTGAACTAGAAAAATTTGATAGAACATCTGAACTTATAGATTCACTTAAGAAATCACTTGATGAATCTGAAAAAGTCTATTCTAATGATGATGCAACAGAAACTGAACTTCAAGAAGTATTAAATAAATTAAATGCTCTTATAACAGAAGGTGAAGAAAAATTAGAAGAACTTAAAGGAGATGTTACTCCTGAAGTCAATAAAGATAAATTAGAAACTTTAATTAATGATGCTAATAAAGAACTTAAAAATTCTGAAGGTGTATACATGCCTTCAGCAATAAAGCTTTATACAGAGGCAGTAAAAATTGCAAACGAAATATTTAAAAACGAAAATTCAACTCAGGATGAAGTAGATAATGCTGTAAATACTCTTTTAAAGGCTCAAGAGAAATTCAGACAATCACTAATCGTTAGTAAAGATTCCTTAAGAGCTGAAATTTTAAAGGCTAAAGAATCAATAGATAAACTAAAAAAATATTCTAATACAAAGGATTTAATAAATAAACTAACAAAATCTATACTAACTGCTGAAAACCTTTGTAAAAATGATGAGGCAACAAAAGTTGAAGTTGAAAAATCTTCTAAATATTTAAATGCATTAATATTAGAAGCTGAAAATAAATTAAAAGAACTTGAGCAAAATAACAACAATAATAAGCCAACAGATCCTAACAAGCCTATCAACCCTAATAATAATAATAATAATAATAATAATGTCAGTAATTCAGGTAATGTAAATAATCCTACAAACGATAATAATACATCTAATGGAGGATCTAGCAGTAACCAATCTAATATAGGAAATACTACTTCTAATAATTCAAATAATCTTCCAAATACGGGTGGACAAATTCCAACTGCCGGACTTATACTAGGCGGAATAATGGCAGCTGCTGGTACTGTTATGTTAAAGAAAAAGAAGAATTAAAATTAAATTTATTTAATTTAGGAGCTATCTCAAAATACAGATAGCTCCTTTTTTATTTACAATATATATTATAAAACTAGGTCTGTATCAAAATAGTAATTCTTTAAAAATAAAACTTATACCATCAAAATTTGAGATAAAATATACAGGTTTAATAGAAAAACCAGTAGGAAAATTTAGTCCTACTGGTTATTTTTATTTGGACATTTTTTAATTACAATTAGAAAATTATAGTTTTTAGGTGCCTGCATTTCGTTAATTTATTATATATTGTTTAATAAATTAACCATTTCAATAGCTGTTACTGCTGAATCATAACCCTTGTTTCCAGCCTTTGTACCTGCTCTTTCTATTGCTTGTTCAATTGTATCTGTTGTTAATATCCCAAATATTACAGGCTTTTCAGTATTTAGTGATACACTTGCAATTCCTTTAGATGCCTCTGCACACACATAATCAAAATGTGGTGTAGCACCTTTTATTACTGCGCCTAAGCATATTACTGCATCATACTTTTCATTCCTTGCCATCTTTTTAGCTACTAATGGAATTTCAAAAGCGCCTGGAACCCATGCAACATCTATATTCTCTTCTAGTACTCCATGTCTTTTAAGTCCGTCTAATGCACCACCTAATAATTTTGAAACTATAAACTCATTAAATCTTCCTACTACAATAACAACTTTAATACCTTCTGCTACTAAATTTCCTTCTATTATTCTCATTTTTCTTTCCTCTACTTTCATTTTTATTTTCTCTAGCAATTTAATAATTCAATAATTTAATAATCTAACATATGATTTAATTTTATTTGTTTAGTTTTTAAGTAAAATTCATTCTTCTCATTATGATTCATTTGTATAGGTACTCTCTCTACTATCTCCACCCCATACTTCTCTAAACCATCTATTTTTCTTGGATTATTAGTCATTAATTTAACCTTTGTAGCACCTAAGTCTTTTAATATAGAAGCTGCAACATCATAACTTCTCATATCTGCCTTAAATCCTAATTTAATATTTGCCTCTACTGTATCAAGCCCTTCATCTTGAAGTGCATAAGCTTTTAATTTATTTATAAGACCTATTCCTCTTCCTTCTTGTCTCATATAAAGTAATATTCCAGTACCTTCTTCTGCAATTCTATTCATTGCTGCATTATACTGCTCTCCACAATCACATCTTTTAGATCCAAGTGCATCTCCTGTTAAACATTCTGAATGAACTCTTGTTAGTACTGAATCTACTTTTGATATATCTCCTTTAACTAAAGCTACATGATGTTCTCCATTTACCTTATTTATAAATCCATACATTTTAAAATCTCCAAATCTTGTTGGCATTTTAACTTCAGTTATTCTTTCCACTAATTTTTCTTGTATCTTTCTATATTCAATTAAATCCTCTATAGTAATAATCTTCAAGTTATGTATTTTAGCAAATTCTATTAATTCTTTAGTTCTTGCCATAGTTCCGTCATCATTCATTATTTCGCATATTACTCCTGCTGGTTTAAGTCCTGCAAGTTTAGCTAAATCCACTGCTGCTTCAGTATGTCCTTTTCTAATTAAAACTCCATTTTCTTTAGCTAATAAAGGAAATACATGTCCAGGTCTTCTAAAGTCTACTGCTTTACTATCTTCTTCAAATATCTTTTGTATTGTTAGTGCTCTCTCAAAAGCTGAAATTCCTGTCTTAGTATCCATATGGTCAATTGATACTGTAAAAGCAGTTTCATGATTATCTGTATTTTCAGCTACCATTGGTCCTATATTTAATTCTTTAAGCCTCTTTTCTTCTATTGGCATACATATAAGTCCTCTTCCGTACCTTGCCATAAAGTTTATAGCTTCAGGTGTGGCCTTATCAGCTGCCATAAGTAAATCACCTTCATTTTCTCTATCTTCATCATCAATTACTATGATCATCTTTCCCTCTTTAATATCTTCTATTGCTTCTTCAATCCTATTAAATTTAAACATATCTAATCCTCCCATTATTTATAAAAATCCTTTATTTACAAAAAACACATGTCTATAAAAAGCCATTGTTTTTAAGAAAATTCTCCGTTATTGTATTTTCTTTTATATCTATCTTTTTTTCATCTAACCTTAAGAGTTTTTCTACATACTTTCCTATTAAATCACATTCAAGATTAACTGTTTCTCCAATCCTTTTCTTAAGAAGTATAGTCTCTTCTCCTGTATGTGGTATTATTGATACTTTAAATATTTCATCATCAACATAAGCTACTGTAAGGCTTACACCATCTATTGCAATAGACCCCTTTAACACAATATATCTTAATATTTCAAGTGGAGCTTTTATTGTTATCCATACTGCATTATCTTCTTTAATAAAAGATAAAATTTTACCTACTCCATCTGTATGTCCACTTACTATATGTCCTCCTAATCTATCTTTAATAGATACTGATCTCTCTAAATTAACTCTATCTAATGGTTTTAAATATCCTAAATTACTTTTTCTTAAAGTTTCTGCCATAACATCTGCCTCAAAACAGCTAGAAGTTATATGTGTTACAGTAAGGCATACCCCGTTAGTAGATATACTGTCTCCTATTTCTATATCTTTTAAAACCTCATTAGCTTTAATAGTAAGTCTTGAAGATTTTTCTCCTTTTTTTATACTTTGAATTTCTCCTATTTCTTCAATTATTCCTGTAAACAAGTCAATCACTCCTTATCCATATAACCTTCAAGTAATATATCTTCTCCTACCAATTTGTAAGTTAGGTTTTTGACTTTAAAAGCTTTTTTTAATTCCTCTATACCTTGTCCAGCTACAGGAGTTTTAGATTTTTCTCCTCCAATTATCTTTGGTGCTATATAAATTTGTATTTTATCTACAACCTTCTCTTCTAATGCTGAGAAATTCAATGTAGATCCTCCTTCTAAAAGGATGCTATCTATATTTAATTCACCAAGCTTAACCATTAATTTATTTAAATCAACTCTATTATTCTTTGATTTAACAATAATTACCCCAATCTCTTTCTTTTCTAGTTCTAGAATCTTGTCTTTATCTGCAAATTCTGTTGTTGCAATAATAGTTCTAGCTTCATTATCAGTTATGACTTCTGAGTTCATTGGAATTCTTACAGTGCTGTCTACAATAATTCTTATTGGATTTCTTCCATTTTGAAGTCTACATGTTAATTTAGGATTGTCTTTTATTACAGTATCTACTCCAACTAGTATTCCAGTTAATTCATTTCTTAACTTATGCACTTCTTTTCTTGAGTTTTCCCCTGTAATCCACTTTGATTCTCCAGAATATGTGGATATCTTTCCATCTAATGACATAGCTGATTTTAAAACTACAAAAGGTTTCTTTTCTCTTATATACTTACTAAAAACCTCATTAACTCTTCTACACTCATCCTCTAATATTCCTACAGTCACTTCTATTCCAGCATCTTTAAGCTTTTTAATTCCTTCTCCAGATACTAAAGGATTATTATCAACTGATCCAATTACAACTCTTTTAATATTATTTTCAATTATCTTATTTACACATGGTGGCGTCTTGCCATAATGAGAACAAGGCTCTAATGTTACATACATAGTTGCACCTTCTGGATTTTCATTTAGACTATTAAACGCATTTATCTCAGCATGCTCTTTACCATATATTTCGTGGTGACCTTGACCTATAACCTTTCCATCCTTTACGATAACTGCTCCAACTAATGGATTTGGATTAACTTTACCCATACCTTTTTTAGCTAGGGTTAGAGCTAATCTCATATAATCTTCATCCATCTAAATCAACTCACTTTCTAATAATTTGTTTTAACAAACCTTCAGTATTATTAGAAAAATAAAAGCCCTGAGTTTAAAAACTCAGGGCTTTTATGCAAAAGTTATTTATAAAAATATTTGTTTAATAAGTAAACTTAAATATTTATATAAATAAAAATATACATTTTCATATAGTAGTCTAATATAAAAATAATTTGCCTATTTAGAAAATATTTTATAGAATTCTTAAACCTATTTAATAAAAGATCCTAAGTTAAATGCTTTCTTAATAAAATAAAAAAACTCTGAAATATATAATATTTCAGAGCTAAATACACTAAATAAACGTAATTATATTTATAATACATTACTAATTATTATACTTATCTTCTTTCATCCAGACTATACTGTCGGCCTCGGAATTTCACCGAATCATGCTAAAATAGCTCGCGGGCTTTACCGCCGGTAGGGACTCGCACCCTGCCCTGAAGATTTATTAAATTTATAATTATATACTATTCCCTTTTTTATCCTGTGTCAATATTAAATACTATATATTCAAGGAAAATATAGTATTTATAATTCCATTAACCTCACTATTTATAATAATATATTACTTTTTCACTTATTTTTAATATAATTTTTATTATAGCAATCTATAAGTTCTGATACCTTTATACCATCTATAGTCATTCCATCTATATTACAATTTTCAATCTTTAAATCTCTTAGATCAGAGTCAACTATTTGGCTATTATTTAATATGCATCGCTCTATAATTACATTAGTATTTTCTTCCTTTACATCTAAATTAATATCATGTATATGAGCTTTTAATAATGAAACATGGCATATTTCAACTTCATTCATTCTAGAGTCTGCAAATATTGACCCATTCATATTTACATTTGTAAAGTGATTATTCCTAAGATTAGAATTTGAGTATATATTTTTAGATAAATTAGTATTTGAAAATCTTGAATTACTCATATTAGATTCATATAAATCAGAAGATTCCATATTACATTCTCTAAAATTAGAATAACTTATATCTTTATAACGTATATATTTAGATGAATCATATATATTCTTATTTAATATTTTAATATAATATCTCTCTTCATCATCATCTTCAATTAGCTTATATCCTATCCTTTCATAGAATTCATGATTTCTTGTACTTTCTTTTATTGTATCTAACGTCCATATCTTCACAGTAGGAAACATATCTTCTATAATGTTAATAACTTTTCTGCCAATCCCTATCCCCTGATATTCTGGAATAATATATAACCTATCAATTCTTGCATGTTCTTTTCCTGTATAAGATATAAGAGTTACTCCTATTAAGTTTTCATTATATATTACCTTATAATATTTATTATCCCAAGTATGATATCTTTGCATATCTATAGAATTATAGCCTGGAATAAACGGTTCATGACCATCTTTAAACCATCTTAAAGTTTCATCTTTAAAAATTTTGACCATTATATCCCTTATCTTTTCTAAGTCCTCTTCTAATACACGTTCTAACTTTATATCTTTTAACTCTATATCATTTTCTTTTATCTTTAACTCTCCTATCCCTTTCATACTAATCACCCCTTATAACTCTATCTTACTTATAACTTCACCTTCATCATGACTCTATATTATCACATTTCCCTTATTTTTCCATAAATTATTTATATTTAATTGATTTATTATTCTATAATAAAAATAAAACTATAGTTATTTTTATTACCATTAAATTTATATAGCTAATTTAATAATATTGCATTATCGCTTTAAGTAAATACAACTCAAATTAATATTAATTTAAGTTAATTACATAAATTTCAATTTTTTATTGACATACCATTTGGATAATGCTACCATATATACATACCGACAGTATGTATGAACAAAGGAGTGATAATGTGGCAAGAAATAAACATCCAGAAGTTACTGTTAAGAGAATTCTTGATGCATCATTAAAACTTTTTTTAGAAAAAGGTTATGAACAAACTACTATTCAAGATATAATCAATGAGCTTGGTGATTTAAGTAAAGGTGCTATATATCATCACTTTAAATCAAAAGAAGATATAATTGATGCTGTATCAGAACGACTTTTTGAGGGTACAAATAGAGAAATACTTAGGATAAAATCTAAAAAAGATTTAACTGGACTTGAAAAGATCCGTCGTATATATTACTTATCAATCCAAAATCCTAATCAAGAAAAACTAATTACAGCAGCACCAACACTTTTAAAAAATCCAAAATTCCTTGCAGAGCAAGTTATAACAAGTATAGAAGATGTTGCTCCACTACTTAAAGATTTAATAGAAGAAGGCATTGAAGATGGATCAATTAAAGCAGATCATCCAAAGGAATTATCAGAAATGTTGATATTACTATCAAATATATGGTTAAATCCAATGATTTTCTCTAATACATCAGAAGAATTAAAACAAAAATTTTTATTTTTAAAAGAGCTTACTGATAATTTAGGTCTTCCTATATTTGATGAAGATATGCTTAATATTATAGATAAATATAGAGAACTTGTTTCTATATCTTAGTATAAAAAGATATCCTGTCCTCTTCTGGACAGTATATTTTTTAAACTTATACATACCAAACGTCGGTATATAACTTATGTAAATACTATTTTTTTATATTTTAGGAGGATTTTTATATGGTCGAGAACAAATTATTTCATCGCAATTTTACATTAATCATTATAGGTCAAATTATTTCATTACTTGGAAATGCAACTTTAAGCTTTGCAATTCCTCTATATCTTTTAGACAGAACGGGCTCTGGAACTATATTTGGAGTAGTTATGGCTATTTCAATTATTCCTACTATTCTGCTCTCTCCAATAGGTGGAATAATTGCAGACAGAGTTAATCGTCGTAATATAATGGTCATTTTAGATTTTATTACTTTTATTATTATTTTATTCTCAATTGCTTTTATTAAAAATACTCCAATATTTGCAACTGCTGCAACACTTATTTTATTATCTATAATTAGATCATTTTATCAGCCAGCGGTACAAGCGAGTATTCCTACAATAACTTCTTCTGATAATTTATTAAAAGCTAATTCATTAGTAAATATGGTTAATGCAGTATCTATGTTAATTGGTCCTATCCTTGGAGGATTCTTATATGGATTCTTTGGAATCGCACCAATAATATTTTTAGCTTCTATTGCATTTTTACTTTCCGCTATTATGGAACTATTTATAAATATGCCTTTTGAAAAAAGAGTTTCTAATTCAGGTATGTTTAAAACTATAAAAAACGATTTTTCAGAAAGTATTTTCTTTGTGACAAAAGAAAAACCATTTATAGCAAAAACTATAGTGGTTGCTGCATTTATGAATCTTACTCTTTCTTCATCACTAAATATAGGTACTCCATATATCTTAAATATTACATTAGGGGTAAGTAGTGAGTTATACGGTATTGCTCAAAGCGCTCTAGGAATAGGTGCATTAATTGGTGGCATATCGGTTGGTGCGCTTTCAAAAAAATTAACTAATGATAAGCTTCATATTCCACTTTTCCTTGCAAGTATATTTATTTTACCAATAGGAATTGTATTAATGCTTAATATGCATACTATGATTTCGTACTGGGTGATAGTTGTTTCTGGATTTTTAGTTATGGCTTGTGCAACAATATTTTCAATCACTGCTATAACTTTAGTTCAACAGATAACGCCAAATGATATGATTGGTAAGGTTATGTCTTTTGTTACAACACTTAGCATGTGTGCTCAGCCTATTGGGCAATCTATATATGGTGCATTATTTGATAATTTATCAAACCATATTTATATAATTATTTTTGTAACAGTGATACTACTTATTATTATTGTTGCATTCTCAAAAAAAATATTTAAGAGCATCGAAATAAATCTTCAACCTTCTGTATAATTTCATCTAAAAGAATCTTATTAAATAAAATCTCTAAGGATTATTTATATCCTTAGAGATTTTATTATTTATGAATGCATTATTTGCTTAACATAATTATTACTTCACAATGAGATTATCTCATAACCAAAAATAAGTAAAATAAATTGTAAATATATAAAAATTCTATACTTTAAATAGTAAAAAGAGACTGTTTTGAAACAGTCTCTTAACTTTTTATAGTATTGAACCTATATAATCTGCTGCTCTAACTACATCCTTTTCTGATTCTTCATTAAGTGAGAATCTAACTCTTACTGGAAAATTAACGTCAATCATACCAGTTGATTTTATTATTGAAGATGTATTTAAAACATTAGCATTAGTAATGTTTAAATAATCTTGAATTATTTCAATAGGCTCTCCACTCCATCCAAATGATCCAAATGCACAAGCTGTCTTACCTTCTAAGTTCATATCTTTTAATTTTTTTAATATATTTTCAATTGAACCTATTAAATCACCATATTTTGTTGATGTACCAAATAGTATTGCATCTGATTCTTTAATAGACTTTAAGATTTCTTCTTCATCACTCTTATCAGCATTAAATATAGCTACTTCGATATCTTCTGCTTCAAATTCTTCCTTAAACTTTTCTGCAATTCCTTTTGTAGCATTTCTCATTGTTGTATAAACTATTGTAGCCTTCTTACCTTTTTTAGTCGCTTTACTTCTTTCATCATATATTGAAATGTATTTTTCAATATTTTCGTCTATTATATATCCATGAGATGGTGCTATCATGTCAATTTCTAAATTTTTTACTATTGAAACCATTGGTCTTACATATTTCTTATGTGGTGACATTATAAGATCATAATATACAGTAAAAGCTTCTGTTATATCTAAATCAGTTTTACTTAAGAAATATTCTTTAGCTGTTAAATGTGTACTAAATATATCGCAAGGGAATAATATTTTATCATCAATACAATAAGTAATCATTGTTTCTTCTGTATGAAGATATGGAGTCATTCTAAATAATAATGTTTTTCCTCCAATATCAAGAGTGTCTCCATCATTTGCAACTAAAAAGTTTCTATCGTGTAATCTATATAGTTCCTTTAAGTGGTAAACAGCTTCTTTACTACAAACTATAGTTGCATTAGTAGCTTGTCTTGCTAGTCCACCTAAAGCACCTGAATGATCTGGTTCTGTATGATTTATTACTATGTAACTTATATCCTTTAAATCAATAAGTGTTTTTAAATTTTCTATATATTCTTTTGTATATATTAAATCTACTGTATCTATTACTGTTGGTTTCTCTGTCTTTAATAAGTAGCTATTATATGTAGTTCCATCTTCTAATATTAATCTATGAAATGGTACCTTTCTATCATCTATAACTCCTACTGAATAAATATTTTCTTTTAATTTAACTTGTCTTTCCATTGCTATTCCTCCTAAACTTAACAAACTCTTTTGTTCGTTAATCAATCTTATGTAATTATTATAGCTAATGGATTTTGGACTTTATGTGATTCAAAACAAACCTAATAAATTAAGGGTTAATTTTTCTGAATGATTTAAAATTAGACAAAAAATCAGTAAATACTGTAGCTTAATATCATTTCATTACAATAAAATTTAATTTATGAACAATATTATTTTACATCTATATAAATTTAATAGAGGCATTAAGTTATGTAGATGTAAAATAATGATTATAATACATTTTAAAATCCTAATGATATATATTTAGACTAAAAAATATACAATATATTTAATAAATCATATAGCTTAAGTACATCATAACTTTACATTTAATCTTTTGCTAACTGTATTTTATTTATAACTTTTACTCCTAAAATTGCAGCTATTACTATAAAAATAGCTAAATTAACTGGGAAAAATAATATAAGTAAAAATATTGATACAACATAATTTTTCATTACTGCACTTATAAATGTAGTCGTAATTATACAAGCTGAAAATACTGGATCTATATTAAACAAAAGTGAAAATGCAAATCCCATAGCTACACCTGAAAACATTGTTGGGAAAATATGACCACCTATCCATCCAGTTGAAATACATAAATCTGTAATTAAAAGCTTAGAAAAAGATATTATAAAAAGCCAAGTTACTCCTATTGTCTTCCAATCTGCTATTAAACTTTTTAGTTCATGCTCTCCTGAGAAGAATATATAAGGTATAGTTACTCCAAATATAGCCAGTAAAATACCTCCAAAAACTGCTTTTACTATTTTATACTTTTCTAATGGTTTCAATATCTTTTTTAATATATCTCCTGTCTTCTCATAATAAATAGCTAACAATATTCCTATTATTAAAAGTGGAATTAAAAATAATATTTCTCTCTTTCCTATAAAAGCTTTTGAAAATCTTGTTATAAATGATGCCCTATTATCAATTTTAGATAGTAAGCTAAATATATAAAATCCTGCTGATATTGTTATTATGTATATTATTGCCTTAACTTTCTTTATTTTTTCTTTTTTATTTATAATATTATAGAATCCATAAAGTGGTGCTGCAAATATAATAGCTATAGTTGCTTCCATACTTGATTCTATTACTGTTTGATTTACATCTTTACTAATCTTTTTTCTCTTAAATCCATATTTCAATAAATCTCCAGATAATGTGACTAAGCCGCCTATAATCCCACTTAATGCTGCCTCTGGCCCAAGACTTGCTCCAAACCAAAGAATACTTAATGCTGATATTACTGACTTAGGTAAAGATTTATATTCAACTCTCTTAGTATCTTTAAACTCCTTTAAAACAACTTGCATTGTTTTCGGAGACTTACCAAAGTATTTTTGGCATAAACCTACGATAATTCCACCTAAAATACATGTACATATAATTAGATAATCCTTATTTTCTTTAAATAAGAAATCATACCATATCAAATGTATTCCCTTATAAACTAATGTTAAAAATGCCCATGTAACGAATCCAACAATTGCTCCTATTGTTGCACTATAAATTACTGCAACAAATAAACCTAAAATTTTTTTCATACTCCTTCATCCTTTGTTATAAATTTATAATTTTATTTTGCTTAAATCCTTACTTTATTATATTTTAATTTACTTCAATTTGAAATAAAGTTAGATAAATCTTACTTACTTTTTTCTAATTGCTATACTCTATTAACATTATCTCCTTATACTATATAAAAAACACCTACAAATTCCTTGCAGGTGTTTTTAAAATTATAATATTTCTTTTGTTTCGCTTACAAGCTTATACCAATATGCTGATTCTTTAGGATATCTTTTTTGAGTTTCAAAATCTACATAGAATAATCCATACCTTTTATTATATCCATTAGACCATGAAAATACGTCCATTAATGACCATAAGAAATATCCCTTAACATTAACACCTTCTTCTATTGCTTTTGCAACCGCTGTTAAATGCTTACGAATATAATCAATTCTTGGCGTATCTATTATTATGCCATCTTCAAACTCATCTTTATATCCCATACCATTCTCTGTTATATAAATTTTATTGTAATTTGGGTAATCATTTTTAACTCTTACCATCATATCATAAAGGCCCTCTGGATAAATAAGCCAATCCCAGTCAGTTCTAGGAATATCTTTATCAAATCTTCTTTCCCCTATTCCTTTTAATCTAAATACAGATGTTCCCTTATCACCTGTACCATTATGGTATATTTCTGATTCCCCTTCATATGCTTTTATAAAACTACTTTGATAGTAATTTATCCCTAAAAAGCTATTATGTTTACTTGCTTCTTTTAATAATTCTATATCTCCATCTTCAATTTGAAGAGTACCACCATTTTTAGATAATACTTTCTCTATACCATCTTTAGTCTTATCGCTATATTCTCCAATAAATGTTGCATCAAGTAAGAATTTATTTGCAACTATATCTTCAAGCTCAGCTGCTATTTTATCTTCTTCTCTATCACTATCTGGATATTTTGATTCAAGAGAATGTATTACTCCGATTTCTCCCTTATAATTATTATCTTTAAATAACTTTACTGCCTTAGCGTGAGCTACCATCATATTATGCATAGATTGTATAGCTTTTTCTAAATCATACTTAATTGCTGGAGGGAAAGTACCTGTAATATATTGTCCACAAGCAACTGGCCAAATTTCATTGAAAGTAATCCAATGCTTTACTTTATCTCCATATTCATTAAAACAAACTTTTGCATATTCAACGAAGAAATCGATAGTTTCTCTATTTAAAAAATCATCATTTGAATGTAATGTAGCTGGTGTATCAAAGTGATGTAATGTAACAAATGGTTCAACATTACGTTTTAAGCATTCATCTATAAGGTCATGATAGAATTTTACTCCCTCTTCATTAACTTTTCCGTATCCATTTGGGAATATTCTAGACCATGCTATAGAAATACGTATTCCATTAACTCCGAACTTTTCACATAATTCTAAATCTACTGGGTATTTATGATAAAAATCACTTGCTGGGTCAGCTGAAAATCTTCCTTGCTTTTCTAAAAAATCATCCCAAGCAACCTTTCCTTTATTTCCTTCTTTTGTTGCACCTTCCGCTTGATATGCTGCTGTTGCTCCTCCAAATATAAAATCTTCTGGTAATCTCATTATAACTCCCCCTTAACCTCTACTAACTATTTAAAATTTCAAGAGTAAACTTCAATGCTTTCTCTGGATTTCTTGTTAATTCAATATACTTTTTACCCTCTACCGCTACTGCTTTAATTCCTAACTTATCTGTATCTTTCTTTAAATCTTCATAATTAGATGCAACTTGCGGTGCTAATACTACTAAATCATAATCTTTTAACATATCAACATGTGCACCATAAGAGTTGGCAGCTGTTAACATGTCCATATTATTAGCTTTAGCTGCTTTAGATAATGCATTTGCTAAAAGTCCACTAGTTCCTCCACCAGCACATAAAACTAACACTCTCTTATTACTTAAACCTTCTTTATTCATATCTTCTAATTTTACTTCTTTAGCTTTTACTTCTTCATATTTAGAACTTTTTGCTTCTAATTCTTTTTGCACCTCTTCTTCAACCTTTTGCTTATCATAAACTTTAAAGAATGGATAATAAATTCCAAAGTCTACTACTAAGATAAGTCCTGCAAGTAATATAGTTAAAAGCCCTAAGCCACATCCAAGTACTAATCCTATTGGACCTGGAGTTGTCCAAGGTAATACATACATAAAACTGTTCATCTTCAAAACGTCTACAAAGAACTTAAACATCCAAACATTGATAATTGGTGCTAATATAAATGGTATAAAGAATATAGGATTTAAAATAAGTGGCGCACCAAAAAGAATTGGTTCATTTACACCAAATAAAACTGGTATTGAAGATGCTCTTCCCACAGATTTTAACTCTTTTGACTTAGATAAGAATGCAAACATTAAAGTTATAACTAAAGTAGCCCCTGTTCCACCAATTGTAGCAACGAATTGTTGTGCTCCTGGTGTTAATATGTTATATGCATGTTCTCCATTTTGATAAAGTGCTAGGTTTGCTGAAATGTTAACATAATAAATAGCAGATACTGCTGGTTCAACAATTGATGGTCCTTGTATACCAACAAACCAGAATAATGACATAGCTCCATAAATTATAGCTAGTCCAAGATATCCATCTGCTGCTGTAAATAAAGGTTGGAAGAATTGAATAACTCCTTCTGCAAAGTTAATTCCAAAGAAATTTCTAAATACTAAATCGAATAAACAAAATGCAATTGCTGATGCTCCAAATGGAATAATATCTTTAAATGTTTGAGATATGTTTGGTGGAACCGCTTCTGGCATTTTTATTGTTATATTATTTTTAATACATACTTTATAAATATTACCTACTACAAAAGCTGACATAAATGCTGTTAATAATCCTTTTGATCCCATGTATCCAGTTGCAAAGCCACCTTCTATAGAATCAACACTTATTATTAAGAAGCAGACTATGGCTGCCATCATAGTAGATATATTATTTATTTGATTATTTTTTGGCATGTCTCTATTTAATGCATCTGTAAAATTTTTAGCCGTCGTTGCTGTAACTACTATTGCTAATATTCCCATTGAATAATTATATGGCTTAAGAATAATTGCCTCTATTTCTTTACTCCAATAAAAACCAAAGATATTTGGTGCAAATGCTATAAGCATAAATATACTTGAGAAAAGTACTATAGGCATTGCAGATATAAATCCATCTCTTATAGCTCTTAAGTATTTATTTCTAGATATTTTTTCAAAAAGTGGTTTCCTTTTTTCTATATGCTTTATTAAAGTTTCCATATTGTTATCCCCCCATAATATATATTTTAAACCCTCATAATTTCCCTTTTATATAACTTTTTATTTATAAATTATAACTCCTTAATATAAAATTCTTATATTAACGTTTACAATTTTATCTATATATATCTAATAAATTTTCAATAATGTCTTGTAATAACAATGTAGTCATTAAATGGTCCTGGGCATGTACAGTTAAAAATCCTATTTCTAAGTTTTCTCCTTGTGCTTCTGCAACAATCATTTCTGTTTGAGATTTATGTGCATCTACCAAGCATTCCTTTGCTTCATTTATAAGCTCTTCACATTTACTCATATTTTTATTTTTAGCTTGCTTAACAGCTTCAAGTAGTTTTGATCTTGCATCCCCTGAGTATGCTACTATTTCAAAAGCTATCATACTTAAATCCTCTTTTGATACTGACATTTAAATCACTTCCCCTTTAAATTTATTTTAGTTTGTTTTAGTTTGTTTTGGTTTGTTTTGGTTTGTTAATATTATATTATTACCTTTTTTTACCTTTGTCAAGGTTTTCATTTTTATTTATTTTTTTGAACTTTTTACATTATATACCAGTAGATATTTTTTATTTTATTTGTTTTTTAATCTATTGACATTATATACCATAAATGGTAACTTAATATTATGAACATAAACGAAAATTTTAAAACAAATTCCAACACCACTTTATTCTTTAGGAAGGAGGATTTTAATGCTTAAAGAAGAAAGACACTCTATAATTCTGAATCTGTTGAATGAAAAAGGAATTGTTAAAGTTAGTGAAATAACCGAAGCTATTAATGTAACAGAAATGACAGTAAGGAGAGATCTACAAGATTTAGACAATAAAGGGTTATTAAAAAGAATTCATGGAGGGGCCCAATTAAATAATTTAGTAGTGGAAAAAGAATTGAGCCATATAGAAAAACAAAATATCAATATAGAAGCTAAAAAAAATATAGCAAAGAAAATTGCTAGCAATATACTTAATGGTGACTCTATTTTTTTAGGTCCTGGTACAACTATAGAATTAGTACACGAATATATAAATGCAAACTATTTAAAGATCGTAACTAATTCAATACACGTATTTAATAAGTTTGTTGATGATACTCGTTATGAACTAATTTTAGTTGGTGGTAGATATCGTAGTAGAACTGGTGCCTTTGTAGGTAGTATTGCTAATGATACATTATCAAGAATAAATATAAAAAAAGCTTTTATTGGTGTTAATGGCATTTACGATAATATTATTTCAAACTCTAATGAGGATGAAGGCATGATACAGTCTACTATTCTTAATAATTCTTTAGAAAAGTATATTATTGCAGACTCATCAAAATTAAATAAGCATGACTTTTATCAGTTTTATAATTTAGAAAATGTAACTGCAATTATAACTGACAGCAATATAAGTAGTGAAAATATTAATAGGTATTCTAAATATACAAAAATTATATTTTAGATATATAAACAGGAGGAGATTTTATGAAAGTTTTAATAGGTTCTGACTTCAAAAGTTCTAGCTTTAAAAATTCTATAAAAGAGTATTTAGTAAACAAAGGTTTTGAGGTAATAGATAAAACAGACGGAAAGAAATTTGACTTTTTTGAATCCTCAACATTAGTAGCAAATGGGATGCTTAATAAAGAAGGAGAAAGAGCTATTGTTATAGATGAATATGGTACTGGCTCCTTTAATGTATGTACAAAACATAAAGGCATAGTTTGCGCTCAAGTTGCTGATGAACATTCAGCTAAAATGACTAGAGACCATAACAATACTTCTATTATAGCTATTGGTTCTAAGGTAACAAGCTTAGAAATTGCTAAAAGAATATCTGAAAAATTCATTTTATCAGAATACTCTGGTGGTAGACATCAAATCAGAGTAGATATGTTAAATAAGATGGCTTAGGGGGAATAAATATGATTATATCAATTGGTTGTGACCATATTGTTACAGATATAAAAAACAAAGTAGTTGATTATTTAGTTGCAAAGGGGCATAAGGTTATAGATAATGGTACATCTAATTACGCAAGAACCCACTACCCTATCTATGGTAAATTAACTGCAGAAAAAGTAATTAATGATGAAGCAGATTTAGGTATAGTAATTTGCGGAACTGGTGTAGGAATAGCAAATTCAGCTGCAAAAATAAAAGGATCTAGAGTTGCTCTCGTAAGAGATGTTGAAACGGCAAAATATTCTAGAGAACAATTAGGTATAAATATTTTAGGTCTTGGTGGAAGAATTACAGGTCTTGGTCTTATGGAAAACATAATTGATGTATTCCTTGATACAAAATTTAATCCTACTGAAGAAAATAAAAAACTTATAAAAAAAATGGATAACTTGATAAAAAAGGATTATGCAAATAGTGATGATAAGTATTTTGATGAATTTATTGAAAAATGGGATAAGGGAGAATATCACGATTAATTTTTTGGGGGAATAAAAATGGGTATACTATCAACAAGAGAAATGTTAAAAAAAGCACAAAGAGAGGGATATGCAGTTCCTGCATTTAATATTCACAACTTGGAAACCCTGCAAGTTGTTGTTGAAACAGCAGCAGAATTAAAGTCACCAGTTATATTAGCAGGAACACCATCAACTATTAAGTATGCAGGTGCAGATTATATTGTTTCAATGGCAGAAGTTGCAGCAAAAACATATAAAATACCAATAGCAATACACTTAGATCATTTTGAAGAAGTAGAAGCAATAAAAGACTATATAGATAAAGGATTTAAATCAACAATGATTGATGCATCCCATGAAGATTATGAAAATAATATAAAAATAGTCAAAGAAGTTGTTGACTATGCTCATGAATTTGATGCTACTGTTGAAGCTGAACTTGGAAGACTTGGTGGACAAGAAGATGATTTAGTTGTAGATGAAAAAGATGCAATGTACACAAATCCAGATCAAGCAAATAATTTCGTTGAAAAAACAGGTATAGACTCATTAGCCGTTGCAATCGGTACTGCACATGGTCTATATAAAGGAAAAGCTAAACTTGATTTTGATAGATTAAAAGAAATAAAAGAAAAAGTTTCTGTACCTCTTGTTTTACATGGTGCATCAGACGTTCCTGATGAATTAGTTAAAGAAGCCATAAGATGTGGAATATGTAAAGTTAATGTAGCTACAGATTTAAAAATACCTTTTTCAAATGCTGTAAAGCAATATTTTAAGGAAAATCCTGAAGCTAATGACCCAAGAAAATATATGACACCTGCAAAAGAAACTATGAAAAAAATAGTTGCTCACAAAATAGAAGTTTGTGGTAGTAAAAATAGATATTAATATATTAAAATAAAATACTAAAATTTAGGTGATATCTCAAATTGTTTTGATGATATCACTTTTTTATTTGAGATATTATCCTTTTATTAGCTTATATTATTTCTATTCTCTCATTTTATTTTACATATCACATTTTATTAACTTATATAATTCTTATTACCTCTCTTATTTCATATATCTCCTTTTTAATAGTTTATCTGATGAGTATACCCATACAGGACTCTATACCATAAAGAATGTAGTAATTTCCTCTATCAAAAGCGCCTTCATGTATCCTATAAATAAAAAGGAAGGCATTAACTAAATAACCTTCCTTTAAAATTTTAAATTATAATTTTAAATTTTATTCTTCTATGCCTTCTTCAATATAACCGTAATCTCCAGCGTAGCCATAGTCTTCAGAGTATTCTTCATCTACGCTTCTCCCCGCTTCTTTAATAGCTTTATAATCTTTATATCCATTATATCCATTATATGCATTTATGTACATTTGCTTTATTTCACTCATTAATGGATATCTTGGATTTGCTCCAGTACACTGATCGTCAAATGCCTGCTCTACCATTTCATCTAAAGTTGCATAAAATTTGTCTTCTGAAACTCCAGCTTCTTTAATTGACTTTGGCATTCCAACAGCTTCATTTAACTCATCTATAGCTCTTAGTAAGCTTTCTACCTTTTCATCATCAGTTTCTCCTGTAAGTCCAAGGTATCCAGCAACTCTTGCATATCTCCACTTAGCATTTGGATACTTATATTGTGGGAATGCTGCTTGTTTTCTTGGAGCATCACTTGCATTAAACTTAATAACTTCTTTAATTAAAAGTGCATTTGCCATACCATGAGGTATATGGTGGAATGCTCCTAATTTATGTGCCATTGAATGACAAATTCCTAAGAATGCATTTGCAAAGGCCATACCTGCCATGGATGCAGCATGAGCCATCTTTTCTCTAGCTTTAACATTCTCTGAACCATTCACATAAGAGATTGGTAAGTATTTAAATACTAATCTAATAGATTCAAGTGCCAATCCATTTGTAAATTCAGATGCAAGAACTGATACATAAGCTTCTAATGCATGAACTAATACATCTACACCTGAAGCCGCTGTTAATCCTTTTGGCATACTCATCATAAGTGCAGTATCGATTATAGCCATATTAGGTGTTAATTCATAATCTGCTAATGGATATTTAACTCCTGTCTTTTCGTCAGTTATAACTGCAAAAGGAGTAACTTCTGACCCTGTTCCTGCTGATGTTGGTATTGATACCATCATTGCCTTATTACCTAACTCTGGGAACTTAAATACTCTCTTTCTTATATCCATAAATCTCATTGCAAGTTCATCAAATTTAACATCTGGATGCTCATACATTACCCACATAATCTTAGCTGCATCCATTGGTGATCCACCACCAACTGCAATTATTACATCTGGTTTAAATGAAAACATTTGCTGTGCACCCATCTTAGCTGATGCAAGTGTTGGGTCTGGTTCTACATCTGTAAATATCTTAAATTCAATATTACAGTCTTCTAAAACTTCTACAACCTTATCAGTATATCCAAGTTCAAATAATACCTTATCAGTTACTATAAATGCTTTTTTCTTGCCCATATCACATAATTCTTTAAGTGCTATAGGAAGACAACCATATTTAAAGTAAGTCTTTTCAGGAACTCTAAACCATAACATATTTTCTCTCCTCTCAGCTACACTCTTAACATTTAATAAGTGCTTAGGACCAACATTTTCAGAAACTGAGTTTCCTCCCCATGATCCACAACCAAGAGTAAGAGATGGTGCTAACTTAAAGTTAAATATATCTCCAATTGCTCCTTGAGAAGAAGGCATATTCACTAAAGTTCTTGCCGTCTTCATAGCTGTACCAAACTTATCTATTCTATCTTTTGATTTTATTTGATCTGTATAAAGAACGGATGTATGGCCAAATCCTCCAAGTTCTATAAGTCTTGAAGCTTTCTTTAATGCTTCATCAAAATTATTTACTCTATACATCGCTAGTATAGGTGATAATTTTTCATGGGAGAATGGCTCTTCAAGTTCTACAGATTCAACCTCTCCTACTAAAACCTTAGCATCTTCTGGAACCTTAACTCCAGCCATCTTAGCAATATTATATGCAGATTGACCAACTATTCCAGAGTTAAGTCCTCCTTTTTCATTTAATATTATTTTTCTTACTTTTTCACATTCTCTATCATTTAAAAGGTATGCTCCTCTATCCATAAGTTCTGCACGAACTTCATTATATACTTCATCCATAACAATAATGCTTTGCTCTGATGCACATATAACCCCATTATCAAAAGTCTTAGATAATAAAATTGAGTTAACTGCCATCTTAATATGTGCTGTCTCATCTATAATAGCAGGAGTATTTCCAGCTCCAACTCCAATAGCTGGCTTACCTGACGAATAAGCAGCCTTAACCATTGCAGGTCCTCCAGTTGCAAGGATTATATCAGCTTCATGCATAACCTTTTGAGAAAGCTCAACTGATGGTTCATCAATCCATCCAATAATATTAGCAGGTGCCCCTGCTTTAACTGCTGCATCTAATATTATCTTAGCAGCTTCAATTGTTGCCTTTTTAGCTCTCGGATGAGGTGATATTATTATAGCGTTTCTTGTTTTAAGAGATATTAAAATCTTAAATATAGCTGTTGATGTAGGATTTGTAGTTGGTACAATTGCAGCAACAACCCCTATTGGTTCTGCAACTTTTGTAATACCAAAAGTATTATCTTTTTCTATTATTCCGCAAGTTTTCATGTCTTTATATTGATTATAAATATATTCAGCTGCAAAATGATTTTTAATAACTTTATCTTCAATTATTCCCATTCCACTTTCTAGAACAGCTATTCTTGCAAGCTTTATTCTTGCATTATTAGCTGCCATTGCAGCAGCTCTAAATATGTCATCTACCTGTTCTTGAGTATATGTCGCATATTTCTTTTGAGCTACTCTAAGTTCGTCTATCTTTTTAGATAGTTCTTCAGAGTTAGTAACCTTCATAATAAATTCCTCCTAAGTATTTTTAAACTAGATATTCTTAAAGGTATTTTCTATACCAAAATATAAGTCATTACGTACTTTAGTAGTTTTAGAATTATTATGATGATTTATTCATTGCACTTTGTGTTATATTTATTACTTTTATAAATCTATTAATTGTCTAAAATTTATACTTTTCAATATTAATATTTTAATACTTATTTAAACTATTTAATGCAGTAGCAACCATTAAGTGCATACTCAAAGGATTTAATATATAATCAATCACTTAATCTTTCCCTTAAATATTTAAGATTGTAGAATCATTTAACACTTCTCTAAATCTTTAATATAGTATTAGTCATTAAGCACTTCTTTAAACTCTTCAAGAACTCTTTTAACAAGCTCACTATCTAATTGTTTATACCATTTTAAATAGCCTGACTCTTGAAGTGCTGCAAATATATGCTTACTAAGTTCCATCCATATTTCTGGAATATAAACCCATACTATATCTTCATATCTACAGCTTAATAAGAAGTGTTCAACTCCCCAAAATACATAGTCTTCAATATCTAAAGCCTCATTAAAATGCTTATAATCACTAACTACTTGATCTGTTAGTTTATATTCATATATATCAACATAAAAATAATCAAACTTTTCGCCTTTAACCTTATACGCATCTTCATTAATTATTTTTATCTTTTCATTCTCACCAAAGTTCTTTTTATAAAGCTCTATTATATCTTTTTCAAATTCATAAACAACTACTTCGGAAACTTTACCACTCTTAGCCATTTCTTGTGCAACATATCCAAGACCAAGTCCAACAATCCCAACTCTTCCATGTGCTTGCTTTATAATTCCATATGAGCTTTCTATTTCTCTTGGACTAAGTTTCATCCAAAACTTATCCTTACCTATAAGTTCTAGTATATCTACATCTATTTCTTCATCATGTTCATAAAGGTATCCACAAACTTTTTCTTTTCTTCCATCAATCTTTATTATTTCATGATTATTTACTGTACCTTCATGAATCTTTTCATTATATTCTTTTATTTTTTCTAATACAAAATTTCTGTCATATGGTTTCACTAAAAACCATCCTTTCTACATTTATATATCACTTTATTATATAGTACTTTCCTTTATAATAAATTCGCCTTAAACTCTAGTATACCTTTATTTTTTTTATTATGCACAAATTTTTTAATTCTGACTGGTTTACTTTGAATTAAATTGTGTTATAATATCTTTAAGACTATTTTTAATTTTAAAATAAGGACAGGTGAAGAAAATGAAAAATATGACAATAAGCGAAGCTGCTTACAAAGAATTTAAAGAATTTTTAGACGAAAACAAAGTTGAAAATTATAATATAAGAATTAACTTAGGTGGAATGGCTTGTAGCGGTCCAGTATTTAACATAACTGTTGATGAAGCAACTGATGATGATGTAGTAGAAGTAGTTAACGACATAAACTTCGTTATAGAAAAAAGATTAATCGAAGAATTCGGTGGATTTATCTTACTTTCAGCTGAAGAAAATAACGGAAATGGCTTAAGCTTAAAACCAGTTATCGCTCCAGAAGGTGGATGTGGTTCATGTGGTGGCGGATGTCACTAATTATAAGTGATTAAATCATTTTAATTATTAAAAAAGCGTAGTATATATGCTTTCAGAGTGTTGACAAAGTCGACACTCTTTTTTTAAGTAGAATGATTTTTGTCAGTATAAATATTAACTAATTCAGCATGTATTTTTATAAAATTATTTATTCCAAAAGTTTTATCAACAAATTTTCAATAAGTAAAATAACTTATAACTAATAAACTTAATGTTACTGTAAAGAACTAGCTCTTTATCTTTTATTACTAATTTTATAATTTAACTCTGAATCTTTTAGATAACGTATTTTCCTATATTTTTATAATTTATTTCATTGAAAAAATCTAGTTAAAAAATTAATTTTCAACTAGATTTTTTAGGAATATTTATATAAAATATTTTTAGCTTATTATTCTTCTTGCTGCATAGAAGCTCCAAATATTAGATATTTTAACTACATCTCCTGTTTTAGGTGCATGTATTATTTTACCATTCCCGATATAAATTCCAACATGATGGGGACTTGGGAACACTAAATCCCCAACTTTTAAATCTGATCTTGATACTGCTTTCCCGTGATTTATTTGAGTATATGTAGTTCTGCTAATATCTATTCCTAATACATGCTTATATACATACTGCGTAAATCCTGAACAATCAAAACCACTAGGAGTTGTTCCTCCATATACATATTTTGTTCCTAAAAACTTTTTAGCATAATTAACTATTTGTTCACCTTTATTTTCACGTTTTCCATTTCCTGAAATATAATAACCATCAATAGTAGTATTGGTCATCATATGTCCATCTTTAGTGTCTAAATAATACCAATCATCACCATATTTAAGCCATCCTTTTTGCATTACTCCATCTTCATTAAAATAATATTTTTCTTTAGTGCTTATTTTTGTAAGCCATCCCGTTACCATTTCTCCATCGCTATTAAAATAATACCCTTTTCCATCTATAGTATTCCAGTATTTTGCTAATTCTCCATTAGATTGCATATAATATGTTTTACCATATTTATTTATCCAACCTGTTTTTGATGCTTGTAATACACCATTCTCATCAAAATAGTGCCATTTATTATTAGCTATTTCTCTAAGCCATCCTGTTATCATTTTTCCATTGCCATCAAAGTAATATGTCTTTCCATTTATATCATTCCAATACTTAACCATGGCGCCATCTTTTTTCATGTAATAAGTATTACCATCTACTTTAATGAATCCTGTTTGCATTACTCCATCTTTATTAAAATAATACTTTTCTTTAGTAGCTATCTTTGTAAGCCATCCAGTTACAAGTTCATTACTTCCTGTAAAGTAATACATTTTCCCATCTATTTCTGTCCAATATTTTGCTAATTCTCCATTAGCTTGCATATAATATCTTTTACCATCTTTATTTATCCAACCTGTTTTTGATTGCTGTAAAAAACCATTTTTAATTATTTCAGTTTTTCCTTTTTCAGCTGCATTTACTTTTTTGGTATTAATAAGATTAATACCTATTACAATAAAAAATATAATAAAAACAGCTGTAAATTTATTTATTTTTTTCATATAATCACCTCTATTTGATTATATTATAAAATATAATATAATCAGGTAATATATAGTTGATTTAACATTTTATTTAATATTCAGATATACTTTTAATATTAAATTTAATTTTTGGATATATTGAATAACAAATTCCTTCCACCATTAAAACACTTACTATATTAAATATAATTAATGATATTAAAATAATACTAAATTGTTTTACACTGAAAGTAATGAATTTTAAAACTAAAGTAAAGTTATAGTTAAAACCGAAATTATAAGTATAGTAGAAAGTGATATAATAATCGAAAGAATTATAAGAGTTTTAAGCTTAGAACAAAGTGTAGTATCCATTGCTTAAATTTTTTAAATAATTAAAAATAAGCCAAACCAATTTTGCTTATTTCAGTCTGTAGAGAAAAAGGGCTGTAGCTAACGGATTTTAATCCGTTAATGCAACAGTCCCTTTTTTATTTAATTTATACATTCTCAGAAATATTACCATTATTTCCAATCATCAGTTCTTCTTTATTACTTTTATACATTTTTACCTTATTTCTTATAATTAAAGCTATAAAACCTACACATATAAATAATATTATAAACAGAATTATAAATCTTACATCTCTAATAAATCTAGCTTGATTTATTCCACTTATTGTCATTCTTATTAAATCTACAGTGTATGTCATAGGTAGGAAGTTTCCTATAGCTCTATAGAATTCTGGTGCTGTTTGTATTGGGAATGTTCCTCCACAAGATGATAATTGTAATAATAGCATTACTATTATAGCACCCTTCATAAGATTTCCTAATATATAAGACATTCCATTTATAAAAGTAAACATTACAATAGATACAATAATATTAATTAGCCAGAACTTCATATCGCCTGCTGTATCCATACCTAAGCTTAATTTTAGTACTATTGTTAATAATGTAGCTTGTACTAAATTTATAGCTATACCAGTTAAATATCTCTTAAGGTACTTCTTCTTAAAATCTCCTTTGAAACGACTTTGTAGTGCTATAACTAATTGGAATGTAAACATTGATCCTATCCACATACCAAGTGACATAAAGTATGGTGCTAAACCTTCTCCATATACTGGAACATCATTTATTATAGTTTCATTTATATTTATAGGATTTGAAATAAACTCGCTCATAGTATTTGGGGTAAAGTTTATATTTTTATTTATTTTATTATATCCTGTGCCTAGCCCCTCTGATAATTTACTACTTCCATCACTAGCTTTAACTAATCCTGAATTTAAAGAGTTTAGTCCATCTTTTAATTTAGTTGAACCATCTAATAGTTTATTTACTGCATCTTTAGCTTGGTCCTGTGACTTTGCTATTCCATCTACTAATTTCGCATTTCCTTCAGAAAGCTTATTCATTCCATTAGATATTTGTAAAGCTCCGTTAGTAGCTTTATCAGTACCATTTGAAATAGCTGCTGCTGCTGTTTTGATATTATTTAATCCACTAACTAATGGATCTAGTGAATTTGCATTATCCTTTAGTTTATCTGCAATATTTACTTTTATATTACTATCATTAATCTTTTTAAGTATAGCAAGTCCAATACTTAAATTTTTATAATCTACTTCTGTTGCTTTTCCACTCTCAATATTTTTCTCTGAAGTTTCTATAAGATTATAAGCTTTATTTAATGATTCTGAGATACTACTTAAAGCATTAGATGCTCCATTGAGACTTTCCTTCATCTTACTATTACCAGCAGCTGCTTCGTAAGTAATTTTATCTACTCCATTTTTTAGCTTAGTTGTTCCTTCATTTAAATCTTCCATACTACTTGAAAGCTTTTTGCTCCCATCTCTTAATTTATATGAAGCATCAACTAATTTATCTGTATCACTATTTCCACCTGATAGGCTATCTTTAAATAAACTTAATCCATTTACTACTCCACTTTCACCATCTAGTAGTTTATCGCTTCCATCTTTAAGTTTATTAATACCATTATTAATAGCTGTAGCACCATCTGCTGCATCTCCAATAGAATCTTTCATCTTATCTATTGTATTTGCAAGTTCTTTTGATACTTCCTTTGATAAGCTTGTAGATATATTAGATTTAATACTTTCAGCTACCTTTTCAGATACCTGTGAAAATACAAAGTTCTTTGCTTTGTTCGTGTAATATTGAATCTCAGGCTTTTTTATATTTCCTTGTGCTCCATTAGATATATCATAAGAAAAATCCTCAGGTATTACTATCATTGCGTAATAATCGGATCCATCTAGACCTTCTCTAGCTTCATTATAGTTTACGAAATTCCACTTTACTTTATTATTACTCTTTAAATCTTTCTCTACATCTTTTCCTATAGCATATTCTTTTCCATTCTTTACAACTGGCTTATCTAAGTTTACAAAAGCTACAGGTACATTACTAAGATTTGAATATGGATCCCAAAATGCTTTAAGATATGTAAAACAATATAAAGTAGGTGCTAATAAAACAGCAATAACCCCAATAATTAGCATTGGTTTAATATTCTTTTTTAAAATTTTCAATCTAAGTTTTCTCCTTTGTGTTATTATAGTATTGTAATTATTCAAAATTTTAGCAATATGCTCTATATGTATATAAAGTCATATGTAACTTTGTACATAACGAGTATATTACTACTATTTTTTCATTATGTCAATATGTACATATAAGGAGGGATTCTTTATCAATATGCTAAGTTATGGTTTATTAGCTTTGTTGACTCACCAGCCACAAAGTGGATATGATTTAATGTTAAACTTTAATAAGTTTTCACACACTACCCACAGTCGTGTATATCCAATATTAAAGAAATTAGAGGAAAAAGGCTTTGTTACTTATACTTCATTAAGTCAATCAGATAAACCTAATAAAAAGATTTATTCTATAACACCTGAAGGCATAGATGCTTTAAAAGAATGGTTTATGCTTCCAAATAGCAAACCTGTCTTAAAAGATGAAACATTACTTAAAATAAAGTGCTTTCATCTAATGGATAAAGATAGTGTTAAAAGTTTGCTAGATAAAAGAGAAAATCATTACCAAAATATTTCTGATAAATTTTCTAAACAATTGGATTTATACAGTGATAGAATTGATTCAGATAATATAGACTTTTCTTCTAAAGATTTTACTAACTATGTATTTTTAAAAAAGATTCTTTCTTTTGCTAATGCCGAAGTTGAATGGTGTACTTGGGTAAAAGAATTATATAAATTTTAATAACTAAAAAATAAGAGTTTTATAATAGTTTAAACTATTATAAAACT
>JBBVGE010000580.1:0-210 GCA_040144665.1 Clostridium perfringens
CAGTTACAGATAAATTAGGAGTTTCAAGGGAAAAATTAGCCTTTGTTATAGATGCAACAGCAGCTCCAATTGCAGGGTTAGCAATAATATCAACTTGGATAGGCTTAGAGGTTGGATTAATTGGAGATGCCTTAAAAAGTGTAGGAATACAAGCTGATGGTTTTGGAGTATTTTTAGAAACAATACCATATAGATTTTATAATATATTAA
>JBBVGE010000581.1:0-292 GCA_040144665.1 Clostridium perfringens
GAAAAAAAGGAGAACCACCAACAAATTGGATTTCAAAGTTTGGAGGGAATGCTTGGGAGTATGTTGAGGAGCTAGGAGAGTATTACCTACATTTATTTGCTAAAGAGCAACCAGATTTAAACTGGGAGAATAAAGAGGTAAGAAGTGAACTATATAAAATGATAAACTGGTGGCTTGATAAGGGTATTGATGGATTTAGAGTTGATGCCATAAGTCACATAAAAAAAGAAGAAGGTCTTAAGGATATGGATAATCCAGAGGGACTTAAATATGTTTCATCCTTTGAAAAACA
>JBBVGE010000582.1:0-393 GCA_040144665.1 Clostridium perfringens
AGATATACAAGCTCCGAAAGGAAGACTTATACTTCCTCAAGTTCAAGTATTAAGAGATATATTAGATTATGGTGGAATACCAACTATGGTTACATTAGATAAATTAGATGAAGGATTAAGAATTTTTAATGGTAAGCCTGACTTAGTAATAACTGACTCTCAAGTATTTAAACAAGTTAATGCAAAATTAGATAGAAGTGTTCCTCTTACTTCCTTCTCAATACTTATGGCTAGATACAAGGGTGATTTAGATAAGTTCTATTCAGGAGCCAAAGCAATAAAGAATCTTAAAGCAGGTGATAAAGTTTTAATAGCAGAAGCTTGTACTCACCATCAATTAAAAGGTGATATAGCAAGAGAAAAACTACCTACTTGGCTAGAAGAAACTTGTCC
>JBBVGE010000583.1:0-11531 GCA_040144665.1 Clostridium perfringens
AAATACTTCAATTTATATAAATTGAAGTATTTAATTTGATTACCTATAATAATTAGTTAAAAGTAAGAAATTAATTATAAAATGTTAATTAAATGATAACAGATAGTTAATAGCCTTTACTAATTAAAGTATTATCATAATAGATAATACATACTTTTTATACTTATAATTAATAAATTAGAATTATCAATAAACTAGATAAAATTTAAATTAAATATTTTAAATATATAGCTGTTAAATAGAAAATTGATAAAACTAGGAGATGACGAGAATGGACTGGGTACCATTTAAAAAAATAGAAAAATCAATAATAAATAAACTTCATAAAAAAAATAAAGAGGAGTATGGAGTCTATGAGGCGCCTTTAGAGGAAATGGAAGAATTTTTATCTATTGATGATTGTGATGAATTAATTAGACAAGGATATAATTTCTTAGAGGGGAGAGATGGCTTTGATAAAAATATTAGAAAGGCCATTTCTTTATTTGAAAGAGCAGAATCATTTGCAAGCGTACATGCAGCGATAATTTTATGTCTAATCTATTCTAAAGGAAATAGAGAAATTAAAGCTGATGGTTCTAAGAGTCATTACTATTATAAGCTTGCAGAAAAGCATATGAAATCTACTAAAAGTGAAGCAAAATTAGCTAAGGAAATCTTAGAAAAAGGCGATAATAATTTAATAAAGCCTAATGAGGATAGATTAAATGGACTTAAAAAGCTTGCAAAAGAGCTAAATAAGGAGAATCGATGCTAAATTCAGAAAATAAAAAATGTTTAACAGCTAAAATAACAAGCCTAGTACAATAAAATTACTGCACTAGGCTTGTTTATTTTAACAAAATATTAAAAAAAATAGTGATTTGCCATAAATGTATAAATAAGCATGGCAGAAAAAATGACTAAATATTTTGAAAATGCAACCAATTTGTTATAAAATGTTAACAAATATCATATTTTGTTAACAAATTAAACTTGAAATAAATTAGATTCTTGTTCTGTTAACTAGAAAAATACAAAAGAAATAAAAAAACTGGAGGATTTACAAATATGATAAAAAGAAAGGTAAGTAAAATATTGGCTTTAGCTACTATATTCTGTTCTGCAATTGCAATTATACCGTCTGCTACATCAGCTAATGCAACTCAGGCTAAATCAGAGAGAAGTGTTACATCAACTGGAAAAGTTACTGCAAAAAGTGGATTAAATATTAGAAAAAATGCAACTACAAACTCACAAGTACTTAGAACTATTCCATATAACGGACGAGTTAATATAAAGAGTAAAAGTGGAAGTTGGTATTACATAGAATATAATGGTACTTATGGATATGTAAGTGATAGTTATATAAATCAAACTTCAGGTACTAATCCAGGAAGTAATTCAAGTATACAAACGCAAACAACTGGAACTGGAAAAATTACAGCAAGAAGTGGATTAAATTTAAGAAAAAGTGCGTCTATAAGTTCAGGAGTAATAAGGGTCATTCCTTATAATGGACAAGTTAATATAAAAAGTAAAAGTGGAAGCTGGTATTATGTAGAGTACGGTGGTTCTTATGGATATGTAAGCGATGATTATGTACAAAGAACTACAAGTGGAAGCTCTAATTCACAAAGTTCAAATAATAATTCAAGCACGCAAACCCAAATAAATGGAGCTGGAAAGATTACAGCAAGAAGTGGATTAAACCTAAGAAAAAGTGCATCTCAAAATTCAGGAGTAATAAGAGTTATTCCTTACAACTCACAAGTTAACATAAAGCGTAAAAGTGGAAACTGGTATTATGTAGAGTACGGTGGTTCTTATGGATATGTAAGTATTGATTATGTACAAAGAATTACTGGTAGCAACTCTAATTCACAAAATACAAGTAATACATCTTCTAAATACAGCAAAGTTTTAAGCGCTATGAAATCTCAAATTGGTAAGCCATACCGTTATGGAGGTTCATCACCATCAACAGGTTTTGATTGCTCAGGGCTTATGCAATGGGGATTTAAGCAAGGTGAAATTAATTTAGGTAGAACTACTTATGATCAGATAAAAGCTGGTTCAGCTGTGAATGTTAACAGTGCAAAGCCTGGAGATTTACTGGCATACTCTAATAAAGGGCATATTGGTATGTATGTTGGAAATGGACAATGGATAGAATCACCTAGTACAGGAAAGACTGTTAGGATATCTAATGTACCTTGGAATAAGATAGGATATGCAAGAAGAGTAATAAATTAATTATATAGTTACTCTTAAAGTATAAAAATTAGTAAAAGTATATTAAAGATAAATATGATTAATATATAATATTTAAATTTTAATATAAGTTATAAATTAAAGCCTCTTAAGTAGTAATATCAATACTTAAGAGGTTTTTTATTTTAAATTAATATTTTGGTTGTCAATTAGAAACTTTAGATAATATGTCTTTTATTTTTAAACCTTTCATAACAATAAAGCATTCCTAATAAAATTATTACTCCAAAAATAAGAGTCATAATGCCTTTTGCGGCAAATGATATGTTTGGTATATAAAATAATATTATTATAGAACCTATTATTAGTAGAAATAATGCTATTATACCAATAGTAAATTTTAAAGTATCATTATTCATAAGTGTTCTCCTTTCTTAAAATTTTATATATGATATCAAAATCTTAAGAAATATATAACAAAAATATGCACTACCTCAATCTTATATATTTTATAAATCGATATTATTAAATAAGTTCTTAAATTATAAATTAGTAATTCTAAAATTATAAAGGTATGAATCTTAAATTAAACTTTTAATTCTTAAATTATACTTAGGAATTAGAAATTTAGAATATTTAAAGCTATAAAATAATAAAAATACAGTAATATTAAGTTTTTTTGGAGGGGTACAATTTGAACGTTATTTCAGAAATTTTTGGTTCAATGATAGGCCAAGGTATATTAGGGTGGGCTGTTATTTTTGTTATTTTAGGTCTTGGAACTTATGGGATAGTTTTAAGTATTAAACTTAAAGGAAACTATGAAGATTTAAGAGATGAATTTGAACGTAGCATAGTTATAAATGAAGATACAGGAGAGAAGGACCTTAAAGGTACAGCACTTTATGAAATATCAGAAGAATTTAAGAAAAGTGCAAGTAAGGGAACAGAGAACATTAATACTGAAGTACTTATGGAGAAATATTTAAGAAAACATATAAATATTAATGAAAAGGTGATTAATTTATTACCTTCTACTTCTATTGCTTTAGGGCTTCTTGGAACATTTTTAGGACTTACTGTTGCAATTCATTCAACTAATGGAGTATTAGAGTCTGGAATAAAGACTATGGATGTATTTTTAAACAAGATGGGGGTACCACTACAGGGGATGGCTAGTGCCTTCTGGACAAGTATCTTTGGGGTAATAATGTCACTTGTTCTAAACTATATAATCCAAATGACAAAGAGAGAAAAAGAAGAATTTTATGATGATGTTGAAGATTATTTAGATAATATTTTATATAGCGAACATGCTTTTAGTTTTGTAACTCAATTTGAAAGATTTAATGATACTATATCAGCTTCTATGATTAATTTAACTAAGGAAATGAGAGCATTATTCCAAGAAGGAATTGATGAATTAGTTTCAAACATAAATAAAAATACTATTGATATGACTGAGTCTGCAAAAGTTTTATCTAATTATACTAAGGATTTAGAAATGGTTATACTATCACTTAATAAATCAGTTGATAACTTTAAAGAGCCAATTGATATGTTTAAATCTTCAATAGATGATTTTGATATAACAACTGAAAAGTTAGAGTTTGTTATGAATACTTCAGTAACTAGACTTTCTGACAAGATAGATATTTTATCAGAAGTATTAAATAAACTTGATATGAGTATAGAAGGAGAAAAAGAATCTATTGAGCTTATAAATGAAGAGTTAAGAGGTTATAAAGAAGGTTTAGATAAGAGCTATAGAGAGCTTATACGTGGAACAGAAAACATTAATAAGTCAATTGAAGATAGTAATGATAGAGCAAATGAGCAAATTGAAAGTTTAAGACGTGGATATGAAGGATTTGAATCTGGTATAAATGATTTTGTATCTAATGTAGAAATGCTAAGAGAAGGAATAGGAGAAGTTATATCTAAGGTATTAAGAGAAGAACTTTTAAATATTTCAGAGGAGATGGCAAATAAACTTCAAAGATCAATTAGAGGAATTGAAGAGGCAACAGAAAGCCTAAGCTACAATACAAGAACTGTTGGGGAGCTTGTTCGTGCAACAAATGAATGGGTAGCTGCAACTAGTGATGAGTAGGGGAGGCGAAGCTTTATGAAGATAAGAAGCAGAAAGTATAGAACTAGGGAGGAAGGACAATCTTATTGGCCTTCGTTTGTAGATGTTATGACAGCATCTACTCTAGTTTTCTTCTTTCTTATGATTATTTCAATGACAGTATCTTCTTTATTTGTAGATAATATATCTAAAAAGAGAGAAGAGATATATAACTCTATTCAAGAAAATCTAGATAAAAATGATGTTAATAAAGAAATTATGTATTTTGATAGAGAAGAAGGAAAGATGGTTCTAAACACAGAAACATTCTTTGATACTGATAAATGGGTATTAAAAGGTGAGGGGAAAACTCTAGCAAATCAGCTTAATAAGATATTTTATTTGCTTTTAAATGAGAAAGGTATAGCACCTGAAATTGAGTATATAGAAGTTGTAGGTCATACAGATTATGCAGGAGATACAATTTCAAATAGAAAACTTTCTACAGAACGTGCTATGAGTTTTTTAAATGCTATGGTACCGATGGATAGTCCTTTAGAAAATGAGTTTGGAGGAAAGTTTAAAGCCTCTGGTATGTCAGAATTTGAAACGAATCCAGATAAGAAGGATAGAGATAGAGAAGAGTATTCTAAAGAGGATGTTGAAAAGACTAAGGATCAAAGAAAGATTGAAATAAAAATGGTATTTTCTAATAAAGATTTAGAAGAGGCTATAAGGTCTAGAGCAAGTGAGTAGGAGGACTTTATGAGTGGTATGATTTATAGAGATTATGAGGAGATTATAGAAGATGATGCCTTTAGCTATAAAGAAAGCACTTCACTAGAGGATAAAGTCTTATATTACAAAAAGGATATTGGACTTCACAAAAGATTTGAGGTTAAGTATGAAAGTGACGGTCCTCTTTATGATATAAGAGTTATTCATAATGATCATAGTGAGATTATAAATTGTGAGGTATTAAATACTCCTGATGAAAAGAAAGTTAAGATATCTGTTGATATTCCTAAAGGTCTTACTAGAGAATATAACTTTAAAGAGACAGTTCTTATATATACAGATTATGATATAAGAGAATTCTCATTTTCTATTGAGTGTATAGATGGTAATTCTGACGAAAATAACATTATAAAACTTGAAGAGATTTTATTTTTTAATAAGAGCGAAGAGAATTTATTAAAGATAGTAAGTGGAATAAGAAGAGTTGATGATATATTAGAAATTACGAAGAAATCACCAGCTATATTAAATAATGAACTTAGTATAAATACCTATATTAAAATAATAAAAAGATGTAGAGCTTTATGCAAAGAGAATATTAAACTTTCAATATTTTGTGAGGAATTATTGAAGAATAAAGGTATACTTTTAAAAGATATAATTGAACCAATTAAATATATGTATAAGAAAGGGCTAATCACTAAAAATACAAGAGAGGTCTTAAGATATTTAAGAATAGGTAGTTCTAGTGATGAGGAGCTTAATGCTGCATTAATAAATGTTAAAGTTAAGCTTAAGGTTGTTGATGAAGAATTTATACATGGATTAATAATACTATATAGTAGATCAGATAATAAGAGGTCATTAGATAAGATTTTAAATATTATTTTGTATTCTGATAATGTTAAGTATAATGATGAACTTTTAAAAATTATATTTGATTTCCATAGAAGAAATAATGACGTGAAGTCTTTAGTTATTGTATGTAGAGAACTTAAAAAGAGGGATATACCTTTAAATGATTATGGAATACAAGTTAAGGACAGGAATCTACTTGTTAAAGCATATAGAAAGAATATATTAATAGATTGGAAAGAACTTTTAGAATACTCAGAAGACTATTATAAAAGGAGCGTTTATATAAAGGATGCTTTAGTAAGTATACTAGAAGAAGTAATTACAAAGGGAAAAGATAAGGACAAGAAGTATATTTGTGTAAAGCATAAAAATGCAATAAAGGATTTAAGTAAGTATAGCAAAGTGATTTATAAATATTATATAGAAAATGTATTAGATTCTTATACTAGAAAGAATTTAGATAAGATTATAGCTTTAGAAAATTATATAAATAATCTTGGAGAAGGAATTGAAGATAATAAAAAGATAGAGATACTTGAAAATATAATAAACTTTTATATAAAAAACGGAGATGAAAAGAAATATATTTCTTACCTAAAATACTATATCATAAAATTATCTTTAAAAGATAATAATAAGTGTCTTAAGAGAATAATAGAAAATAATCTTCTAAATTCAGAATTCCTATCAACTTTTATAATGAGAGATGGACTAGCAGAAGTATGCAGAGAAGATGATATATTAGAGATTGTAACTAAAGGAATAATTAAGATTAGGAAGTATGAGCTTTTAGTTGTTATATTAAAAGAATATAAGAAAAAAGAAAGGCATGATAAGTATTTTCCTATATTAAAAGAACTTATTATAAATGGAAGTTTTATAAATAATTATGCCTATAGTAAGCTTATAATCCCAATATACAATGAACTTCCAAGTGATGAGAAAATTGATATATATGAGTTTCTTAGAAAGAGAAAGGATCTCCCAATAGAATTTAGAGAAAAAAATTATAGTATTTATAAAGATAAGGAAAGCGAGGCTTATATAGTGAAAAACTTCTTAAAAGGAAATTCAGATAGTGCAATATCTAAAGCTATTACTCTTAAAGAATATTTTGATAGTGATGAGGAGTTCTTAAAGATTATACCAAAAGGCAAGGATAGTCCTGAATCTTTAGCTATTATATTAAAAAAGATAGAGAGTAAATTTTATAAAGATAAAGATTATGTTAAAAAGTTAATATCCCTATTACATGCGAAAAATAAAGAGATTAAAAAGGTTGAAGAATATATAAGGGATTATTATAAATATAAAGATGATCTTAATCTTTTATATATATTTGGAAATATGAGAGTTTTAAAGAGAAAAGCATCTAACATTTGTGATTTTGTAGTATTAAAAGGAATATTTAACAAACAAGAGTCAAAGGGATATCTGTTTAAAAATGATGGATCTAAAAATATAATTAAAAAATATCTAAAGGAAGGCAATATAGGATTTAAAGAAATAGACTCAAAAATTCTGATTATAAATAATGAAATAGAAGATATAGGGAAAGAAAAGAAAAATGCAGTTATTTTTGAGATTAAAAGCATATTAAATCTTATAAAGCTTCAACAAGGGTTAATACTAAATGGAAGTATGATGGTTGATTTTAGAGAGGATTCCTTTAAGTATATAAATGGAGTAATATTGCCTAAGAATTTAGAAAATCTAGTACCTTATAAGAGTGAATATATATGTAGAAATAGAGAGCTTTTTGATAATGACAAGATTATTACTAATTCTAAGGAGAGAATTGTTATAAATGAAAGTAATATTGTTAGCTTGATAAAGTACTATTTACATTTAAGGCTTTATTCAATAGATAAAAAATCATTAGATGAAGATAGTATAAGAATATTAAATTCTATCAATAAAGATATAATTCAAAATAAGAATGTAAATACTTATGGAGGATTAAGAGAAGCTTTAAAGAATGCAGTTAAAGAGTCTGGTGAAGAATTTAAAGTATATAAATATCCTAAGTATTTAGAAGAATATCCAAAGCTTAAGAATCTATTTAAGGAGAGAGTTCTTGAACTTATTCTTAAGAGAGGAGATACTAGGAAAAGAGCAAAAGAAATTGCTATAAAT
Source organism: Clostridium perfringens (assembly GCA_040144665.1). Lineage (GTDB taxonomy): Bacteria > Bacillota > Clostridia > Clostridiales > Clostridiaceae > Clostridium > Clostridium perfringens_A. Next base: position 7,997 of record JBBVGE010000583.1, read on the forward strand.
TATGACCTTGATGTATCTAAAAAGGAAGAATATTTTAGTTATTTAATTGATTGTTTTAATAATCATTATTTTGACTTAGATATGTTTGAACTTCAAGAGATTTATGAAAAAGTTATAGCAATGATAAAAGAAGATAGTAATATAGCTAGGAGTTTTCAAAATGAACTTATAGAGTTATTTTTAAATACACCTAAGAAGTGTAATTATGATAGCCTTGAAGTACTTTTAGAAGTTAAGAGCTTAGAAGGAATAGAGAATATTCAATATATAGAAGAGAAGATGATAAGCTAACTTAATACTTTTATTAATGTTAATTATATATCTTAGTTATGAGTTTAAATTAGTTAGAAATTAAAAATAATTAATAAATCAAATTAATATAATTAATTTAATCAAAGATAACTAGTTAATTTAATTGATTATAATCAATAATTTTAATTGAAGTATTATAAAAGAGCGTAATAGAAAAGAAGATAATAGAAAGAGGATAATAGAAAGCAAATAAAAATAGATATAGTGGCAGCATTATATCTATTTTTATTATATAATCTAAAGAATTTTTTGAAAGTTTTTAATAATTACTGCTTATTGATAATTATTATCTAAAGTTATAATATATAATTGTAGATAAAATTATATATTATTAGGAGATAGAAATGAAAGAACTTAACATAACTCATAATGGTGAGATTATTACATTCATTCTTATAAGAAAAAATGTAAAGAATATAAACCTTAGAGTTAAAGGTACGGGAGAAATTATAGTAACGGCAAATCCTAGGGTGGATGAAGGGTATATTATAGATTTCTTAAATAGAAAAATGCCTTGGGTAATAAGGCATAGAGAAAAATTTAAAGAGAGAAGAGAAGCAATTCAAAAAGAAAAAGATAGAACTTTTGAAGATGGTATTTGGTATCTTGGAAAGATATATAAAGTAAAGGCAGTTAAGAGTGAAAAAGAATATGTAAAACGTGGAAAAGATGAAATTTATGTGTTCCTAAAAGATAAGGATAATGAAAAACGAGTTTATACACTTTTAAGTAAATGGTATAGAGAAAGATGCTTAGAGATATTTACATCTATATATGGAAGTATGTTTAGAAAGTTTGGTTCTTATATGATTCCTCATGTTGATATAAAGGTTAGAAAGATGAAAAGTAGATGGGGATCTTGTAATCCGATAAAGAAAAGAGTAACTCTAAATAGTGAACTTATGAAAACACCAGTGGAATGTATTGAATTTGTAATAGCTCATGAACTTGCTCATTTAGTAGAAGCAAATCATAGTAAAGCTTTCTATGAAGTTTTAACTAGAGTTATGCCAGACTGGAAGGAAAGAAAAGAGATACTTAATAAATTTTATTTATAGTATGAGATTTTATTAATTATGTAGGAGTATAATATTTTTTCTAACCTTAAAAAATTAGGAAGAGAAGAAATATTATGTTCCTATGTATTATCATTTAATTTAATAGGCATTGTATATTTTGCCTAGGAGATGATATAATTTCAAATGAAAAGGATTTAATAAAAAATAAGAATTTAAACAAAAGATAGATATTTAACCGCAGTATAATGGGGGGACAAAATTGAGTAATAAAGAAAAAATTGAGAGATGTTTAGCAGAATTAACAGATGAAGCATTTAAATCTAACAGAAGTGGTGGAGTAGAAACTATTGAAATATCAGAAAGATTGAATTTAAGAAGGAATGTTGTTAGTCATTATTTAAACGTTTTAGTAGTAGAAGATAAAGCTATTAAAATAAAAAGTAGACCAGTACAATTTATTCATAGAAAAACTTTAGATAAGTACAGACGAGAAAAAAGCTTAGAAATAAAAGATGGATCTCTTGAAGGCATTATATACAATGATTTTATGTCAATAAATAATCTGCTTGTTGAATATGATGAAAATAAATTAACCTTAAAAGAGATTAGAAAAGAAATTAGTTTAATAATGAATAGGTGTTTAAGTAATATTGTATATAAGGAAAACTCTACTGAAAATGATATTTTAGAAAAAGAGTATCTAAATACAATTAGTAAATCTCTTGAGATAATTCATGATAATTATGGCCTTAAATATTATGGAAATACAGCTAGAGTATTTAGTAGAATAATATTATTTTTTATGAAGTATAAATGTTTAAACTCAGTATGGTCAGAGGAAGAAAAAAATAGACTAGAAGAGATATTAAATAGAAAATTATCAAAAGAATACATAATGGTAAATAGGCTAACATTAAATATTAGCAGTAATATAGGATGCGATATAGAATTTAATACTAAATTATTCCTTACATTATACATTTTAATTACAATGAAAAATAATAATATAAATGTAAATGCACTTATAATTGCACATGGGTATTCAACTGCAAGTAGTATTGCAAGTACAGTAAACCAATATTTTGGGGAATTTATATTTAACACTTTTGATATACCTATAAACATGCCAAAGGAAGAGATTGTACGGATAATAAAGGGATATATAAAATCAGTAGATAACGAGGAAGATGCATTAGTTTTAGTTGATATGGAATCTCTACTGTCTATTGCTGGTGATTTAGAAGATGTAGTAGATGGTGATATTGGAGTTATAAATAATATAACAACTAATGTTGCTATAAATATTGCAGAAAAGATGATAGAAGGTAAGGGAATATCAGACATAATTGATTATATTAAAAAAGAAGAAAAGTCTAAATGTAAATTTATTAAAGGTAGAAAGAAAAAGAAAGCTATACTTACAACTTGCATTTCTGGAATAGGAACTTCCGTAAAAATAAAAGAGTTACTTTTAAAGTGTATAGGTGATGTAGATATAGAGATAATACCTTATGAATATGGTAGCTTAGCTAATAAAGGAATTGATGATGCAGTTTTCTCAAAGTATGATGTAAAGCTTATAATAAGTACAACTAACTTAAAAATAGATGGGATAAACTGTATTCTATTAGAAAACTTAATAACTTCTGATTCAGATAGAAAGCTTGAAAAACTTTTATTAGAATTTTTAGATGAAGAGCATATTAAGATTATAAGAAGAGATATAGCAAAGATGTTTTCACTTAAAAATATAATAAATCAATTAACTATATTAGACCCAAATAAGATAATAAATGAAGTTGATATAATAATTAGTAAGATGGAAAGAAGATTTAAAAAGTCCTTCTCATTAGATGTTAGAATGCTTTTATATATTCATATAAGTATAATGATTGAAAGACTTATATTAAATCAAGGAATGGTATTTGAAGAAGATGATAGTTCTTATGTTAAGAAGAATAAGAAGATTATAGAGGCTATAGAAGATAGCTTTGAAGATACTGCAAAAGAATATAATCTTTATTTAACAACTAAAGAAATTCAAATTGTTCAAGAAATAATAGAAACTAGGCTTGGAAAATTAAAGGTATAATATATTATAAAAAAGAAGTGAGTTATAAAAAAGCTCACTTCTTTTTTGAAGAATTTAAACAGTATCTTATCTTTATAAAAATGATATTATTATTTTAATATAAATTAATGAA
>JBBVGE010000584.1:0-219 GCA_040144665.1 Clostridium perfringens
CGTCTGGTTCCTTATTAAAGAATACTACTGGTAAGTTGTCTGCCTTAGCTTTATCTACTACAGTAGGAGCAGATTTAGGGTCAACTAAGTTTATTGCAAGAATATCAACACCCTTAGCTATCATAGTGTCTACTTGTTCTATTTGCTTAGATTGATTATTTTGAGAGTCATTCATTAATAACTCGGCTTTTCCATTACAAAGTTTTTCTATATTTCTAC
>JBBVGE010000585.1:0-237 GCA_040144665.1 Clostridium perfringens
CTTTACCTCTTCTCCCTCTAAATTTCCTGCCTCTATAAATTCAACTAACCCTGGACAAGGAAGAGGTATTACTTCTCTATGCTCCCCATATTTATCCATAAGATTTTTGAATTTCTCTTGAGTTAAAGTTGCCTTTGTTGCCATTACTATTACTGATCCAGTTTCATGTAACTTTATAGCAGGCTTTAAAGCAGGTTCTATGCCTATTATAGGTATATCTTTATAATACTCTCTAAG
>JBBVGE010000586.1:0-293 GCA_040144665.1 Clostridium perfringens
AGATAGAAAAGCTAAGTCAAGAGATCCAATAACAGCTAAGTTAGTAGCTGACCTATTAACAGCAGCGGGTGCAGATAGAGTTCTTACTATGGATTTACATGCAGCACAAATTCAAGGTTATTTTAATATACCAGTAGATCACTTATTAGGCTCACCAATTTTAGCAAAATATTTTGTTGAAAAAGGATTAGCTGATAGAGATGATGTAGTTGTTGTTTCACCAGATTTAGGTTCAGTAACTAGAGCTAGAAAGTTTGCAGATAAACTTAATGCTCCAATAGCTATAATTGATA
>JBBVGE010000587.1:0-444 GCA_040144665.1 Clostridium perfringens
TTATCCAAAGGTTAATGTTATAGATGTAGCCAAGGTTGATGTACCTAAAGAAGCTTTTTCAGCCGTAGAAATTTCATTTTCAGGAGATAAAGTAGCAATTTCAACATATAAGGGTGAAGATTCTTATATAGGAGTGGTTGATGTTGAGGATGCACAGGAGACTGCAGCTAAAGAAGGGGAAGATGAAGGGGGAAAAGAAGATGAAAAGAATGATGATAAAACTTTAGGGAAAAAGATAACATCATTAGATGTATTAAATGGATGTAAAATTTCTAGTTTAAATTTTTCAGATGATGATGGATATGTTGTTGTAAATTATGTTAAAGGAAATGGCACAAGATTTAAGGTTTATCAAAGTGGTGGAAGTATAGTTTCATTAGAATTAGATGATATATTTGCAGAAGAGGAATATAATCTTATTTATGAAAGAATACAGGATAACAA
>JBBVGE010000588.1:0-202 GCA_040144665.1 Clostridium perfringens
TGTATTTGTGAAGGTGAAGCAAATACATCTCCACATACAGCTACATCTAACATACCTTTTCCTATAAACCCTGCATGTGCTGGTTCATGACCACTTCCACCACCACTTATAAGTGTTACCTTATCTTCATTAATATCTTTCTTTTTAACAACCTTATACTTGTTTAAAAATTCTAACTCTGGGTGTGCCATAACCATTCCGT
>JBBVGE010000589.1:0-245 GCA_040144665.1 Clostridium perfringens
ATTAAAATGCAAATGCATTAAAAATACCATTTAATCTCACCAATATAAGAAGGATTAGATAAATAGATAGTCCTTCTTATACCTATTTATCTTAAATAATAATTTTATTCAAATGACCCTATCTCTACTTCTTTCAATTCATCTTGAATAAAATATTACTTTTTCAAATTAAATATAAGGGATTCTCCGAGCAATTTAAAACTTATATAGAATAAAGGACAGATATAATATTATATCTGTCCTTT
>JBBVGE010000590.1:0-60740 GCA_040144665.1 Clostridium perfringens
AAAGGAAGAATTCATTAATGAATTCTTCCTTTTATTTAATATATATAACAAGAAATTAAAGAAATGTCTTTATTAATTATATTATTCTGTTTCTGAGAATTGATCCTTACCAACTCCACATAGTGGGCAAAGCCAATCTTCAGGTACATCTTGGAAGCTAGTTCCAGGATTTACTCCGTTGTCTGGATCTCCTATAGCTGGATCGTAAATATAACCACATACATCACAAATATATTTTTGCATAATAATTCCTCCTAATATTGTTTATTTTATATAATAAATTTTAAATGTTAGCTTAATAATAAATCTACAATGTAGTAAGCAGCTCTTCTAATTTTAGCATCTTCTTCATCGCCTATTGAGAATCTTATTCTAACTGGGAATTCAACATCATTCATACCAGTAGACTTGATTATACTTGAAGTATTTAAGACAGTCATATTAGTCTTATTTAAGTATTCTTGTATTAACTCAATACCTTCACCACTCCAACCAAATGAACCAAAGGCTCCAGCAAGAATTCCTTTTAAATCCTTACCTTGAAGTAATTTAAGTAATACTTCCATGTTACCAACCATATCACCATACCTTGTTGAAGTTCCAAATAAAGTACAGTCAGAGTTTTCAATAGCTTTAATAATTTCATCAGCTGAAGTTTTATCAGCATTAAATAATAAAACTTCTATATTGTTATTTGAAATTAATTCTTTAAACATTTCAGCTATCTTCTTAGTATTTTGCTTAATAGTAGTATATACAATAACTACTTTTTTATTATTGTTTTTAATTTTGCTTAAATCATCATATATTTTAATGAATTTATCAACATCTTTTCTGATTATAAATCCATGAGATGGACAAATCATTTTTATATCTAAATCTTTTATAGCATCTAGCATTATTCTGACATAAGATCTATGTGGCTTCATAATTGCATTATAGTATGAAATGAAATCCTCTGTTATATCAAATCCACATGTATCATTAAAATAATCTTTAACTGCAACATGTGTGCTAAATATATCACATGAGAATAATGTTTTATCTTCTATACAGTAAGTAATCATTGTTTCTTTAGTATGAAGATAAGGTGTTATTTTAAATAATAAGATTTTACCACCAATATCTAATTTATCTCCGTCTTTCACAACTAAGAAATTTCTATTTTGTAATCTATACATTTCCTTAAGTTCATGTACAGCAGGTTCTGTACACACGATAGTAGCATTCTTTGCTCTCATTGCAAGTGAACCTAATGCACCAGAATGATCTGGTTCTGTATGATTAATAACTATGTATTTAATATCTTCTAATTTTATTAGTTCTGAAAGTTTATCTATATAGGATTTCCCAAACATCATGTCAACTGTATCAATAATTGTTGGCTCATCAGTTTTTAATAAGTAACTATTATAAGTAGTTCCTTTCTTTAAAATAAGTCTATGAAATGGAACATCTCTATCATCTATTTTTCCAACACAATAAGTATTCTTGTTTAATTGTTCAGTCTTTATCATTAAGTTTGTCCTCCTTGTTAATCTTAAATCTCATTTATGAGATTATTTTACCTTAACTGGAAAAATAAAAATGTGATTACAATTACAAAAAGATTTAATAATAAGTAAATAAAGTTAATATATAAATATAAATGAAATTTTATCCTTAATAATTACTAATATATTATTAAGGATAAATTTGACACAAATTATACTAGATTTAATGCAAATTAATAATAAATAGGAAATAGAACTATTCTTATATAATATATAAAGTTTATAGAAACATAGGTATCAATAGTATTATAGAAGGGATGTTGGAAAAATTAAGTTTTAATATACCAATTAATACAAGAAATGGTACTGGTATCTTATGTCTATATATAAATTAAGTTTTAGTATATACATATATATCTATTAATGTTAAAGAAATTTTACAATAAAAAAGTTAAAATAGAATATTATATAAGAGAAGGTGTAACACTATTTGTAAGATAATGAAAATATATTATTTCTATAAAATGTAAAAAGGGATTTTAAAATAATTAGATAAGTTATAAAAAATGAAGAAAAACATCGAAATATGAAGATAAATACAAAAAAACAGAATATTCAATAATGATAATCATTTTCATTGAAGTAAAGAGTATGCTATTATGTGTTCATAAAGTATTTTTATAGGAGGTAAATACATGGCTAAAATGAGAGGACCACGCTTTAAGATGTGTAGAAGATTAGGACTTAATGTTATAGGTCATCCTAATGCAATGAAGCGTGCTGGTAGAGGTACAAGTAGAGCAGATAAAAAATTATCTGACTACGGTGTAAGACTATTAGAAAAACAAAGATTAAAAGCTTATTATGGAGTATTAGAAAAACAATTTGAAAGATACGTAAAAGAAGCTTTTAGATCAAAAAGACAACCCGGTGAAGCCCTATTAATAAGACTTGAATCAAGACTTGATAATATGGTTTATAGAATGGGATTTGCAAGTTCAATTAGAGCTAGCAGACAAATGGTTAATCATGGACATTTTCTAGTTAACGGGGAGAAGGTAGATATTCCTTCATATAAGCTTAAACCAGGAGATCAAGTAATGCTTAGAGAAAAATCACGTAAAGTAGAACTTTTCACTAATACATTCAAGGAAAATGAGTTAAATAGCTTACCATACATAGAAAAAGATGTGGATAACTTCGTTGGTACTTATGTAAGAGAACCAGAGAGAAATGAGTTACCGATAATAATAGATGAACAATTAATAGTCGAATTCTACTCTAAATAATAAAAAAGCCTTCGTATATAAATACAGTATATTTTGCCATAAGATAGGTATTAGATTCGTGCAGGAATTTAATACTTATTTTTTTATAAAAATATAAATAAATAATACAAAATTAAATGAATAATAAAAAAGTATAAATATTATTATAAAAATGAAAATATACAATAAATTGACACAATTACAATGTATAATAGTAATGTAAAGAGGAAGAATTAAGTTGAAGGGAGATGTTTATATGCGTATAGGAGAAACTAATCCAGCATTAGAAAAGGGTTTTAAGAGTGCAGTTTCAGATGGAACTACAATGACTATTGGAGGAACAATAGTAAAGATATTAATTTTACTTGCAATAGTTGCAGGTGCATTTGTATATAGTTGGTTTTATATACCTTATAGTGGTGGAATAATGGGGGCAGTTGCTATAGGAACATTTATAGTTGCTATGATAACAAGCTTTTCACCAAAGGCTGCTCAATTTACAGCGGTAATATATGCTGCTTTTGAAGGATTACTTCTAGGAAGTATATCACAATTATTTAATGCTATGTATCCAGGAATAGTATTACCAGCAATTATGCTAACAATTGTTGCAGTTGTTGTAACAGTTGCAATATATGGAAAGAGACCTAGCTTAGCAGAAAGAACTAGAAAAGGTGTAATGATAGCAATAGGGACAATAATAATTACATCATTAATAGGAATAGTACTTATGTGGTTTGGAATAACACTGCCAATATACAGTAATGGTCCAATAGGAATTATATTTAGTCTAGCAGTTGTAATAATTGCTACAATAAGTTTAATGCAAGATTATGATTTTATATTAAGAGGAGCTCAATATGGAGCTCCAAAATATATGGAATGGTATGGAGCTTTTGGCTTAATGGTAACACTTATATGGTTATACATGGAGATATTACAATTACTAGCTAAGATAGTCTCAAATAATGATTAGTTCATAGTAAATAAAAAAGCTACCACAAAATCTGTGGTAGCAATTTTTATATAAATATGATTTTTATTAATGTTTTTGGCAATAATAAAATTTATTTAGTAAATTTCTTTGATGGTATATTAAATAAAACATTAAATACAAATTTATAAAATACGAATCCTATAATTGCAGTTGCTATAAAGAATTCTATACCTGCTATTTCAGTTACAATTCTTGAAGCAGTAGTATATCCAAGAGCTGCTAAGTATCCTTTTACTTTAAATGATGCTGCAAATGAAACAGCAAGTGGGAAAGTAAGGGCTGCAAAAGTTGGATTAAATCTTAATGAGAAGAATTTAGGGAAGTTAATATAAACATATAAAGTTGTAAGTAGTGTTAGTACAAAGAAGAACATTACTATGTAAATATTAGCATCCTTAAATAATGTTATGTAACTTATAGTGCAAAGACTTGCAGGTGCTGCAAAAATTGCAATTAATGGATAATGCTCATCTGGTACTTCTAAAGTACAAAGTCTGTATATAACTACAGGTAAGAATGTTAAAAATGAAATAACTACAAAATAAAATATTGGTTTAACTAATGCTGTTTCATGCATTGGGACACTAGTTGTACAAGAAACAGATACACCAACTAAAAGTGCATACCAACATGGAAGAACAAACTTCATGTTAAACCCAATTACAACGTGTCTTATTAGGAAAAATAAAACAAATATAACGTTTAATATTAGTCCAAAAAACCACAGACCTTTTCCTAGTGTATAGTTAAACTTAAGGAAATATACACCTATATTCATAAGTAACATAGTTGAAGTTGGGTATAATGCCATTAAAATTGTATTATTCATTTCATTCCATACAACATCAGGATGTCTTAAAACTTTATAAGCTGCAAAGATTAGAGCTAAGCATCCTATAAATATAAAGATTGATCTAACTGCTGTAAACTCGAAATTATCATATAAGTTAGTAAGAGTAACGGCACCAAGACATGTACCGATGAATGCTATAGGATATTCCTTTAGCTCTATTTTAGTAATACTATTATTGTTCAAAAAATCACCTCAAAATTATTTTTAAATATACATTTGTTATTTAGAGTATTATAAAATTTGAATTAGATAAATTATTAACAAAGAAAAACAAAAACCAAGTAAAGCAAGAACTTTAACTATAGAATTGGCTTTAAATTCATTTAAATCATTTTTTTTCAAAGAAATCCCTCTCTTTCTTGCAATGGACTACACATAATATATTATCATAATAAAGAACTGGGAAAGAAAAAAACGTGATATTTATCACGAAAAATTGTAAACAAATTATGAACAAAAGAAAATTTGTGATTATTATCACATTTAATGAAACTATATACTGTTAAAATTATAACTAAATATGTTGTGCTAATGAGGAGATGAATTGTTAATGGAAGTAAAACAATCTGTGTGTAATTATTGTTCTACAGGATGTAATCTTAAATTCAATGTAGAAGATGGTAAAATAGTAAAAGTAATTGGAGAAAAAGATTATCCAGTAAATGCAGGTACTGCATGTATTAAAGGATTAAATTTAGATAAACAATGTACTGAATATGGAAAACAAAGATTACCTCTACTTAGGGGAGAAGATGGAAAAATGCATGAAATCTCATGGGATGAAGCATTTAAAGTATTTGCAGAGAGAATGACAGAAATTCAAGAGAAGTATGGTAAAGAAAGTGCTGCATTTATAAGTACAGGACAATTACCAATGGAAGAGATGGCTCTACTTGGATTAATAGGAAGAGGATTTATGGGGATGCATGGAGATGGTAATACAAGACTTTGTATGGCAACATCAGTTGTGGCATATAAGCAAAGTTTTGGATTTGATGCGCCACCATACACTTTAAATGATTTAGAGCTTTCAGATACAATGATATTTATAGGTTCAAATCCAGCTGTAGCTCATCCAGTATTATGGGGAAGAATAAGAAAAAATAAGGATGCTAAAAAAATAGTTATAGATCCTAGAAAATCAGAGACTGCTAAATTTGCTGATGAATGGTATGGAATAAAACCAAAGACTGACTTAGAATTCCTTTATACATTAGCAAATGTTCTTATAGAAAAAGGATATATTGATGAAGAATATATTGAAAAATATACAGAAGACTTTGAAGGATTCAAAGAACATGTTAGTAAATATAAATTAGAAAATGTTTTTGAAAATACAGGAATAACAATAGAAGAAACAGAAAGATTAGCTGAGACTATAAATAATGGAGAAAAAGTTTCATTATGGTGGACTATGGGAGTTAACCAAGGATATGAGGCAGTTAGAACAGCACAAGCAATAATAAATATAGCTGTAATGACTGGAAACATAGGAAGAGAAGGAACAGGTCCAAATTCAATTACTGGTCAATGTAATGCTATGGGTTCAAGATTATTTAGTAATACTACAGCTCTTTACGCTGGAAGAGATTATGCAAATGAAGAGGATAGAAAGTTTATAAGTAAGGTTATGGGAATAAAAGATGAATATATCCCAACTAAACCAACAATGGCTTATCCAGAGATAATACAAGGTGCATTAGATGGAACTATGAAGGCTCTTTGGATAGTTTCAACAAACCCAGCAGATTCATGGATTGATAATAATAAATTTAAAGAAGCAGCAGAAAAGATTGATTTCTTAGTAGTTCAAGATTTATACAGTGATACAGATACTGCAAAACTTTGTGATTTATTCTTACCAGCAGTACCAGGAATAAAGAAAAATGGTACATATATAAATACAGAACGTAGAATGTCTGCATTAGTACCTTTAATTGAAAAAGGTGAAAATGAGCTTACTGATTTTGAAATATTAACTGGAATAGGTAAGGCTATAGGTAAAGAAAAAGAACTAGAAATGTGGAAAACTCCAAGAGATGTATTTGAACTTCTTAAAAAATCATCAGAAGGAATGCCTTGTGATATAACAGGCGTAGAATATGATATGATTAGAGAAAGCAGAGGAGTTCAGTGGCCATTTAAAAAAGGTGATAAATTAGAGCAAGATGAAAGAAGACTTTTTGAAGATGGAAAGTACTATAGACCAAATGGTAAGATGAAATTCATGTATGAAGATGTAAGAGAAAATAAGGAGAAACAAACTAAGGAGTATCCTTATATATTAAATACAGGAAGAGGTACTGTAGGACAATGGCATACTCAAACTAGAACAAGAGAAATACCAATAGTTACAAAGACTACATCAGCTGAAGCTTATATAGAAATAAGCGAAGAGATAGCCAAAACTCATGGTATAGAAGATGGAGATGTAATTGAAGTATCATCATCAAATGGAGAAGTAGTTAAAGTAAAAGCTAAAATAAATGCTGGACTTAAGAAAGATCAGGCGTATGGTCCAATGCACTATATTGAAATTAATACTTTAACAAGAGGTGCTTTTGATACTTATTCAAGAGAACCATCATACAAATATGTAACAATTAATATAAAAAAATAGAAAATATAAATTTAATGCTCATTCTTTATAAGGGGTGGGCATTATTATTAGTTTTAAGGAGAGCGTATTATGATAAGTCTAGAGGAAGCTAGAGATCTATTATTTAATAAAGTTAAAAAAATGGGGTGGGAAGAAGTATATCTCGAAGATGCATTAGGAAGAGTACTTTATGATGATGTATATTCTGAAATTGATAATCCACCTTTTCCACGTTCACCTCTAGATGGTTATGCACTGCGAGGAGAGGATACTAAAGGTTCATCTAAAGAGAATCCAATAGAACTAAAAGTTATAGATAAGATATATGCAGGGCATGTATCAGAAAAAGAACTAGAAAAAGGTGAAGCAATAAGAATAATGACAGGAGCACCAATACCAAATGGAGCTGATTGTATTATAAGACAGGAAGATACATTAGAATGTGAAGATTCTATAGTTAAAATATATAAAGAACATAATCCTTATGATAATTATTGTTATAAAGGAGAAGACTTTAAGGTAGGAACTAAACTTTTAAATAAAGATACACTTATAACATCATCAGAAATAATGTGTATAGCAGCACTTGGACTTGATAGAATAAAGGTTTATAAAAGACCAGTTGTTGGAATATTGAATACTGGAGATGAGATTCAAAATCCAGGAACTAAGTTAAAGTACGGCAAAATCTATAATAGTAATGGATATTTCCTAAAGAGTAGAGTACAAGAGCTTGGTTGTGATAGTATAGTCTATAATCTTATATGTGATGATGATTTAGAAATAATTAAAGCAATAGAAGAGTTAGAGAAAAATTGTGATATTATAATTTCTACAGGAGGGGTATCCGTTGGAGAAAAGGATAGAGTTAGAGTAAGTGCTGAGAAAGCAGGATATGAAATTTTATTCTGGAAGATAGATATGAAGCCAGGTTCTCCTATGTTTGGAGCTCATAAAGATGGAAAGCTATATATAGGATTATCAGGAACACCAGTTGCAGCAGCAACAAGTTTTGAACTTACTTGCAGAGAAGTTATAAGTAAGATGTTATCATCAGATGAAATAGCTCTTAAAGAGAGAAGCGCTGTGCTTATGGATGATTTTAATAAAGTATCAAAAAAGAGAAGATTTTTAAGAGTTAACATAAATAGTGATAATGAAATTTATATAAATAATGTATATCAAACACCTGGTCAAGTACACACTATGATAAATAGTAATGCAATACTAGAAGTAAAACCAAATACATCTTTAAAAAAAGGTGACATTGTTAAGGTGTTAGTATAATTATGATTAAGAAGAGTGCGGTAATATTATCAGGTGGAAAAAATACAAGGATGAATTATAAAGTAAAAGCCTTCTTAGAGTTTGAAGGAAGTACATTTATAGATAGAATATTTAATGCTATTTCAGATTATGAAGAGAAGATAATTTCTTGTAATGATATAAAAAAATATAAAGAGTTTAGAGATAGAGCATCAATAGTTATAGATAATTTTAAAGATATAGGTCCAATTGGTGGGATATATTCTTCATTAAAGGCAAGTGGATTTTCACACTCATTAATAGTTGCTGGAGATATGCCTTTTTTAAATAAGGAGCTTTTAAACTATTTAGGTAAATATAATTTTGAAGAAGATGCTTTAATTCCAGTAGTTAATGGGCGTATACAACCCCTTTGTGGAATTTATAGAAAAGATATATTAAAGACAATAGAGGAAATGATTGATAATAATAATTATAAACTTAAGAGCTTACTAGAAAAGATAGATACAAGATATATAGATATGGATGAAGTGGATAACTTTTCAAATATTAATACTGTAGAAGAGTATGATAAACTAATTAGAAGAGAGAGTGAGTAACATGGCATTTGTCGTAAATGTTGTTAGTGAAGTATCGAATGTTGGTAAGACAACAGTTATTGAAGGTATGATAAAAGAACTTAAAAGTAGAGGATATTCAGTAGGAACAATAAAGCATGATGCACATGGATTTGATATAGATAAGAAGGGTAAAGATACCTATAGACATAGAGAAGCAGGTTCTGAAACTGTAATAATATCATCTAGAAATAGAATGGCAATGATAAAGGAAGTGGAAGATGAGATTCCGCTTGAAGAATTAATTAATATGGTATCTGATAAAGATTTTGTAATAGTAGAAGGATACAAAAAGAGTTCATTACACAAGATTGAAATATTTAGAGGCGAAGTTAGCAAGAATATAATTACTCCAAAAGATAAATTAATATGTCTAGCAACAGATACAGAGATGAATATAGAAGGAGTAAAAGAAGTCTATATTAACGATTACAAAAAGTTAATAGACTGTTTAGAAAATTTGAAATATAATGAAAAAGAGAGGAGATGTTAATATGTATACTTTAGGTATAATAACCAGTAGCGATAAAGGCTCAAGAGGTGAAAGAGAAGATAAAAGTGGAGAAGTAATAAAAGATATAACTGAAAAATGTGGCTTTAAAGTAGAAAGATATGTAGTTCTTCCAGATGAAAGAGAGGATCTTTCAAAAGAAATGAAATATATGAGTGATGAGATAGGTGTGGATCTTATTCTTACGACAGGTGGGACAGGTTTTAGTGAAAGAGATATAACTCCAGAGGCAACTAAAGATGTAATACATAAAGAAGCTCTTGGAATAGCAGAGGCTATTAGAAATTATAGCTTTACTATAACAAAAAGGGCTATGTTATCTAGAGGAACTGCTGGTATTAGAAACAAAACATTAATTGTAAATATGCCAGGAAGTCCAAAGGCTTGTGAAGAAATATTAGATTACATATTAAATGATTTAAAACATGGATTAGATATAATGAAGGGAAGTGCTTCAGAATGCGCAAGAAAGTAATAGCAGGACTCTTAGTTGGAGCCATGGCATTTTCGTTAATATTATCTGGATGCGGAAATAAAAAAGAAAGTGAAAATAAGGGGATTACTGTAAGCATAGCAGCAAGCCTTCAAAAACCAATGGATAAAATTAAAGAAGAATTCCAAAATGAAAGTGGAATAAAGGTTAACTACAATAGTGGAGGATCAGGTACACTTAAAAAACAAATTAGCGAAGGTGCAAATGTTGATATATTCTTTTCAGCAAACACTAAGTATGCTAATGAATTAGTAGATGAAGGATTAGTAAATAAGGATGAAACTTATAATTTTCTAAGTAATTCTTTAGTTTTAATAGGAAATAAAGATAATGAGAAGAAGATAGATAATTTAGATGAATTAAAGAATGTAAAAGGTAAAATTGGAGTTGGAGAAGTATCAACAGTTCCAGCAGGACAATACACTAAACAAACTTTAGATAATCTAAAACTTTGGGATTCTTTAAAAGATAAATTCATTTATGCAAAGAGTGTTACAAACGTAGTAAACTATGTTGAAAGTGGAGATGTAGATTATGGATTTGTTTATAAAACAGATGCAATGAGTTTAAAAGATAGTAGAATAGTTTATGAAATACCAAATGATTATCATAATATGATAGAGTATTCCTTATGTTTATTAAAAGATAGTAAGAATTTAAATGAAAGCAAAAAGTTTATTGATTTCTTAAAAGGTGATAAGGCTAAAGAGATATTTAAGGAATACGGATTCGGAGTAGAATAGAAATGATGTTAAGCGCATTTGTTATATCATTTAAAGTAGTAATAGTTTCAGTAGTTATAAGTTTAATATTATCTATAATAGGGTGCTATTTTTTAGTTGAACGAGGTATTAAAGGAAAAAGCCTTATAGAGACTATAATGATTTTTCCAATGTTTCTTCCACCTTCAGCTGTAGGATATTTAATACTAATAGCTTTAGGGAAAAGAGGATTTATTGGAGAGTTCCTTTCTAATAATTTTGATATAACAATAATATTTACATGGTTTGCAGCAGTGGTTGCAGGTGTTATTGTTTCTCTTCCTGTAATGTATCAAAGCATAAAAGCTCCTCTTTTAGGAGTAAATGAAGATATAAAAAATGCAGGAAGAGAAATGGGAGCAAGTAATATTCAAGTCTTTAAAAAGATTAGTTTACCACTATGTAAGAAAGGTCTTCTTACAGGAGTGATATTAAGTATTGCAAGAGTTTTTGGAGAATTTGGTGCAACTATATTAGTTGCAGGAAATATTCCAGGAGAAACTCAAACAGTCCCAATGGCAATGTATTATGCTATAGAGAATAATGATGAAATAACTGCAAAAACAATACTTATTATAATTGTTATTATTTCTATAATTTTAACAGTGTCATATAATAAGATACTTAAAAAAATAGCTTAAGGAGGGAAACTTATGAAAAGTGTTAGAGTACAAGACGCTGTAGGAATGGTACTATGTCATGATATAACAAAGATAGTACCTGGAGAGTTTAAAGGAAGAGCCTTTAAAAAAGGTCATATAATAAAAGAAGAAGATATAAATGAATTATTATCAATAGGAAAAGAACACATATATGTTTGGGAAAATAAAGAAGGGGTTCTTCATGAAAATGATGCAGCAATAAGATTAAAAGATTTAGTATGTGGAGAAGGATTAGAATTTGGAGAAATAAAAGAAGGTAAGATTAATTTTATGGCTTCAAAAGATGGTCTTTTAAAGATAGATAAAGAAAAGCTATTAGAAATAAATATGCTAGGAGATATAATAGTTTCAACTATACAGAATAATACTCCTGTAAAGAAAGGTGAACTTATTGGTGCAACAAGAGTAATTCCTTTAGTTATTGATGAAGAAAAGATAATAGAAGCAGAGAAATTAATAAAAGAAAAGATAATTAAAGTTATAGATATTAAACCTAAAAAGGTACACATGATAACTACTGGTAGCGAAGTGTATCATGGAAGAATAAAGGATGCATTTGGACCAGCTGTAAAGAGAAAAATAGAGTATTTTGGTTGTACTTTAGAAAATCAGGTTATACTTCCAGATGATAAAGAAGGAATAGTTTTAGAAATAAAAAAAGCAATAGATTCTGGTGCAGAAATGATAGTATGTACAGGTGGTATGTCTGTAGACCCTGATGATGTAACTCCAACTGCAATAAAGGAATGCGGAGCAGAAGTTATAACATATGGGGCGCCAGTACTTCCAGGGGCAATGTTTTTATTAGCATATAGTGGAGATATTCCTATAGTAGGTCTTCCAGGATGTGTAATGTATTCTAAGAGAACTGTATTTGATTTAGTATTACCTAGAATATTAAGTGATGAGAAATTAAGTTTTAGAGATATCGCATTATATGGACATGGAGGGTTATGCTTAAGCTGTGAAGTTTGTACATTCCCACACTGTTCCTTCGGAAAAGGAGAATAATAAATATTATGAAAGATAAATTTACGCACTTTGATAATGAAGGAAATGCAGTTATGGTAGATGTAACTGAAAAAAATAAAACTGAGAGAGTTGCAATTGCAACAGGAAAAGTTAAAACAAGCAGAAAAACTATTGATCTTATAAAAAATGGAGAGATAGGAAAAGGTGATGTTCTTGGAGTTGCAAGAGTAGCTGGGATTATGGCTATTAAAAAAGCATCAGATTTAATTCCTATGTGTCATCCACTTATGATAAATGGATGTAGTATAGATTTTGAAATAGATGAAGAAAATTCAGAGATTATAATTAATTCTAAAGTAAAAATCTTTGAAAAAACAGGAGTTGAAATGGAAGCTTTAACTGGAGTTTCTGTTGCAGCATTAACTATTTATGATATGTGTAAGGCTGTAGATAAGAGAATGGAAATAGACGGAATACACTTAGTTAAAAAAACTGGTGGAAAGAGCGGAGAATTTAATTATTAATGTTTTGAGGTGAGGACAATACAAGATAGATATGGAAGAAATGTAGACTATCTTAGGATTTCTATTACTGATAAATGTAATTTAAGATGTGTATATTGCATGCCAGAGAAGGGAAGTGTATTCTGCAAAGAAGAGAAGAGACTTTCAAGTGAGGAAATTTATAGAATTGCAAAGGAAGCATCAAAGCTTGGTATTAGAAAGATAAGACTTACAGGTGGAGAACCCCTTGTATATGATGGGATAGTTGATTTAATAAAAAAGATAAATTCTATAGATGGAATAGAAGAAATTGCAATTACAACAAACGGAATACTATTAGATGATAAAGCAAATGAACTAATTGATAATGGACTAAAGAAGGTAAATATAAGTTTAGATACATTAGATAGAGATAAATACTCTAAAATAACAAGAGGTGGAAGCTTAGATAAGGTTTTATCAGCTATTGATAAATGCTTAGATAGAGGTGTTAAAGTTAAGCTAAATATAGTTATAATCAAGGGCACTAATGATGATGAGATAATTGATTTAGTAAACTTAACATTAAATAGAGATATAGATGTTAGATTTATAGAGCTTATGCCAATTGGTGAAGGTAAAAAATATACCGGATTATCAAATGAAGAGTTAATTAAATTTTTAAAGGATAAAGGGCTTAAATTTAAAGAAGAAAAGAGAAACTTACACGATGGACCTGCTGAGTATATAAGACTCGAAAATGCAATAGGTCGGGTTGGATTTATAAGTGCTATGAGCAATTGTTTCTGCAGTGATTGTAATAGAATAAGAATTACAACAGATGGAATGCTTAAGCAATGTTTAAATTGGAAAAGTGGAATTAATCTTAAAGCTCTTTTAGAAAATGGAATTAGCGATGAGTCCCTTAGAGATGTAATTAAAGAGGGCATATATAATAAGCCAGAAAAGTATTTATTTAAGGTTCAAGACAACAATAAAGAAGAAAAGTTTATGAATGAAATAGGAGGATAGCTATGGCAAAGATAGCAGCGATTTGCACAAGTCCTAAAAAGGGAACTGTAAAACATAAAGTAGAAGAAGCACTTTTAATTGAAGATTTTGGTGTAAAGGATGATGCCCATGCAGGTAAATGGCATAGACAAGTAAGTTTATTAGAACTTAAAAAAATTGAAGACTTTAATGCACAAGGTGGTAATGTTAAGTTTGGAGATTTTGGAGAAAATATCGTTATAGATGGAATAGAAGTTGATAAACTTCCAATTGGACAAAAAATTCAAATAGGAGAAGCTATCCTAGAAATAACCCAAATAGGAAAGAAGTGTCACAATGAATGCGAGATCTTCCATAGAGTAGGTAAATGTATAATGCCTATACATGGTGTATTTAGTAAAGTTCTAAAGGGTGGAGCTATTAAAGTTAATGATAAGGCAGAGCTAATATAAAATATAGTTAATATAAATAGTAAGAAGAAATATAGTTAATATAAATAAGAAGGCATATAATTTTAAGTAATTATATGCCTTCTTTTCTATTTGTTTTAAATAAGATTAAAAACTTACTTATTAAATTTTAATTTCTTTTCGTATCTATCGTAAAGAATTAACGCGATAGTACCAAATATTACTGGTCCTGCAATTTGGAATATTGTTGCAGTGTAATCTCCAGAGTCTAATACTGGTTTTATTATAGTAAATATATTTGCAAATGCAATAGTTATTATTACTATAACTGTCCAGACTTTTGTTGCGACAGGGCTCTTATACATAACAAATGGTTTATGTATATTTTCATTTTTCTTAAATGAAATAAATGCAAGAGCAATAAATGCATAAGGGATTGTCATAGCAACATTACTCATTAGTATTAAATAATTTAAGAAAGTTGAAGCTGTATCTCCACCAAATGATGAGATTAAAATAATAGCTACAACCACAATACATTGAACCCACATTGCATTCTTTGGCATATTGTTTTTGTCAAGTTTAACCCATGATTTTGGCCATATTGCTTTAGGTGTACCTTCAATAAGTTGCTTTATTGGAGAGTATGTTAATGTGAAAAATGCTCCCATTAATGCTAAGAACATTGAAAGTCCAATGAATCTTGAGAAACAAGCGCCTAAAGTTGCTGCGCCACTTGCACTAAGATTTAATGCAAGACCTAATGTATAGCCTAAGTTATGCATAACAACATAACCTGCATTAGCCATATTAACTGTAGTATTATCTAATGTAACAGTCCAGTTTGTAAAGAAACCAACGCATAGTATTCCAAGTGAATATCCAATTGCAATAACTATAGCAGCTATTTTAATTCCTCTAGGGAAAGTTTTTTCTGGATGTTCAGTTTGGTCAACTAATCCACCGATAGCTTCAAGTCCACCGTATGCAAATACTGCAAATACCATAAATCCTAAAATACCAATAGGTGATTGGTAAGCTGGATTTGGTGAAGAAACAAATGATGATGCTGTAATTGGCTGTGCTAATTTAAAGTTGTTTGCTACAAGTACTATAACTGCACCTACTAATAAAACTATATTTGAAAGTGCTATAAATGTACCTCCGATAGATGTAACTTTTTTAATTCCATTTAATCCTTTTGAAGCAGTAAATGTAATCATAACAAATAATATTATTGCAAGAACTGCCATAGTATGTGGAGCACTTAGTCCAAATAAAGACCAATTAGAAGTTTTATCTTCTCCAAATATCATATTAGAAAGTGGAACCCAAATTGAAGATGATGTAGATACCATCCAAATTATGTATGAAGTATACCACATGAATGTAACAACAAAGGCATACTTAGATCCAACTGATTTATCCATCCATGAATAAATACCACCTTTTTCACTTTTAAATGCGGCACCGTATTCTGCCATCATAAATGAATAAGGGATAAAGAATGTAATTGCTGATAATATGTACCAAGGTATTGCACCATAGCCCATAAGTAGATAAGCTCTAGCTATGTTTGTAAATCCAAATACAGATGTAAATATCATTAGAATTAATGATATAAGTGTCAATTTTTTATGATGATTTTCGCTCATTCTGTTCCTCCTAAATGTCATGATTGTTGTATATATAATATTTAACTTTACCACATTAAAGCTATAAATTGGTTAAATAAATATAAACATTTCATTAATAGTTATAGACGTTCAATGAATTTTTATGCATAATAGCCATCTTGAGGCAAAAATAAGACATAAAAACTTAACAAAAAATTTTGTATTAATACATTTAATGTTGATAAAATTATAATATTATTAAAATATTTGGAGGTGAATTATGAAAAGTATTCTTTCTGTATTTAAGAGAGATATGAGAGCAGTTATTAAAAATCCAGTTGCAATATTAATAATAACTGGAGTATGTGTTATCCCTTCTCTTTATGCTTGGGTAAACATAAAGGCATGCTGGAATCCTTATGAAAATACAAGTACAGTTCCAATAGCTGTGGTCAATAATGACAAAGGGACAACCATGGGTTCTAAGGAAATTAATATGGGGGATGAAGTAGTTTCCGAACTTAAAAATAATAAATCTATAGGATGGAAATTTGTTGATTCTAAGCAAGCAAATATAGGTATTATAGATGGTACATATTATGCAATTATAGAAATTCCAGAAGACTTCTCAAAAGATCTTACAAGTCTTACAACAAATAATCCAAAGAAGCCAAATATTATTTATAAAGTTGATACTAAAGCAAATCCAGTTGCAGGTAAAATTACTGAGGTTGCAGAAGAGCAATTAATTGATCAAATCAAATCAAATTTTGTATCAACAGTAAATAAAACAGTATTCTCTTCACTTAATCAAGTTGGAGATAAGCTTCAAAAAAATAAGGGTGAGATAATTCAGCTTAAAAATGCTGTAATGAATATAAATAAAAATATGGATCTTATATTAGGTGCATTAGGGGATACAAGTAATAATGCAAAGAATTTAAATATCTATTTAGATAGTATAAAAGATACACTTCCACAGATAACAAGTGGAATTAATTCAATGGAAGATGGTACTAAACAATCAAAGGAATTAGCTACTTATACAAGAAATACAATGAATAATTCTTTTAATAGCTTAGATATTAATTTAAATCAAATACATTCATCAGGAAATAAAATGGGTGTTTTACTAGAGAGCTTAAATAAAGCATTATCATCTGGAACTTCTGAGGGAGTAAGCACAACAATATCAGTAATGAAGCAAGAAATCAGCTACATGAATGGTAGTATTGATAATATAGTAAAGTTCTTAACTGAATTAAATAAGAAAGCAAATAATAGTAAAGTTTCTGATATGATTTCTTCATTGAACAATTTAAAGTCATCATTAAATAATGAAAATGATAAGCTAAATGATTTAGATAAATCTCTTCAATCCACAGGAAGCTTAAATAGTGAGATATTAAGTGAACTAAATTCTTTAAATTCTTCAATGAATAGCAAGACTAATTCAGTTGTGAACGAATATAATACAAACGCTAAAAAGTCACTTACAAAAATCTGTGATAACTATATTAAAGCAACAGAAGATGCAAATAAGTTACTTGGTAACTCAAAAGGAATGGTTACAAATATAGATAAACTTATAGGATCATCACTACAAGGAACAAGCTTAACATCAGATGTAGCAAATGATTTAAAAGAAAAATTAGAGTATTTTAAAAGTGGAATAAGTGAATTAAGCAAGAAGCTTGGAGAAGTTAGTAATGATAATTTAAGTGAAATTGTAACAATACTTCAAAGTAAACCAGAACTTATGGGGGAATATATTGCAAATCCATTCAATATTAAAGATGAATCAATATATAAAGTTTCAAATTATGGTTCAGGAATGGCTCCAATATACTCAGTACTTGCGACTTGGGTTGGAGGACTTGTATTAACATCACTTCTTTCAACAGATGTAGCTAAATTTGAGGGAAGTGAAAATCTTACTGTAAGACAGAAATACTTAGGAAAACTTATTACATTCGCATTACTTGGTACAATACAAGGATTTATTATTGCAGTAGGTGATAAGTACTTATTAGGAGTTCAAACTGTAAATACACCGTTATTTATATTATTTGGTGTCCTTTGTTCATTATCATTCTGTACAATTATATATACTCTTGTATCACTATTTAGAAATGTGGGTAAAGCAATTGCAATAATACTTATGGTAATTCAAATTGCAGGTTCTGGAGGAACTTATCCAATACAAGTTGATCCAAAATTCTTTAGAGTATTACAACCATTTTTCCCATTTACTTATGGTCTTGGAGGATTTAGAGAAGCAATAGCAGGACCTCTTATAAGTAGTGTAGTACTTGATATTGTAATGTTGCTTGTATTTGCAGCAATAGCATTAATTATTGGTATATTCTTTAAGCAAAAAGTATGCAGACAAGTAAAGAAATTTGAAGATAAGTTTGAAGAATCAGGAATAGCGGAATAGAAGGAGTATTCTTTAGGAGGAAAACATGAAAAAAATATTCAAGGTTTTTAAAAGAGATATAAAAAATATCATTAAGAATCCAGCAGCTATAATTATTATAACTGGTCTATCCTTTATTCCTTCACTTTATGCATGGGTTAATATAAAGGCATGCTGGAATCCTTACGTAAATACAGGTCAAATACCTGTTGCAGTAGTAAATGAAGATACAGGTACAAGTATTAATGGAAAAAGTATCAATGTAGGGAATGAAATTGTTGAACAATTAAAGAAAAATAAAGATATAGGCTGGAAGTTTGTTGGTAATTGGCAAGGAAATTATGGGTTAAATGAAGGTGATTACTATGCATTAATAGAAATACCACAGAATTTTTCAAGTAATTTAGCCACTTTAGCAACTAAAAATCCACAAAAACCAGATATAATATATAAAGCAAATGAAAAAGTAAATGCGATAGCAACCAAAATAACAGATGTTGCTAAGAGCAAATTAACTCAAGAGATAAAAAGTAATTTTATAGATACTGTAAATAAAGAAGCATTTAAGTATTTAAATAAATTTGGAGATGAAATTGAAAATAATAAGCCACAAATATTGCAACTTAAAACAGCTTTAGATCAGGCACAAAGTAATTTAGATAAAATATCAAATCAATTAAATACTTCAACAGGAAATATAAGTGATGTTCAAAAATATTTAGGTGAAGCAAAAAATCAATTACCAACTGTTACAAATTCAATAAATTCTCTTCAAGGAATGGTTCAAGGAAGTAAGGATTTAATAACAAATACTCAATTAAGTGTTCAGAATTTAAGCAATGGAATGAAAAATGATATACTTCAAATACAAATGATAAATGATAAATATAATGAACTTTTAAATAAGCTTAAGGACATAAATAGTAATCCTGTAGATGTTATAGCATTAGATAAAACAATAGATCAAATGCAAGAAACATTAGATACATTAAACAAAACTATAGAATCAAATAAAAAGACTTTAGAAGAGATAAATAAAACTTCTAACAGTGATAGAATCCAAAAGCAAATTGATATCTTAAGTGCTATGCAAAGTACAATATCACAAGATAAGAGTACATTAACTAGCTTAAAGGGACTTATTGATTCAGGAAAAATTACAGATGGTGCAGATAAGCTTCTTGAAACACTAAATAATTTAAGTACAAGTTTTTCAAGTAACTTAACTTCTTCAAGTAATATTTTTTACAATAGTACATTGCCAGCATTAAACTCAATAGGAAATAATCTATCACAAGGAAGTACAAATGCTAACAATGTATTAGAAGGAAGTAAAGTTATAATTCCACAATTAAATGCTTTGGCAAACTTTGGAATAGCAAGTGGAGATGTAGCATCATCACAAATATCTAATGTAAACTCTAAATTAACTGAATTTAAGAGCAAGCTAAATTCAGTTCAAAATGAAACAAAAGATATTACAAATAGTAGTTTAGATGAAGCAATTAAAATGATGGAAAAAAGCCCAGAGGAAATTGCGTCATTTATGGCATCACCTATAGAAGTAAAAACTGTAGAAGTTTATGATGCAGGAATATTTGGAGTTGCACTTACACCATTTTATACAGTACTTGGTATCTGGGTTGGAATACTTCTAATGTTAGCTCTTCTAACAACTGAATGTGAGGATTTTGAAGATGGAGAAAAAATATCAGTAATGCAAAAACATTTTGGTAAGTTACTATTATTTTTAACAGTAGGTATAGTTCAAACTCTTATAGTATTAGCAGGCGACATTGGAATTTTAGGCATAAGACCTGAAAATACTTTATTATTCTTTGAAATGGGACTTTTATCATGTATAGTATTTACTATAATGATATTCACCCTTGTATCACTATTTGGTAATGTTGGTAAAGCAATAGCTGTAGTAATCATGGTATTTCAAATAGCAGGTGCAGGAGGAATATATCCTATTCAAACAAATCCAAAGATATTTGAAGTACTACAACCATTATGGCCATTTACTTATGCAATTGATGGATTTAGAGAAGCTATTGCAGGACCAATATGGAGTAACACTATTCATGATATAAAAATGCTTTGTCTATTTGGAGTAATATTCTTTATACTTGGAGTAATAAAGAAACATATTTACAAAGTAACAATGTTTATGGAACATAAATTTAAAGAATCTGGATTATAATAAAGAAACACCATTTACTAAATTAGTAAATGGTGTTTTTCTATTTATTGTCTATATCTTCAAAAGTAAGACCTTTATTATATATTCTTTTATTTGTATTTTCTTTAAGAAGCTTATATATAACTCCAAATAGAGGAATACCTAGAAGTAATCCTAAGAATCCAAGAAGGCTTCCACCAACAAGCATAGCAAACATTACCCATATTGCAGATAATCCAATAGAATTTCCAACAACTTTTGGATAAATTAGATTTCCTTCAACTTGCTGAAGAACAATTATAAAAATTATAAATATAATTGCTTTTATTGGATTTATTATAAGTATTATAAAAGCTGAAGGTATTGTTCCTATAAATGCTCCAAAGATAGGGATTAAACTTGTAATACCGATTATAAATCCTATTAAAAGAGCATAAGGTAATCTTAATATAGCCATACCAATACAGCAAAGAGTCCCTATTATAACTGCTTCGGTACATTGTCCACCAATAAATCTCTGGAAGGTTTCATTTGATACACGGCCAACTTTAAGTATTTTATCAGCATGTTTCTTTTTAAAATGTGCATATATAAACTTTTTACATTGGAATATAAGTAGCTCTTTGCTAGCTAACATATAAATAGCAAACACTATTGATAAGAAGAAATTAATTATTCCTGATGTTATGCTTACAGTTAAATTAAATATATGGTTTATAGTAAATCCTAAGAATTGACTAGCAAAACCAAAAATATCTTTCCAAGCATTCATTATATCAGTCCAAATTTTATCAAAACCATCAATAGAGCCTAAATTTTGAGTGATTAAGTCCTCAAAAGATTGAATATATGATGGAACATTATCAATAAGACTTGAAACGCTAGTTATAAGTTGAGGGATAACAAAGATTATTAAAGTAGATAATAGTCCAACAACAAGTAAAAGTGTAACTACAATAGCAACTGGTCTTTTAAGAGATTTTAAAAATGGAAACTTTTTTGAATCATCCATAAAGAAAAGTACTTTTTCTTCTAAGAGTCTCATTGGAATATTTAAAACAAAAGCTATTCCGATAGCAGTTAAGAAAGGACTAAGAACCCCTAAAATACCTCTTAAAAATGTCCAAACTGTTGATATATTTAAAACTACATATGCTAAAACTATTATATATGTAGAGAGTAAAATATATGGTTTGAGCTTACTATTAATGTCTTTCAAAAATTTAGCCTCCTTTAATTACTAAAGATATAATTAATATCTTTAACGAATATAAGAAATATTATACAATGATATACATTTTATAACAATAGATTGAAAATAAGTTATTTCAATGTGAAATTTTAAAATTATTGGTGAGTTAATGTTGATTATACAGGATTTTAGATAAATACATTTATAACAATAGGGCTTACAGAAGAAGCAGATCAGAAAGTTTGAGGGCAGCAATAAAGGGTAGCAATTGCAAAGGTCTTAGTTTCAGAAATTGGAATAATAATAGCTGATGAACCAACAGGTAATTTAGATGAAAAAACATCAAATGACATAATTAAATTATTTAAAGATATTGTAAAAGAGGAAAACAAGTGTTTAATTATGGTTACTCATAATAACGATATTACTAAAAATTCAGATGAAACATATAAATTGTCTGATAAGAAATTAATAAAAATATTATAATTCACAATAAAAAATGGTAGAAAATTAATTCTACCATTTTTTTTATTCAAATTAAGAGACTATTTTATTTTGTTTTCGTATTGTTCTACCATTCTCTTAACCATTTCTCCACCAACGCTTCCGCATTGTTTTGAAGATAAGTCTCCGTTGTAGTCTGTGAATGGAACTCCCATTTCACTAGCTACTTCATTTCTGAATTTTGCTAATCCTTCTTTAGCTTCTGGAACTAATTTTGTTGATGAACTTCTTCCCATGGTTCATTCCTCCTTATATCTTATAAATATTTCGTAAAGTTTATTTGATTTACTTTACACTCATAGTTTGTGTCCTTTTAGTTTTTATAAACTATAATATTATAGCCAGTATTGGAAACTAAATAGATATAAGGAAAAAAAGTGTATATAAATCTTTATAAATAAATAGGAACTTTTTTAGTGTTTACTTCTTAATATAATATTATTCTATATTTCTCTTAACATGTTAGTTATAGTATTTGCTAAGTTTATTTTTAATAGAATATTATCTTAAATATTATTTTATTTTTTCAAATCATTAAAAGATAAAACTCCATTTAAAGTAGTAGCTTCTTTTACTGCTCTTAAAATAGCTTTTTCCATAACTCTAGCTGCCAGCATACCAACAGTTGTTACATCGGCTTCAATTTTATTAGTAGCCATAGTAAAAATAGTATCACCATCAAACATGGTATGAGCCGGTCTCATTGTTCTTGCAAAGCCATTATGGGCCATTGAAGATATTTTTTTTGCTTGAGCTTTTGAAAATTTAGCATTAGTTACTATTAATCCAATAGTAGTATTTCCCTTAAAAGGATCACTTGGATTTTTAATGCTATTTATTAAAATTTCTTCACTATCTAAAAATTTATTATTTTCTTTGTTTAGTGCACCTGCAATAATTTCAGAATTTTTAGGATCTACAACATCACCTAGACAATTTACA
Source organism: Clostridium perfringens (assembly GCA_040144665.1). Taxonomy (GTDB): domain Bacteria; phylum Bacillota; class Clostridia; order Clostridiales; family Clostridiaceae; genus Clostridium; species Clostridium perfringens_A. Next base: position 23,254 of record JBBVGE010000590.1, read on the forward strand.
GCAACAATTGCACCAACTTTAAGGTCTCCAACTTGAACTGCATAAGTTCCAAGTCCACCTTTCATAGCAGTGGAAGGACCAAGAAGTTTTCCAACAGTCGCTCCGTATCCAGCACCTATATTACCATTTATATCAGACTTATAAGTTTCGCTATTTAAGCAAGCTTCATATCCCATTTCTTTATTAGGACGAGCAGTTGGGTCACCAAAAGCTAAATCAAAGAGTACTGCTGAACATACTATAGGAACCTTAGCAACCTTTACATCAAATCCTACTTCCTTTTCTTCAAGATATTTCATAACTCCAGAAGATGCATCAAGGCCAAAGGCGCTTCCTCCAGATAAAATAACTGCATGAATTTTTTCAATCATTTCAGATGGATCTAAAAGATCAGTTTCACGAGTTCCAGGTGCGCCACCACGAACATCAACTCCACCTGTTGCACCTTCTTCACATATAACTACAGAACAACCAGTACATCCTTTTTCATCATGTGCGTGACCAAGTCTTATATTATCTATATCAGTAAATTTTATTTCTTTCATAAATTAAAAACCTCCATTATATATTAAAAGCTCCTATAAAAATATAGGAGCGTGAATCTATTATTTTTTAATCTTTCTAAGTGTAGCAACTACTGGTATTGTAATTACAGCTGATAATATTGCCTCTGGAATACCATTTGTAACCCCAACAGTAGCAAGTGCTGCGCCTGTTGCAGAAGGTGCTATACCTAAAGCGTGTGAATACTTTTCTAAGTAAAAAACATAAGTTAATCCTAAAACACCTACAGTATTAGTTAATGTTGCAAGAACTGCAGCTATACCTATTGGTAATGATTCTTTCTTAAATTTGTTTTTTAATGCTCTATAAACATAGTATGCAACAATTGCAATTAAAACTCTTGGAACAATTGCAACTATTGGATTATAGAATATAAATGATGTTGGGCCTGGAGCTGTAAATGCTTGATACATTGAAAATAATCCAAATACTCCTCCTACTAATGCCCCTACGATAGGTCCTTCAACTATTGCACCAATTATAACTGGTATGTGCATTATGGTTGCCTTCATGAATGGAAGTGGAATAAATCCAAGTCCTGTTAATCCCATAAATATTGATATACCTGACAGCATACCTACAATTACCATTTGGCGAAGACCTAAAACCCTTTTTGTTGTACTTCTTTCCATTTTGTAACCTCCGTTCTTATTCCCCCATTTAGGATATAATTCGGCAAAAAACAATTGATAAATTTTTGATTTTTGCGTTCAGTTTCTATAAAAGAATACCGACAGTATATATTTTACAATGAAGTATATAGGGTTGCAATAGATATTGTTAAAAATTTATCGATATGTTTTGTTGAGTAAGTATAGATTGAGGAAATAAGTAGCTTTACCCATGGAAAGTAATTATATTCAAAAAATTCTAATAATTTGGTTTAAGAAAAAAGATCAATATCTTGATCTTAATATTTTGTGAAGTTATTGTTATTGTCATTTATTACATCTTCCTTATTAGGCATTATTAATATGCAAGCTATATAACCGAAGATAGCTGTACCACAAGAAATGAATGCTAAGACAATCCATAGAAGTCTTACTACTGTTACATCTACATTACAATATTCAGATAATCCTTGACAGACACCACTTATTTTTCCGTGTCCTGGAACCTTGTATAATTTTTTCATATAATATCCTCCGATTAAATATTTATAAAATTAAATTAAGATAAAGCTAGTATATGATACTTTAATTGATAATACAATAAATATCACTTTCAAAATTACAATATTTAGTATTTTTTAAGAATTGGTATGGCTTACAATATAATTTAATATTTATATCTATATCTATAACATGAATTCTAGTAACATATATTTATTTCACGAATAAGATATAAATGAAATGCTAAATTTTTATGAGGTGAAAAGTTTATGTCATTACCTAAGATACCAGATTTAAATCCACAAGTAGATTTTGACAGAGAGAAGGCATTAAATTTAATGCTTGCTTCAATTGGAATGGAAGAGATTGGACTAAGTCATATTATTAATGTAGAAGGGGAGAAGATACAATACTTATTAGGTACATTATTAGATGGGGATGGAAATCCTATACCACAACCTAGAGGTGTTAGAGTTGAAGATTTATTAAAAACTAATAAAGCAGTAAATTTGACTCTCAAAAATGTAATAAGAAACCAATTGTTATTACAACTTAAGTTAGAAGAATTAAAAGAGTTTTTACCAGAAAAAATATAAAATAATTAAATTTATAGATTTAACATGAAGTAGAACATAACGTTATTTTTAAAAGTGAGGTATATATTCCTCGCTTTTTATTTGTAATAAATAGGAATTATTATGAAAAGTAAAATATATAAATATATTAGGAGGTGAAGTGATATGTCTATGCCTAATATACCTAATATGAATCCGCAGATTAATATAAGTACAGAAGAAGCGTTGAATATGCTTATAGCATCAGCTGCAATGGAGGATATGAGCCTTAGTAATATAATTAATGCTGAGGCTGAGAAGATGCAATATATTTTAGAATCATTACAAAAAAGGGAGACCTCTGGCTTTACTCTAAAAGATATAAATGAAGCAAACAAATCTTTAGATAAAACATTAAGAAATGTAATTAGCAATCAAATGATTCTTCAATTTAAATTGCAGGATATTTTAGATATGTACTTTAGGGTGTATCCAGTGGAAGAGATTTAAGTTTATAAAGTTTTATGAAAATATATAAATATTTTAACAGAAGGTGAGAAGGTGAAGTCTATAGATTATAATAATAAAAATAAATTGGAAGATTTATATAAAAATCTAATCAATGAAGATTCTATGCTTGAACTTTTAAAATTAGAAATTGAGAAGGTGAAAATGAGTGTAGAGGTGTTAGAGGATAATTCAAAAATCAGTGAAGAAATAACATTAGATATATTTAAGGAATGTAATAAAATAATAGATTCATTAATCATGTATGAGTGGATAAGGTTTAAAAAAAATGAGGCTATAAAAGAGGTTGTTATAAATAATAAAAGGATGTGAATAAATGAAAAGGTGTTCTGTTTGTTCTAAAAAGGGATGGTTTTTAAAATTAAAAAATAATCTTTGCGAAGAGTGTAATAGAAGATTGTTACATTTGGAAGAAGAAAGTGAGATAATAATAGAAAGAATTAAAAAAAGAGAGATAGAAAAAGATGACATAAAGGAAGCAGAAGAGATATTTAGAGGATTGAAAATATTCTCAAAAAGTGGTGCAAAGGTAAATATTGATATAAATAAAGATTTAAATACTCTTAAAAGATATAAAGAGAACATTGAAAAGAATGAAAGAGAAAAAGAATTAGAAGGAATTAAAAAACAAGAGGTGAAAATAAAAGAAGATGATGAAGAAGAGATAATAAAAAAAGAGGAAAAGATAGAAGAAAGTATAGAAGTTAGTGAAGAAAATAAAACAGAAATACTAGAAGAAGTTAAGAAAGATAGTAGTATTCAAGATGAAGTCAAGTTAGATAGTAGTATTGAAGATGAAGTTTTAGGTAATGAAGAGAAAGTAGCACTAGAAGATGATAATGAAATAAATGATAAGGAATTTAAGAAAGATAAAGAGAATGATATAGAAGAAATAATAAATGATAAAAGAATGATAGAAATGAGTAAAATTTTAAATTTTAAAAATGAGTTATCAATTATAGAAAGTGAAATAAATGACCTAAAGAATAAGATTGATAACAAGACTATAGGTGTAGATAATTTAGCAGAGAGATTATTTAAAATTAAAGATATATACTTACCAAGAATTAGAGCAATAGCTAATGAAGGAGTTAATTCATTAACCTTAAATTATGGAGATACTAATAGATACGTGGAAGAACAGATTAGATTACTAGAGTTTGCAACAATGAAAAGTGAAAGAGAGATAAGAGATTCTTATAATTACTCTGCTATATGTATACAGACAACAGGTAATTTTCTAAATAATAATTCAATTATAGAGATAGCAGCAGTTAAAGTATCTTATGGTAAGATACTTAAGACATTCCAGACATATATAAATCCAGATAAGATGTTACAAGAAAATATTGAAGTAGAAACTGGAATAACCAATGAGATGTTACAAGGAAAGCCTAGTATAAAAAATATTATGCCACAATTTCTAAATTTTATTGGAAGTGATAGATTGGTTGGATATAATATGGGTTATCACTCTAGATTTATTAAAGAAGAGTATAGCAAAATATATGGAAGAGAATTCTTTAATCAAGAATTATGTGTTATGAAATTATATAGACAAAAATATAAAGAGAATTTTGGAGTAAAGGCAGAGGATTCAAGTATAGAGGCTTGTATAGAGAATGTTTTAAGTACAGAGCCGAATAAGATTTTATATGCTTATGATTCTAAAGCATTAAGTACAGCTATGGCAGTTTATAAGATATATGAAGGATTAAAGAAAAAATTTTGATAATACAGGTTCTCTATAGAAATTTTATAGAGAGCCTTATTTTATTAAAGTTTTTCAAGGAGTATAATAATTAATATATAAAGTCATAATGGAGGAATATATGAGAAAAGAAAAGTTCTTAGTTAAAGATTATCCAGAAAAATCATGGAGTATTTCAAGAGTAAAGAGTATAAAATCTTGTTTAAGAGAATATTACTATACTTATTATGGTTCTCATAGGGGATGGGAGTATGAGTCTTCAGAAGAAAGAAAAAGAACTTGGAGGCTAAAAAAGCTAACTAATATATGGATTGCATTTGGAGATATAATCCATGAAGGAATAAAAGGTATAATTAAATATAAAATTAATAATAAAGATAGTGAAATAGATGTAGATAAATTTAAATCTTTTGTAAGACTTAAATTAAATAATATAGTAAGAAAAAGTAGTAAAAAAGGAAGTAAGATTGAATGGGACGAGTATCCAAATGGCCAGATGTTACAAGAATATTATTATGAAGGTAAGTTGGATTCAGAAGATATAAGTGAAGTTAAAGAAAGAATAGAACAATGTGTAGAAAATTTCTTTGAAAGTAAGACATTTTTTGATATACAAAAAGGGAATTATTTAAAAGTTCTTGAAGTTGATGAAGGAAACTTTGATTACATATTTATAAATGGAGTTAAGGTTTTTGCAATAATAGATATGCTTTATATTGATAGTTCTGGGAATTGTATTATAGTGGATTGGAAAAGTGGTAAACATGATGAGGAAAATAAAGAACAGCTATTAGTATATGCTCTTTATGTAATGGAAAAATATAAAATTCCTATTGAAAATATAAGAGGAAGAATAGAGTATTTATTCACAGGAGAAAACTTTGAATTTACTATTACAAAGGAAGATGTTGAAAATATAAAATCAAGAGTAGAACAAGAGATTAATGTTATAGACGCTATGCTTTGTGATAAAGAGCTTAATAAGCCAAAGGATAAAGAGATGTTTATAATGCGAGATGAAGATTATAAATGTAAAAAATGTAAGTATAAAATATTATGTGAAAAAGAAAGAGGAGAAAATAATGAAAATACTAGGTATTAAAAAACAAACAAATAATAAATATCTTAACATGTATGAATTAGAACTTGAGAATAAAAAGGGAAATCCTAAGAAGTATTTTTTTGCAAGCAGAAGAGAAGAGGATGAACTTGCTTGTAATACTAAAGATCATACAAAAGCTGATGGTGTTATGATAATTCCAATAACTAAAGAAGGAGAAGTTGTTTTAATTAAACAGTTTAGACCTGTAATTGATGATTATATATATGAACTTCCAGCAGGTATTATAGATCCAGGAGAGACTATGGAAGAGGCTGCAAAAAGAGAGCTTTTTGAAGAGACAGGACTTACTGCTACAAGTTATGAAGTATTTCTAAAGCCAAGTTATACATCTGTTGGAATGACAGATGAAACAACAGCTATTGTAAAGATGGAAGTATGTGGAGAAATAAGTACAGATAATATAGAAGAAGATGAAGAAATAGAAGTTATTAAGTTAAAAATAGAAGACTGCAAGGAATTTGTTAAGAATCATAATATATCAATAAAGGGTGGAATAATACTAAACTTAATAGATAATGTAATTTAATATATAAAGCAAAAGAGAGGGCTTACATAACTACTTTTAATATATTAGATAGTTATATATAAGTCCTCCCTCTTTTTATAATTAAATTTATTTTATATTCCTTTAAATGAATTAACTACTACTTTATAGTCTTTTTGAAGTTTTTTATATAATTTATAACTTGAATTAACAGGATCCATTCCTACATCAGTTGGTTGACCAAATACATATTTTGTGCCATTTATAGTTCTATACATAGTATTATCTAAAAATTGTGCATCCATAAGGTCATTAGTTATTTCAAGTAATAATCCTTTAGCACCATCAGCTCCATTAAAAATTATACTAACTCCAGTAGAGTACTGTTCTATTGAGTAGTGGCCTATCCAAGATGATGGTATTTTAAAGGTAAAACCAAATTTTTTGTTTGTATAAGTTGCGTTTTCGTTAGAAGCAGATTCTTTTTTAGTTTTATCATTACTAGTACTATTAGATTTAGATGTACTATTATTTGCAGAAATTTTTTTAGAAGAAGCTTCTTTATGTGAAGTAGTATTTTCAATTGTATTGTCATTAAATTTTTTAGATTCTATACTAGCCTTTTCTTTAGCTTTTTTCTCGGCGGCGGCTCTTTCTTTTTCTTTGTTTAGTTCGTATTTTATTTTATTAGCTTGATCATTTACTTTTTTCTTTTGATCATTATTAGCATCATCTAAGTTAATAGATTTAATTTCTTTTTCTGCATCAGTGAATTTTTTATCTTTAATTAGCTTATCTACAGAGTTGATTTGATCAGATATTTTATTAATTGCTTCTTCTTTTGAGTTTATATCTTCCTTTAATTTATCTATATCATCTTTTATTTTATAATTTGAATAATCTGATTCTATTTTAGAGATATAATCTTTAGCCTCTTTATAATTTTTAGCATCATAACTTTTCTTAGCAGATTCATAGTTTTCTATTATTTTTAATAAATTAGAAGCTTCTTTATTTTCTTTGTCCTCTTTTAGTGCATTTTCAAAGTCGGTTTTAGCTTCAGCATATTTCTTAGAATTTAAAGCCGATTTTCCAGCTTCAATATATTTATTTACTTTATTATTAGTACAACTAATTAAAGAGAAAGAAAATAAAGCTGTTATTACTAAAGTAATACTTAATTTTTTAAAACCTTTTATCATTTGTAGTCCCCCTTACAAAACCTTAATAAATTAATTTAATATATTGCATACTTTATAATAAATGCATACATTGTAATAGTATCATTAAATTGTATTAAGTTCCATTGAATTACTAAATGTAGTGGTAGAGTTTATTTTTTTAGAAGTAAAATAAAAAGCATAGGTAAGAAATAAAATCAATAAATTCAATTAAATGGAAATGAGGGAGGAAACGATAGAATTAAAGAGATGTAAATGTAAACAATTGGATGTATTTAAATAAAATACAGTTGTATTCAAAATAAGTACATGATATTATGATAAATAAGGGAATATTTATAGAATTAAACTTTTGGGGTGATTGAATGAAATTTAGGAGTACAAGGGGGGCTGAGCAAGGAATAAATTCATCTGAAGCAATAATTAAAGGTATTGCCTCTGATGGTGGGTTATTTGTTCCAGAGAGTTTTCCTAAAATTTATGAGAATTTAATTAAAAACAAAGATTGTACATATGAAGAGTTAGCATTTGAAGTAATAAAAAATTTCTTTACAGATATAGATGAAGATAAGCTAAAAGGGGCTATAAATAGGGCTTATAATAGAAGATTTAAAGTGAAGGTTAGAAAAAATTTTTTAGAGTTATATCATGGACCTACTTGTGCATTTAAAGATGCAGCATTACTTTTTCTTCCTCAAGTTATGAAGGAGGCAAAAAAGCTTTGCAATATTAATGAGGAAATAGTAATACTTACAGCAACTTCAGGGGATACTGGAAAGGCAGCTCTTGAAGGCTTTAAAAATATTGAAGGTTTTAGAGTTGTGGTTTACTACCCAAAGGATGGCGTAAGTGAGATACAAAAAAGACAAATGATAACTCAAGATGGAAAAAATGTTAAGGTAATAGCTATTGATGGGAACTTTGATAATGCTCAAAATGGGGTTAAAGCTATATTTAATGATAATGAATTAAAGGATGAGTTAAGAAAAAAGGGCTATTTATTATCATCTGCAAATTCAATAAATATAGGTAGGTTAATACCTCAGATTGTTTATTATTTTTATGGATATTTTAATCTCTGCAATAAAAATAAGATTAAAATAGGTGAAGAAATAAATGTAGTTGTTCCAACAGGAAATTTTGGGAATATTTTAGCGGCATTTTACGCAAAACAAATGGGATTACCTATTAATAAATTTATATGTGCATCTAACGAAAATAAAGTACTCTCAGATTTCTTTAAAAGTGGTATATATGATAGGAGAAGAGAACTTATATTAACTGAATCTCCATCTATGGATATTTTAATTTCATCTAATTTAGAGAGATTACTCTATGAAGCAAGTGGAAGAAATTCAAAAGAGATTAATCGTCTTATGAATGATTTAACTACAAAAGGAGTATATGAAATAAATGATAAGATAAAAGAGTTCTTAAAAGAGTTCTATGGAGAATTTTCTACAGAAGGAGAAGTATACAAGGCTATAAAAGAAGTATTTTTCAAAAACAACTATTTAATGGATACACATACCGCTGTAGGATATAGTGTGTATAAGAAGTATAAAAAAGAAACTGGTGACAATAGAAAAGTGCTTATAGCTTCAACTGCAAGTCCTTATAAGTTTCCACGAAGTATATGTAATTCACTAGGAATAGATGTGGAGTTTATGGATGATTTTGATGTTCTAAAAGCATTGTTTGAACAAAGTAGTAATAAGATACCAAAATGTTTAGCACAATTAAAAGATAAAAGTATAAGTCATGATGAAGAGTGTACAAAAGATTCTATGAAAGAGAGTTTACTATCATATTTGGAAGGTAGTGAATAATATGATTAGAGTTAGAGTGCCAGCTACATCAGCGAATATGGGGCCAGGTTTTGATGCTATGGGAGTAGCATTAAATCTATATAATGAATATGCTTTTGAAGAAATAGAGAGTGGGTTAGAGTTTTTTGGAATAGAAGAAGAGTTCTGTAATGAAGAGAACGTAATATATAAAGCAATGATTGAATGTTTTAAAAAGAGGAATTATAAAATAAAAGGATTAAGAATTTCTATTCTAAAAAATGAAATACCAATTTCAAGAGGTCTTGGAAGCAGTTCAAGTTGTATTGTTGGTGGGATTATTGGAGCAAATGAAATAATGGGGCAAAAGTTATCAAAGGAAGAGTTATTAGAACTAGCTGTTTCTATAGAAGGACATCCAGATAACGTTGCGCCAGCACTCCTTGGAGGAATTATTGTTGCTATAGGGGCAAAAGGCAAAGTGATTTATGACAAGGTTATAGTGAAAGATGATTTAGAGTTTATTCCAATAATACCTGATTTTAAATTATCTACAGAAAAAGCAAGGGCAGTACTTCCAAGTAAAATATGCTTTAAAGATGGAGTATATAATGTGGGAAGAGTAGCTTTAATGGTAACAGCTCTTAATAATGGAAACTATAGCTTGCTTAAATTTGCATGTGATGATAGACTTCATGAAATTTATAGAGGAAATTTAATAAAAGGGTTTGATATTATTAAAAAAGAATCATATAATAATGGAGCACTAGCATCTTTTTTAAGTGGTGCAGGGCCAACAATAATGACAATTATTAATAAAAAAAATAGCTTTAGCAATAAGATGAGAGAAATGCTTAATAGAGAAGGGCTAAATTACTCTATTTTAACTCTCTATATAGATAATAAGGGTGCAGTTGTTATAGAAGGTGGTAACAAATGAAAGGTAATTATTTAGTTGTAGACAAGAAAGTTTTGCCAGAGGTATATGAAAAAGTAATAGAGGTTAAGAATTTACTTAAAGAAGGAAAAATCAAAGAAATAACTGAAGCAACAAAAAAAGTAGGAATAAGTAGAAGTGTTTATTATAAGTATAAGGATCATATCTTTGATTTTGCAGAGAGTATACAAGGTCGTAAGATGACTTTTAGCATGATGATAGAACATAAAAAAGGCGTTCTATCAGATGTATTAAATTATATTTCAGATAAAGGTGGAAATGTGCTTACAATAGACCAAGGTATACCTATAAATGGTTCTGCAAATTTAAGTATAACAATTGATATGTCAGCTCTAGAGTGTGATATATCAGATCTTTTAGATGGATTAGGAGAAATGCCTAATACTCAAAAGGTTGATTTTATAGCAATGGAGTAGTCTGTATTAAAAGTAATGTGTAGGGGACACATTACTTTTTTATTTTCAAAAAATAAGAATCAATAATATTGTAATTGGAGTTAGTATAAAATACTTATAAGGATATACTAAATATGGTATAATATAACAAGAAAAAAGGGGCGTATTTATGGAATATATAGATACAAAAATAGAGGGATTTAAATTAAGAAAGGCAGAAGAAAATGATATTAATTTAGTTTTGGGGCTTATAAAGGAACTTGCAGTTTATGAAAAAATGTTAGATGAAGTTATTGCAACTGAAGATAGCATAAGAGAATCGGTTTTTATAAGAAAAGATGCGAATGTTATGATAGCAGAATTTGATGGTAAGCCAATAGGGTATGTTTTTTATTTTTTTAATTACTCAACATTTATAGGTAAATCAGGTTTTTATTTAGAAGATATTTATATAAAGCCTGAATATAGAGGCAGAGGAATTGGAAAAGAGATATTTAAAGTTATTGCTAAAATTGCATGTTATAATGGATTTAAGAGAGTCGAGTGGAGTTGTCTTAATTGGAACGAGCCATCAATAAATTTCTATAAGGGTATAGGGGCAATTCCAATGAGTGATTGGACTGTATACAGATTAGAAGGAGATAAGATAAGACAATTAGCAGAAACTTAAAACAATATTTAAATTAGAATGTGAGGGAAGTTTAGGTATGAGTAAGTATTACAATTCGGTGAGAGAAGAAATGTTAAAGGTATTAAATAAGCATTGCAAAGAAGGGGCTCATGATATATATCATTTAGATAGAGTATATAAAATGGCAATGTATATAAATGAGAAGGAAGAATTATGTGCTAATGAAGATATATTATGTCTTTCAAGTTATATGCATGATCTTCATAGATTACAAATAAATGATAAAACAGAATTAAAGCATTCTCATGAAATGGGGATAATATTTTATGAACTATGCATAAAGCTTAAATTAGATATGGAATTAATAAAAAAAATAAGAGAATGTATAGAATCAACTGACAAGCATTGTTTCTTAGGAGATGATATAAAAAGTGATTTACCTGTTGAAGCAATAATATTAAAAGATGCCGATAATTTAGATTCTCTAGGAGCAGTTGGAATAGGGAGAGCATTTATGTTTGGTGAGCATATAGGAGAAAAGATGTACGATCCACATACAAATCTAGAAAGTGGACAATATAGCTTAACTGAAAAGAGTAAGTCAATAATACATCATTTTTATGAAAAACTATTTAGATTAGAAGAAGATATGGGAACCAATATAGGGCGAAGAATTGCAAAAGATAGAATAGATTATATGGAAGAATATCTAAATAGGTTTTTTGAAGAATTTGGAGTTATTTTATAAATTTTAATTATGGATGTGAAAATAATTAACAAATATTTTAAAATATAAATATATTGTATCTATAATTCTGATATATGATAGTACAATCGGACATATTATTGATAAATTAATATAGTGAAGGTGAACATGATATGAAGAATGTAAAGAGAAAAAAGCAATTAATAGGCGGAATTATAGTGGCAATACTTATATTAGGATTGTTAATTTTTAATACACACAGAGAAAATGAAAAAATCGCCAAATTCAAGACATATTTAGATGGACATAAAACAGCATTTACTCAATATATGATAGGAAAAGAAGAAAAGACATATAAAAGCTTAATAAAACAATCAAATGATGCAATCTCATTTAGAAATGTAAAAGTAATGCCTGAACTTCAAAAGAAATTAGATAATTTAGTTGAAAAAGCTGAAAAAGATAATGGAGAAATATTAAACAGACAACTAGAAGATATAAAGAGTATTGATTTAAACAAGATAGAAAAAAATATGAGAGTTAAAATAGAGAATCAAATAAAAGAAGTAGAGCAATTATTAAATAACAAGCAATATTATAGTGCTAGTAAAGAGATTACTAATATAAAGAATCAAGTATATAGTGCAATAAGTACTAAGTAATTAATTAGGCTATAGATAAAATTAATTTTATCTATAGCCATTTTTTATTATAAGTTCTTTTATGTCTAAAAATATATTATTTAAAATATATTTTTAGTATATAAAGGAGTGAGTTGCATGCAAAAATTAAAAAAAGAGTTTAATACAAAAAGATTATTAATAACGTCTATGTTTATTGCAATAGGAATAATATTACCTTCTATATTTCATAATTTTAATATGGCAGGTAATATATTTCTTCCAATGCATATACCTATTTTAATATGTGCAATTATATGCGGAGAAAAATATGGTGGAATTTGTGGATTAGTTGTTCCAATACTCTCATCATTTTTAACTGGTATGCCTCCCATATTTCCAGTAGCTATAATAATGAGTTTAGAACTTGGATGTTATGGGTTAATTTTAGGGATTTTATTAAAGAGAAGATCTATAATGGTATCTTTGATTGTAACTCTTCTAATAGGAAGAATAGTATCTTGTATAGCTAATTTTGTTATTTTAGGGGTTGTACAAAATACATTTGCTTTTTCTGCATTTATAATTGGAACCTTTATTACAGCATTACCTGGGATTATAATTCAATTAATATTAATTCCTATATTATATAATTTTTTTAAAAGGAGAGATTATATAAATGTGTAACATGAAAGAGTTTTTTGATAGTCTAGCATCAGATTGGGATAAAAGAAGTAATCATGAACATATAGAAGATATAATAAGAAAGATAAATATTCATAAAAACTCAAAGATATTAGATGTAGCTTGTGGGACGGGAATATTAGAAGAATATTTATTAAAATGCAATCCAGAAGAGATACTTGGAGTAGATATATCTAAAAATATGATAGAAATAGCTAAAGAGAAAAATAAGGATAAAAGAGTAAAATATTTATGTGAAGATATTTTTAATATAGAGGTTGGAAAATGGGATTTTATAATAGTATTTAATGCATTTCCTCATTTTATAGATAAGGGAAAGTTTCTAAACCATTTAAGTAAACTTTTAAATAAAGATGGGAAGATCGTAATATGCCATAATTTTAGTAGAAAATGTATAAATAAAATACATGAGAATATATCAGAATCAATATCATCACAGCTTATTACTGGAAAAGAATTAGTTGAAATTTCTCCTAAATCTTTGAAAGATGAATTAGTCATTGATAATGATAAAATTTACCTTGTAATATTATCTTATTTTTGTTGAAGTGATTATATAAAAATAGTAATATTTAATAGTAATTTATATGTTTTATTAAAGGAGAATACTAGTGAAGAGGATAGCGGCAGTGATAGGCATTGGGGTATTGTTAGCTTTGGGAGGACGATATTATATTAATAGTAATGGTGAGAAAATAGTACAGGTATTTCGGAATTATAATAGTAGTAGTGAAGAAAAAGTAGTACAAGTACTTCAAAATTATAATAAAATTGATGACAGTAAAGAGATAAATACAGAAGATGATGAAAAATTATCCTTTGATCTTAACAACGTTTTAGAAAGCATTAAGGGAATATGGGGAAATGGAGTTATGTATAGTTATAAATTAGATTCCAAACCTACAGAGGAAGTTATGAGAAAATATTCAGATTTAGCTAGAAAGAATATTATAATATCAGATCATAGATACTTTAGTATATTTGATAGTATTTATTATAATAAAGTTTTTAAAGATCCATATTATAAAATAAGCAAGATAGATAATAAAATCATTGACTATAATGATAAAAACTCACATATAATTCAGTCTGCACTTAATGGGATTGATACTGATGGACCGGTATATAAAATTGTAGTTACTGATAAAGAGCATAAGGATGATAATAATTATAAAGATGCCCCAGTTTTTTATACTAATGGAAGTATATTAACACTTACTTACAATGGGTGTTCTTTTAGGTACACAAAACTCAATTAAGAAAAAGGAATTTAAGTTATTTCAACGGGTTCACTTTTGATTTGCACTTTAAAAATAACATCAAAACACACAATTAAATTTACATAGTCTAAAACCTAGTAATATAGATGATTTTAGACTATTTTTTATAAGTTCACATATATTTTCACAATTAAATTCATAAAGGATATAGTTTATATCCTATGTTATTTTTAGTGTGATTTTATGTGTGAATTTTATTTTATTTGGTATAATAATGGACAAACTTTTAAGGAGAAGGATATGTAGATGTTGAAGCCAGTAAAACACAAATATACCTCAAAGAAGAGAATTAATAAGTTGGGGTAAGGAAATGTGTCTAAATGTATTAGGAGTAGAAAACATTGCATATGAAAAACTTCTATTAGATTTCAGTACTTATGGATTCCTTGATTAAAAACTTCTTAAAGGCGCTGAATAGTCACATAAAAGTAAGAGAGATATTAAGCCGCCTGTATCTTTTAAAGATTAAGATATATAATATACTTCAAATAATACGTTTAAATGGAATATATTTGTAAATTATGTTAATATAATATCAAATAAGTACGAACATTAGTAATTTAGTGTGAGATAGATTATATAAGAAATTATGGGAGGTATTTATGATAAGGGATTTAAAAATATTATTAGATGTTAATAATGAAAAAAAAGAAATACAAGTAGAGTCAGAGATTAATTTCTCAGGTAATGTTTATGACTTAAAATTAATCCTTAACGAAGGATTAACTTTAAATAAAATAACTGATGAGAAAGGTAACGAAATACCATTTCATGAGGAATTCAATGTAAATGCAATGTTTATACAATCAGGTAAAAGAGTAACTTTAGAAATACCTAATGGTACAAATTTAATTACAATGATTTATAGTGGAAAAGTTTCAGGGTGGCATAATACAATTTCTGATACGTATATAGCATTAAACTTTTATTCTGCATGGTATCCTATTTTTGAAGATTATAATATGGCAATAACTAAGAAGGTAACGGTAAAGAACATTAGTGATTTTACAGTTTTAAAGGGGATAAAGTGTGAAGGTGATTGGAAATATGAAAGTAATGATTTTGACTGCAATATTTTAGCATTTAAAGATTGGAATATTATTTCTCTTGAAAATATTAATCCAAAGCTTAATATATATTTTAAGAGCAGTAAAATAAAAGAAGTAAAGCTTCTTGCTGAGTCATTTAGTGACATAATAAACTATTTTACAGAATTATTAGGTGTAGAAAGTAATATTAATAAGGCTTTTGATATCATAATTTCAAAGTCAGATGAAGGTGGGTATTGTAGAGAAGGATTAATTGTATTAAGTGATTTGTCTGGTACTAGGATAGATGTAGATGCTTTTCTTGCACATGAATGTGGTCATATTTGGTCAAAAGGGGCTGATGCAAACTCTTGGGAAGATTGGCTAAATGAAACTTTTGCAGAGGTATTATCATTATGCTTTATTAAGAAAAGATACGGTATTGAAGCATATATGAATAGAATAAATTATATAAGAAAAATAGCTGAAAAATCTCCACAAATTAAAAGTGAAAATGGCGAAAGACCTGAGGGGGTTCACTTTAAAGGAACTTATTTAATGCATAGATTAAGTGAGAGATTTGGCGAAGATAAGATAACTGAAATAGCCAAGTTATTTGTTAGAACACAACATAAGACATCAGAGAATTTATTAAAAGAAGTAAAGTTAAAAGTTGGAGAAGATGTAGCAAAGTTTATTGAAGACAATTTAACAGAAAGATAATATGTAATCAATAAGATTATATTATTTAATAGAAAAAACAGTGTATACTTTGCATCAAAGGAAATTATTGAAAGGTATGTAGTTCAGAATGAATTGTTACTTATAGAATATTATTAATTTAACACGAGCTAATAAAGGTCGGACTTTAGTCCGACCTTTACTTTTTATATCTAGATTTTAGTTGTGAAAGTGACTGTTATTTTTAGGTTAAAAGCCTTTTTTAACCTAAAAAGTGAATCTGTTGAAGTTATTCTTCAATGCCTTTTTCTTAATTAATATTTTGATTTAAATTAATACTAGGTTTCGTAATACCTTTAATAAATCCCTTATTAAACTCTTTTACTATATATATTGAAGGAACTAATATAAGGACTATTCCAAGTAGAATAAAAGTTTTATAGTATTTAGTAGTAATATTTCTTTTGCCTTTTTTTATTAAAAATACTCCAAATATTAATGATACCAATGTTAATAAATCTAGCAAAAAAATCATCTCCATTCCTCTTTTGTATACATATATTAAAATATCATTTTGTTATTATTAAGTTTAATATAACATATTTATATATAATTAGGAATAAATTGAATAAATGTTAATGAAATATTGACATCCGTATTTTGGTAATATATTATTAATACAATAATTTAATGATTTAACGTGATAAAGTGATTGAGGACATAATTACAAAAAATAAGGGGGTATTTATGAATAATAAGGGGAGCATTCCAAATGGAATGCGTGATTTAGTTTTTAAAGAATGTGACATTAGAAGAAAGGTTAGAGAAAGTCTAGAATATACTTTTAAAAGTTTTGGATATGATGAAATTATAACGCCATCAATAGAATTTTATAAAACTTTCTCTAGTAATAATGATAATTTGAAAGAAGAAGCAGTATATAAGTTCTTTGATGAAAATGGAAAAATTCTCATATTAAGACCTGATATGACTATACCTATTGCAAGAGTAGTAGGTACTAAAATGAAAGAAGTTGATGCTCCAATTAGATTAACTTATACATCGAATATATTTAGGGTAAATAAAACTTTTGGGGGAAAGAGAAATGAGTATACTGATTGTGGTGTTGAGTTAATTGGATGCAAAGATGAATGTGGTGATTTAGATATTATTGTAACTGCACTTGAAGCTTTAAAAAGTATAGGAATTAAGAAGTTTAAAATTGAGCTAGGAAATATAAACTTTTTTAATAAGGCCTTTGATGCTATAGGAATAAATAGAGAAGATAAGGAAAAGCTTGCAAATCTAATTGAAGAAAAGAGCCTTATAGAGCTTATTTCTTATTTAGATTATCTTAAATTAGATAAAAAGTATAAAGAGTTTTTTGTAAGGCTTCCTTGGCTATTTGGGGATGATAGTGCATTAAATGAAGGGATAAATTTAGCTTTTAATGATGAAATAAAAAATAGCTTACTATACATCAAAAGTTTATATGAGAAACTAAAGATTTTAGGCTACACAGAATATGTAACATTCGATTTAGGTATGGTTCCAAGAGTTAATTATTATACTGGAATAATTTTCAAAGGATATATAGAAGGAGCATCTTCTAGCATATTAAATGGAGGTAGATATGATAATTTAATTAAAGCTTTTGGAAGAGATATTGAGGCAGTTGGATTTTCTATAAATATAGATGCGATTTGTGAAAATATAGGAGAAACAAATAAAGAAAATAATGAGATAATAATTCATTATGGAAAAAATAGAATTATAGATGCAATAAAAAAGGGAAATGAACTAAGAGATAAAAATTTTAGAGTAAAGATTATAGAAATGAAAGATGATAATTTATTTAAGGTATATGGAGGTGAATAGATTAATATGATAAATATTGCATTAACTAAAGGAAGGCTTGAAAAAGATATAGTAAAAATACTTGAAGAAGGAGGATATGGTATAGAAGAACTTAAAGATAAGGGTAGGAAGCTTGTATTTAAGGATTCTAAAAAAGATATACAATATTTTTTAGTTAAAGGAGCAGACTCTATAACATATGTTCAGCATGGGGTAGCTGATATTGGCATAGTAGGTAAGGATACTCTTCTTGAAAGTGATAATGATTATTTTGAAGTTATGGATCTAAAGCTTGGTAAATGCAAATTTATAGTTGCTTCTCTTCCAAGAAATGAAATATATAAAAAAATAGGGCATATAAAAATAGGTACTAAGTATCCTAAGGTTGCAAAGGAATACTTTAAAAATAAAGGTATGGATGTTGAAATAATAAAGATTGAAGGATCTGTTGAATTAGCTCCAATACTTAATTTATGTGATGGAATAGTAGATATTATGGAAACTGGAACAACACTAAAAGAAAATGGACTTGTAGTATTAGATGAAGTGTGTAATATAAGCGCTAGAGTTATTGTAAATAAAGCTAGTTTTAAGCTTAAAAGAGAAGAGATAGGAGAATTTTTAGATAAACTTAAAGATGGCATTAAAGAGTAGGGGAGTAATTAGGGGGCTTGTTAATGATAGATATAATAAATTATTCAATGGAGAATAAAGAGAAGATATTAATGGAATTTAAGATTAGAAATAATACTAAAGAAGATAACAAGTTAAATATAGTAAAAGATATATTAAATGATATAAGAGAATATGGGGATGAAGCTTTAAGAAGATATACCTTAAAGTTTGATAAGGTATTATTAGAAGAATTTTCAGTAAGTAAAGAAGAAATAAATAAGGCTTTTAATAAAGTAGATGATGTTTTTGTAGCTGCTATAAAAGAAGCAAAGCAAAATATAGAAGAGTATCATTCAATTCAAAAACAAAAGGGATATATACTAAATAGACCAAATGGAACTTTTATGGGGCAAAGGGTAATTCCACTTGAAAGAGTATGTGTATATGTTCCAGGAGGAACTGCAAGCTATCCATCAACTGTTTTAATGAATGTTATACCAGCAAAGATAGCTGGAGTTACTGAAATAATAATGATAACTCCACCTGATAAGTATGGAAATATTAATCCACATATAGCTGTGACTGCAAGAATTTGTGGTGTGGATAAAATATATAAAGTAGGTGGAGCGCAAGGAATTGGTGCAGTGGCTTATGGAACAGAAAGTATAAGTAAAGTTGATAAGATAGTTGGACCGGGTAATATCTTTGTTGCACTTGCAAAGAAAGAAGTCTTTGGAGAAGTAGATATTGATATGATAGCAGGACCAAGTGAAATACTTATAATAGCAGATAAATATTCAAATCCTAAATATGTTGCAGCTGATTTAATGTCTCAAGCAGAACATGATAAGCTTGCATCGTCAATATTACTTACAACATCAAAAGAGCTTGCATTAAATGTTATAGAGGAATTAAATAGGCAAGTTGATAAATTAGAAAGAAAAGAAACAATAAAAGAATCTTTAAAAGATTATGGGAAAATAATAGTCTGTAATAATATAAGTGATTGTTTTGACTTATCTAATATAATAGCACCAGAACATTTAGAAATTATGCTAAGAGAACCTATGAAATATTTAGGTAAAGTTAAAAATGCAGGGTCTGTATTTTTAGGAGAGTTTTCACCAGAGCCAGTAGGAGATTATTTTGGAGGAACTAATCATGTACTTCCAACAAGCGGAACAGCTAAATTTTTCTCTCCCTTATCTGTAGAGGATTTTATAAAAAAATCATCATTTTTATATTATTCAAAAGAAGCACTTTTAAAAGATGGAGAAAAAATTATAAATATTGCAAATAAAGAAGGATTAACAGCCCATGCCAATTCTATAAAAGTGAGGATCGAATAATGAATAAGAGTACTTTATATGAAGCTATGGTGTTAAATGATTTTATAAGGCTAAATGGAAATGAAAGCTCTAAAAATATAGGTAAAGAAAGATTAGATAAAATCTTAAGTGATATAGAGAGCATAGAATTTAATAGATATCCAGAGGATAGCAGCATAGATTTAAAGCTAAAGTATGCAAGATATGCAGATGTGTCAGAGGAAAATATTATTGTTGGAAATGGATCGGATGAAATGCTTTCTTTAGTTATATCTTCTTGTATAAATAAAGGAGATAAGGTTCTTACACTAAATCCTGATTTTTCTATGTATGATTTTTATATAAATTCAAATGAAGGGGAAATAGTTAAGCTGGATTGTAATGAAGATGGTAGTTATGAAGTAGAGGATTTTATAAAACTAGGATTAGAGAATAGTGTAAAACTTATAATATTTTCTAATCCAAATAATCCGACAGGAAATTCTATTAGTAATAAAAGCATTATAAAAATACTAAACTCTTTTAAAGATACAATAGTTTTAGTTGATGAAGCCTATTATGAATTTAATGATGAAAGTATAGTAGCTGAAATAAATAATTATAAGAATTTATTAGTAACTAGAACATTATCTAAGGCATGGGGAGGCGCAGCACTTAGAGTAGGCTTTTTAATAGGTAATAAAGATAGGATAAATATATTAAAGTCAAATAAAGTACCGTATAATGTAAATTCATTATCACAGATTATTGCATCAAAAATTTTAGATGATAGAGAAGAGATGATAAAGATCGTAAATGAAGTTAAAAAAGAAAGAGCTAGGGTATATAAGGAGCTTAAATATATTGAAAAAAATACTTCTAAGATAAAGTTCTATAAAAGTAAAGCTAATTATATATTTGGTAGAAGTAGCAATAAGAAAGAATTACTCAATGTACTTAAAGAGAATAAAATTTCAATAAGAAGTTTTAATGATGATACTTTCAGAGTAACTATAGGGTCTATAGATGAAAATAATAAATTTTTAGAAGCTATACGAGAGTGTTTTAAAAGTATTTAATATTTTTATAGGAGGAATTTATGGGTAGAGAATTTGGCTTAAAGAGAAATACAAAAGAAACTAGCATTTATTTAAACTTAGATTTAGATGGTAATGGAAGTTGTGAAATAGATACGGGAATAGGATTTTTTGATCATATGCTTAACCTGTTAGCCTTTCATGGAGGTATGAATCTAACTGTACATTGTGATGGGGATTTAGATGTATGTGATCACCATACAGTTGAAGATGTGGGAATAGTTCTTGGGGAAGCTTTTAAGACTGCTTTAGGCGATAAGAAAGGAATAAGTAGATATGGAAGTTTTTATATTCCTATGGATGAAACATTAGCATTTGTGTCCTTAGATATTAGTGAGAGACCATTTCTTGTTTTTGAAGGAGAATTTAATAGAGAAAGGATAGGAGATTTTTCAACAGAAATGACAGAAGAGTTTTTTAGAGCTTTTGCATTTAATGCAGGAATAACACTTCATAGCAGGGTAATCTATGGTAAAAATGATCACCACAAAATAGAAGGATTAATAAAGGCATTAGGTAGAGCTTTAAAAATAGCAAAGAAAATAGATGGTAATGAACTTCCTACAACTAAAGGAGTATTATAGGGATTTAAAAAGTATATAAATAAATTTATAAAAATATTGATTTCTAAGCGGTAAAGAGGTGTTACTTTGATTGGAATAATTGACTATGGTATGGGAAATTTAAAAAGTGTTTCTAATGCACTAAAGAAGCTTAATATAGAATATTTAATAAGTAATAATAAAGAGAAACTTATTAAATGCAGTGGATTAATATTACCAGGAGTAGGTGCATTTAAAGATGCTATGGATAATTTGAAGAAAAATGATTTAGATGACTTTATAAAAGTACAAGCTAAACTAGGAAAACCTATCTTGGGAATATGTCTTGGTATGCAACTGTTTTTTGAGAAAAGCTATGAAATAGAAGAATGCTTGGGGCTTAATCTTCTAAAAGGAGAAGTAATAAAAATAGATGAAGGAATTAGATCCCCTCATGTTGGGTGGAACTCTCTAGATGTATATAAAGGTGATGAGATAGTAGAGGATTTAAAAGGTAGAAGTTTTATGTACTATGTACATTCATTTTACGCATCTAATTATGATAATGATAATTTAGTATGTTATTCAGATTATAACGGTCTTAAAATACCTGGGATAGTTAGAAAGAATAATATTATAGGTGCTCAATTCCATCCAGAAAAAAGTGGAGAAGAAGGATTTAAAATACTAAGTAAATTTAATGAAATATGCAATAAGTAAAGTGGGGGATAGAAGATGATTATAATACCAGCTATTGATATTATAGATGGAAAACCTGTTAGATTGTATAAAGGTGATTATAACAAAAAAGAAATCGTTGGGGAGAATATTTTAGATATAGCAAAAGAATTTGAAAGTTTAGGTTCTAAATATATCCATATAGTGGACTTAGATGGAGCAAAAAGTGGTAGATTAATAAATTTAGATATAATACTTAAAATATCAAAAGAAGTGAAAACTCCAATTGAAGTAGGTGGAGGAATTAGAGATTTAGAAAGTATAGACAGGCTTATTTTAGGTGGAGTTTCAAGAGTAATACTCGGAACAAGTGCAATAGAGGATAAAGAGCTTTTAAGAGAATCATTAAAAAAATATGGGGACAAGATTGCAGTAGGAATTGATTGTAAAGATGAGTATGTATATGGAAAAGGGTGGTTTAATAAATCAGCAATTAAATATATAGGATTTGCAAAAGAGATGGAGAAGATAGGAGTTAAAAATATTATTTTTACAGATATAAGTAAAGATGGGACATTAGAAGGTCCAAATATTTCTATGTTAAAGAAGTTAAAAGATAGTGTATCTATAGATATAACAGCATCAGGAGGAATAAGAGATATTGAAAATATAAAAGAGTTAAAGGAGCTTAATTTATATGGTGCCATAACAGGAAAAGCTATTTACTCAAATACTTTATCACTAAGTGAAGCTATTTTAGTTGGAGAAAACTAAAATATATAGTTTAAAGTAGTCAAAGGAGGTATAAGATTTGCATACAAAGAGAATAATTCCATGCTTAGATGTAATGAATGGAGAAGTAGTTAAAGGTATAAATTTTGTTTCTTTAAAAACTGTTGGTGATCCAGTAAGCTTAGCTAAATATTATGACAAAGAAGGTGCTGACGAATTAGTTTTTTTAGATATAACTGCATCTTGTGAAGGTAGAGATATTATGAAAAAAGTTGTAGAGAAAATATCAGAAGAGATTTTTATTCCATTTACAGTTGGTGGTGGAATTAGAACCTTAGAAGATATAAAGGCTATTCTAAGAGCTGGTGCAGATAAAGTAAGCTTAAATTCTGCGGCTATTAAAAATAAAAATTTAATTAAAGAAGCATCAAGTTATTTTGGAAATCAATGCATTGTAGTTGCTATTGATGGAAAGAAAAGATTAACTAATGATGGTTGGAATGTATTTATAAATGGTGGAAAAGAAGATACAGGAATTGATTTGATAGAATGGATAAAAGAAGCTACAAAGCTTGGAACTGGTGAAATTCTTTTAACGTCAATGGATACAGATGGAACAAAAAACGGGTTTGATATAGATATGATAAAGAAGGCGAGAGAAGCTACTAATATACCTATAATAGCTTCAGGTGGATGTGGAGAGCTTAAACACTTTAAAGAAGTTCTAGAAAATGATATTAGCGATGCAGCTTTAGTAGCATCACTTTTCCATTATGGAGAATTAAGAATTAAAGAAGTTAAGAAATATTTAGATAAGGAAGGAATTCCAGTAAGATTATAATTTTAAGGAGGAGATTATAATAAATATATCTTTAGAAAATATAGATTTTGATAAAGGTAATGGACTTGTTCCATGCATAATACAAGATTATAAAGATAAAGAAATATT
This sequence comes from Clostridium perfringens, assembly GCA_040144665.1. Lineage (GTDB taxonomy): Bacteria > Bacillota > Clostridia > Clostridiales > Clostridiaceae > Clostridium > Clostridium perfringens_A. The sequence goes on from JBBVGE010000590.1 coordinate 47,079, forward strand.
AATGCTTGCATATATGAATAAAGAAAGTTTATATAAGACAATTAAAGATGGAGTAACTTGGTTTTATAGTAGAAGTAGAAAAGAGCTATGGAATAAAGGTTCTACCTCAGGAAACTTTCAAAAAGTTATAGAAATTAAGGTAGACTGTGATAATGATACACTATTAATTTTAGTGGAACAGATAGGTGTTGCTTGTCATACAGGTAAAAGAAGTTGCTTTTTTAAGAAATTACAAATAGAATCTGGTGGTGATTGTTATTAATAATGTTATAAATGAACTATACAATGTTATAGAAAAAAGAAAGATTGGAAAAAACGAAGGGTCATATACAAGCTATTTATTCAGTAAGGGTAAAGAGAAGATTTTAAAAAAGGTTGGAGAAGAGTGCACAGAATTAGTAATTGCAAGTATGAAAGAAGATAATAGAAAAGAGCAGATATATGAGATGTGTGATCTTATATATCATTTACTGGTATTATCTAGTGAATTAAATATATCAACAGATGAAATAAAGTTAGAGTTAGAGTCTAGGCAAAATAAGATAAATAATTTTAAGGGTGAGAGAAAAACTATAGAAAATATTTAGAAGAGATAGGAATATTATCTCTTCTTTTTTTCATGAATTTTTAAGTATGATAAGGAGAAAAATAATATTTGAAGGGAGTGTGATAGCTATGCCAAAGAAAGATAACCTTGGAAATCCTATGCAAAAGGGCGAAAGAAGACAAAGATTACACCAAAAACAAAATAATGTAGGTAATGATAAAAATCCACCTAAATATAAAAGTTTTGATGGAGAAGACCTGTAGGTAATAACTAATTTAAGTAGTGTATATATTTTTATATGCACTACTTTTTATATGCTTTATATAATATATATTTAAAATAAAAAAATCTATATAATAAAAGATTAGATTTTAGAAGGGTTATTGTGCGTATTATCATAACACATATTTATACTATAGTTAAGGAATTTAAGTCAAGATAGCTTATATTTAATAAAGTTTACTATATTTTGTTAAATTGTGGGATTAAGGTGCACATATTATGTATAATAAAAATATAGAATATTAAGTTGTTCTTCTATCTTAGGAGGTGATAGTATTGGAACTATTTATATATATATCAACAGCATTAGTCATGGCATTGTTTATGATGGGTTTTTTTGATAAAAAGAAAAAGGATAAGAAGCAATAATATGACAAAAATAAAAATAGATGAATTTAATATGAAATAGGAAAAAAGTAATAGATAATTTAAGACTTTATACTTTATAATGAATCGTATAAATCATAAAAATATAGTAATAAAATATAGTAGGTGATAAATTTGATTAAAATATATTATTTTACATCTACAGGCAACAGCTTGTATGTTGGAAAAGAAATTAAAAATAAAATAAATGAAGTAGAATTAGTGGCTATATCAAAAGCAATGAAAGAAGATAATTTTACATGTGATAGTGAAATGGTAGGAATAATATATCCATTACATTGCTTTAGTCTTCCATCTGTTGTTGAAGAATTCTTAGAAAAATTAAAGTTAGAAGGTAACCCTTATATTTTTGCAGTGCAAATTACAGGGGGAGGATCATCTAGAAATGGATTTATAAGAATAAATGAGATCTTAAACACTAAAGGGCTTAGACTTAATAACTTTGAAGAGATAAAATATATATCTAACTATATAAGAGCAGGAAGAAATCCTTCAAAGGAAAGAGCAATTAAATCTATAGAAAATGAAAAGAGTAAGCTTGATGAATTTATAATATCTATACAGAGTAAAGAGGATAGGAATTTAAAGCTTAGAAAACAATCAGTAAGCAATTTTGTTCACTCTCTTTGGAAGAATAAATATAAAAATAAAGATAAAAAATTTAATGTAAATAATAATTGTACAGGGTGTGGGACTTGTGAAAAAGTTTGCCCAGTAAGCAATGTAAAATTAGAGGAAAATAAACCAACTTGGAATGGAAATTGTATAGATTGTATGGCATGTATAAATATTTGCCCAAGCAAGGCAATTAATATAGGCAATAAAACTATAAATAAGGATAGATATATAAATCCATATATAAATAGAAATGAATTAATTAAATAATATATAGAATTTCAGATAAAAGTTAATGTTAATATCTTTTATTTAGAATTGAATTAAGATACTTTTTTAGTAAAGAAATGGAGATAATATAACGTAAATAGTGGGGGATTAAGCTTTGAGAAAAATAGCATTATTTATTTTTGAAAATATGACTGATTATGAAGTTACTTTTGTATCACATCTTTTAAATACACAGGAAGATATACAAGTCGTTACGGTAGCTTATGAAGATAGAAGAATTAAAGGACAAACTGGTTTTATATATAATCCAGAAATGATATTAAAAGATATTGAGTATGGAGAATTTGATGGTCTTATAATTCCAGGAGGTTGGAATGGAGACTATAGAGAAGAGCTTCAAGACTTAATATTATATTTTAAAGATAATAACAAATTAGTTGCAGGAATTTGTGGAGCTGGTACAGTATACTTAGCAAAATCATCTGCATTAGATAATGTTCAATATACAACTCCAATAAAGAAGTGGTCTAATAGACATAAAAGTATATTTGGAGAAGAGGATCCATTTAATAGAGAAAACTTTGTTAATGTAGATATAGTTAGAGATTGTAATGTTATAACTGCAATTGGTAATGCATTTATAGATTTTGGAGTTGAGATATGTGATTTCTTAAATCTATTTGAAAGCAATAGAGAAAAACAAAATTTTAGAGATATGTTTAAATAAAATAGCATGTATATTAAAACAATGTATACATGTTAATTTAAGATATAATATTAGATAAATATAAAATTAAGACAAGCTATATAAAAGTTAAATAGACTATAATAAAATATCGGATATTTGGTATAGATACTATAAAAATATAAATACCTATATCCGATATTTTATTTAGTTTAAATAAATTCATCTGCTATGAAGGTGGCAAGTAAATACTTATAGTACTAATACTATATTATTAAATGTGTTATAGGTGTTTTAAAAATATATAGATAGTTTTAATTAAAAAACGAATCTATATATTTTTTAGTTATTAGAATTAAATAATGTTATATCTAAATCATTATTTAAAGATGTTCCCTTATATACATTGCCAGCTAAATCTTTTGCAATAAACTCTCCCTTAAGTAATAAATTGTTAAAATGTCCATCTACTCCACCTATAGGAGCCTTAGCAGATTGTAATAAGAAGGTATTACTAACATCGGTACTTTTGTTACCAAAATCCTTAGTAGTATATTCTTTAATAATTTTTCCATCATAAATTATTTTATAAGTTAAATCTTTTATATTAAATAATTTATTATTATCATTTGGAATATTTATTGAAAGATAGAAGTCAGTTACTATAGAACTTGAATTATTATCATAATATAAATTCATAGAATGGACTACGGAAGACTGAACAAAATTCTTAAATGAAAAACTATCCATTTTAAACGGATATTCTTTATTATCTTCTATAAAATATAGAGAAAAATTATATTCTTTTGATGGATTAAAGTTAATACTAGTCGTATAAGTTGGATACTCAGAAGTAATCATTTCCTTTTCACTCCAAGTATCTTTAGTAGAGTCCCTATATCTAAGGACAACTTTAGATGGCTTAGAAGGAGATTTTATATTTGCCGTTATATGTATTTTATTCTCCTTTACTTCAAAATTGTAATCATCTAATAAATGTGTTGGATTATTTAAATCGGTATAAATACTACTTATACTATTATTTAAATTATTAATCGATAGATTTAAACTATCTATTTGTGAAGTTAAGACATCATTATCTTCTTTTAAACTAAAACTAGAGATAGTTAATATTCCAGCATATACTGAAATTACAATTAAAAAAATATCTTTCTTTTTCATAGTTTCCCCCTTTTAAAAAATATATTCTATATTATAACATAAATAGGATTATTAGTAATGTGATATAATATTATAAGAAAAAGTATGATGTATAAATTAATAATTTTATATACAATTTAAAGGGAGTATGAGAAATGAGATTTGAAGAGATTACTTTAGAGCATCTAGCAGATGTAGTTAAATTTTATATTAAGTCTTTTAATTCTGAGCCGTGGAATGATAAATGGACAGAAGAAAGCGCTACAAAAAGATTAACTCAAATGATTAATTGTGAAGGTTCCTATGGCTTAGTTTGCTATTTAGATGAGGAGCCTGTTGGAATGATTCTTGGAAATCATGAGTATTATTATGATGCTATGCACTTTAATATAAAAGAGTTTTGTGTAGATCATAGTAAAAAGGGACGAGGAATAGGAAAGAGATTATTAAATGAATTTACAGATAGATTGAAGGATAAAGGAATAAATTATATATATTTACTTACATCAAGAACAGAAAAAACAGAAGGATTTTATAAAAGAAATGAATATGAATCTGTAGATGGAATAGTAATGATGGAGAGAAATTTATAAGATAGATTTAATTTATGTATTAAAATATTAATAAATAATAAGTAATATAGAAGTAACAAAGGAGAATGGGGAGTATTTATGGATTGGAAGAAGGAAATAGAAAATTATATACCTGTAAATGAACAAGAAGTTAAGGATAAAGAAAGTATACTTATGTGTATAAATAATTTTGATGATGTACTTACAAGAGAAAATGTAGTTTGTCATCTTACAAGTTCAGCCTTTGTAGTTAATAAAGAAAAGGACAAGGCTCTTATGGCTTACCATAATATTTATAAATCATGGACTTGGACTGGTGGACACATGGATGGAGATACAGACTTCTTAAAAGTTGCATTTAAGGAACTTGAGGAAGAAACAGGATTAAAGAATGCAAGACTTCTTTATAATGGAATAGCTTCTTTAGATGTTCTTCCTGTAAACGGACATATAAAAAGAGGTGAATTTGTATCACCACATTTACATTTATCAATTGCATATCTTTTTGAAGGTGATGAAAATGAAGAGGTAAGAATGAAAGAAGATGAAAATAGCGGAGTTAAATGGCTTCCTATAAAAGATCTTATAAAATATACAGAAAAAGAACCATTTATGCAAAAGGTATATCAAAAGATTTTAGATAGAGCAAATATAAAATAGAGTATTTAACTTATAAGAAGGAATTATTTATTATGAAGAGATTAATTATTGTAAATGGCACAATGGGTGTTGGTAAAACAGCAACTTGCAAAGAATTAAACAAAAGGTTAAATAATTCAGTTTGGCTAGATGGGGATTGGTGCTGGATGATGGATCCCTTTATTGTAAATGAAGAAAATAAGAAGATGGTTAAAGAGAATATTATATTTTTACTAAATAATTTTATGAGTAACTCAAATATAGAAAACATTATTTTTAATTGGGTTATTCATGATGAATCTATAATAGAAGAAATTTTAGCAGAGCTTAAGAATATAGAATATGATCTTGAAAAGATAACATTAATATGTTCTATAAGTGCACTAAAAATAAGAATTTCTAAAGATATAGATGAGGGCAAGAGAGATATAGATTGTTTAGAGAGAAGTCTTAATTATTTAGATTTATATAGAAATATGAATACAAAAAAATTTGATACATCTAAAAAGAATGTAGATGAAGTAGTAGAAGAAATTTGTACTTACTTAATAAGGTAGTATATAAAGAGCAATTTAAAATATTAGTTTTAGAAAAGAAGCAAATGAGTACTTAGGATAAGCACTTATTTAAATTAAACTTATAAAAAGGGATTACAGTTGTAATTCCTTTTTATAAGTTTAGAAATTAGTCTATAATAATAGTATGATTTAAATAAAGAGGAGAGTAATTTTGAAGAATGCATTAAAGGTTTTAAAAAGTTATTTTGGATATAGTAATTTTAGAAAAGGACAAGAGGAAATAATAAATGAAATAGTAAGTGGAAATGATGTAGTTTCTATAATGCCAACAGGGGGAGGTAAGTCTATATGTTATCAAGTTCCAGCTCTTATAATGGATGGTATAACAATTGTAATTTCACCACTTATATCTCTTATGAAAGATCAAGTAGATGCTTTAAATAGTGTTGGAATAGAATCAGCATATATTAATTCGTCTCTTTCAACTTTAGAAATAAGAGATGTTTTTAGAAAGATAGAAGATGAAGAGATAAAAATTCTTTATGTTGCACCTGAACGATTAGAGTCAATGGAATTTCTTAATATAATATCCAATACAAATATATCTCAAGTAGCAGTAGATGAAGCACACTGTGTATCAACTTGGGGACATGACTTTAGAAGTAGTTATAAACATATAAGCAGATTTATAGACTTATTAAAAACAAGACCAGTTGTATCAGCATTTACAGCAACTGCAACTAAAGAGGTAAGAGAAGATATAGTTAAACTTTTAGGTCTTAATGATCCAAAGGTATTTGTAGCTGGATTTGATAGAGAAAATTTAAAGATAGTTATAGAAAAAGGTGTTAATAAAAAGCAGTATATATTAGATTATGTTATGGAAAATAAAGATGAATCAGGAATAATATATTGTTCTACAAGAAAAGAAGTAGATTCATTATATGAACTTTTAAAATCTAAAGGAATAAGTGTAGGAAGATATCATGCAGGGCTTTCAGATGAAGAAAGAAAGGAAAATCAAGAAGAATTTGTTTATGATAAAAGCAATTTAATGATTGCAACAAATGCCTTTGGTATGGGAATTGATAAACCTAATATAAGATATGTAATACATTTTAATATGCCTAAGAATATAGAAGGATATTATCAAGAAATCGGAAGAGCTGGTAGAGATTCAGAAAAATCAGAATGTATATTATTATTTTCTCCAGGAGATGTACAAACACAAAAGTATATTATAGATACAGGAACACTTAATCCACAAAGAAAAATGAATGAATTATCAAAACTTCAAACTATGACTGACTTAGTATACTGTAATGGATGTTATAGAAGATTTATATTAGATTATTTTGGCGAAGAGCTTAAAGAAGATTGCAATAATTGTAGTAATTGTGAATCAACAGCTGAAGTTGTTGATAAAACAATAGATGCTCAAAAGGTTATATCATGTGTTTATAGAATGAAGAGACCTTATGGAATAGGTATGATAGTAGATGTTTTAAGAGGATCTAAAAATCAAAAGATAATTGACTTTAAACTTAATGAACTTACTACTTATGGAATAATGAAAGATTACTCAAAAGAAGAACTTAAAGATTTTATAAATACTTTAATATCTCATGGATATATAAATTATGGTGGAGAATATCCAGTAGTTAAGCAAAATACGAAGTCATTAGAAGTAATAAAAGGAAATGAAAAAGTATTATTTAAAGAAGAGAGAAAAATTCAAAAGCTTGATACAAATAATAATTTATTTGTTATATTAAAAGATGTCCGTAGAGATATAGCTATGGAAGAGGGAGTGCCTCCATATATAGTATTTGGGGATAATACACTTAAAGAAATTAGTGTTAGAATGCCAGTAAATAATACTCAGCTTATTGAGATAAGTGGAGTTGGAGAGAAGAAAATAGAAAGGTACGGGGAGAAATTCTTAGAGAAAATAAAAGAATATATAGATGAAAATAATATAGATATTAAATGGATCCATAAAGATAGTAATAAAAAAGTCGATAAAGAAACTAGCAAAAGACAATCTAAAGGAAAGAATAATGAAAAACAAAAATCTTATGAAGTAACAATTGGTATGATAAAAGAGGGAAAAGATTTTAATTGTATATCAGAAGAGAGAGGACTTGCTATAACAACAATAATATCTCATATAGATCAATATATGAATGCAGGAAATGATATAGATTTTAATGTAGATTTTTCTAAGCTTTTTAGTGAAGAAGAAGAAGCGCAGGTATTAGATATTATAGAAAAGATAGGATATTATAGAGTGAAGCCTATAAAGGATGAACTTCCAGAGAAGTTTTCTTACGATAAAATAAGGTTTATTATATTAAAGAAGGTTATAGAGGAAAAGAAAGCCTAACACTTTAGTGTTAGGCTTCTCTATATAAACTTTAAACTTAATAAGTTTCCTAAGATGATTTCTTAGTTGAGGTTTCAGATTCTTTCCATTTAGAGATTAAATCAAGCATTAATTTGTGCATAATCTTACCAATCCTATAATATTCACGATCGTCTAAATTAGCAAGAGATACTCTAAGTGACCATTCAGAATCATCAAATCCACTTCCAGATAATAATATTACAGAACAATCTTTAGCTAAATGATAAAGTATATGAACTAGACTATAATTATCATGAAGATAATTTGCAAAATCAGATCCAAAACTCATCTTTGCCCATTCAAGTATATTAAATTCTGTATAGTAATAAGCGCTGTATGGATCATCTTTTAATTTAACACCTAAACCATCAAATAATAATTGTTTACGACGACGACAAATATCCATTGTTAAAGTTTTATAATTATCATTCTTATCCAATAGAGCAAAGGCACAGAAAAATGCCATTTGTACTTGTTGTGGTGTTGAAAGTCCAGCTGTATGATTAAGGGCAACTTGTCTACTATCCGCAACAATCCTATCGATAAATGGTATGTTTTCGCAATCGGCACATAAATCTTTATAACGTGATTTTATAAGCTCTTTTTTATCATAAGGAAGTTCTTTAATTAGTCTATCAAGAACATTATTTTTATGAAGTGCGATTGTTCCAAGTCTATATCCTGTTACACCAAAATATTTTGAGAATGAATAAACTCCAATTGTGTTATATGGAAGATCAGCCATTAATGACCTGAAATTAGGTACAAATGTTCCATATACATCATCGGATATTATGATTAAATTTGGGTTATTTTCATTAACTATTTTTATTAAGTCATATTTACTTTCATCTGTTAGTGCAACTGATGATGGGTTACCTGGATTTACAATAAATAATGCTTTTATTGTAGTATCTTTAAGTTTATCCAATTCACTTTGAGGAACTCTCCATGAAGGTGTTCCATCATTAGAATATTCTTCAGCTTTTACTTGTATTATATCTAAATTGTATCTTGGAAGTGTTGGAATCTCTAGATAAGGAGTAAATACTGGTGTCATTATGGCAATTTTATCTCCTTTACATAATAATTCATTAGCTTTTAATGAATCAAAAATGTAGCACATTGCAGCAGTTGCCCCTTCTACTGCAAAGATATCAAAGTTCCCTTCACTAACATCTCCAGAACACATTTCTTTTACTAAGTAATCATGAACTATGCTTTCTGTATGAGTTAGCATTCTATCAGGGAATGGATAATTATCTCCAATTATTCCATCAGCTAATTCATAAACATAGCTATCAGGGTCAAACCCTTTATTTCTTATTCCATATTCAATTATATTTATTAAAAGCTCCATTCCTGGTGCATTTATATTTTCATCAGCAAATTCTTTGAATCTATTATAAATTCCTTTTTGGTGAGGCATACCAGCAAGATCTCCTTCTTGCCAAACTCTTTGAGTTTCAAGCACAGCAAATTGTCCGAAGGTAAAGAACGCTTGTCTTGGTGTTGCTGCTGTCCAGTTAGGATTTCCTCTACCTGCATCAAGTAATGGACGTTTGCTTCCATCAAGTTCTTTTTTTGCAACTTCAATTAACTCATTTTTAAATTCAAAGGGACTTATCTTTCCATAGATTTCTTCTATTTCTTTAAGCTTTTTATTGTTATTCATTTTGTATCCTCCTAAAAGTGTAGTTAACGTTAGCCCCAAACAAACTATACAACAACTTTTCGCTAATAAAAGAAATAAAACGTAATAATATTGTTAAATTTTTAAAAATTAATAAAAAAATATTTATTTAAATCCATAAAAAGTAAAATGATGATAAATAAAGAAAATTAAATGTTTAGTGTACTATAAAGAAGAGAATGATTTAATAAAGAAGATTTTTATATAATATTTATTTATAATTAATAAATTTAGTAAGTATTATTTGGTATATAATAGTATATAGTGATATGAATTTATTTAAACATAAATATATAGTATACTCTTATTGATAATTCATATGTATGAATAATTATTATCTATTAACAAAAATATAACGATTTATCTATTGAATTAAATAAATAATAAAATTATAATTTGAACATGGTTCATAAAGAGGTGATGTAAATGCCAAAAGTATTAGAGAGTCCAAAAGAGAAAATATTATGTGAAGCTAAACTTATGCTTAAAGCGGAAGGATATAGAGAATTAAGTATGAGAAGTTTAGCAAAAAATTGTGGCATAGGTCTTGGAACAGTATATAATTATTTCAAAAATAAACATTCAATAGTTTTAGAGATAGTTAGAAATGATTGGAAGAATGTGATATTTAATTTAAAAGAAACTAATTCTTTAAATATAGGAATTAAAGAAAAAATGAGAATTATATATAATGGACTTTCTGATTATTTATCAGATCATATTGATATATTTTTTGCGCTGTATAAAGAGGAAAAATCTAAACCTGATCATAATATGGCAGGTATACTAGGTTCTCTATATGAAATAACAGATGATATAATTTTATATCATAAAAATAATGGAGATATAAGTATATCGTTAGAGGAGAGGATACTTAGCAAGTTTATAATTAGTAATATGATTACTATTATAAAAAGTAAAGCATTTTCTTTTGAAGACTTAATGTGTATCTTGAATTTTAAATAACCTAATTAGTAATAATTAGAGTTATTTTTTATAATTATATGAACAATGTTCATAAAAGGAGGAATATAAATGGAAAATGAGAATGGCTATAGCCAAAAAACTCAAAAAGCACTAATGATAATGTTTTTGCTTGGAATATTTATTGGAGGTATGGACTCGGGTATTGTATCACCAGCTAGAACAGTTATTGCAGATGCATTAGGGGTAAGTGCAGATAGTTCTATTTGGATGATTACAATATATACTTTAGCATATGCAGTTATAATGCCTATTTCAGGTAAGTTATCAGATAGATATGGAAAGAAGAAATTATTTTTATTTTCAATAACTGTATTTGGTATTGGTTCAGCACTATGTGGTATATCAGATTATATTGGAGGATATAACTTCTTACTAGTGGCTAGAGTAATACAAGCTATTGGCGGTGGCGGCATAATGCCAATTGCTACAGCTTTTATTGGAGAGAGTTTTCCAAAAGCTAAAAGAGGTGCTGCATTAGGATTAGTTGGTGCAACTTATGGCATCGCTACAACTCTTGGACCATCAATAGGATCAGGGATTATACAAGGGTTTGGTGCAGATAACTGGGGATTGTTATTCTTTATAAATGTTCCTATATGTATAGTAGTTATTATAATGGCCCTTAAGATTAAGATAATAGAATCAGAGTATACAAAGAAAAAAATGGATACTATAGGTAGCGTAATTGTGTCAATAATGATTTTATCAATAATGTATGCAGTTACAAATTTAAACTTCCATAGTTTTAATGAGTCTATAAAATCAACTGATGTATATCCTTTCTTAATTTTATTTATTATATTATTACCTTTATTTATATATCGTGAAAATAGGGCAGAAGATCCGATAATAAACTTAGACTATTTTAGAAACAGAAATATTTGTATTACTTTAATAATGAGTTTAGTTGTTGGCTGTGGAATGATGAGTGTTGTATTTATACCTCAATTTGGTGAAAATACATTAAGATTAAGCCAGGGCTCAGGTGGATACTTAATAACTATAATGGCTATTTGCTCTGGTATAGCAGCACCTATAGGAGGTAAGTTCATAGATAAATATTCAGCAAAGGCAGTATTGTTAGTAGGATTTGGTTGTACAATAGTAGGTACGCTCACTTTAGCATTAGTTGTTTCAAAAAATTATAATGCACCACTTTTAATTATAGCCCTTTGTATAATGGGTGCTGGTATGGGACTTACAATGGGTACACCACTTAACTACTTAATGCAAACTTATGTACCAAAACAAGAGGCAGCATCAGCACAATCAACATTATCTCTTATAAAGAGCGTGGGTATTGCAGTTTCACCTAATATATTAGTAAATTTTATTGCTGAGGCTGGAGATAAGATGCCTTCAAAACTTATGGCTGTTATGCCACCAATTCAAGGAGGAGCAGCAAGTGCAGCACATTCAATGGGAATCAGTGGAGTTCCACAAAATATATTAAACTCATTCCAAAATGCAGATGTAACAAGTATTACAGGAGTAATGAAGGAATTTGCAAGCTTTATGTTCGATAAAGCAAAACCTGCAATAGAGCAAGGTCTTGCTGGACATTTACCACCACACACTACTATAGATGCAGTATTTAATGGAATGAAAGCAGAGTATTTAACTAAAGTAGATGGTGCAAAAGCTTTAATAGAAAATACATTCCAACAAACTTTAAATAATGGATTTGCCAGTCTATTTATTGCATCAGCTATAATAGCTGCAATTGGTTTTATATTTGCATTATTTTTAACTAATAAGAATAAAGAGGAAGGTTAGAATTATAATATTTATTAGTTATATATCACTAGAATAAGTTTATAAATTTCTGTAAGTAAAATAGTATATAAAACTAATAAATATACATTTTATAATAATTATGAAAATGTTAAAAATATGAATTAAGTACATGATTTAAGAATTATTTTTACTTAGTATATACTAATTATATAATAGAAAAAGTGCTTTGTTTTGAATAAAACAAAGCACTTTTTATTTAGATAAAAATTATAAGAAGAAGTTTTGATAGAAAAGAGCAAAGGCTACCAAAAAGCCAAATAGTGCTAATATACCTAAACTGAATTTAATAGCATCAGATTTTATACTCATAAATTCCCTCCCCACAAAGATAAATCTATCACTTTAGTATTCTACGTAGATGTACTAAAACCTTTAAAGATGTAAAAAAATACTAAAAATATAAATAAATAATATTGAAAAGGATTTGTAATAATATTTACAATATAATTTCCATGTATTTCATTTTATGTTAAATTAATAATCATTTATACAATATTTCTTTATTTTTATAAAAAAAACATTTTGAAAACGTTTGAATGAGGCGGATTTTAGTTAATAAAAAGGTAAAATATAAAAACGAATTCATATTGGTATCACCAATGATTTATGAACAAATATTTAAAAAAACTATTTTAATATATTGCTAGAACGAATATAAATTAGATTTAATGGCATTTTAAATGAATAAAATGAAAATAAAATTACTTAAATGTAAATAATATAGATAAATTATGTTCGACAGTATCTTTTATAATTTGACAAAAAAATAAAAGAGAATAATATAGAGTATGTGCTTTATACGAAACAAAAATATTTGTTTAATATGAAGTGAAAAAATTTAGAGTAGATTATCTAACAATAATATCTTTATACATATAAATAATTTTCTCTAGATTAAAAATTAAATATTTTCACGAAAGGAAGTAGTCTTATGAGCAGTGTTAAAAAACTTACACTTTTCCAACTTATAGGAATCACAATGGCCTTCTTTGGTACAGTTAGAAGTGTTCCTACATTAGCAATAAACGGTTGGACTCAAATATTTTACCTTGTAGGAGCAGTTATTGTTTTTGCTATTCCTATATCATTAATAGCAGCAGAACTAGCTACAGGATGGCCAGAAGAAGGAGGTCCTCACGTT
>JBBVGE010000591.1:0-302 GCA_040144665.1 Clostridium perfringens
TTCTTTCAAATATAAGTACGTTAGCATCTACTGCCATACCTACTGTTAATAAGAAAGCTGCTATACCTGGTAAAGTAAGAGTTACTCCTACTAATGCAAATATATAAAGCACTAATAATATATAAACACTTAGTGACATACATGCAATGAATCCTGGAACTCTATAGTATAGTATCATAAATAAGAATATTATAGCTACACCTATTGCTCCTGCTTTCAGAGCATTTGGAAGAGCATTTGCACCTAATTGAGCACCTACAGTCTCAACTGAAACTGCCTTAACTGGAACTGGTAATGCACCA
>JBBVGE010000592.1:0-33455 GCA_040144665.1 Clostridium perfringens
AAAAGAAATCTAATAATTATTAGATTTCTTTTTATAAATAATAATGCTTAAATAAATTTTAATGTACAAATAGTCTATATACAAACATTGCAATATTAAAGGCTAGAGGTGCAATAAACACTGTCATCATACCGGCTATACCTATTGAAAGTGAACTCATAGCACCTTCAGTTTCTCCAAGTTCTAATGCTTTTGTAGTTCCAACAGCATGGGATGCTGTTCCTAGAGAAATACCAATTGCAATTCTATTTGTTATTCTACATATTCTACATATTGTAGGTCCAATTATAGCACCAATTATTCCAGATAAAATAATTGCAAGTACAGTAACTGGTACTATACCGTTAAATTCTTTACTTATAGCAATACCTATTGGAGTTGTTACAGACTTAGGCATTAATGATACTATCATTGATATATTAAGCCCTAATGAATGTGATAAAAGTATAATTGAAAAAATTCCAATTAATGTTCCGAAAAATATTCCAATAAAAATAGCTATTGCATTTTTCTTTAGTAATTCTATTTGCTTATAAAGTGGAACTGCTAGAACTACTGTTGCAGGTCCAAGGAACATATTTATAAATTGTGCTCCTTCATTATAAGTATCAAAATTTACGTGGAATGCAGTTAAAACTGCAATTACAACAACTATTGCTATAAGTAAGGGATTAAATAGCGGTATATTTGTTTTTTTATAGACAACTAATCCAATCTCAAAAGCAATAAGAGAAAGAACTATGCTAAAAAATATATTGCTAGTTATTACACTCATTTTCTTCAGTTCCTTTCTTTTTTCTATTTAATAGGTTAACGATAAATTGTACAATTAAACCAGTTGATGCAATAATAACTGCCGTAGTAATTATACACACCACTAGTATTTGAATAAAGTTTGCTTTTATAATTCCAAGTGAATTCATTAAACTAACTCCTGCTGGTAAGAAGAAGAAAGCTAAATGATCTAAAAAGAAATTTGTTAAAGTTTCAACTTGGCTAACTTTTATTATTTTAGTACAAAGGCATATTAAAAGTAACAGTAAACCAATAATATTTCCTGGAATAGGAATATGAGTTAAGGCAACTATTACTTCTCCTATTAAATATATTCCGAATATAATAAGTGCTTCTCTGAATAGTTTCAAGTTAATCTCTCCTTAGTATATCTGTAGTACCATATAAATGTATCACTTTAAAGGAATTAAGTAAACCAGTGGTAAGTCCAAAAAAATAGAGGAATTGTAAACTCTAAATAGTCTCAAATCCTCTATTTTTCTTAATGAAATTGTTATCATAAAAAATATTTTAAAAACATTGTTAATTATTTTTTCACATATCTATCTTCAAATATAGCTACAATCTTATACATTATAAAGGCAATAATAGAAAGTATTACAATACTCATCATTACCATATTAAGTTGTGATATTTGTCCTCCATAAACTATTAAGAAACCAAGTCCTTCTCTAGCTACTAAGAATTCACCCATTATAACACCAACCCAAGATAAACCTACATTTATTTTAAGTGCTGATATTAATACGGGTATAGTGTATGGGAATATTAAATATCTTAATATTTGAAGTTTCGATGCTTGGAATGTTTTCATAAGTAATAGTTTTTCACTATCTACTTCAGTAAATCCTGTGAGTACACTTATAATTGTTGTTATAATTGATATAAGAAGTGCAATAACAATTATAGCCATTGTACCATTTCCAACCCAGAATATAATTATTGGAGCAAGTGCTACCTTTGGAAGTGCATTTAAAACAACTAAATATGGATCTAATACTTTTGAAGTAAATGGGCACCACCAAAGAATAATTGCAATAATAGTTCCAATAACAGTACCAAGAACAAAACCAAGAATTGTCTCATAGCATGTAACTGCAATATGCCTCCATATAGTTCCATCTGCAATGAAAGTTAAAAGAGAATCAAACATTCTAGTTGGAGAAGAAGTTAAAAATGGATCTATCCATTTTAAATCAGCAGCAATTTCCCATAAACATAAGAAGAAAACTAATATGAAAACTCTAAAAAATGCTATCTTAAGCTTATTTCTTTTTAATTTTTTAATATAAAGTTCATGCTCCTTACTTATCACCATTATCAAGCTCCTTCCATAGCAAATCAAAATAATCTTTAAATTCACTTTCTTTTCTTCTATTAAAAGGAGTTAAAGGATCATTTTTAAAAGAAATTAATATCTCTTTTTTTATAATGGCAGGTCTTTTTGTTAATACGATAATCCTATTTGATGTAGATATAGCTTCGCTTATATCATGTGTTACCATAATAGCAGTTTTACCTTCAAGTTTTATTATTTCATGAATTTCATCACAAACATTAAGTCTAGTTTGGTAATCTAATGCAGAGAATGGCTCATCTAAGAATAAAACTCTAGGATTTAAAGCAAGTGTTCTAATTAAAGCAACTCTTTGACGCATACCACCAGATAATTCAGTAGGTTTATGATATTTAAATTTACTTAAATCATAATTTTCTAATAATCCCTCAACTCTCTTTATATTTTGATCAGTTAATAATCCCTTAATTTTTAGTCCTAAGGTTACGTTATTCCAAACTGAAGTCCAATCAAAGAGATGATCTTTTTGGAACATATATCCTATTTTATCTAAGTTGTTTTTTATAGGTTCATCATTATATGTGACAGTACCACTTGATTGTGGTAGAAGTCCACTTATTATATTTAAAAGAGTAGATTTGCCACATCCAGAAGGACCTAGTATACTTAAAAAATCTTTATCATTTACAGCAAAAGTAATATCTTTTATAGCTTCAGTTTCTCCCTTAAGAGAATGATAGCTCATAGTTATATTATTAATATTTAATAGAGCCAAAATAATTTCACCACCTTTAATTTAAAAGATATGTAAGAGTTTATAAAACTTATATGATAAGGAGTTGTTCCATATAAGGCACAACTCCTTATAAACTAGAAGTTATTTTTCAGAAGTAACTTTTTCAGCAAATTGATTATTAACTATATCAGAAAATGGTGGTCTTGATTCTATTAAAGAAGAGTCATAGTCAGTTATTATATCCATAAGATGATTTAAGCCACTTTCGCTTAAAGTTAGATTATCTGCAATAGCATCAATTTCTTTATAGTTATCGATAACTGAAATAATAATATCTTTATCAGTTCCTGGGAAGAAGGAGGAAATTGAATCTGCTACTTCACTGGATGTATGCTCTTTAAACCATAATTGCCCTTTATATATAGCTCGTGTAAACTTCTCTATTATATCTTTATTATCATTCATATAAGATTTTGTTGAGAAGAAACAGGTGTATGGCATTTCACCAGAAGACTCTCCAATAGAAGCAACTATATTTCCACTACCTTCTTTTTCAAGCATTGAAGCTGTAGGTTCAAATAATGCTACGTAATCAGCTGTACCAGCCTTAAAAGCACCAGCAGTTGCAGTGAAATCTAAATTTGTTACCATGTTAACATCTTTCTTTGGAACTATATTATTCTTATTTAAAACATATTCTAGAGCCATTTCAGGAACTCCACCAGGTCTTCCACCTATTATGTCTTTACCTTTTAAGGAGGACCATTTGAAGTTATCTTCTTTTTCTCTTCCAACTAGGAAAGAGCCATCTCTTTTTGTAAGTTGTGAGAATAAAACAGGATAATCTTCTCTACCTTGATTATAGATATAAATGACTTGCTCAGGTCCGCAAAAACCTATATCTGCATTATTAGATAATACATTTTGCATAACCTTATCTGCGCCTTGTCCTGTCGATAAATCAATATTTAATCCTTCTTCTTCAAAGAATCCTTCATTTATTGCAACGTACATTGGTGCATAGAAAACAGAACGAACAACTTCATTAAGTCTTATAGTCTTTAAGCTAGAACTATCATCTTCCTGTTTGCATCCAATAAAACACATGCATACAGAGAATATGATTGTAAGTAAAATTGCTATCTTAGATCTCTTTTTCATAAATATCCCTTCTAACAAAATAATTAATTATGCTTTATAGTATGACAAAAAGTGCTATATTGTTAAATTAATAAAGATTTAAAGGGTATACAAATAAACTTTTCAAATCTAAAGTTTTATATATTTTTTGGAATATAGAAATTTAGATTTATTAGGGCAAAGTAGACTTGAGATTTAGATAAAACTTATTGTTAATTAATTTCTTAAAATTGGAAAAAGTACTTGATAATATAAAGTAATATCTTTTATAATAAATATAAGTACTTAATGATACAAAGTACTTTGTATAAGAGAGGGGTGATAAGTATGGAGTTTGGAAAGGAAGTTTTAAAAGGATATATTGATTCAATTGTTTTATCAGTATTATATGAGGAAGATATGTATGGATATTTGATTTTAAAAAAGATAAAAGAAATATCCAAAAATGAATTTGAAATAAAAGAAGCTACACTTTATGTATCACTAAAAAGACTTGAAACACGTGGATATCTTAAAGGATATTGGAATGATAATTCAGGAACTAGTGGGGGAAGGAGAAGGTATTATTCTATAACAGATGAGGGGAAAGAAGTCTTTAATAAGAATGCTAATGAATGGAATGTTTTAAGAGAAATTATAAATAATTTTATGAGAGGTAAATAAGTATGGGAAGAATTGAGGAATATATTGAGAGAATATATAGTGGGGTTAATAAAAATAATGAGGAGACAGAAATTTTAAAAGAGGAAATGAAATTTCATTTATATGATAAAGTGTCTGATTTGATGGAAGATGGCCACACAGAAGAAGAGAGTATAAAGATTGCTATAGACAACTTTGGAGATGAAAATAGTATTTCAAATGATGTAAAGTCACTTATAACTAATCAAACTAGATATACTAATATTTTACTTAAAGTAAGTATAATAGTATTTATTGTGGGTTGCCTTTTAAAATTAGGAGGGTTTGTTTCAGAAAATAGGTTTATGGATTCATGGGATAAAAATAGACCAAGAGTTTCTGGAGATATAATAGATAACATTGCAGATATTTTAGAGGGAAAAGAAGAAATTACAGAGAAAGAGAAAAATGCTTTTGATAATATATTAAACGAGTATAATGATAGGTATGAGAATGGACTTTATGATCTTAAGGTATTAAAAGATAATGTATCCATGTATGAATATAATAGAGAAGTATCTCCTGAATTAATAAAGAATGGATCAGAAAGTATAAGTGGTAGAGGAAATAATGGATGGACAATTAGTAGTAAGCAAACAGACTTAGACAGTTATAGAGGATATAAGATTACAGATGAGAGATTTGAGATTAAAAATATTACAAACTCACTACATTTTAATTTAAAGAATATAGGATTTTTATTAATAACTTTATCTTGGATTCTTATAGTTATGTATTATACTCAAAAAGCTATACTTGATAATAATTTAAATAAATCTAAGATACTAATACTTTCATTAGAAACTATAATTATTTTTGCATCATTTGTATCTGATAAAGATATAATAGTTCCAGTTACAGCATTATTTTTAATATTAAACTATAGTTACCCTAGGATCTTAAATATAATTAATAGAAAGAAAATAGTATTTTCATAATATATAATTTAATATAAGGTACTTTTATAAGGCATGTAAAAAATGTTATTAAGATATATAAAAAAGGCAGTATCATTTGGTATTGCCTTTTTTTAATACATATATTTTTTTTAGCTTCAAAAATACTATAGTACATAATATAGTTACTCCAATTATAAGTAATTCAGATAGAATGAGAGTAAATATATTACTGTATCTTGTAAAGCCAAGTGTTATTAAAGTATAACTTATACCTCCATGAAGTAGATATAAAATTAATGAATTCTTACCAATAGGAGAAATGATTGTTTTAAAACTTGGAATAAGTGTTAATATAAATCCACCGATTATAAATGCTCCTATATAATGAAAAGCTCTAATACAAAGCGGGAATATTGAATTATCATAGTAAGTTGAATAAGATGAAATTTCAAATAAAAGCTCTATTTTTATATCATGTGATAGTACATAAAGTATAATAAGTATTATTATAGATCCGGTTAATAGCTTTATTATATGTTTCTTTAAAATGTCTATATATTCCTTTTTAAAAGCCATTCCAGCTACAAAAAATGGGAAGAAAAATACTGTTCTTGACATACTTCCAATACTTCCGATTGTATTATCAAATCCAAGAATAAGGGATACAATTAATGAACCAATTAACCACTTTTTATTATTATCAATATAATCAGATAATATATACCAGCAAGTTAGTGATAGTAGATACCAAAGAGTCCATTGAGAATACATAAGCTCAAATTTATATCCGCTATTTCCTAAGAAATATTTATAGAATATTATATAGGATAACTGAGCAAAAAAATATAATTTAAAAGTCGATTTAACTTTTTGAACTGTGGTTCTTTTACTCAGCTTAGAAAAATATCCAGATACAAATGTGAACATAGGCATATGGAACATATATAAAAATAATATAAAATAATGAGTATCTATATTTTGAGGACTTGCAAGTTCAAGTGAATTCCCTATTATAACAAACAGGATAAGAAGACCTTTTAATGTATCAAAATAGAAATCTCTAGTTTTTTGCTGTGTTTCCATGATAAACCTCCAAATGTAAATGTTATATTTAGAAATATAGCACAAATATATTAGTAATACAATTGATATAGAGTACATATTTATCAATATTTAAAGTTAGTAATAAGAGATTATTTTTGATATAATAACCATTATATATACAGAGAGGGGATAGGATACAGTGATAAAAGCAGTTTTATTTGATTTAGATGGAACTTTATTAGATACTAATGAATTAATATATAAATCTTTCAGGCATACGTTTAAAGAAGGATTAGGACTTACACTTTTAAAAAGTGAAATAACAGCACATTATGGACAGCCACTACCATATACTTTTAAAATGTATACTGAAAATGAAGAGGAGATTCAAAGTTTAATAAATAGATATAGAAAATATAATGAAGAATTTCACGATAATATGTGCGCTCCTTTTAAAGGAGTATATGCACTTTTAGAAGAACTTAAAAATAGAGGTATAAAAATCGGAGTAGTTACTTCTAAAAGAGGTGATCTAGCAAGAAGAGGAATGGAAATATCAGATATAATAAAATATATGGATATAATAGTTACACCAGAGTGTACAGATAAGCATAAGCCAAGTGGAGAACCTGCAATATATGCTTGTAATCATTTAGGAGTAAAGCCAGAGGAAACAATAATGGTAGGAGATAGTCATTTTGATTTACTATGTGGCAAGGAAGCTGGGTGTAAAACTTGTGGAGTTAGATATACAGAATTGGATATAAAGAGGTTAGAAGAAGTAAAACCAGATTATTTTATAGATTCTCCAGAAGAAATATTAGAATTATTATAAATAGAAAGAGGAATTAAAGTTTTGAACATACAGATATTTGGAAGCAAAAAATGCTTTGACACAAAAAAAGCAGAAAGATATTTTAAAGAAAGAAAAATAAAGTATTCACTTATTGATATGAAAGAAAAGGGAATAAGTAAAGGTGAATTAAATAATGTAAGCAGAGTAATCCCTGTTAATGAATTAATTGATGAAAAGGGTAAGGGATATAAAGCTTCAAATTTAGATAAAATAAGAAGTAGTGAAATGAAACTAGAAGTTTTATTAAAGAATCAAAGTTTAATAAAAACGCCCATAGTTAGAAATGGAAAGTCAGCAACAATAGGATATAAACCAGAAGTCTGGAAAGAATGGGAGTAAGAAAACATATGAAAAAGAGAGAGTTTAAAGGAAGTGTAGTTTTAAATCCAGTTCCAGTAGTATTAATTACATCAAGAAATAAAGAAGGAAAAGAAAATGTGTTTACTGTAGGGTGGGCTGGAACAGTATGTACAAGACCTCCTATGCTATCTATATCAGTAAGACCAGAGAGATTATCTTATGATTATATAAAAGAATCAATGGAGTTTGTAGTTAATATTCCTCATGCAGGAATGACGAAAGAAGTAGACTTTTGTGGAGTTAGAAGTGGTAAAAAATTAGATAAGATAAAAGAAATGAATTTTACTATGAAAGAATGCGATAATATAAATGCATCTTATATTGAAGAGTGTCCAATAAATATTGAATGTAGAGTAAAGCAAATAGTTCCGCTTGGAAGCCATGATATGTTCATTGCTGATGTTTTAAGTTCTCATATAAATGAGGAACTTATAGATGAAAAAGGAAAGATACACTTTGAAAAAGGCGATCTAATAGCGTATTGTCATGGAGAATATTATAAATTACCTAGAACTTCAATTGGTTGTTTTGGATATTCAATCATGAAGAAAAAACAATCAAATTTAAGCAATGATAGTAAGGGCAGTAAAGATCTAAAAGATGGTAAAAAGATTGAACTTTTAGATAAAAAAACAAAATATAAGAATAAATCGAAGAATAAAAATAAGAACATAGAAAATAAAAAAATTAGAAACAAATCTTATAAAAAGAATAAAAATACTATAAGTAAAAAAAGTAAAAAGAGAAAATAAAAAGAGAGGAAATATATTCCTCTCTTTTTATTAATACTTAAGTTATAAATTAGTATCTTCTATAACTTCCGTAGCCTCTTCCATAACGTCTCTTACGATAACGTCTTTTGTTAATGAATCTTATAATAAATATTATTATAAGGATAATTATAACAATTGCTAAAATTATGCCTAAGTAAGCAAGTACGTTTGCTTTAAATAATTGACCAATTGATACTCCAATATTTCCTTTTAAAGTTGCATGATAGTCTTTAACAGATAGAGTAAGATCAACATCATTATTTGAAGCAACAGACCATGCGTCTTTATTTTCTGAATTGAATGTTATTTCAGCATTTTTATCATTAAATGTATTCTTATAAAGCATAGCATCTTCTGATAATGTTACAGGAGCTTCTATTGTCTTCTTAGGACCAAAGAACTTAAACATTTTGTAGTCTAAAGTTACATTTTTTATAGAATCACCAGACTTTTTGAATACTGATGGTTGCGCAGCATAGCTATAATCCATTATTTTATCCATATCAGCATATCTAGTTGAGTCATCAGCGCTAACTGCTGAATCTAATACAACACCAATAATGTCTCTACCATTTCTGTTGTAAACAGTAGCTAAGCATTCACCAGCTTGATCTGTTGTACCAGTTTTACCTGCAGTATTTCCGTTCTTACCTAAAGTTTTATTTCTGTTTTCTAATTTTACAGTTTTACCACCGATAGTAACGGTAGCTTCTTTAGTTTCCATTACTTCTCTAACCCATGGGTTAGCAAAAGCTGCTTTAGTAAGTATTGCTAAGTCATAAGCTGTTGTATAATGGTTAGGTTTATGTAATCCATTTGGTGTTACAAAGTGACTGTCTTTCATACCAAGCTCTTGAGCTTTTTTGTTCATAAGTTTTGCGAAGTTTTCTGCATTTCTAGCAACTTTGTCAGCTATCATATAAGCTGCATCATTTCCTGAGAACATTAATAAGCCCTTCATTACATCATCAGCAGTCATTGTGTCGCCAACTTTCATAGTTACTCCTGGCCAGTTTGAATGTAATGAATACTGAGGTTGAGCTTTTGCAGACTCAGTAAATTTAATCGTGTCATATTTTTGTGCATTTTCTGCAAATATTAATGCAGTTAATAATTTGGTGATACTTGCAGGATATGCCTTTGCATCTGCATTTTTTGAATAAATAACTTCACCAGTTTTTAAATCCATAGTAATTGCATATTTTGCAGTTATACTTGGATCAGATGGTGTTTGTGTATCTGCATATGATTTTACCATTCCTAAAGGAGCTAATAAGTACATAGCAAAAACAAGCACCATTGTTTTTAATAGTATACCTTTCTTAGTTAAACTCATTTCTCCACCTCGTTCTTTTTTTTGCTAATCGTAATGGACGTGCATACAAAAAAGTATAACATCTTACGCAGTTAATAACAACAAACATTACCTTAAAATAGGTACTTAAATTATTACAATATAATTAAATAAAAATTAAGATTGTAGGCAAACTAGTAATATGGGGGTGATCTTATTAAAATATTTAAAAAATTAAATTTAATTTTAGCAATTATCTTAATTATTACTTTAAATTCAGCTTATATTCAAGGAAACTGCAATAATTCTAAAAAAAAGATTGTTTATTTAACTTT
Organism: Clostridium perfringens; assembly: GCA_040144665.1. Lineage (GTDB taxonomy): Bacteria > Bacillota > Clostridia > Clostridiales > Clostridiaceae > Clostridium > Clostridium perfringens_A. The sequence continues at coordinate 10,211 of JBBVGE010000592.1, forward strand.
TGATGATGGGCCATCTAGTATGAATACAAATAATATTATAGATATTTTAAATAAAAACGGAGTAAAGGGAAGTTTCTTTGTAGTAGGAAATAAAATTATTGAAAATAAAAATATACTTAAAAAAGCTAAAAATTCAGGGATGGCTATATATCCACATTGTAATATTCATAATTATGAGAAAATATATAGTAGCTCAGATGAATATTTTAAGGACTTAAGTTTATGTGAAAATAAAATAAATAGAGTTCTTAATGAAAAGAAGAATTTTAGGTTTGTAAGACTTCCTGGAGGATCTACTAACAGAGTTGGTTCACTAAGTGTACTAAAAGAAATAAAAAATGGTTTAAAATCTCGAAATGTTATGTATATTGATTGGAACATTGATTCAGGAGATGCAACGGCTGCAAATGTATCAAGCAAAAGAATAAAAGAAAATATTAAAAGTAATGCAGGTACATATAGAGTAGAAGTTGTTTTAATGCATGATGCGGAAGGGAAAAAGAGCACAGTAAGTACCTTAGAAAATATTATAAATGAATATAAGCTTATGAATTATGAATTTAAAACTTTAGACAATATTTCAAATGAAGATATTCAATATCTTAAAAATATTAAAGTAATAAACAATACTTAGCTAAAAAAGAACCCTAAATTTAGGGTTCTTTTTTTATTTATCCTTATTTTCAAATCTTTTTATTATATTTACTTTAGCCTTAATTTCTAAATCATTATTTAAAGGTTCTAAATTAACATTTCCATATTTATGATTTAAAGCTAGTTCTAATAACTTATCTGCAAGTTCAGGATTTTTTGAAAGTAATGACCCGTGGAAATATGTGCAGAATGTATTTTTATATACACATCCTTCATTTCCATCTTCACCATTATTACCATATCCTTGAACACATCTACCAAGAGGTTTTAAATTATTTATATATGTTCTACCTGAATGATTTTCAAATCCAACATAAGTATGAGAGAATTCATCATTTTCAATTATTGTATCTCCAATAAAACGAGTATCTCCACCTTCTGTATATATATCAAGTATTTTTAATCCTTCTAGTTTTTCGCCGTTTGGTGCTCTATAATAATTACCAAGGAGTTGATATCCACCACATATAGCTAGTAAAACTTTAGAATCTTCTACGTATTTAGTTAAATCTTCTTTTTTATTTTGCATTAAATCTTCTGAAACTATTGATTGTTCATAATCTTGGCCACCACCAAAGAATACTATATCATAATTATCTCCATCAAATTTGTCATTTACAGAGATATCTATAACATTAACCTTTATGCCACGAGCTTCAGCTCTTGATTTAAGTATTAGTATGTTTCCTACATCACCATAAACATTTAGTAGATCGGGATAAAGGTGACAAATATTTAATTCCATAGTATTACCTTCCTTTACCAAAGTTTTTCTATATAGCCTTTTGAGTGAAGGTGTTTTCTATAATTAATCATTGCAGTATAAGTTGCAAGTATATATATATTCTTATCTTCACATTCTTTAAGCTTGTTAGTTAAGGCTTCATAGTCATCTTCTATTATAAATTTATTGGAATCAAGACCAGCTGTTTTAAGTCTAACTGCCATATCATACATTCTCATACCAGAAATATATACATTATTTATAGGAAGACTTGGAAGTCTTTCGAAACTAACGTCCCAAATCCAAGATACATCTCTGCCATCTGCATAATTATCATTTAACATAAATAGAGCAGAGAAAGGTTCTTTATTTAAACATAAAGTATCAATTGCTTGATTATAGCCAGCAGGATTTTTTACAAGTATTATTTTAACGTTCTTATCATCAATTTTAATAACTTCTTGTCTACCAAAACTTGAATCTTGTTTTCCTAAAGATTTTGCAATTACTTCATCTGATACACCAAGTTCTTTTGTTATAGAATAAGCACAAAGTCCATTATATATATTATAGGCTCCAGATTGACTTATTGTAATTGGAGTTCCATTAATAACAACTCTTGAATATTCAGGCGTAACTTCAATTATTTCATCAACTGCATATTTTAGAGAGGCTCTTTTATATCCACAGCTAGGACAATAGAAGTCTCCTAAATGATTGTATGTAATGAAGTTATAACTATATGGAGATTTACAGAATTTGCAGAATTTGGAGTCTGCGTTTACATCAAGTTTTGTATCTTCTTGTACTGGAACATTAAATCCATAAAATTCTGTAGGATTTTTAAGTTCTAAATTGCCAAGAAGAGATTCGTCTCCATTTAAAATAAGTTTTGTTTTAGGAGCTTTAACAACTCCTTCAAGTATTTTTGTAAGTGTTGTATATACTTCGCCATATCTGTCGAGTTGGTCTCTAAATAAATTAGTTACGGTTAAAAGCTCTGGACTTATGTATTCAGTAATAAACTTAACATTAGCTTCGTCAACTTCTATAACTGCATATTTAGATGTATTTTTGTCACCAAATTTAAAGTTATCAATAAAACATGAAACAATTCCAGGGAAAAGATTTGCACCTGTATTATTTGTTATTACTTTAAATCCATTTTCTTTAAGTATGTTTGTAATCATACTTGTAGTTGTTGTTTTACCATTTGTACCAGTGATAAGTATAACCTTATATCCTTTAGAAACAGTTTTTAAAATATTTCTATCTAATTTTAAAGCTACTCTTCCAGGAAAGGTACTACCACCTTTTAAAAAGTTTTTTGATATGAAAAGTACTATTTTACTAGAAATAATACTTATAAATGATTTTATATTAATAATATTCACCACCCTATAGTTAATAAGTATCGACAGCTACTATATAAATAATAATTAGTATAACACAAAATTATATTACATCGAAATATTTTTAAATACAATAAATTTAATGTAAATATGAATCAGTATTTACATTAAAATATAATGAAAAATAGCTATTTATAAAGCTGATTAATATGTATATTATATAGATTTTTAAACGATAATTTGATAAAATGTAAAATATGTGAAGCAATGATTAAGAAAAAATTAATATTTTAAACTCTTAGGGGGATTTATGAAAGCGTTTAATAGTAATTTTAAAGAAAATAAGGTAGGGGATAAGAGTAAAGAAAACATACAAAGTATATTAGTACTTATTGGAAGTTTAATATTTGCGTTAGTTATGGCTATAGGATGTAGAGTGCTTTTTGGAGCTGAAGAAGAACTTATTTTAGATAAAGAGGATGAAATATATTATTCAGGAAAGTATGATGATGCATTAAAAGAGTACCAGAAAAAGCAAGAAGGAGAAAAGTGGCCTATTTGGATAATAAAAGAAGCTGAAATATATTCGCTAAAAGAAGAGAGGGCGCAGTCTAATGCTTTACTAGATAAAGCTTACAGAGATAGAAGTAAATTAGAAAAAGACAAGGGGCTTGATAAATATAAAGAAGAGGACAAGGTATTAGGAAATTATATAACATTTACTTATCTAATGAATGGAGATGCTGAAAAGGCAAGGCAATATGGAGAAGATTTCTTAATGAGAGAACAAAATAATAATTCATTAAGAGAGACTATGACTGTTGTATATTTAGCCCAAAATAATAAAAATAAAGCAAAAGAAATGGTAAATGGATATGAAGCTGATGATTCCTTTGAACTAGCTAAAAAAGCTGATTTAAATATGATAGTTAATAATTATGAAGAAGGATATGAAAATCTACAAAAAGCCTATGAGCTTAATAAGAATGATATTAAGATTTTAGATGTTATAGAAAATAATGTGTCTGGAAATAGAGAGGATGCTATTGAGTATTTAGAAAATCTATATAAAAATGACTCTTCTAATACCATGATTAAATTAGCATTAGCGAAAGCATATTCTGTAGAAGAAAAAAATTTAAATAGGAGTTTAGAAATTTTAAATACTTTAAGTAATGAAGAACGTGATTCATTGCTTTATGATTGCATTCAATTAGAAATAAATAAAAAACAAATTAAAGATTGTACAGAAATAATAGAGAACATAATTACTAAGTATGAGGACACTTATGGAGCAAATTATATAGCTGGTATGTATTATCTAGAAAATAAGGAGTATAAAAAAGCTAATGATTATGCAATAAAAAGTTCCTTTATAAATAAAGAATATAGTAATATATATGGTTTGTTGCTTTCTAATTTGATGCAAAATGAAGAAGATTCAAATATAGCTAATGCTTATTTGAGAAAAGGTTTATATTATTCTCCTTCAAACTGTTTAATAATAGAAAATGTAGCTAATTTTTATGATAAGGTTGAGCAAAAAATAGATTTAGCGTATTATTATTATAGATTAGTTTCGTATGTAGATCCAGGAAGAACACAAAACTACTATCATATGACTAATATAAACATAATAAAAGATGAGTTAAATAAAGCAATAGATAACTTAGAAAAAGCTGTTAAAATAGACAAGTCTAATGATAAATATTTTGCAACGCTTGGATATCTTTATTTTAAAGAAGAAGATATAGAAAAAGGAATTGAAAATACTAGAAAAGCATATGAGATAAATGAAAGAAATATAGAGGCTTTAAATAATGCTGCAATTTACTATGCTGTGTGTGAGGATGATATAGAAAGAGCTTATAAAAATATAGTATCATCTAATGAATTAATATCTGAGTCTAATGATTTTATTAAGAAAGAAATTGTAGATAAAAATTATAATAAACTTAAAATAGGGTATGAGCAATTTGAAGATGATAGATATAGAAAGATAGATTCATCTCAAGTTGAATTAATATATTAAAAAGCACTAATATAGAAAGAAGGAGATTAATTACTATGTATCCAATTAGATTTGAAAACTTATACTATGACAAGATATGGGGAGGAAGAGACCTAGAAAACTTTAGAAATAATATGCCAGATGGATTAATAGGAGAAACTTGGGATATTGCATGCCATAGAAATGGTACTGGAGTTGTTGAAAATGGAGAATTTAAGGGAATGAAGTTTGATGAGCTTATAGAAGAACTAGGTCATAAACTAGTAGGCAATAAGATAGAAACAAACAACTTCCCATTATTAATAAAACTTATAAATGCAAACGATAAACTATCAGTTCAAGTACATCCAGGAGATGAATATGCAAGAGTAGCTGATAACGATCTTGGAAAAACTGAAGCTTGGTATGTAGTTGATGCGAAAGAAGGAGCTTCACTTATAGTTGGAACAAAGAATTGTGATAAGAAGACTTTTGAAGAAGCTATCAAAAAAGGAGATTTAACTCCATATTTAAATCAAATACCTGTAAAAAGAGGAGACATGTTCTATGTAAAAAGTGGATTAGTTCATGCAATCTGTGAAGGAGTAGTAATTGCAGAAATACAACAAAATAGTGATACTACTTACAGAGTATATGATTATGGAAGAGGAAGAGAAATACATGTAGAAAAAGCACTAGATGTTATTGACTTCTCATTAAAGGGAGAGAATATAAAGGGAATTACAATTCATGAAGATGGATATGATAAGACAGTTCTTTGTGTTGGAGAGTACTTTGCAATAGAAAAATACGAAATAAAAGAAAGTGCAAAAGAAGAAAGTGACAAAGATAGATTCTATCTATTTACTTGCGTTGAAGGAAATGGAGAAATAGTTTGGGATAACGGTTCTTTAGAAGTTAAGATGGGAGACAGCATACTTATTCCAGCATACCTTGGAAAGTATGAACTTAAGGGAGAATTTACCCTACTTAAGAGTTTTGTACCAAATGTTGAAGAAGAAAAGAAAAAGATATTAGCTCCAGTTTTAAAATAATATATATAAGGAGACCTTAGTTTTACTAAAGTCTCCTTATTTTCTTAAATTTTACTTAATTAATTGGATAATGTAGACAAGGCGTCACAATATACTTATAATTAAAAAGTCAATAATATTTTTGAAAGTGAGTGAGAATTAGTGGGAATAGATTTACTATTGATACTTAAAGCAATAATTATTGCTATAGTAGAAGGTCTTACAGAATTTGTTCCAGTATCATCAACAGGACATATGATCCTAGTAGGAAATTTAATTGATTTTACTGGTGAATTTGCAAATATGTTTGAAGTCGTTATACAACTTGGAGCAATTTTAGCAGTTGTTGTACTATTTTGGAAAAAAATTAGTACAAGTGTAGTAGAATTCTTTAAATTTATATTTACAAAGGGAAGAGAAGGAGAAACAGGTTTCAGATTCGGAATTAATGTAATAGTTGGTTCAATACCAGCGCTTATAGTTGGTCTAGCTCTTCATGATAAAATTAAATCTTTATTTACACCAAGAGCCGTTATATATGGATTTATAGTTGGAGGTATTCTATTAATAGTTATAGAAAATATTTATAGAAAAAGAAGACCTAAGGCAAATGATATAGATAAGATTACAGCTAAAGAAGCATTAATAGTTGGGGTGGCTCAATGTTTTGCTATGTGGCCTGGAATGTCAAGAAGTGCTTCTACTATAATGGGTGGTTGGATAGCAGGTCTGTCAACTCCAATTGCAGCAGAATTTTCATTCTTCCTAGCAATACCAGCTATGGTTGGTTCAAGTGGTCTTGATATGTTAAAGTTTGACTATTCACAAATGGATTCAAGCAAATGGATAGCATTGGCTGTTGGATTTGTTGTAGCATTTATAGTTTCATTAGTAGTAATGGATAAGTTTATAAGTTACTTAAAGAAGAAACCAATGAGAGTATTTGCAGTATACAGAATAATAGTAGGTGTAATACTTGCTGTATTAGTATTTGCAGGTTTCATGACTTTACCACCTATATAGGTTAAAAAAGTTTAGCTAATAAATATTAGCTAAACTTTTTTTATAGACATAATAAATTAAAATAAATCATATATTTATATGAAGTAAACTCAACATACAATTTATTAATAATATGGTAAAATATGCTTTATAAAATCGATAAGTTATGGTAATATAAAAAAAGAATAGTTTACTTTTAATGTTAAAATTGAAAACAATTGCATCATGTGTTATACAAAGGTTAGAAAAAGAAGAAAGTTAAAATTTTTTTTGTTTGAAATTGTCAGAAAATAAAGAAAATTTAATTTGGAATGTCTATAAAATGGGTAGAGGGGGATTTGTGAAATGACAAAAGGAGTTAAAAAAATAGCTTTATTAACTGGAGGAGGAGATTGTCCTGGTTTAAATGCTGTAATTAGAGCAGTAACTAGAACTGCAATTTTAAATTATGGTTATGAAGTTATAGGTTATAAATTTGGTTATCGTGGATTATATAACAATGATTTTATACCATTAACATTAGAGTCAGTGTCTGGAATACTTCATAGAGGAGGTACGATTCTATATAGCTCAAATAAAGACAATCTTTTTGATTATAGCATTGAAGAAAATGGAGAAATTGTAAAGAAGGATGTTTCAGATGTAGCAGTTGAAAATCTTAAAAAAGAAGGCATAGATGTATTAGTTGTTATAGGAGGGGATGGTACATTAACTTCAGCTAGAGATTTTTCAAGAAAAGGTATAAAAGTTATTGGTGTACCAAAGACTATAGATAATGATTTAGCATCAACTGATGTTACATTTGGATTCAATACGGCAATAGATGTAGCAACAGATGCTTTAGATAGACTTCATACAACAGCAGAATCACATCATAGAATTATGCTTTGTGAAGTTATGGGTAGAGGAGCTGGATGGATTGCATTAGAATCTGGAATAGCAGGTTCAGCAGATGTGATTTTATTACCAGAGATTCCATATGATATCAATAAGATAGTAGATAAAATTAATGAAAGAAAAGCAGAAGGTAAGCTATTTACAATTATAGTAGTTGCTGAAGGAGCTAAACCAAAAGATGGAGAAGTTGTAGTTTCTAAAATTGTTGCTGATAGTCCAGATCCTATAAGGCTTGGAGGAATAGGAAATAAATTAGCGGATGATCTAGAAAAGATAATAAAAGATCATGAAGTAAGATGTACTGTTCTTGGACATATTCAAAGAGGTGGTAATACCTCAACTTTTGATAGAATTCTATCAACAAGATATGGGGTAGCTGCGGTTGAAATGATTAATGAAGGAGTATTTGGTAATATGGTATGTTTAAGAGGTGACCAAATAACTTACGATAGTTTAGAAAATGTAATAGGACAAAAAACTAAACAAGTTGATCCGAGTTGTGAATTAGTTACAATTGCTAAGAAAATAGGAATCTCATTTGGCGATTAGTTAAAGTATATTTTAAGGATTTAGCATGTTGCTAGATCCTTAAATTTTAATATTAATGTTGATATAATTCTATATACTTCAAAAATATATGGTAATATGTTATAATTTTATTAACAATTGGGACAGATTTAAATTTCAAAGCTGGAGGGTATTATGAAAGAGATTAAAAAATATTTAGAATCAAGAATAGGTACTTATGGTTTCTTCTTTGAAGATTTAGAAAGTGGTTTTGTTTACGGTTACAACGAAAACGTTCAGATGGTAGCAGCGGGATGTATGAAGCTACCTATAGCAATTTCTTTGATAAAAGATGTAGAGAGAGGAAATACATCTTTTATGGATAAAATAAAGATAGAAGGATCAGATAAAGTTTATGGAACGGGTATAATTCATGAGTTTAATGCGAGAGATTATACTGTATTTGAGCTTTTAGTTGCTATGCTTATTCAAAGTGATAATACAGCAGCCAATAAAATAATTGATATTGTTGGAATAGATAAAATAAACGAAGATATCAAAGAAATGGGTTTAAAAGATACTGTCCTAAATAGAAAAACAACTGATGAAAGAAAAGGGAAATCAGATATAGAGAATTTAACATCAGCTAGAGATTTATCAAAGATGTGGAAGCATTTATACGAAGGAAGTTATTTAAGTAAAGAAAATAGTACAATGTTAATAGATATACTAAGGAGACAGCAGATTAAGAATAAATTAGCACTTTATATACCAGATGACTTGAAGTATGAAATTTCAAGTAAAACTGGTGATAAAACAGGAGTTGAAAATGATACAGCTTTAATTCAACTCTCAAAGGGAACTTTTGTATTTACAGTACTTTCTATGGCAATTCCCAATAGTGTTTACGGAACTGTAACACTTGCTAAATGTGGAAAAATGATGTGGGATAATGTGATGAATAATTGGAATTAGACTCTAAAGCCTAGTGTTTAAGCTATTCTTAAATTTCGAAAATATCTTAAAAGTGATTTATTAAAATTTTAATATTACTAAATTTAGTATGTATATAAAAGGACTTTTTTATGAAAGAAAAAGTCCTTTTAATATTTTATATACTTAATTTAGTAAATGAGAATTATGAAATTTACATTATATTAAAAATAGATTTTTATTTTCTTTTTATATTTATAAAATAAATTTCATACTTACGAATATAATTACAGTTAATGAAGAAAATAATTAGTGATTAATTAAAATCTAGGAGGTAATTATTTTGTTCAAACATGAAAAGCCATTATTACATGAAGTAAAAGTAGAAAAACCAAATCCACAATATGCAGCATTAATGCAAGAACAACTAGGAGGAGAAAATGGCGAACTAAAGGCAGCGATGCAATATATTTCTCAAAGTTTTAGAATAAAAGATCCTGAAATAAAGGATTTATTTTTAGATATAGGTGCAGAAGAATTAAGCCATATGGAAATGGTATCTCAGACAATTAACCTATTAAACGGACATGAAGTAGACTATAATAAAACTAAAGTTGGAGAAATAGAAACACACGTACTTACTGGATTATCTCCAGTATTAATAAATTCTTCAGGTGCTCCATGGACTGCTAATTATGTTACAGTTACAGGTGATTTAGTTGCTGATTTATTATCAAATATTGCTTCAGAACAAAGAGCAAAAGTTGTTTATGAATATTTATATAGGCAAATAGATGATAAATATGTTAAAGAAACTATTGATTTTTTATTAAATAGAGAAGAAGCGCATAATGCATTATTTAGAGAAGCATTAAATAAAGTACAAAAAACAGGATCCAATAAAGATTTTGGAGTTACTGAAGATTCAAAGCTTTATTTTGATTTATCAACACCAGGACCAGAACATAAAACTCCAGAACCTACACCACCATCTTTTGATAATCCTAGAAAATAGTATTTATAGATTGAATAGATAATTATTTTATATAAATTAATTAAAAAGAAGTTAAGATTTATACAATATGAAAATAAATATATATAAGAAAAGGTATATTAAGATGAATATATAATTAACAGTATCAAAACATCAATTTAAATAAAACAAATCAATCATTCATGGATAATCCCTAGTGCTTTAAATCACTAGGGATTATCTTTTTTTTAAAATATAATTCTAAGGATTTTACATAATGAATATATTATAAATAAGTATTTGAAAGGTGGTAATTACTATGTTGTATGAAATAAAAGAGAAGATAAATTCTGTAATAATAAATAAAAGAAATATAGAAAAGATAGAGATACCTGTATCTAAAGAAGAAAAAGAAATAATAGGAAAACTTGCAAAGTTACATAAGTTAGATACTAAGGATTTTATAAGATGGGTAGTATTAAATAAGTTTCTAAATGAGTTTCTAAAAATAAATTAAAAATATTGACAGATTATGTTTTACATGGTATTCTACAGAAAAGATAACCTTTAATTTGATCCAGAGAGATCAGTAAGGAAGTAATAGTAATGCAATTGTATCGTAGGATAACTACGTCTTCCTTATGTCTTGTGAGGAAGACTTTTTTTATACACTTATACAATTGTAAGAAAATATTTCCCTTTTAATTTAACACAGAGAGGTTAAGAAGGAGTGAAATTATGTTAAAAAACAAACATTTAATCGATCCTATGGATTTTACTATAGGACAACTAGAGGAAATTTTCAAATTAGTACATCAAATTATTGAAAACCCAAAGGAATATTCTCATATATGTGATGGGAAAATTCTAGCAACTCTATTTTATGAACCTAGTACAAGAACAAGATTTAGCTTTGAAGCAGCTATGATGAGACTAGGTGGAAATATCTTAGGTTTTTCAGAACCAAATTCAAGTTCAGCATCAAAGGGAGAAACCCTTGCAGATACTATAAAAATGGTATCAATCTATTCAGATATTATAACAATGAGACATCCAAGAGAAGGCTCTGCAAGAGTTGCAAGTATGTACTCAGAAGTACCAGTTATAAATGCAGGCGATGGTGGACATCAACATCCAACTCAAACATTAACAGATTTATTAACAATAGAAACTTTAAAAGGAAGTCTTTCAAATCAAACAATTGGTTTATGTGGAGATTTAAAATATGGAAGAACAGTACATTCATTAATAAAAGCAATGTCTAGATATGAAGGTAATAAGTTTATATTAATATCACCAAAGGAACTTCAAATACCAGATTATATAAGAGAAGAAGTTTTAAAGAAGAATAATATAGAATTTAAAGAAGTTGAAAGATTAGAGGATGTAATAGACGAAGTAGATATTCTTTATATGACAAGAATTCAGAGAGAAAGGTTCTTTAATGAAAAAGAATACTTAAGACTTAAAGATAGTTATATCTTAGATATGGACAAGATGAACTTAGCAAAAGAAGATATGATAGTTATGCATCCACTTCCAAGAGTAAATGAAATTGCTGTAGAAGTAGATTCAGATAAAAGAGCAGCTTACTTTAAGCAAGCTGAATATGGAATGTATGCAAGAATGGCATTAATATGTAAACTTTTGGGGGTATGTTAATATGTTAGAAATTACAAGTATAAAAAATGGATTAGTTATAGACCATATAAGAGCTGGAGTTGGAATTAAGATATTTAACCACTTAAATCTAGAAAAATCAGATTTAAACGTAGCATTAATAATGAATGTTCAAAGTAATACTTTAGGTAAAAAAGATATTATAAAAATTGAAGGAATACAAGAAATAGACTATAGAGTTTTAGCTATGCTATCACCTAATGTAACAATAAATGAAGTTAGAGATGAAAAGATAGTCAATAAGCTAATACCAGAACTTCCAGAGAAAGTTCAAAATATAATTACTTGTGACAATGTAAGATGTATAACAAGTGATGAAAAATATGTTCCTCAAATATTTAATTTAGTAGATAGAGAGAAAGCAACTTATAAATGTGAGTATTGTGATCACATAATGAAATTAGTATAAAATTTTAAAGAGGTGCTAAATTTGAATATATTAATAAAAAATGCAAATGTAATTGATTCATGCCAAAACTTTTTTGGTGATGTTTATATAGAAAATGGGAAAATAAAAGAAGTAGGAATGGATATAAGTAAAAGTGGAGTAGAAACTATTGATGCAAATGGTTTAACTTTAATGCCAGCATTTGTAGATACGCATGCCCACTTTAGAGATCCTGGACTTACTTATAAAGAAGATTTAGAAACTGGATCTAGAGCAGCACTTAGAGGAGGATATACAGGAGTATGTTTAATGGGAAATACTAGTCCTATATGTTCAACTAAGGAAGTTTTAGATTATGTTAAAGAAAAGGAAGAAAAGCTAAATCTTATAGATATACATCAATGTGTAACAATAACAAAGAATTTTGATGGAAAAACAATATCACACTTAGAAGACTTTAAAGAAGATTCTAGAGTAAGAGCAATATCAGATGATGGAGTTGGAGTATCAGATTCAAGAGTTATGATGGAAGCTATGAAGATAGCAAAAGAAAATGATTGGGTAGTTATGTCTCATGCAGAGTCAGGTGAATTTTCAGATATAGATATGAGACTTGCGGAAAATATGATGACTTGGAGAGATATAACACTTGCAAAGGTTACAGGAGCTAATCTCCATATGGCTCATGTAAGTACTAAAGAAGCTATGCAATATATAATAGATGGAAAATGCAAAGGAGTTAATGTAACTTGTGAAGTTACTCCCCATCATATTGCACTAACTAATGATGTTAATAATTATAGAGTTAATCCTCCAATAAGAGAAAGAGAAGATGTGGACTTTTTACTTAAGGCAATAAGTCATGGTGATGTAGATTGTATAGGAACAGATCATGCACCTCATACTTATGAAGATAAAAAGAAAGGTTCACCAGGGATGGTAGGACTAGAAACAGCCTTTCCAATATGTTATACAAAACTTGTAAAGAATGGAGTTATATCAATAAATAAATTATCAGAGATGATGTCAAGAAATCCAGCTAATATATTAAAGATGAATAAAGGTAACATTAGTATTGGATTAGATGGAGATGTAGTATTAATAGATCCAAACAAAAAGATAGTTATAAATTCAGAGGAGTTCCACTCAAAAGGAAAAAATACACCATTTGAAGGTATGGAGTTTTATGGTGAAGTAGTTATGACAATAAAAGGTGGAAGAGTTTTATATAAAAAATAGTGGGGGATTAAAATGAAAAGTAGAATAATAGATAAATTATATAATAGAGTAAATGAAAGAGGAGTGGTGTGTGTCGGACTTGACACATCACTTGACTACATACCAAGCTTTATAAGAGAGGGAAAATCAAATAAGGATGCAATTGTTGAATTTAATAAAGCTATAATAGATGCAACATTTGATGTAGCAGCATGCTTTAAAGTACAAATAGCTTATTATGAGGCATTAGGAATTGAAGGGCTAGAAGCTTACAGAGATACATTATCATACCTTAGAGAAAAAGGTGAGATAATTATAGCTGATATAAAAAGAGGAGATATTGCAGCTACAGCTACAATGTATGCAAAAGCTCATTTTGAAGGTGACTTTGAAGCAGATTTTATAACATTAAGCCCATATATGGGTATGGATAGCATAGAGCCATATATACCTTATATAGAAGGTGGAGATAAAGGAATATTTAGCTTAGTTAGAACTTCAAATAAAGGAGCAAAAGATATAGAGTATATCAAAACATCAGCTGGAAGAAATGTTTATGATATAGTTGGAGAAAAGGTATTAAACATGGGAAAAGAATATATGGGTGAATGCGGATATACTCCAATGGGAGGAGTAATTGGATGCACACATATAGAAGAGGGTTCAAAGATTAGAGAAAATTTAAAAGAAATGTTTTTCTTAATACCAGGATATGGAGCACAAGGTGGAAAAGCTGAAGATGTTGCAATGTACCTTAATAATGGAAACGGTGGAGTAGTAAACTCTTCGAGAGGAATACTTCTAGCTTATAAAAATAATGGAGCTTCTGAGAAAGATTTTGCAAAATGTGCTAGAGAAGAAGCAATTAGAATGAGAGACGAAATAAGATTAGCGTGTAATAGATAATGGGAGGATTTTGACTATGGGTATTGTCTATAAAGATGTTACTGTACTTAGTAACGAAGAGATAGCAAAAGGTATATTTAAATTAGTAGTAAAAGATGAGAATGAGATAAAGTGTGGTCAATTTTATATGCTTAAAGTCAAAGATAGACTTCTTCCAAGACCTATAAGTATTTGTGAAAAAGAAGAAGATAAACTTACTTTTCTTTATGCAGTAGTAGGTGCTGGAACAGAAGAGATAAGTAGATTAAAAGAGTTAGAGACAATAAAAATTACAGGACCTTTAGGAAATGGATTTAATGTAGATGAAAATTTAGGTAGAGTTGCTTTAGTGTCTGGAGGTATAGGAACTGCACCTATGCTTCAAGTAGCTAAAGAACTTAAAGAAAAAAATAATGCATCTAATATAGATTTATATGCAGGCTTTAGAGATGATGTATATTTAATAAATGACTTTGAAAAGTATGTAGATAACATAAATATAACAACTAATACAGGAAAGCATGGAAAGAAAGGTTTTGTAACAGAAGTTTTAAATCCAAAAGACTATGATGTAGTTTTATGTTGTGGACCAGAAATTATGATGAAAAAGGTTGTAGAGATGTGCAAAGAATGTGGTACAAAAATATTTGTATCAATGGAAAAACATATGGCTTGTGGAGTTGGAGCATGCTTAGTTTGCACATGTAAGACAAAAGATGGACATAAAAGAACTTGTAAAGATGGGCCAGTATTTGATGGTAACTATGTGGAACTGTAGAGGAGGAGTTATATGCTAAAGGTTAATATAAATGGAGTAGAATTCAAAAATCCTGTTATAGCAGCTTCAGGTACATTTGGATTTGGAGAAGAGTATAAAGATTTTTATGATGTTGGTATTCTAGGCGGAATATCATCAAAAGGATTAACTATAAATCCAAAGGATGGAAATGAAGGAATAAGAGTATATGAGACTCCAAGTGGTATGATGAATTCAGTTGGACTTCAAAATCCAGGAATAGATCACTTTATAGAAGATGAATTGAAGAAAATGAAGAAGCTTAACACTAATGTAATCGCTAATGTTGGTGGTGGATGCATGGAAGATTATGAAGAAGCTATAATTAAACTTAATAATACAGACATTGATATGATAGAACTAAACATATCATGTCCAAATGTAAAATCAGGTGGAATGGCTTTTGGAATAAAATCAGAAGTTGCATATGATGTTGTAAGTAAAATAAAGAGTATAACTAATAAACCTCTTATGGTGAAGTTATCACCAAATGCAGAAAATATAGTTGAAATGGCTGTAAAGTGTAGAGAAGCTGGGGCAGATTCATTATCTTTAATAAATACCTTAAAAGGATTTGCTATTGATATAAATAAGAAAAAGCCAGTATTTACTAATACATATGCAGGATTATCAGGACCAGCTATAAAGCCAATAGCACTTAGAATGGTACATGAAGTATCAAAAGCAGTTGATATACCAGTAGTAGGCCTAGGTGGGATTTCAAATTGGCAAGATGCTATTGAATTTATAATGGCAGGAGCATCAGCTATACAGATTGGAACTGTTAATTTTACAAATCCAATGGCAGGAAAAGAAATAATAGAAGGAATGGAAAATTTCTTAATAAAAGAAGGAATAAAAAATATTAGTGAAATAATAGGGATTGTTTAAAAATTAACGAAAATTTGGAGGTTTTTTAGTATGAAAGCGTATAAAAAAGAGTTTATAGAGTTTATGGTAGAGTGTGGAGTGCTTACATTTGGAGATTTTGTAACAAAGAGTGGAAGAAAAACACCATTCTTTGTGAATACAGGAAATTATAAAAAAGGAAGTCAACTAAAAAGACTAGGAGAGTTTTATGCAGAAGCTATAAAGGAGAATTTTGGAGAAGAATTTAATGTTTTATTTGGACCTGCATATAAAGGAATCCCATTAACAGTTACAACTTCAATTGCTTTATCAGATATTTATAATATAGATGTAGATTACTGTTCTAATAGAAAAGAAGTTAAAGATCATGGAGATAAAGGAATACTTCTTGGTGCTAATTTAAAAGATGGAGATAGAATTTTAATAGTTGAAGATGTAACAACAGCAGGTACTTCAATATACGAAACAATGCCTATTTTAAAGGAACAAGGAGATATTAATGTTACTGGACTTATAATCTCTGTAGATAGAATGGAGCGAGGCATGGGAGAGAAATCTGCCTTAAACGAAATAAAAGAAAAGTTTGGATTTAAGACATGTGCTATAGTAACTATGGAAGAGGTAATAGAGTATCTTTATAACAGAGAAATAAATGGGAAAGTTATAATAGATGATGAAATAATGGAAAGAATAAATAATTATTATAAGCAATATGGTGCAAAGTAAAAACAAGTTCATATAAATGAAAAATATTGTTAAAAAAATATAAAAAAAGGACTAAATGTTAAAAAAACTTTTACATTTAGTCCTTTTTCGTTTAAAATATAAAATGAAAGAAGGTTATATGAATGATAGTAAATTTCAAATGAAAATAATTATTGACTGTGAAAAATTTATCATTTATAATTTAATCATAAATTAATATGAAAGAGAGGCGACGCATTAATGTTTAGGGAATGGGAAGGCTTTAAAGAAGGAAATTGGCAAAAAGAAATTGATGTCAGAAACTTTATTCAAAATAATTATACTCCATATGAAGGAGATGATTCTTTCTTAAAGGGAGCAACTGAAAATACAACTAAGTTATGGGATGAAGTAAGTGAGCTATTTAAGAAAGAAAGAGAAAATGGTGGAGTTTTAGATGTTGATACTAAAACAGTATCAGGAATAAATGAATATGCGCCTGGTTATATAGACCAAGCAATCGAAAAGATAGTTGGGGTACAAACAGATGCTCCACTTAAGAGAGCTGTTATGCCACAAGGTGGTATAAGAATGGCAGAGAATGCAGCTAAAGCTTATGGATATGAAGTTGATGGTAGAATATCAGAAATTTTCAGTAAATACAGAAAGACTCATAACCAAGGAGTATTTGATGTATATACTGATGAAATGAAATTAGCTAGAAAATATGGTATAGTAACAGGACTTCCTGATGCTTATGGTAGAGGAAGAATTATAGGTGACTATAGAAGAGTTGCTTTATATGGTGTTGATAGATTAATAGAAGATAAGATGGATCAAAAGAAGAGTTTAGAAGTTAATACTATTGATTCAGATGTAATCCAATTAAGAGAAGAAATTACTGATCAAATAGCAGCTTTAAAAGAACTTAAGGCAATGGGATTAAGCTATGGATTTGATTTATCAAAGCCTGCAATGAATGCTAAAGAAGCTGTTCAATGGGTTTACTTTGCATACTTAGCTGCAATTAAGCAACAAAATGGTGCTGCTATGTCATTAGGTAGAACTTCTACTTTCTTAGATATATATATTCAAAGAGATTTAGAAGCAGGAGTAATTACTGAAGAAGAAGCTCAAGAAATAATGGACCATTTCGTAATGAAACTTAGATTAGTTAAGTTCTTAAGAACACCAGAATACAATGATTTATTCTCAGGGGATCCAACTTGGGTAACTGAATCAATAGCTGGTATGGGATTAGATGGAAGAAGTTTAGTTACTAAGAATTCATTCAGAGTTCTTAACACACTTTACACATTAGGACCATCACCTGAGCCAAACTTAACAGTATTATGGTCAACTAGATTACCTCAAAACTTTAAAGATTTCTGTTCAAAGGTATCTATTGATACAAGTTCAGTTCAATATGAGAATGATGATTTAATGACAGAATACTGGGGAGATGATTATGCTATTGCTTGTTGTGTATCTGCAATGAAGATAGGTAAGCAAATGCAATTCTTCGGTGCAAGAGTTAACTTAGCTAAGACTTTACTTTATACTATAAATGGTGGTAAAGATGAAAAGTCAGGAGTACAAGTAGCGCCAAAGATGTCACCTATAACAAGTGATTATTTAGATTATAATGAAGTTATGGAAAAATTTGATGTAATGACAGACTGGTTAGCAAATCTTTATGTTAATACTTTAAATTGTATCCACTATATGCATGATAAGTATTCATATGAATCACTTCAAATGGCATTACACGATAGAGATGTATTTAGAACAATGGCTTGTGGTATAGCTGGTTTATCAGTTTGTGCTGACTCTTTATCAGCTATTAAGTATGCTAAAGTTAAGCCTATAAGAAATGAAGAAGGAATTGCTGTTGACTTTGAAGTTGAAGGAGATTTCCCTAAATACGGAAATGATGATGATAGAGTAGATGAAATAGCTGTATTCTTAGTTAAGAATATGATGGATAAAATCAGAAAGAATAAGACTTACAGAAATTCATACCACACTCAATCTGTATTAACTATAACTTCAAACGTAGTATACGGTAAGAAGACAGGAACAACTCCATGTGGAAGAAAAGCTGGAGAACCATTTGCACCAGGAGCTAATCCAATGCATGGTAGAGATTCAAGTGGATCACTTGCATCATTAAATTCAGTTGCTAAGCTTCCATATGAACATTCACAAGATGGTATATCAAATACTTTCTCAATAGTTCCAGATGCTTTAGGTAAGTCAAAGGAAGATAGAATATCTAACTTAAGCAATATGTTAGATGGATACTTTGGTCAAAGAGCGCATCACTTAAATGTTAATGTGTTTAATAGAGAAACATTATTAGATGCAATGGAAAGACCAGAAGAATATCCGCAATTAACTATCAGAGTTTCAGGATATGCTGTAAACTTCATTAAGTTAACTAGAGAACAACAACTTGATGTTATAAACAGAACATTCCACTCAAGAATGTAATATTTATACTATTAAAATTTAGTAGTAATTTAAATTATCCTCTGCTAGGGTTATCCTTAGCAGAGGATATGTATTATAATTTTAAATAAGTAATTGATGATTTAAAATTTATAAATAGGAGTTATTTATAAGCTTTAAATCATCAATTGTTCAAGGAGGAAGTTAATGACTATGACTATAGGAAAAATTCATTCAATAGAAACTATGGGGCTTGTAGATGGGCCTGGTATAAGAGTTGTTGTGTTTTTACAGGGGTGTTCTTTAAGATGTAAGTATTGTCATAATCCTGATACATGGGAATACGGCTGTGGTGAAGAATATACGCCATCTCAATTAGTAAACAAGATAAAAAGATATAAGGCATATTTTAATACTTCAAATGGTGGAGTTACATTTTCAGGTGGAGAACCTTTAAGACAACCAGAATTTTTAATTGAAGCATTAAAATTATGTAAAAAAGAAGGTATACATACATGCATAGATACTTCAGGATTTGGAGTTGGAATGTATGATGAAATATTAAAATACACAGACTTAGTTCTTTTTGATATAAAAGATTTAACAAGAGAAGGATATAAAAATGTAACTTTAATGAATATTGATGAATCCCTAAAGTTCCTTGAAGTGGTGCAAAATAGTGGAACAAAAATGTGGATAAGGCATGTTGTTGTACCTGGATTAACTGATGGGGAAGAGCATATTAGAAAGTTAAAGGAGTTTATAAAGACTTTAAATAATGTAGAGAAAGTGGAACTTCTTCCATATCATTTACTTGGAGTAAATAAATATGAAAATATGGGGCTTAACTATCCATTAGAAGGTGTAGATTCAATGGATAAAGAAAAGATTAAAGAATATCAAAAGATATTAAATGAAGAATAAAGAGTTAGCATATATATGCTAACTCCGTTTTATTTATTAATTATTTTTTTTATTTGAATTTAATTTGTTTGATTCAGCAGATATTTCTTTATTTTTAGTTTTCTCTTTTTCTCTTTTAGCAATAAGTTTTTCAGGTGAATAGAAGAAAGTAACGGATATTAAAAATGCAACACCTGAAGATAAAACTACATTACGTAGCATTACATCTAAAATAAGTGTTATTAAAATTATAGAACCAACGAATTTAAAAAAGGTTTTTGATTGAGTGCTCATAATAAAAATCTCCCCCCACGTTTGTATACAATAAAATTATACAGCATGATGGAAAGAGTTACAATATTTTCATATTGTAACTCTTTTAATATCTATAGATATTAATTTTTAGATATATTTGAGAAATATCCATGAGGTATTATCTTTCTTTTTAAACCTTCTATAACTGTTAAATAAGTAGCAGCAGTATCAAATCTAGCATCATGATAGTTTCCGCTTCCACCAAATAGCTCTTTAGCTTTATTCTCAATCTGTTCTTTTGTAATATTTAGATATGATATAACTTCTTCAAGTTTTGGATTTTTAAAAGTACCATTAGGTTTTAATATCTTACATATATCTTTATAGTATGCCATAGTGCAGAATGTTCTTTTCGGCTCATAATTAGCTCCAAGGAATAGTAATTCACTATGCATAAATTTAATATCAAAATTTACATTATGACCTATTACAAAATCTGCTTCCATAAAATCATCTATAAATTCACCAACTGAATCTTCAAAGTACATACCTTCTGAAAGCTCGTATAATTTTTCAAGAGAAAAACCATGGACTGCTTCAGCGTTTGGATCCATCTCATCAACTGCAAAAAAGAAGTTTTTACCTACAGTAGTTTGAGGCTTTGTTGATGTATCAACTACTATATAACTTAGCTGGCATATGTGGCCAGGACGTATGCTAGTTGTTTCTGTATCGAAAAAAAGTAATTTCATTAGTATCCTCCTAGTATAAAAATATAATAATAATTATATACCATATCTGTTCATAATAAAATAACAAAAAAATCCGATTGAAATACTAAGAATTAATTGAAATTAATTATCGGCGATAGTATAATCAAATTGTAATAAAGTTTAGAAATATGGGTAAACTAAAGTAAACATGGAAACTGGAGGTAGCAATTATGTTAGTTGAAAGAAAAAGAAAAGTATCAATAATTGGAGCAGGGTTTGTAGGAGCAACAACAGCGTATGCATTAATGAATAGTGGAATAGCAACAGAAATTTGTATATATGATATAAATATGGATAAAGCAATGGGAGAAGTAATGGATTTAGTTCATGGTACATCTTTCGTAAAACCAGTCAATATATATGCAGGATCATTAGAAGAGACTAAAGATTCTGATATAGTAATAATTACAGCAGGTGTAGGACAAAAAGAAGGTGAAACTAGATTAGACATGATTGGAAAGAATTTTGAAGTATTTAAAGGATTTGTTCCTGAAATTGCAAGATTAAGTCCAGAATCAATTTTATTAGTTGTATCAAACCCTGTAGATGTATTAACTTATATAACTTATAAGTTATCAGGATTCCCTAAGGAAAGAGTTATAGGATCAGGTACTGTATTAGATACTTCTAGATTAAAGTATGTACTTGGTAAATACTTTAGCGTAAATAATAGTAACATACATTCATATGTTATTGGGGAACACGGTGATAGTGAAGTAGTTACTTGGAGTAATGGTAGAATTGGTGGAGAAGATTTTGATGTATATGCGAAACAAACATCACTTAACTGGGATGATGAGATTAAAAAGGTAATAGAGGAAGATGTTAAAAATGCTGCTTATGAAATAATAAATAGAAAGAAAGCCACATATTTTGCAGTAGCACTTGCTGTTAATAGAATTGTTGAAGCTATATTTAGAGATGAAAATAGTATATTAACTGTTGATTCTTTATTTGAAGGTCAATATGGAATTAAAGATATGTATTTAGCAATTCCAACTATAGTTAATAGAAGTGGATCTAAAGAACTCATAGAAATTCCTTTATCAGAAAGTGAAGAAAATAGACTTAAAGAGTCAGCTAGGATATTAAAATCACATTTAGATCAATGTCATATTTAAACAATTAGTAAAAGTATTTTATAGAAAGTATTCTTTATTAAAAAGAATACTTTCTTTTTTTATATTTCTTGTATATAATATTAAATAAATTAAAGGAGGGCTATTTATGAAACAAGAAGGTATTATTATTCCGGAGGGATATAAAAGTAAAGCAACATTAATTGAAACAGAAGTCTATATTAAATCTATAAAGGATTATTTTGAAAAGAATTTAGCAGAAAGATTGAACTTAATCAGAGTATCAGCACCTCTTTTTGTTGATTCTAAATCAGGATTAAACGATGATTTAAATGGAGTTGAGAGACCAGTAAAGTTTGATGTTTTAGCATCAAAGGAAGATGTGGAAATAGTTCACTCACTTGCAAAGTGGAAGAGAATGAGTCTACATAGATATAACTTTAAAGTAGGAAAAGGCCTATATGCAGATATGAATGCTATAAGAAGAGATGAGGAGCTTGATAACATACACTCTATATATGTTGATCAATGGGATTGGGAGCGTATCATTAATAAGGAAGATAGAAATTTAGAAACTTTAAAAGATACTGTAAGAAAAATATATAGTGTATTTAAAGATACAGAAGAATTTGTAAGCAACAACCTTATGTCTATAGAAAAAGAGCTTCCAGATGATATATTCTTTATTACATCTCAAGAACTTGAGGATATGTATAAAGATTTAACACCTAAAGAAAGAGAAAATGCAATATGTAAAGATAAAGGGGCAGTCTTTATAATGCAAATAGGACATGAATTATCTTCAGGTGAAAAACATGATGGTAGAGCACCAGATTATGATGACTGGAATTTAAATGGAGATATTTTATTCTGGAATTCAGTTTTAGACAGTGCAATTGAACTATCATCAATGGGTATAAGAGTAGATGAAAAATCTCTAGAAAGCCAGTTAGAGAAAGCTGATTGCTTAGAAAGAAAAAATTTAGAATTCCATAAAGCTCTATTAGAAGGAAAGCTTCCTTATACAATTGGAGGCGGGATTGGACAATCAAGAATATGTATGTACTTTTTAAGAAAGGCACATATTGGAGAAGTTCAAGCATCTGTTTGGGATGAAAAAAATAATAGAATATGTGAAGAACATGGAATAGAATTATTATAAAAAATACTCAATAGTCTTATAAGACTATTGAGTAT
>JBBVGE010000593.1:0-284 GCA_040144665.1 Clostridium perfringens
ATTCTATCTCTTTTCATCTTAACTGAAATTTTAGCAGGCTTTGTACCAATTAGATTAAAGAAGCCTTTACTTCCTTCTTCTATAACAGTAACCTCTACTTTATCTTCTGTAGTGTTCAACTGTTCCAATGCGCTTTTTAAAGCTTCTTCAACAGTCTTTCCAGTAATCTCAATTGTATTCATACCCTTGTTTCACCACCTTAGAAAAGCAAAATAAATTCTTATTACTTAATATCTTTATATTGTTCTTTTTCCTTAGCTCTTTTTCTGCTAGGTAAAACAACT
>JBBVGE010000594.1:0-900 GCA_040144665.1 Clostridium perfringens
TAGAAAAACAAAAAGAAGATTTTGAGTTTTAGGAGGATTTAGAGAATGAGAGAAATAGAAGTTAAAAAGCAGTTACCAGTTATAAGTATGAACTTTGAAGAGGTGAAAGTATCATTACAAGATACTATGAGTAAATACGAAGGGATAGTTGTAACAGAAGAAGGATTGAAAGACTGTAAAGCAACTCAAAAGGATTTAGCAGGACTTAGAAATAAAATAGATACTTATAGAAAAGATGTTAAGAAAGAGATGGAAGTGCCTATTAAAGAGTTTGAAGGTAAGTGTAAAGAATTAATCAGTCTTATATCAGATGTAGAAAAGCCAATAAAAGAAGGAATAAAAATCTATGATGATAAGCGTAGAGAAGAAAAAAGAAATAAGGCTTTAGAGTATATAAAAGAAAGTATACAAGCTCATAACTTAACTAAAAAGTATGCAGATAAATTAGATGTAAAAGATAAGTATTTAACTCTTAGTGGTAGTTTAAAGAGTATTAGAGAAGATATAGAAATGAGAGCAGCAATGCTAGAAAAAGAGCAAGAAGATGAAATACAAAGGCAAGAAATGCTTAAGGTATCAATTCAAAATGCTATAGATAATGTTAATGAAGTGATAAATACAAAATTAAAATATGAGGATTTTACAAAGTATATAGAGTTTGGATGGTCTTTAGATAGGATATTAAAAGAAGTTAATGATAAAGCTACTATGATAAAAGACGCTGAAAAACCAAAGGAAGAAGTACAAGCTCCTATAGAAAAAGCAGAAGAAATTAAAGAAGAACCAGTAAAAGAGATAAAGAAAGATGAAGAAAAATACTTTGTAGATATTCATGTAGAACATAATTTTGAGGAGATTCAAGGGTTAAGTAAATTCTTAAAAGATAATGGATATAAATAT
>JBBVGE010000595.1:0-245 GCA_040144665.1 Clostridium perfringens
TGCCAGTTTGTTGAACTTGGAGAACTTTCCATCATCATAAATGGCTTACCATTTAAAATTGCTCTATTTAAGTCATGAACAAATCCAATTCTACTTCCTTCATGGTCATCTGTTCTTTCACCATGCCAGTAAGGATAGTTATCCCATGATACAACATCTAAGTAAGGAGCAAATTTCCAGTAATCTATTCCTCTGAATAATGAAATATAGTCATGGAAGTTAGTAGTTACAGGAATATCTGGTGT
>JBBVGE010000596.1:0-312 GCA_040144665.1 Clostridium perfringens
GGGAGCTAAGAACACAACTGTTCTTAACTTAGAAGTTGTTAAGATAATGCCTGAAAAGAACATCATCTTAATCAAGGGTGGAATCCCAGGTCCAAATAAAGGCACAGTAGTTATAAGAAACAGCGTTAAGGCTTAATTTCTGTAGAAAGGAGGAAGCGTAATGCCTAAAGTAGGTTTATTTAATAAAGAAGGACAACAAGTTGGAGATATCCAATTAAATGAGCAAGTATTCGGAGTAGAAGTAAACAAATATGCTTTACACCAAGTAGTAGTAGCTCAATTAGCTAACAAGAGACAAGGTACTCAATCAGC
>JBBVGE010000597.1:0-4032 GCA_040144665.1 Clostridium perfringens
AAAAAGATACATCAATATTGATGTATCTTTTTTATTATGATTTTTGCATATGTAAATCCATTTGAGGATAGGGAATTGAAATATTATTCTTATCAAATTCTACTTTTACTGTTTCTAAAAGATAATAGTAGATTACCCAGTAATTCTCAGTTTTACACCAAGCTTGTACAATAAAATCAATTGAGCTCGCAGCATGTTTACTAACTGCTATAAATGGTGCTGGGTCTTTTAAAATTAAGGGATTATTTTCTACTATTTTATTTAAAATACTCTTTACTTCTAATATTTCATCATCATATCCAACACTAAAAGTTAAGTCTACTCTTCTTAATGGCTTAGAAGAGTAGTTTATCAAACTTCCATTTGCAAGAGAACCATTTGGTATTAAGACTTCTTTATTATCAGCAGTAACTAAATATGAATAAAATATACCTATTTTCTCTACTGTTCCTTGATAAGATGAAGTTTCTATATAATCTCCAACTTTTACAGGCCTTAATAATAATATTATTACACCACCAGCAAAATTTGAAAGGCTTCCTTGAAGAGCTAGTCCTACAGCTAAACCAGCAGAAGCTAATAATGCTGCAAATCCAGCAGTTGGTATTCCTACAAATCCCATAAATACAATTACTAATAAGACTTTAAGTGCAATATCAGCAAAAGCATGGAAAAAAGAAGCTAAAGTTAAATCTATATTTTGCTTCTTTAGTAATATATTTAAAGCTTCAAGACCCTTATTTACAATTTTCCATCCTATCCAAAGTCCAATTAAACCAAAGACAAGTTTTAGTCCGCTTGTAGATACCCAACGAAGTATATTATCAAAAACAACTGTTATATTCAAAGATGCATCTCCTTTCGTAAAAAAATATTGTTTAATTATAACTTCTATAAAAATTAAAAGCAATAGATTAATTTAAAATTAATTATTACCAGAATTATAAATAAGCCAATAAATATAATAATACTTATAAATATTATTAATTAGAGGGTGAAATACTAGATATTGATCTTAATAACAAAAGAACTGTATTTAAACAATATTTTTGTATGGAGGTGATAAATATGATTTCATATATAATAGATAATTCATATTCAAGTATAAAATCAAAGTTAAAAATTCTTTATATATTGAATATAACAGATATAATCTTTACGTTAATATTACTAAAAACAGGATTATTTAAAGAAGTAAATAGTATAATGCTTTTTATAGTTGATAGCATAACTTTAAGTATATTAGTTAAGGTAGGTTTAGTGGGTTTTTTAATTTATTATTTAATTAAGAGAATGAAGAAAGCTACATATAAACAATTAAAAATAAGCAATACTATTATAGTAGTAGCAGTATTTATATTTTTAATAATAAATTTATCTCATATAATATATAGTATATTATATTTATTTGTAGCAAATATAATATAAAACATATTATAAAAATCTAGATAAAAATAACTACCTCTTCTATATTCTTGAACTTGATTAATCCATTAATCAAGTATATAATAATTAATTGTAAAATTAAATTGACAGTTCGTAAGCCGCCTGTCATTAAACAAAACTAAGGCATTTTCTAATAAACATGTATTTAGAGGATGGCTTTGTGTCGTCCTTTTTTATTTTTATTAGTTTTTATGCCCTGAAAAAGGAGAAGTATAAATGGAAATGCAAAGATATAGCAAAGTGTCAGGAAAAAATCCTAGAGAGATGGTAATGCTTAAGGGGTTCCCTTGTAAATGGGGAAGATGTAGTTTTTGTGATTATATTGAAGACAATTCTACTTGTGAAAATGATATAATCAAATTTAATAAAGATGTATTAAGCAATATAACAGGTGAATTAGAGGTGTTAGATGTAATAAATTCAGGAAGCATCTTTGAATTACCTAAAGAAACTTTAAAAGATATAAAAAATATTGTAATTGAAAAAAATATTAAAAAATTATTTGTAGAATGTCATTGGTTATATAAAGATAGATTAGATGAGATTAGAGATTATTTTAATATTCCAATAATATTTAGATGTGGTGTAGAATCATTTGATAACGATTTTAGAATGAAAGTATTAAATAAAGGTGCTGGATTTAAATCATATGAAGAAGTCAATAAATATTTTGATTCAATATGCCTACTTGTGGGAATAAAAGGACAAACTAAAGAAATGATAAAAAATGATATAAATATATTAGAAAATCATTTTAAATATGGATGTGTCAATGTTTATGTAGAGAATACAACTCAAATAAAAAGAGATAATGAATTAGTTGATTGGTTTATTAAAGAGTATAGCTATTTAGAAAAAAATAAAAATATAGAGGTTCTTATAAATAATACAGATCTTGGAGTTGGGAGCGAGATAAATGATCAAGAATAATTCAGTAAATATTCCTGTGAAAATTGCAATAGTTGCTGCTATTTATGTAGTTTTAACTGTTGCCATAGCTCCAATAAGCTATGGGCTAGTACAAATTAGAATATCAGAGATATTAGTAATGCTAGCTTTTTATGATAAGAGATATATAGTAAGTTTAACATTAGGGTGCTTATTTGCTAATATGTTAAGTCCATTAGGAATGGCAGATATAATAGTAGGTACACTCGGAACATTTTTTTCAGTATATGCTATTAGTAAAACTAAAAACTTATTTATTGCAACTCTTTGGCCAACAATTTTTTGTATTCCAGTGGTAGGTGCATTACATTTATTAATTGGATTACCATTCTGGATATACTTATTTGGGTTTATGATAGGAGAATTTATTTCAGTGACTATTGTAGGATATCCATTAATAAAATTTATCAATAAGAATTCTAAACTAATTAGTATCATACAACTAAATTAATATCTCCATGAGTTAGTCTGACCTTAACTGACTAATTGCAGTATATGGATTAAATAATTTTTTTAAAACTTTTTATATATAGAAATTTATATTAAACTAATATAATATTATAATAAAAAAGAAAAGAGGTGTATTTATGATTTCTCATGAAATTGATTTTAATATTTATGGAGATGATATGCAATTTGTAGAAATAGAATTAGATCCACAAGAATCAGTAGTTGCAGAGGCTGGTGCTATGATGATGATGGATAATTCTATATCTATGGATACTATTTTTGGAGATGGAAGTAAGCAACAAAATAGTGGGTTATTTGGTAAATTAGGTGGTGCTGCAAAGAGAGTTGTAACAGGAGAAAGTTTATTTATGACATTATTTACCAATAGAGGAGTAATGAAGGAAAAAGTATCCTTTGCATCACCTTATCCAGGTAAAATAATACCTATTAACTTATCAGATTATGATGGTAAAATAATTTGTCAAAAGGATGCATTCTTATGTGCTGCAAAAGGCGTTTCAATTGGAATAGATTTTAGAAAAAAACTTGGAGTTGGCTTCTTTGGTGGAGAAGGATTTATAATGCAAAAATTAGAAGGTGATGGATTAGCCTTTATACATGCAGGTGGAACTATAATTAGAAAAAGGTTATTAAATGGTCAAAAGTTAAAAGTTGATACAGGCTGTTTGGTGGCCCTAACTAAAACCATAGATTATGATATAGAATTTGTTGGTGGAATAAAAAGTAGTTTATTCGGTGGAGAAGGATTATTCTTTGCTACGCTAACTGGTCCTGGAGAAGTATGGATACAAAGCTTACCATTTAGTAGATTAGCCTCTAAAGTTTTTGCAGCAGCACCAGAGCTTGGTGGAAAAGATGTTGGACAAGGAAGTATATTAGGTGGACTTGGAAATTTATTTCAAGATTAAAAATAAAAATTATATTAAGGCACTTTTTAATAAAGTGTCTTTTCATTTTAAATTTAATTTTTTATTGTATATATTTATTAAAGATGAACAGAATTACCATATATACGTTAATTTTGGAGGTAAATATTACATGAAAAATAAAAAAAAGGCTATAGTTACTTTTAGTCTTATTATATGTTTAATAATAGTTACTATTTTATATAAAATGCAAGAAAGTAACAAAGAATTATTAAATAAAAATAAATATTCTATTATAAAA
>JBBVGE010000598.1:0-214 GCA_040144665.1 Clostridium perfringens
CTTTCAGACTTTTAAAGGGGGAGCACGTTGGACTTATAGGAGCAAATGGAGAAGGTAAATCAACTTTCATGAACATAATTACAGGTAAACTTATGCCAGATGAGGGAGATGTTCAATGGAGTAACAAGGTTAGAGTTGGTTACATGGATCAGCATGCTCAGCTTGAGAAAGGTAAAACTATAAGAGAAGTTTTAAGAGAAGCATTCCAATATCT
>JBBVGE010000599.1:0-287 GCA_040144665.1 Clostridium perfringens
TTCTGCTTTAGAGAGAAGATTCCAACCAGTAGTTGTAAAAGAGCCTAGTAAGGAAGATTCAGTATTAATATTAAAGGGATTAAGAGAAAAGTATGAAGTACATCACAATGTAAAATTAACAGATGAAGCTATAGAGGCAGCTGTTAATTTATCAAGTAGATATATAACAGATAGATTTCTACCTGATAAGGCAATAGATTTAATAGATGAGGCTGCGGCTAAGGTAAGAATAGAAAGTATGATTGTTCCTCCTAGACTTTTTAAGCAGGAAGAATTAATAGCTAACT
>JBBVGE010000600.1:0-424 GCA_040144665.1 Clostridium perfringens
TAGAAAAGGCTTTAATGGATAATGGTTTTAACCAAGTAGCAACAGCATATAAGGCATATAGAACTGAAAGAACTAAAGTTAGAGAAATAAAATCAGACTTAATGAAAGCTATAAGTAAGATCGGAGTAGAGACTGATAGAGATAATGCCAATGTAGGAAATAACTTCTCATCAAAGCTTTTAAGAATAGCTTCAGAATCTAACAAATGGTATAACTTAGCTACAATGCCTAAAGAATTAGCAAAAGCTCATGAAAATGGAGATGTGTATTATCATGACTTAGATAGTTACAATTTAACTACTAACTGCTTACACATACCAACTGGTGAGTTATTACAAAGTGGATTTAACACTGGATACGGAACTATTAAGGCACCAAGAAGAATAGAGACAGCAGCAGAATTATCATGTATTTTATTACAATC
>JBBVGE010000601.1:0-236 GCA_040144665.1 Clostridium perfringens
GTAGGAATTTCCTTAGGCGGTCTATCTGATGATAGTATAATTTGTTTATTCTCTTCATGTAGAGCATTAAAGGTATGGAAGAACTCTTCTTGAGTACGTTCTTTACCTGCTATGAATTGAATATCATCTATTAATAAAACATCGACTTTTCTATATTTGTTTCTAAACTCTTCATTCTTATCATCTTTAATAGCATTAATAAGTTCATTAGTGAATTTTTCAGATGATACATAAAC
>JBBVGE010000602.1:0-346 GCA_040144665.1 Clostridium perfringens
TCTTAATCCCATCTTTTTACCTAAAGCACTTTCTGGTATCCATGGAACTGATATTAAAAGTGAATCACATTTTATAAAACTTTCCTCTTCTCCACCTTTGCTTATAATTACTCCCTCTACTCTTTCAGTACCTAAAACTTCATTTACTGTATATCCAAGTTTAACAGGAATATCAAAGGCCTCAATTATATTTTCCACAATATATTGAGAAGAATTTAAATAGTCCTTACTTTCAATTATAGCTTCTACTTTAGCTCCCTCTATAATAAGCCTTCTAGCAACAATCATATCACTATCATGTGAACCTATTATAACTATCTTTTTTCCTGGAAGATAACCATAAAGA
>JBBVGE010000603.1:0-382 GCA_040144665.1 Clostridium perfringens
AGTTGCAGCAACCCAGTCACCTAAATCGAAAGTTTTAAATTCCTTTAAAGCTTCCTCTCCAACGTTATCAATCTTAATAAATAATTGAATTTTTCCTGGTAAATCTGCTAAATCAGCGAATACTACTTTACCTTGACCTCTTTTTGACATAAGTCTTCCAGCAACTTTTACTTCTTTACCTTCTAACTCTTCAAAATTATCTTTTACATCAGCAGAAGAGTGTGTTCTCTCTACCTTGTATACATCAAATGGGTCCTTACCAGCTTCTTGTAATTCAACAAGCTTTTGTCTTCTTAACATCTCTTGTTCACTTAATTGTTCTTCTGCTTCGTGAATATTTATTTCCTCATTTGACATTTAAAAATCCCTCCATCTATATTAT
>JBBVGE010000604.1:0-837 GCA_040144665.1 Clostridium perfringens
AAGGCTTTAAAAATAAGGAGGATTATTAAAATGATAGATTTAAATAAAATTGTTAACGATTCATTAGTTGAAATGGAAAAGGAAGGCTTTGTTGAAAAGACAGTTAAAAATAGATTGGAAAAAACAATAACAGAAATAGTAGATGATGTCTTTAGAGAATGGAGTGCATTTGGTAAAAATCTAAAAGCTCATATAGAAAATAACTTAAATATTGATTTAGATAATCTAGGAATAGAAGGATATAATACTTTGGTTTCAGCAGCTGTAAAAGAGCAGTTAGATAAAATTATAACTGTACAAGGTATTGAAAAAATAAAAGAGACAACAGAGAAAATGCTAATAGATATTAAAGATACTTATACATTAAGTGAAATTATTGAAAAGCTAAAGGGAGAATCTTTTAAAGAAGAATGGGAATATGATGAAGATGAAAAAGTAGCAATCTTTATAAAAGGAGAAAAAGACGGATATAAACATATTTATTTAAATGAAGATGATACAGATAGAGAGTGGTCATGTGATTATCAAATAGATATTAATGAAGAAGGAAAACCATATTCAATCAAATTAAAAGGTAATGAAATAAATAAGAATAAAATACTAGGTGGATTATACGGATTAGATGAACTTTTATTTAAGATATATGCGCATGGTTCAAAGATAGTATTAGATAATGGAATGGATCCAGAGGATTACGATGTTTATTACAGAGAAGATTATTAGAAAATAATTAAATATGAGAGTGAATTAAGGTATTGTTATACCTATTCATTATCATATGATAATCAAATGATAGAAGGTGATCTTATGAATTTATTAAAGGAGTATGGTCCAAAA
>JBBVGE010000605.1:0-812 GCA_040144665.1 Clostridium perfringens
ATACTTCGCTGCAATGTTATACAATGGTAACAATGTTGCTTATGAATCATCACCAGGAACTTCACAAATGGAAGAAGAAGTGGGAGCAGATTTTGCAAGACTTATGGGATACAAAGATGGAATTGGTTGGGGACACATCAGTGCTGATGGATCAATTGCTAACTTAGAAGGTATCTGGTATGCAAGAAACTTAAAATCATTACCACTTGCAATGAGTGAAGTTTGTCCAGAGCTTGTAGCTGGAAAAACTGAATGGGAATTATTAAATATGTCAGTTGAAGAAATCTTAGATTTAGTAGCTAAGGTTCCAGAAAAATTAGATGATTTAAAAGATAAATCAGCAAGAAGTGGTAAAAATATTCAAAAATTAGGTAAATGGTTAGTTCCTCAAACTAAGCACTATTCATGGCTTAAAGCTGCTGATATAATTGGACTTGGATTAGACAATGTTGAAGCTGTAGAAGTTACTGATAAATTCAGAATGAACACTGAAGTTCTTGAAAAGAAAATCAGAGAATTAGCTGCACAAGGAATCCCAACATTAGGTGTTGTTGCAGTTGTAGGCTCAACAGAAGAAGGTGCTGTTGATGATGTTCATAAAGTTATAGCAGTTAGAGATAAATTAGCTAAAGAAGGAATACACTTCTATGTACACGTTGATGCTGCATATGGTGGATATGCAAGATCAATATTCTTAGATGAAGATTATAACTTCATACCTAAGGATGAATTAAAAGGAAAATATTTAGAACATGGAGTATTCTTAAATAAAGAAACTGAATGGCCTTCAGATGATACTTATGAAGCATTCA
>JBBVGE010000606.1:0-231 GCA_040144665.1 Clostridium perfringens
AACTTTATCAATAATAAATCTAACCTTAACTCCTTCTAGAGCTTTCTTTATCAATATATCTTTAATTTCATTGCCTATTTCATCACTATTTACTATATAGTACTCAAGATGAATATGATGCTTAGCCTTAAGAAGTTCCTCTTTTAAATCTTTAAACTTTTCAACACCATCCTTATATATCTTTATATCATTATTAACAAAGATAGGAGAATCACTGTTAAAAGCTAAAAG
>JBBVGE010000607.1:0-200 GCA_040144665.1 Clostridium perfringens
ATATTATAGAAACTCTTTCTGTAAAACTTTTAGGAGTTGTGCCAGATGATAGAAATATAACAGTTTCTACTAATAAAGGAGAGCCTATAGTACTAGATGAAAAAGCAAGTGCAGGACAAGCATTTAGAAATATAGGTAGAAGAATAATAGGAGAAGATGTTCCAATAATGGATTTAAATACAGAACATCAAGGAATATTT
>JBBVGE010000608.1:0-337 GCA_040144665.1 Clostridium perfringens
ATATGTCTTCAGCTTTAGTTGCTTGTTCTTCATTTTTAACATTAGCTGGTATAACTGATACATGGTATGGAGCTACTTCTAATGGCCATATTATTCCGTTTTCGTCATTGTGTTGCTCTATTATTGAAGCTACAGTTCTTGTAACCCCTATTCCATAGCATCCCATTATAAATGGTTTAGCTTTTCCATCTTCATCAATAAATGTTGCACCCATAGACTCTGAATACTTAGTTCCAAGTTTAAATATATGTCCAACCTCAGTACCTCTTGAAATAGTTATTTCTTTTCCACACTCAGGACATTTTTCTCCTATAGTAACATTTCTAAAGTCACCAAC
>JBBVGE010000609.1:0-206 GCA_040144665.1 Clostridium perfringens
TTAGCTTTACCTATTGATTGGAAATAGTTAGATCCTATTATTGATATACCTATTATAGGCATCATAAATAAATATATTCTTAATCCTGGAACTCCTATTTCTAAAAGTTTAGGGTCTGAATTAAACATACTTATTACTAAGGCTGGGAATGCTTGAATTAATATTCCTCCTAAAACAAGTATTGTTGTCGCTGCTATCATAGCTAA
>JBBVGE010000610.1:0-254 GCA_040144665.1 Clostridium perfringens
TAATATCCCCTTTAAGCTTCTTCATAGCCTTTATTTCATCTTCTCTTATATATCTATCTGTTTTTATCTCTAAATAAACCCAACATTCTCTATCTTTATTCTCTTCACATTTGTAAATGGCTTCATCTATGCTATCACACTTCCAAACTTCTATAGGCTTGTACACATCAAATTTTATTTCATCTATATTTGCTTCCTCATTTGCTTTAACATCTACAATAAAACACTTTTTTTCAAAACTTATTTCTTTTTTA
>JBBVGE010000611.1:0-8233 GCA_040144665.1 Clostridium perfringens
AAAAGATAATAAGAATATTCTTATTATCTTTTTTGTTTAATATTTTATTTTCTAGTTCCATCTTTATTAAATAATTTCTTTAGGTGAAGTTCATCTAAATATATCATTAGTATTGAAGTTATAATAAAAAAGATTAGTTGAAATTTATCAGCATTTATGGACATAGGGAATACATAGAACCAAAGAGCAAAAATTATATTTATTACTCCGAAAAAAGTCATACTAAATCCTCCATATTTTTGAGCTTCATTCCATGTATCTTGATTAAGCATAGACATAGAAGTTCTATACCCTATCATACAATTTCTGCTTCTTGGTGGATTAAGTCTTAAAAGAATTCCAGCTACAATGAAAATAAAACCACAAGCTAAAGATATCAAAAAAATCACCCCTTATAGATGTTATGCATTATAAGGTTATAAATTTACTTTAAGGCAATTATATATTTTATCATTATGGGGAAATAATGTATAATAATCTTAAGTTAAAAGAAAGAGAGAGTAAGATTATGAATAACACGCAAAAGGCATATCATGCTCTTAAGAAGTTTTATGGATATGAAAGCTTTAGAGAAGGACAATTAGATATTATAAATACAATTTTAAATAGAAGAGATGTTTTTTGTCTTATGCCAACAGGTGGAGGAAAGTCTATTTGTTATCAAATTCCTGCAATTCTTTTTGAGGGAATTACATTAGTTATTTCTCCACTTATTTCTCTTATGAAAGATCAAGTTGATGCTTTAAGAGAAAATGGTATATCAGGAGTTTATATAAATAGCAGTTTGAAAAATGATGAGATAAAAGAAATATTAAAGGATGCTTCACTTGGAATGTATAAGCTTATATATATAGCACCAGAAAGACTTGAATCGAATTATTTTAAAAGTATGATTTTAGATTTAAATATTTCCCATATAGCAATAGATGAAGCACACTGTGTATCAGAATGGGGACATGATTTTAGAAAGAGTTATAGGTATATTAAACCTTTTTATGAAGAACTAAAAAATAAGCCAGTTATTTCAGCTTTTACAGCTACAGCTACAGAAGAAGTTAGAAAAGATTCTATAAGCTTATTAGGTCTTAGAAATCCATATATATATTTAGGTGACATTAATAGACCAAATTTAAATATAGAAGTTTTGAAAGAGGTTGATAAAGAAGAGGAGCTTAAGGATATAATAAGAAGTCATGAAGATGAATCAGGAGTAGTTTACTGCGCATCAAGAAAAGAAGTTGAAATCATTTATGATAGACTAAAGGATTTAGGATATAGTGTACTTAAATATCATGCTGGTATGAGAGATTGTGATAAAGAGATAGCACAAGAGGATTTTCTTTTTGAAAGAAAGAATGTGATGATAGCAACTAATGCCTTTGGGATGGGAATAGATAAGTCAAATATAAGATTTATAGTACATGTAACACTTCCTAAAAATTTAGAAACTTACTATCAAGAGATTGGTAGAGGGGGAAGAGATGGAGAAAATTGTGATTGTTATCTTTTTTATTCAAGGGATGATATTAAGAGAGTAGAATTTTTAATAAATAAAAGTAGTGGAATAAATAGAAGAGAGATAGCTCTTCGTAAGCTTCAATCGATGGTTGATTATGCAGAAACGCATAATTGTTATAGAGAGTTTATATTAAAATATTTTAATAATAAGTATATAATGAGTTTCTGTAATAACTGTACGAACTGTTTAAATAGTGATGATATTCAGGACTTTACAAGAGAAGCGCAGATAATTTTATCAACTGTATTTAGAACTAGAGAAAGGTTTGGAATATCAGTTTTAGTTGATATATTACGAGGGATTAAAGGGCCTAAGATAATTCAATATGAATTAGATAAAGTCACAACATTTTCTCTTATGAAGGAATTTAGTTCTAAGTTTATAAAAGATTTTATAAAAAGTTTAATAGATCTAGGATATGTTGAATTAAAACCAGGTACATATTCTATGCTTATACTAAATAATAGATCTATTAAAGTTTTAAAGTCAGAAGAGAAAGTTCTTATGAAGCTTCAAAAGAGTGAAGATGAAATAATAAATAAAGAATTATATAATGCATTAAAGTCATGGAGAAAAATTAAAGCAGCCAAAGAGAATATTCGTCCATATATAATTTTCTCAGATTCAACACTAATTGATATATCAAATAATAAACCTAGAACACAAGAGGAAATTATGAATATAAGAGGTATGGGTGAGAAGAAGTTTGAAAAGTATGGAGAAGAATTACTAAAATTAATAAACTCATTTTAATAAATTAAATATTTATTTGGAAAGATAAAGTTTTATTAAATAACTAAAAGATTAATATATACATTAAAAAAGGGGATAGGAATATGTCAATAATAGCAACAGTATTTTTGCCAGAAGGAATTGCAATGGCAGCAGACAGTAGATTAACAGGACTAACAGTACATCCAGATGGTACTAGAGATAGACGTATTTTAAGTGATAATTCTCAGAAATTATTTCTAATAAAGAAAAATACAATAGGAATAGCTTGTTGTGGTGATGCTGCAATAGGTGGGAAATCTGTAGGAGACTTTATAAGAAGTTTTGAGATAGATGAAGTTACAGAAGAGGATAATATTAAAGATGTAGTTAGAAAGTTAGTAAGTTATACTCAAGAAAAGCATGGTAATGGAGTTATTTATCATGTTTGTGGATATTATGAAGATGAGCAGCATGTTTATAATATAAAAGGTAATGAGGTTATTAGACCTAACTTGAATAATGATACAATAGTTGCTGGTGCATCATGGGATGGTGAAACAGATGCATTAGTTAATTTAATGGCATCAAGTAAGAGTATGAAAGTAGATTGGAAATTTATGCAATTGAAGGATGGTATGGATTTTGCAGAATTTATGGTTGATTTAACTATAAAAGCACAGAGATTTAATGTTGGCATTGCAACTTGTGGAGGACCAATAGACCTTTTAGTTATAACTAAAGACTATGCAAAATTTATAAGACATAAGATATTACATCCATAATAAAAAGTGAGTAGGAGTAAACTCCTACTCATTTAAGAGTATCGATAAAGTCGACACTCTGAGTCTCTTATTTTATATAAGAGACTTTTTATATATA
Source organism: Clostridium perfringens (assembly GCA_040144665.1). Lineage (GTDB taxonomy): Bacteria > Bacillota > Clostridia > Clostridiales > Clostridiaceae > Clostridium > Clostridium perfringens_A. Next base: position 3,113 of record JBBVGE010000611.1, read on the forward strand.
AGCTAGTCTATATATAAGAAATCTTTCTCTACTATCATTATTAAAGTTTTCAAGTCTAACTTCTTTAATTAACATAAAGAATGTATAGTTTTCTAAGAAAAATATATAATCATCAGAAGGATAGTAAAGAATAAGTTCTACGTTTCTTTTATTTTCTTCTACAGACACTAAAATATTTTCTAAAACTTTCATAAATATTTGAAGTGAAAAAGGATTAAAGAAATAAAATTTATTATCATTAGATTGTATTTTATACTCTTCTGCAAGACAACAACAAAAGTTTATATTTCCTAAATTCTTTTTATGCTTATTTAAATAACTAGTTCTATTATGTAGAGATTCCTCATAAAAGTAATGATTCATTTCTATACCAGTAACATTTGAACCAAAAAAATAATTTATATAAAAATTAAGTCGTCCTTTTCCACATCCAAAATCTATTATAGAATCTTTATCAGTAATCTTGTATTCTTTAAAAAGCTTATTTAAAGCTGAATATTCAGTAGGTTCATATCTATTATAGTGAATAGAAGTTTCATCTAAATCCTGCTTACCACTTGTTTTTATATTAAGGAGAGCTTCATAGTCTTGTTCGTTCATTAATTTACCTCTTTAGTTTATTTAGTTATTTTCTAATAAGAAAATCATAATAGTAATTAATTTATAAGTCAAATCCTAGGTAAAATATAGAAAAGATATAAAAATTTAATTATAATGGAATTTATGTGAGAGAAAAGTATTTTTATATCGTTATATAAAGTGTAGAAGCTTTTACAATAACCTTTAGAGTATGGGAGAAATTATAATTATGAAAATAAACGAGGGGAATTATATAAAGGAATTAAAGAGGGGGAAAGAGGATGCTTTAAATTATGTTGTGGATATATACTTACCATTAGTTAAAGGAATAACTTATAAAATATTAAATCAATTTGGTGATAATGGATTAGTGGAAGAATGTATAAATGATATATTCGTATCTATATGGAAGAATGCTAAGAAATTTGATGGAGATAAAAATAGTTTTAAAAGTTGGATTGCTAAGATAAGTAAATATAAAGCCATTGATTATTATAGAAAGAGAATAAAACAAGTTGAGTTAAGTAAGAGTGATGTAGAGCTATGTAATAAATATTATATAGAAGATAGAATTGAATCTTTAGAAAGCAAAGAAGAATTGATAAAACTCATAAATACTTTAGAAAAGTTAGATAAAGATATATTCTTGATGAAATTTTTCCAAGGAATGACCTCAAAGAAAATTGGAAAGATAAAAGGCTTATCTGAGACTGCCATTAATAATAGGATATATAGATGCAGGAAGAAATTAAAAGATAAGCTTGAATGTATTAAATTAGAGGAGGCATTAAGATGAAAGATATTTATGAGTTATTAAATGATTTAGAAATAAATGAAAATGAAATTTTTGAATTAGAAAGCAATGATATAGAGAAGAAAAAAATTAAAGATAGGTTAAATAAATCTATAAAGAGAAAATTTGCATATAAGAGATATGTTACAGTAGCACTAATCACAATCGTTATTGGAATAGGTTCCCTTTTTGTAGTTAAACCTGCTTTTGCATATGATATACCAATAATAGGGGAGATGCTTAGAGAGTATATTAATAAAAATACAAATTATTTAGAGTATTTTAATGTTATAGGAAAGACTAAATCAGCTGGAGGGATAGATATTACATTTGAACAAGCAGCATTAGATGATAATATGTTACTTTTAAGTTTTGTTGTAAAAAATAACAATAAAAAATTTAAAAAAGATAATTTTGACACATTTTCAGATCTATTACTTATTCCAACGTCATTAAAAATAAATGGAAAAAATAGCAGTGCTGCAAGTAGAGGAAATTGGGAATTCATTGATGATAACACAATAAGGATTATAAAAGAACTTGAATGGGGAGATAAAGTAATTCCAAACAAGAGTAATATAGAAATAGAAATAGACGATGTACTAGGAGAAGAAGCAGACTTTAGTGTAGAATTTTTTATAGATAAAACAGATATATCAAATAAAACTGTAAAAAAAGAAATATCTAAAAGAATTGATACTGGAGGAGAAATATTTAATATAGATAAAGTAATAGCATCACCACTTACAGTTTCAGTAATAGGAAGTACAAAAAAAGATCCAAGTACATTGGTTGATTATATAGTTATAGATGATAAGGGAAAACCTCTAAAATGGAGAGGTGGAACAAGTTCAGAAAAGTTTTGGAGTAAAAATAAAATTTTTCATAGTACTCTATTTATAGGAAATAAAGACATGAAGAGTATAGAACTTATACCTTTCTACAACATAAATAGAGATATTAAAAATGAAGTTAAGTTAGAGAGTATTAAGTTAGATTTAAATAACAAAAATCCAATTAATATTAAGATAGATAAAAATTCAGGGATTAGAATAAATAAAACTATACTTGATGGTGAATATTTAATATTAGAATATGATGATACTTATAAGAATAATGCATATCACTATATACCAACACATAGATTATATATTAATGCTGATGGTAAAGAAATAAATGAAGTAAGAGAACATATAGATGATAATAAGAAATCTATTGATTATATTGATTCATTATATAAAAAATATGAAATTTCCAAAAGTAATATAGGAATATTTGAGATTGGGAAAGCAAAAGAAATAGAAGTAGGAGTATATAGAAATAACAATATTAAAATATCAGAGGAAGATAGCTTTAAAGTAGATTTAACTGAATAGAAGTTAAGTTAAAATATACTAGGAATAACATAACTATAGATTGTACAAACTATTTTTGAGGTGATAGTTATGGGTGATAAAAAAAATAATAAGAAAAAGCATATAGACCATGATCCACAATCAGAAAGTTCAAAAGCAGTTTTTGGTGAACCAAAAGCTAAGGGATATGAATTTATTCCTCGTACTTTTAAGTAAAAATAAATAGACTATTTAAATGCAATTAGAAATTAAATTCTAATTGCATTTAATTTTACAAATAAAATATAAAATTGACCTAATATACCTTTTATGATATTTTGAAAATGAATACAAACAAGGGGGAAAATAAATGGAAAAGAAATTAAGTAATAATGCTATAAAATCATGGATTATATCACGAACTATATTTTTATTATTCTTAATAGCTATTTATATAATAGTTACTTATATAGTTCCTAAATTAAATATTTCCTGGATAAGTAATTTTGTTTTTAATAATAACAAAATTATAAACATAATATTCTTGATTCTAATCTTTATATCTATTGTAAGTGCATTCGTTGAACCATTTTTTGAGTACAAGCAATGGAGTTATAAGATTAATGAAGAAGAGATATTTTTTAAAGAGGGAATATATTTTACTAAAAGTGTTACAATTCCTATTGTAAGAATACAAAATATAAAACTAAAAGAGGGACCTATAAATAGAAACTTTAACCTTGCATCTGTAAGTATAGGAACAGCAGGTGGAAGTTTTGAGATTCCTAATTTAGATAAAGATGAAGTTTTAAAAATAATAGAATTTTTAAGAGAAAAGATAAATGAGAATGTTAGAGAGGAGTTGTTTTCATAAAGGTGGAAGATAAAATAAGTTCTCCTAGCAGTTTAAATAATGACAAAAAAATTAGAAATAATATAAGAAGTATAATTTATAAAATCTTATCTAATATAGTAAGTAATATAGCTATATTTATACCAATTATTATATTTTCGGGTAAAATGGCATTCGTTTTAATTCCTATATTTATAATTTTAGAGTTACTTTATGTATCTTTAAAATGGTTTAATGAGTACATACTATTAAAAGAAGATGAAGTACAGTATCATTTTGGAATATTATCTAAAAATATAATTATAATTCCTAAAAGAAATTTAAAATCTATGGATATTTCTAGAGGTATAGTAGATAAATTATTAATATATAATACGGTTAAGATAGAAAATCCATCAATGAATTCAGAAATTAAAGAAATAAAAATGCATTTAACAAAAGAAGATATAGATAATATTAAAAAATTTGCTCTATTAGAAAGTTATTTAGATTTAGAAGAGGAAAGTGCTAAAGCAACATATAATGAAACCTCTGATAAAGTTACTAAAATAGAAGAAAAAATTAGTGATTCTAATATTTATAAGAAAATTATAGACAAGAAAACTCTATTTAGATATGGATTGACTAGTTTTAATATAGTGATAATTTTTATAGGAATAGGTAAAGGATATCAAATTTTAGAGAATATTATAAGTAAAAATAGTATAAATACTGTTATATCAAGTATTAATCCAAAGTATTTAGAGGAGCTTAATATACTTTATGGGATATTGGGAATAGTTATATTAATCATTATTTTAAAGATAATTGCAATAGCATATAACATGATAAAATATTATAATTTTACTATTTCAAAAGAAAATAAAAATATAAAAATAAGTTATGGACTAATAAGTAATAAAGAATTTTCCTTCAATGAAAATAGTGTCAAGATAATAAAGTTAAAAGCCAATATTTTAAGGCAGTTATTAAACTTATATGAGATGCAAGTGGTAGTAAAAGGTTATAGTAGCAGTGATGATGAGAAAATAATTCTTTGGCTACTTGGAAGAGAAGAGGAGCACATTAAAATATTAAATGAAATATTACCTAATTGGAATGTGGGATTAGACTGTGGCGAAGGTATAATTAAAGGTAAGGTTATGATTGTATTAAAGCCAATTATTATAGTTTTTAGTGTCTCAATATTAGCTTTTATAATATCAAAAAATGAGTATACTCTTTTAATAAATTTAATTCTTATATTTATAATTCCTTCTTCTATACTAGAAGGGAAAAATACTAGTTTAAAAGTTGAAAATTATAAAGTTAAAGTTATTAATGGAGGTCTTGTTAAAAAGATAAATCTTTTAAATAAAAAAGATATACAAGCGGTTGAATTTAATACTACGATGTTTCAGAGAAAATATAATTTAGGTAAAATAAAAATTCATTATTATAGTGAAACAAGTGAGGAGATATGTATTAAATACATGAAACAGAGCTATATAAATGAACTAATTAAAATAAAAAATATATAAATTAATATAAAAAGAATTAGAAAAAATTTTTTCTAATTCTTT
>JBBVGE010000612.1:0-242 GCA_040144665.1 Clostridium perfringens
ATTAGGATATGATTTGAAAATAGATAAGAAAGAAAATAAATTAATTGTACCACCATTAAATAAAGATCCGTTAATTCCAAGTGAGGATTTAGTTAAAAAAATGAGAGCTTCATTTTTAATAATGGGGCCAATGATAGCTAAATATGGAGAGTTTAAATTAGCTAGGCCAGGTGGATGTAATATAGGTTCTAGGCCTATAGAATTACACTTGAAAGGGCTTAGAGCATTAGGTGCTGAAGATA
>JBBVGE010000613.1:0-257 GCA_040144665.1 Clostridium perfringens
GATGAACTTAGAGTAAATATAATGAAAAAGAAAAAAGGTCCAGAAAATGCTAAGACAGAGAAAAAGCTTGAGGAACTTGAAGAACTAGATGAAAGAGTTCCAAATAAGAATATAATGTCTTTATTAAGACCTGATTCATTTGATGAGGTAGTTGGTCAAGAGAGAGCTGTTAAGTCACTTCTTTCAAAACTAGCTTCACCATATCCTCAACATATAATACTTTATGGACCTCCAGGGGCTGTCTCTTATACACATCT
>JBBVGE010000614.1:0-329 GCA_040144665.1 Clostridium perfringens
GCTCCTAATATTCTAGCCATTCTTACTTCTGCAGGAGTTTCGTAAGTTGGGCCACTAAACATAGCATAAACACCTTCTCTTACTTCTATACCTAAATTTTTAGCTATATCTTTAACTTGTGATCTTAATTCTTTGTCATATGCATTTGACATATCAGGGAATCTAGTACCGAATTCACTTAAGTTTTTACCTATTAAAGGATTTGATCCTGATAAATTTAAGTGGTCTGATATTATCATTAAATCTCCAGGAGTATAATCTTTGTTAACTGCTCCAGCAGCGTTAGTAACTACTAAAGTTTCAACTCCTAATAATCTCATTACTCTTAC
>JBBVGE010000615.1:0-13319 GCA_040144665.1 Clostridium perfringens
GATAATAAAATGATTATTTATTCAATTCCATTCTTAACTGGAGTTAATATGTCATTAGAACAATTTGCAGAACTATTTGAAAATGAGAAGATAATAGGGGTTAAATTTACAGCAGCAGACTTCTATTTATTAGAGAGAATGAGAAAAACATTCCCAGACAAGCTTATATATGCAGGTTTTGATGAAATGATGTTACCAGCTACAGTTCTTGGAGTTGATGGTGCAATTGGATCAACATTCAATATGAATGGAAAGAGAGCTAAAGAAATTTTTAATTTAGCAAAAGATAATCAAATAGATAAAGCAAGAGAAATTCAACACTTAACTAATGATTTTATAACTGATCTTTTAGGCAATGGTTTATATCAAACATTAAAGGGACTTCTTCAAGAAGCAGGTGTAGATGCTGGTTATTGTAGACAACCTATGAAAGAACCAACAGAAGAAATGAAGATTAAAACTAAAGAAATATATAATAAATATTTCGCTTAAAAATCAAATAAAAGGGTGGGTGTAATAATATGCAAGGATTTACTAAAATAGATTTTGGAGTATTAGTTCTGTATCTAGCAGCAGTCCTTTTTGCAGGACTCGCTTTCTCTAAGAAAGAAATGAAGGGAAAAGAGTTCTTTAAGGGAGATGGGAAAATACCATGGTGGGTTACTTCAGTTTCAATATTTGCAACGCTTTTAAGTCCAATTTCATTTTTATCATTAGCAGGAAATTCATATAAAGGAACATGGATTTTATGGTTTGCACAATTAGGTATGTTAATTGCGGTACCTATAACTATAAAATACTTCTTACCTATATACAGCAAATATGATATAGATACTGCATATCACTATTTAGAAATAAGATATAAAGATAAGGGACTTAGAATACTTGGAGCTGTAATGTTTATAATTTACCAAATTGGTAGAATGTCAATCATTATGTATCTTCCATCAATAGTACTAGCAGATTTAACTGGAATTAATGTAAACGTTCTTATAATTGTAATGGGACTTATAGCAATTGTTTACTCATACACAGGTGGACTTAAATCAGTTTTATGGACGGACTTTATACAAGGAGCTGTATTAATTGTTGGAGTTATATTCTCATTATTCTTCTTAGTTTCAACAATTGATGGTGGTTTTGGATCTATAGTATCTTCTTTAGGAGAAGGGGGAAAATTCTTAGGTGAAGGAGATGCACTATTTAATCCTAATATATTAAAATCAAGTGTATTTATAATAGTTGTTGGTGCTGGACTTAATACATTCTCATCATATGTATCAAGTCAAGATATAGTTCAAAGATTTACAACAACTACTGATATGAAACAACTTAAGAAGATGACTTATGGAAACTTAGTACTTTCATTAACACTTGCAACAGTATTTTACTTAATAGGTACAGGATTATTTGTATTCTATAATCAAAATCCTGCATTATTACAAACTGCTCAACAAGACCAAATATTTGCTTCATTTATAGCATATCAATTACCAGTAGGAATTACAGGAATTCTACTTGCAGCTATTTATGCAGCAGCACAATCAACGCTTTCAACTGGATTAAACTCAGTTGCAACAAGCTGGACTTTAGATATTCAACAATATATCTCTAAAGATTTATCAGATAAGCAAAAAACAAGAATTGCTCAATATATTTCATTAGGTGTTGGTATTGTATCAATAGTAGTTTCAATATTACTTGCTAGTGGTGGAATAACTTCAGCTTATGAATGGTTTAACGGATTTATGGGGTTAGTTCTTGGAGTATTAGCTGGAATATTTGTACTTGGTGTATTCTTTAAGAAAGCAACTAAACAAGGTGCTTATGCTGGATTTATAGTTTCAGCTATTATAGTTGTAGTTCTTAAATATGGTGGCTTTGATGTAACTGCTTGGTCTTATTCAGTAATCTCAATAAGTTCATCAGTTATTGTTGGTATTATAGTAAGTTACTTAACTCAACCAAGTGAAGCAAAAGCAAAGGAATTAGCTTAATATTCTTAAAATGAAGGAGAGGTATATATGATCTACGGAAATTTAGAGTATTTAAAGAGTTTTAAGGGGTTAGAGGATAAGGTGAATAAAGCACTAGAGTTCTCAAAGGAGAAAGATTTAGTAAGTTATGCTCCTGGCTCATATGAAATTGATGGAGATGAGTTGTTTGTAAATATAGTTGAGTATGATACTAAAGAAGTCTCAGAAAGGTTTTGGGAAGCTCATAGAGATTATATAGATGTACATGTTATATTTACAGGTAATGAAAAAATAGATTATAACTTTATAAAAGATTTAGACTTTAAAGAATATGTTAAGAAGGATGATTTTGTATCGCTAGAAGGAGAGGCTAAACAATCATTAATACTTGGTGCAGGTGATTTTGTAGTATTTTATCCAGAAGATGCTCATATGACAGCATTAAAAGTAAAGGGATCAGAGAAGGTTAAAAAGGCAATTTTTAAAGTTAAATTATAAACTTATTCCCCTATGTGGATTTACTTTCTACATAGGGGTTGTTTGCAGAGTTAGGAGGATTATAATGATTAGGGATAAAGAAAAAATAGATGTATTTTTACTAATTGGACAAAGTAATGCAATTGGTTGTGGGGATATAGATGATGCAACACTACCAAGAGGAGCATTTGAGTATTTAGATACAGATGAAATAATACCAATGAGAAAGTTTTTGGAGCTATCAAGAGGAAATGGTACTATAGCACAAAGCTTTTCAAGGTCATGGAATGAAGATACAGGAAAGAAATTATGTTTTATTCAATCAGCTGTTGATGGTTCTATGATAAAAAATTGGGGACATGATAGATATAACTATTTAGATGATGCTATTTATAAATATGAAAATGCAGTATCAAAATTAGATAAGATATATGATGTAGATAAAACTTATGCAATATGGATACAAGGAGAAAGTGATGGTAAGTATGGTACAGATCCTATTTATTACAAAAATTCATTAATTGAACTTGGAGATAAATTAAATAAAATTGGAATAGAGAAAACATTTGTATCTCAGACTGGATATTGGGAAGGGGCTAATCCACTTAGGATGGAAGTGATAATGATCGCGCAAGAAGAAGCTTGCAAAGAAAGTTCAAATTTAATTCTTTGTAGCAAAAAAGGACCAACATTTAGAAATAGAAAAATGCTTATAGATGAAGTGCATTATAATCAAAATGCATTAAATGAATTAGGAAAAGGTATAGAAGAGGTTATATACAGTTATTATAGCGAAGGAAAGATTGTAGAATTATCTGATGAAGTTAATCTTGATAATGCAAGAGGTATATATTTTAAGCTAAGAGAAATCATTAATTATTAAAATTAAGGAGTAGATTATGAAAAATTACATTTGTATAGATATAGGTGGAACAAATATAAAATATGGCATTTTAAATGAAGATGGAACTATATTATTTGATAGTAGTAGAAAAACATCAGTATATGAAGATGGAAATGATATATTAGAAGATATAGATAATATAATTTGTAATCTTATAAATGACTATAGAGTCGAAGGGGTATGTGTTTCAACAGCAGGTGTAGTAGATGATGAAAGCGGAGTTATTATCCATGCAGGTAAGACCATTCCAGGATATATAGGAACGGATATAAAAGGGTTTATAGAAGAAAAATTTTCACTAAAATGTGAGGTTGAGAATGATGTTAACTCGGCTGCACTTGGTGAAGCTTGTGCAGGAGCTGGAAAAGGGTATAAATCGATATTTTGTATGACTGTTGGTACAGGAATTGGTGGAGCAATTATTCTTAATAATGATATAGTAAGAGGAGCTTCAAAAAGTGCCGGAGAAGTTGGATATATAAATGTAAATGGAAAACCAATACAAGAGATAGCATCAACAAAGATATTAGTTAAAAATGTTGCAAAGCGCAAAAATATTAAGCCTAATGATATAAATGGAAGAATAATATTTGAAGAAGGTAAAAAAGGAGATTCTATATGTTCTGAAGAGATAGATAATTTAGTAGATAATTTAACCGAACTTATTTCTAATGTTGTTTACTTTTTAAATCCAGAAGTTATAATCTTAGGTGGAGGTATAATGGAGCAAAGAGAATTTTTAGAGCCTAAGATAAATAATTTTTTAAGAGGAAAGCTACCAAAGACTTTCTTTGAAAGCACAAAGATAGAGTTTGCTAAGCTAGGAAATAAAGCAGGTATGATAGGGGCGCTATATAATTTTATAAACAAAAGAGACTAATATATTAAGAAATTGGATGTGTTATTATGGATATTATAAAGCAGATTGCAAAGGAAGAGTTTAGAGAAAGCAAAAGTGATAAAATTCTTATTGAATACATAAACAATAATGCTTCTGAGTGCATATATAAATCAATAACAGAAATTGCAGAAGAAGTATCTTTAGGAGAAGCAACTATAACTAGATTTTCCAAGAAGTTAGGGTTTTCAGGATTTCCAGAATTTAAAGTAACTTTAGCTAAAAAACTATCAAGAGAAAGTGGGAAAAATGTTATTAATGCAGTTGTAAAATTAGATGAACCGGTCAAAGAAACTGCAAATAAATTATTTGAAAGCCATGTAAAAGTTATTGAAGAAACATTGAGTAACCTAGATTATGCTGAGGTTATAAGAGCAAGAGAGATGTTTTTGAATGCAAAAAAAATATACTTTTTTGGAATTGGAAATTCAGGAATAGTTTCTATGGAAGCCAATTATAAGTTTATGAGAATAGGAATGAATACCGTATCTATATCAGATTCACATACAATGAGGATGCTCTCTGCAATTGTAGGTAGAGGAGACTTAATTTTTGCAATATCTCATTCAGGAGAGACTAAAGAAATTATAGAGTCTGTTAAGCTTGCTAAAAAAAATAAAGCCAATATAATATCCTTAACAGAGAGTCGTGAAAATACATTAAAAGATATTTCAGATATCAATATAAGCTATGTGAGTATGGAAACTATATTTGAAACTGGATCAATTTTATCAAAGCTTGTGCAGGTATTTTTGATAGAACTTATTTATGCTGAAGTAATTAAAGAGAGCTATGAAGAATCAATAGATAAAAAAATGAGAACAACAACTGCATTAGAAGAGATTCGTGAAGAATATTAATTAAGGAAATTTAGGTATTTATACCTAAATTTTTTTATTTGTCAATTATAAATTAATAAATAATCCTTTCATTAATCTTAAAATTTTAAAAAGATTAGTTATAAAAATATAAAGTTGAATATATAAAACAAGTTGTATTAAAATATATATAAATATGTTTTAAGGAGGAATAGATGAGAAAAATATTTGACTTTTTATTCAGTAGGTTAGCTATAGTAGGATTTTTAATATTTTTTCAATTAGTAGTATTATTATTTGGAATATGGAAGCTTACTGAATCCTTTGTTTATTTATATGTGTTCTTTTTTATTATAAGTATATTAGTAGTCATTTATATTGTAAGTAGAACAGATAATCCATCATATAAATTAGCATGGACGATACCGGTATTATTATTTCCTATTTTTGGAGGGCTATTTTATTTAATCTTTGGTGGAAAAAAGATGAATAATAAATTTAAAAGTAAGGTTGAGCGGGTATATAATCAATCTAAGGATTCCCTCATTCAAGATGAAAATATAATAAGTGAGTTAGAAAATATAAATAAGTCTGTAGCAAATCAAGCTAAGTATACTAGTAAATATGCTATGTCACCAGTTTATAAAAATACAACAACAGAATATCTTTCACCAGGAGAAAAATTTTTTGAGTGCTTGATTAAGGAATTAAAAAAAGCAAAGAGATACATATTCATGGAGTATTTTATAGTTCATGAGGGAAAAATGTGGAATACTATTTTAGATATTCTGGAGGAGAAAGCTAAAGAAGGTGTAGATGTCAGAATGATATATGATGATATGGGATGCCTTACAACTCTTCCATATAAGTATAATGAACAACTTGAAAAAAGAGGTATTAAGTGTCAAGTATTTAATCCTTTCGTACCATTTTTATCTATAATATTAAATAATAGAGATCATAGAAAGATAACAGTTATTGATGGTCATACTGGATTTACAGGAGGAACAAATCTAGCAGATGAATATATAAATGAGATAGTTAGATTTGGACACTGGAAAGATGCATCTATAATGATAAAAGGTGAAGCTGTTTGGAACTTAACAGTAATGTTTCTTCAAGTATGGAGTTTTAATAGTGGAGAAAAAATAAATTATGATGAATTTAGGGCTTTAGATAAGCATAAATTAAAGATAGAAAGCGATGGTTATGTACAGCCTTATGCAGATAGTCCATTAGATGATGAAATAGTTGGAGAAAATGTATATTTAAATATTATAAATAGAGCAGAAGACTATGTTTATATAAGTACTCCTTATTTGATAATCGATAATGAACTTGTAACAGCACTTACTTTGGCTGCTAAAAGTGGTGTTGATGTAAGGCTTATAACACCTCATATTGAAGATAAATGGTATGCACATATAGTAACTAAAGCTTATTATGCACAGCTTATAAAAGCAGGCGTTAAGATATATGAATATACTCCAGGATTCATACATTCAAAAACTGTTGTATCAGATGATATCGTTGGAACTGTTGGTACAATAAACTTTGATTATAGAAGTCTTTATCTTCATTTTGAATGTGGAGTGTGGTTATATAAAACTAAATCCGTAATGCAAATAAAAGAGGATTATATAAAGATGTTAGATATTTGCACTAAGATAACACTTGAAGATTGTAAACATGTTAAATTATATAATAGAATACTAACTGCAATACTTAGAGTATTTGCGCCACTTATGTAAATTAAAGTCCTTTCATTTTTAAACAATGAAGGGACTTTTTTAATTGAATTTAAATACTATAAGCCCTTAATTTACAAGCAGTTCACATAAAAAAGTTATACATATTATATAATAAAATCCTAGAAAGACAAGGGAGGGTAAAAAATGGTTTTAATATTAACCTTTATATTATTTATGACTATATTTCTTTTAGTTATAGATTTCTTTTCTATCCTTTTTAGATTAACGGGGATGCCTATAAGAAAGGCTAGATTTCAAGTTATATCATTATTAACAAGTACAGGCTTTACAACAAAAGAAAGTGAAATGATTGTGCAAAATCCAGTGAGAAGAAGGCTTGCAAGTTGGCTTATGGTAATTAGTTATGTAAGTACTGCGACATTTATATCATTTTTTGTAAGAATGCTTTCTGATAAAGTAACAAGTATAGGATTTTTTGCAGTAGCAATATCGTTTATAATAGTAGTATTTTTTGTGCATAAGTCAACACTTCTTGAAAAAATAGAGTCAAAAATTGAAGGAAAGGTTTTAAAATCAAAAATATGGGAAAAATTAAATACAAAACATTTAACTTTAATAACAAACACAAAAGGGTATGGAATATATGAAATTTACTTATCAAAAGAGTCTAGTTTAGTAGGAAAAACGATAATAGACAGTGGGCTCAAAGACTTAGAGATAGAAGTATTAAATATTGATAAAGGCGATATATTTGTAAAATTTCCAACACCGGATTATATATTTGAAGTTTATGACAATATAACAGTATACGGAAATTTAAAGAATATAAGAAATGAATTTAAGCATGTATCTAAGTAATATATTAATACATGTATTGAAATGTCTTAATAAGTAACATATAATTTTATATTAGGGAAGTAAATAGGATTAAAATTAAATTAAAATATTTATGATTATATAAATATTTTTTGTATTTTTAGAAAGGGAGATAGAGCATGAAAAAGTTATCTATAATAATACCAATGTATAATGAAGAAGAATCCCTTCCATATTTATATGAAAGACTTGTTGGTCTTGGTAAAAAGATATCTAATTATCAATTAGAATTTTTATTTGTTAACGATGGAAGTAAAGATAGTTCTTTAGAAATTGTAAAGGGGTACAGAAAGACAGATCCTAGAGTGTGTTATGTTAACCTTTCAAGAAACTTTGGTAAAGAAGTTGCAATGGGAGCCGCCTTTGATTATGTAACAGGCGATGTTGCAGCTATTATTGATGCAGATCTTCAAGACCCACCAGAATTAATAGTAGATATGCTAAAATATTATGAAGAAGGATATGATGATGTTTACGCTAAAAGAAGAAGTAGAAAAGGCGAAACTTGGCTTAAGAAGTTTACTTCAAAAAAGTTTTATCAAATACTTCAATCTGTATCAAAAGTTCCGATACAAACAGATACAGGTGATTTTAGACTTTTAAGCAGAAGAGCTATAGAGGCATTAAGAGAATTTCCAGAAAAGCAAAGATATACTAAAGGAATGTTTAGTTTAATTGGATTCAAAAAGAAGGCTATAGAGTTTGATAGAGATCCAAGAGTAGCTGGAGAGACAAAATGGAATTATTTAAAACTTATAGACTTAGCTATTGAAGGTATTACATCATTTACTACAGCACCACTTAGACTTGCGACAATAGTAGGAGTTTTAATTGCATTTTTATCATTTATTTATATGATATACATAGTTGTGAGAACACTAATACTTGGAATTGACGTACCGGGATATTCAAGTCTTATTTGTGTAATGCTTATGATGGGTGGAATACAACTTATATTCTTAGGAGTTATTGGAGAATATCTTGGAAGAATATTTACAGAAGTTAAGAATAGACCACTATATTTCATTGATGAGTATGCAGGACCACAAGAAAAAAATATATTAGTAGAAGAAGTAGAAATAGATAGGTAATAAAAAAGAGGTTAAAGTACAAAGTATTTGTACTTTAACCTCTTTTTAGTAAGCCCAAAATCAAGTTTTATTTACTTAAAGATTAAGAAAAATAGTATAACTTGCAGTATTAAAATAATGGGCATCCCAAATTTAAATTTGATATGTTTAGTTTTATGTCTAAATGATTGCATACCAAGAATACTTCCAATACTTCCCCCTATGATAGCAACAAACATTAATGTGTTTTCAGGTATTCTCCATTTATGTCTTTTAGCCTTTTGCTTATCTAAAAACATAAAAAAATAACCTACTATATTAACTATTAGGATATAAATTATAAAAATAGTATTCAAACTTTTACCACTCCTTTAAAATATTCTACTATATAGAGAAGAAAAAACAAAATAAAATATAAAAGAAAATAAAACAAAAAAGTTTGCACCTTTTTACAAAATATGGTAAAATTTATATGAAATATAAGTTACAAATTTTATATTAATTTGTATTAATTAATTATGTAAATAAGATTGGTAAGGTATTTTAGGATTTTTAAGGAGGAGAGGTTATGACTAAGGAAAGCTATAACAAACTTAAAGATATAGAAAGATTTTACAAAAAGAAAATTGATTATAAGAAACTTATGAGAAGAAGAAGGAGAAGAACTTTTATGCTTATATTACTAATAGTTTTGGTGAGTGTTGGAAGTTATATTGTATATAGTAATTTTTCAGTTGAAAAATATTCTTTATTTCTCGCCAGTAATAGTGAGAATACAAAGGTTAATAATAAACTGTTAATAGATAAATTGGACAGCTTAAATAAGGATATGGATATTAAAGAAGTAGATTATAAATGGTCTGGAGATCTAACAGAGTATAATGTACCTAAAAAATTAGTGGTACATCATGCCGCCACTAAGGCGGCATCTCCAGAAACAATACATAAATGGCATATTGATAAGGGATATGGGGGTATAGGATACCATTATTATATAAAAAAAGATGGAACTATATATAAGGGAAGAGATGAAAAAATGCAAGGGGCTCATGCACTTAATGAAAATAGTAAGAGTATAGGTGTTTGTTTAGAGGGAAACTATCAAGAGGAGAAGCCTTCTAAAAAACAAATGGATAGTTTAGCTAAATTAGGAGCAAGTTTAATTATAAAATATAACATGGAAGATATAGTAGGACACAGAGATTGCAATCAAACATTATGTCCAGGTAAAAACATAAATATAGAAGAAATTAAAGCTAAAGTAATTGATAATATTAAAGGATTATTAGAATAAACATCTCTTAAATAAACAATACTAAAATAAAAAGTATTGAAAGAGGTGTTTTTTTATGAAGTTATTATACATAATTGTGAATTCCAAGCCAGAGATGGAGTCATCAAGTAGAAGGGTATCTAGAAGAGTTGTAAATAAAATATTAGAGGCAAATCAAGATTGTATATTAGAAGAATTGAATTTATATGACGAACATATTCCAAGATTAGAATATAAATATTTTAAGCAAAGAAATTGTGTTGTAGACAAAGAGGATTATGATAAATTACCTGAGGAAGATAAAAAGGAAGTAGATAGAATTAATGAGTTGTGCGATCAATTTATGTCAGCTGATATTTATGTAATTGCAGCGCCTATGTGGAGTTTATCATTTCCAGCACCACTAAAAGAATATATAGATTGTATAGTACAACTTAATAAAACTATGATTATAAGTAAGAATAAAGTAAAAGGGACATTAGATGATAAAGAAAGAAAAATGATTTATGTTCAATCATCAGGAGGGGAAGTGCCTTGGCTTTTAAGAGGGAAAATAAGTCAGGGAGTTGAATATGTGGAAGATATAATGAAATTTTTGGGGATTAAAAAGTTTAAAGAATTACTTGTTGATGGAACAGGGTGGGAGAGAGATTCAAAAACTGATGCAGAGTATAAAGCTATAGGTAAAATAGATGCACTTATAGATGACTTAGAGGGATAGATAGAAAAATATTAGATTTTAATTAACATATTCTGTTTATTTTTACATAGTTAAAAAATAAATGTTAATTTATAAAAATTCATATAAAAAGACTATTTAATGCATAAATAGCTAAAATATTTACTTTTATAAGGGAAAAATTAATAAATTAAACATTAAAAAATAATTATATTTTTTAAAAAATACTATGATGAATATAAAAATTCTGTTATTCTAAGTATTGTATTTAGACAAAAGACAAAATAGTAAGATACATTAGGAGAGATTGATTTTGAAGCAGAATATAAAAGAATATGGAATTATAACATTAGGTGTTCTTTTAATTGCAATAGCAATTGAATACTTTTTTGCACCTAATAATTTAGCAGCAGGAGGAGTTACAGGTCTTTCAGTTGTAATAACTCATTATTTCCCAGCATTAACTGTTGGAGGTATAACATTTGTAATGAATTTATTTTTATTTGTGATAGCTTTCATAATAGTTGGTGGTGATTTTGGTTTTAAAACTATATATGCTAGCTTTGGTCTATCATTTATATTATGGGTTATGGATGAATTCATACATCCACAGGCCTTAACAAATGATTTAATGCTTGCTACGGTTTTTGGAACAATTATAACAGCAATAGGACTTGCAATAGTTTTTAATATAAATGCATCAACTGGAGGGACAGATATTTTAGCTAAAATACTAAATAAGTATACAAGTTTTAATATAGGTATTTCTCTATTATGCGTTGATTTCTTAGTAACATTATTAGGTGCTATAACATTTGGAGCAGATAAAGGATTTTATGCACTTTTATCAGTAATATTAAATGGGCCACTTATAGATAAAATAATTTCAGTTATTAATCAAAAGAAGCAAATTACAATAATAAGTGATAAGAACGAAGAAATAGCAAATTTTATAATGAATGAATTAAAAAGAGGATGTACTTCTCTTGTAGGGTCAGGAGTATATAGTAAAGAAAATAAGCAAATAATATATTCAATTTTAGATAAGAAAGAGCTTGATAAAGTTAAAGAGTTTATAGATAATGTTGATTCAGAAGCATTTTTTACAATTGGACAAATTGATGAAGTTCAAGGTAAGGGATTTCTTAAAGTAAGTGGAATATGATTAAAAAGAATGTTAGTAAGATAGCCATGTTATCTTACTAACATTCTTTTTTGTGTTTAGGTAAAGTAAAATTAATGTTAATAAATAATCAAGTAAATAATCATAATAATAATAGTTGGTATAATTATAATATATTCAATAAGGAGGAATTTTAATGAAGAAATTAATTGCACTTATATTATCATTAGGAATTATATTTGGATTAATAGGATGCAAAGACAGCGCGAGTAATATTAATGAACAATCTAAAAAATCTGCTCCTGAAAATACTATAAATACATTTTTTACAGAGTTTAAAAAATGTAATTTTGATAATGCAAAAAGTTATTTATTAATTGACAAAAATATAGATAGCTCAAATTATGAAAAATTTACAGAGGGGGAGAAAGAGGCAATAAAATATTGGGTTGAAAAAACAGGATATGAAATAAAGTCAATAGCAATAACTAACGATAGCGCAGAAGTTACAATAAGTATATCAACACTTAATGGTGAAAAAATATATAGTGATTATATGAATAACTTGCTTAAGTTAAAAGAAAAGTCTATATCAGTTAAAGATTCGAAAGAAAAAGAAAAGTCTACTGAGGAATATAACAAAGCATTAATTAATTCAATAAGAAATAAAAATAATGAGATTGTAACAAATACAGTTAATTTAGAGTTAGAAAAGAAAAATAATAAGTGGTATATAGTAGGAGATCAGAACTTTATAAGAGCACTTTATGGTGGTTTTGATCCGGAAAAATTAAAAAACTAGTGCAAAGGGGAGGGAAGACTAAACATGAAGAAGATTATATTAGCGCTAGCTACTATATTTATGGCAATATCTTTAGTTAGTTGTGGAGGAAGTACGGAAGCTAAGGATAATGTTAAAAATTTTTTTAGCGCTTATAAAGATATGAATCTAAATAAAGCTAATGAATATGTAGAAGATGGTGGACTTCTACAAAAATCAATAAAGCAATTTGAAGATTATGATAAGAATAGAATAGAAGCACTTAAATATTGGAGTAGTAAATTAAACTATAAAATATTAGATACAGAAGAAAAGAATAAAGAAGCAAAGGTTAAAGTTGAAGTTACAGCTCTTAATGGATCAGAGATTTATAATGAGTATATGCAAAATGTTCAGTCACTTAGAATTAATGAATCAACACTAAATAATGAAGCTATAGATGGTGATGCAGTAGGAAGTGATTTTGATAAAGCATTTATAACTGCATTAGAAAATCAAAGTAATTCATTAATTACTACAGATGTAACTATTGTTCTTAAAAAGAAAGATGGAAAGTGGAAGATACAAAATGATAAAGAAGTATTACAAGCTATATTAGGAGGATTAAATCCAGAACAGATAATAGCATAGTTGATTATTTGAAATTATATCAAGATTTTTTATATAGATGTCTTGATATAATTTTATTATTGACATATCCATCACTATATCGTAATATTACGATATAGTGAT
>JBBVGE010000616.1:0-334 GCA_040144665.1 Clostridium perfringens
TATTGGATCGTTAAGCTCTGAGTATGCGTTACATACTTCTCTACCATATACAAATCCTTCAAATCTTTCAGTAAACATTTCATTTCCTCTTTTCTTTTTAGTAAGAGGTGATATCTCTACTGGATAATCTATTAAGAATGTAGGTTGGATTAATTTATCTTCACCATATTCTTCAAATAACATATTTAGAACTTCACCTTTAGTAACCTTATCTAATGGTTTAGGGAATTCTAAGTTTTTCTCTTTAGCTATAGCTTGAGCTTCTTCATCACTCTTAATTTCGTTGAAATCTATACCAGCAAATTCTTTAACTGCATCAACCATAGTAATTCTT
>JBBVGE010000617.1:0-241 GCA_040144665.1 Clostridium perfringens
AAAACTTGCTAGCATAATTTTAGAGCATCTTGATGAAGGTAAATGCAATGTAGCTATCCTTAATGGTATGGCAGAAGAGGAAGCTAATCAAGTTCTTGATTCAATAAGTTCTCATCCTAACTTATTAAAATCTCAAGTAAGAGCTATAGGAGCTGCTATGGGTGTTCACGCTGGCCCTGGTATGGTGGGTGTTTCAATTCAAAAGGAAATTTAGCTATGTATAATGATGAATTTATAAAAG
>JBBVGE010000618.1:0-268 GCA_040144665.1 Clostridium perfringens
AGAATTAGAGATGAATGACATAGATAAAGAAATTTATGTCAACTTATTCGGTGAAGTTCAAATGGAAATACTAAGTTCCATGTTAGATGATTTATATGGAATAAAAGTAGAGTTTTCGAATATTGAGACTATCTATAAGGAAACACCTAAAGGTTTTGGAGCGTCAATAATGCATATGCAGGAAGACTTAAATCCATTTTGGGCGACAGTAGGCTTAGAAATAGAACCAGCAGGGAGAGGCGAAGGTCTTAGGTATATTTCTAATGTT
>JBBVGE010000619.1:0-239 GCA_040144665.1 Clostridium perfringens
AGTAGAAACTATAGCTGAAAGATTATCATTATCTCCAAAATTTAATATGTTTTGTATCTCATCTATTGATATAGCATCATTTTCATTAACTATAGGTATGATTCCTTTTTCTAATAAAGTATCGAATGTATTACATACGTTATTTTTCATTCTTTCATTTTCTAGTACATCTCTAGTTAAAAGAACCTGTGCCACAACATGGCTATATTCTCCAAAAAATTTATTATATATATGCATTA
>JBBVGE010000620.1:0-246 GCA_040144665.1 Clostridium perfringens
TAAAGACTTCATTAAAACTTATAAATTCTCTAATAGGAGAAAGTTATAATCTAATTATCTTTAATTTATTTTTTGTATTTCTACTCTTTCTATTTTATCAAACTTTTTTTAAAAAATCAAGTATTTTTAGAAAATTTTTAATTTTAATAAAAAAGAGATATAGAAAATCTATATCTCTTCATGTAAAGAAACTATCTGTTGTTTCTTTGTTGCTTTCTAGCTCTTCTGCAATCTGGGCATCTTACT
>JBBVGE010000621.1:0-276 GCA_040144665.1 Clostridium perfringens
AGATGAGATTTCCCATAGCGTAAGCTAGTAAGATCCCTTGAAGAACACAAGGTTGATAGGTCGGGGGTGTAAGCATGGTAACATGTTCAGCTGACCGATACTAATAGATCGAGGGCTTGACCAAATATAGTAAATTAAATATGTGCAATTTTGAAAGAACAAAGTTTTTTCAAACATCTGGTGATGATGTTCTTTAGGGTAACACCCGTTCCCATTCCGAACACGACGGTTAAGCCTTTAGAAGCCGATGGTACTGCACGGGAGACTGTGTGGGAG
>JBBVGE010000622.1:0-333 GCA_040144665.1 Clostridium perfringens
TAGAATAAAAGAAGCTGCTAAAAAAATACAAAGTGATTCAGATGTATTAGTTGTTATAGGAATAGGTGGTTCTTACTTAGGAGCAAGAGCTGCTATAGAAATGTTAACTAATAACTTCTACAACTCTATGTCTAAGGATAAGAGAAAAACTCCAGCTATATTCTACGCAGGAAATAACATAAGCTCAAGCTACATGGCTGATTTATTAAAAGCTATTGATGGATTAGATGTAAGCTTAAATGTTATATCAAAATCAGGTACTACTACAGAACCTGCTATAGCTTTCAGAATCTTAAAAGATTACATGGAAAAGAAATACGGAAAAGAAGAAGC
>JBBVGE010000623.1:0-211 GCA_040144665.1 Clostridium perfringens
GCCTTCTTTGGCATATTTCCAAACCATTCTAGAATCTGTATGAACTTCTTTTAAAAATCTATACATATCCTCTAGCCTGTCCTTTTCTTCTGACTTTTCTCCACGTTTTAAGAGCTTTCTATACTCTTCTCTTATCACACTCCATCTTTCAGAAAGAATGTGACTATCTTTCATTAACTGATAAGCTCCTAAAATATCATTTTCTTTTAAA
>JBBVGE010000624.1:0-255 GCA_040144665.1 Clostridium perfringens
AATAAAACTATTACTAAAGAAAGTATAGCAGCTAAGGCTACAGCTATTATCCATGACATTCCAGTATCTGTTTTTACAACTCTAAAAATACCTCCTAGACCTAAGATAGGTGCATAGAAAACTATTCTAAGAAGTAGAACCATAAGAGTTTGTATTTGTTGAATATCATTTGTACTACGAGTTATAAGGGAAGCTGTTGAAAATTTATCAAATTCTGCATTTGAAAATCTAACAACTTTTCCAAAAACTTTACTA
>JBBVGE010000625.1:0-14472 GCA_040144665.1 Clostridium perfringens
GTAAAACATGAGATTTAAATCTCATGTTTTACTTTTTTTTATATTCTTAGAGTAAAGTGTTGGTAACAATAAGAGACATAAGTCATATATTATATTAAGGATAAAAATTAAATATACAAAAGAGAGGTAGGAAATTATGAGTAATTATAATAGAAATTATGGTGAAAATAGAAGAAGAGATTGTGACCACGATTGTAGAAAAGATTGTAAGCATGATTGTGATCGAAATGATGGATGCAGAAACAAAAAAGACAATAAATGTGAAAAATTAGAAAAATGTGCAAAAGAAATGGCAGCTAGAAATGAAAAATTAATAGATTGCATAAATATGAAGTTAAAAGAAATAATCTGTTTACAAGAAGAAGCAGATAAATTCCTTGAAAAAGCTGAATGTTTATTAGATCAAGCTAAAGAAAGAACAAGAGAAGTTAAATGTTTAGTTAAGAAACTTGAAGAAATGGTAGAAAAAACAGATTGCGTTTTTGATAAAGCAGTTGAATGTTGGAAAGAAGAATGTAAAGAAGACGAATGTGATTTTGATGATTGCTGGCGTTGCAGATAGTTAGTTTATTTATAAAGATATAAAGAGACTATAAAAAGAGAATTTTTTTATAGTCTCTTTTTGGTATAAATTAAATGTTAAAAAGGAATCATAGATTGTATTAATACAGTTAGAATGGAGAGATTTATTTAGTGAAACAAAATGTTCTGCTATCAATGTGAGTAGACAGTTGGTGGAAAAATATGTAATAGATTAATGGGATGCGAAAAGACACCTGAAATCTTTTTAATTGGAGGTTGTGATGAAGCTCGACAAGGGAGAAACTATTATACAGAAATGGCACAACAAGTACCAAAGGAGTGTGTTATAGTAACATTGTCATGGGGTAAATATAGATTTAATAAATTAGAATTTGGTGAAGTGTTAGGGCTTCCTAGATTATTAGACGTAGGTAAATGTAATTATTCATACTCAGCTGTAAGAATAGCTTTAGCATTAGCTGATACTTTTGATACAGATATTAATGGTTTGCTACTAACTAGTGTATTATCATGGTATGAACAAAAGGCTGTTGCTGATCTTTTAGCGATTTTATCATTGGGAGTAAAAGGAATATATTTAGGAGAATCCTTACCAGCATTTTTAAATTCAAATGTTCTTCAGTATTTAATGGATAATTTTGATTTGAAATCAATAAGTACTCCAAAAGATAACTTAAAGTATATATGATGTTAATAAAATAAGTCTTTGTATAATGAAAATATATTAATATAACAAATAAAAAAATATAGACTTTATAAAATTTATATGATACAATCATAAAAAAACTTAGGAGGATGATTATGAATACAATATCTAAAAATATAGCAAAAATAAATAACGGAAAATTCTTTAGCTACTTTAGATAAGGATTGTATTTATGAATCATCATAGGTGCAATCCTTGGGAAGGATATGTATCTATGGTGGCTAAGTTTAACATAATTTAGATAATTAAGCCACATGGGTAAACTATGTGGTTTTATTTTTTTATTGCCACATAGAATATTCTATGTGGTTTTTATTTTTAGGGGGTTATAAAATGAATAAAAGAGAAAATTTTAAAAGTAGTAAAGGGTTTATTCTATCCTGCGTAGGGGCAGCAATTGGGCTCGGAAACATATGGATGTTTCCCTATAGGATGGGCAGCAATGGAGGTGCTGTATTTTTAATACCATATCTATTCTTTGTACTAGTACTTGGAACAACAGGGCTTATAACTGAATTTTCATTTGGAAGAATGTTTGGAAAAGGAAATCTAGAAGGTACAAGGTTAGCTTTTAAAGAAAGAAAATTATGGGGAGGTAGATTAGTCGGAATAGTGCCTGTACTAGGCTTATTTGGAATATTCATGTTTTATAATGTGGTGGTAGGTTGGATTATTAAATATTTTACTATAAGTGCAAGTGGAGAATTTAAGAATGTAAACTTAGGTGCTTATTTTGAGAGTTTTGCTGGAAGTAATGAAACTATAATTTGGAATGGAATAGCAATATTAATAACTGTTTTAATAGTGTGGTTTGGTGTAGTAAAAGGAATAGAGAAAATAAATAAGATAATTATGCCAATGATGTTTATAATTTTATTACTTCTAGCAATTAGATCTCTAACATTAGATGGTGCAATGGAAGGAATTAAGTTTTTATTGGTTCCGCAGTGGGAATATCTATTAAAAGCTACAACTTGGGTTAATGCATTAGGTCAAGCCTTCTTTACTGTATCAATTACAGGGTGTTGTTTAGTTGTTTATGGAAGTTATACAAAGAAAGAATTTAATATACCAAGAGCTGCTATTTATACAGCTATTTTTGATACATTAGCTGCACTTCTTTCTGGATTTGTTATAATGCCAGCAGTATTTGCTTGTGGATTAGATCCATTAGCTGGACCACCTCTTTTATTTATAACAGTTCCAACTATATTTGCAAGTATACCAGGAGGACAAATCTTAGGCGCATTCTTCTTCTTTAGCGTATTCCTTGCTGCAATTAGTTCATCAATAGCAATGTTAGAAGGACCTTGTGAAGCGTTAATATCACAAACTAAATTAACTAGAAGAAAGGCTATATTGATACTATCTTTATTAGGGTTCATATTATCAGTGCCTTTAGATTTAAGTATGAATAACTTTAATAATTTTACAAATTTTATTACTATAATACTTTCTCCAATTGGTGCTTTAATAACTATGATAGTATTTTATTATGTACTTAAAAAAGAAGATGTATTAAAAGAGATAAATACCGGAAGTTCTAAAGATCTTGGCAATATATTTTATTATTTTGCAAAGTATGCATTCGTTTTAATAACAATAGTAGTTATTATACTAGGGGTTGCATTAGGAGGAATTGGATAGAATTTAAAACTAATATAAAAGGAGCAGTATTTAAATAAATATTGCTCCTTTTATATTAATTTAATCAATATGATCTATTAAATTAAGTTTCCATTCTTTTGCCATTTCTATAGTTTTAATTAGTGTATCATCATATACCTGAGATGGGTTATGTGCATCAGCAGATGCTAGCACTCTTATATTTGATTCCCTAGCCTTATCCCAAAAACGTTTATCTGGATATCTATATCTTTTACCATCAGGAAAATCCATTAAGCCACGGCGAACTCCATTTGCATTTATCTCTAATATAGAATTATTTCTTTTAGCTGCTTCAATAATTATATTAGAAGCTTTTTTGGCATTTTCATCCCAAGAAAAATTATTTAAAAATATTAAATCAGGATGAGCTAGGAAAGCAAAAAGCTTTGTATCTAAGGCTTCACTTACAGCTTCTGCATAAGTTATAAAGTAATCTGTATTAGGAAGTTCGAAATTATTAATGAAAGGATCTTCATCTGTTATACAGACATGTTGACCAAGAACTAAATAATCAAATCTATTTAAAAGTTTTTTGTAGTAGTCAGTTTGATCTTTAAAATATTCTATTTCAAGACCAATTTTTATGTTTATTTTATCTTTATATTTTTCTTTTAAGAAACTTATTGAATTATAATAATCATCTAATTCATCATATTGCATCCTAAGTCCAAATCTATTGTCAGGATATGGACCATGATCACTAAATCCGATAGTATGTAAGCCATTATTTATTGCTTCGATGACGTATTCTTCATCAGAACCTTCCGCATGTAAGCATCTTGTTGTATGTGTATGATAATTTGATTTCCTCATATGACTCCTCCAACATAAAAATATTAGTTTAATAATATCCTAAATAAGGGATTAATTCAATCTTATTACTAATTACGAATATAAATATATTGAATTGTGAAAAAATTAAGAAAAAAGGTATTGAATTTATTAAAATATAATCATATAATATAGAAAATAAATAAATGTAAAAAGTTTGGAAGAGGAAGAGTACATTTGGATATAACTTTAAAGAGAGCTAAAGAGTGGTGTGAATTTAGTAAGTTAGCCTTATAGAAGCAGCCTTGGAATTGCCTATTGAGAAATAAGCTTATAGCTTAATAAAATAGTGCCGGAGTCCTACCGTTAAAGAGGGAGGAATATAAATATGTATTCCTACTGAGTGAGTAATCATAGTGATATTTTTACTTATTAGGGTGGTACCGCGAAAGAGTTAGTAACCTTCGTCCCTTTATTTGGGATGAGGGATTTTTTTATTTAAAAGAAGATTATTGAGATCTATAGGGAGGAATGAAAATGGAAGAAATTCTTGAAGTATTAGAGAAAAACAGTAGATATACTGATGAAGAAATAGCCATAATGACAGGTAAAACAGTAGAAGAAGTTAGAGAGGCTATAAGAGATTATGAAGAAAAGAATATAATTGCAGGATATACAACTTTAATTAATTGGGAAAATACAGGGAGAGAAACTGTAACAGCTTTAATTGAAGTTAAAATAACTCCACAAAGAGGACAAGGTTTTGATAAAGTGGCTGAAAGAATATATAAATTTTCAAATGTAAAAGCATGTTATTTAATGAGTTCAGGAGGTTTTGACTTAACTGTTATAGTTGAAGGAAAAACGATGAAAGAAGTTGCTATGTTTGTATCTGAAAAACTCTCAGTACAAGAATATGTTCAAGGAACGGCAACTCACTTTGTACTTAAGAAATATAAAGATCATGGAACAATATTTAAAGATAAGAAGATTAAGGATAGGGAGGCTATATTCATATGATGATGGAAAAAATGATTTTAAGCAAAGTAAAGGATATGCCTCCATCAGGTATAAGAAAATATTTTGATATGATAAATGAAATGGAAGATGTTATATCCCTTGGTGTTGGAGAACCCGATTTTGTTACTCCTTGGAATGTTGTAGAAGCTGGAATCTATTCATTAGAGAAAGGTCATACTCATTATTCTTCAAATGCAGGTTTTATTGAACTAAGAGAAGAGATATCAAACTATATGAATAGAAGGTATAATCTTTCTTATAAAGCAGAGAGTGAAATATTAGTAACTGTTGGAGGTAGTGAAGGAATAGATTTAGCACTTAGAGCTTTAGTTGGGCCTGGGGATGAAGTTATAATACCTGAGCCAAGTTTTGTAGCTTATAGAGGGTGCACTGCATTTACTGGAGCTACAGCAAAAATAATTAATTTAAGAGCAGAAGATGATTTTAAGCTTATGCCAGATATGCTAAGAGAAGCAATAACGCCTAGAACAAAAGTAGTAATACTACCATTTCCTAATAATCCAACAGGAGCTATCATGACAAGAGAAGAACTTGAAAAGATTGTGGATGTATTAAAGGATAAGGATATAGTAATTTTATCAGATGAAATATATAGCGAATTATCCTATGATAAGAAGCATGTATCAATCGCAAGTTTTCCTGAAGTTAAAGATAAAACTTTAATAATAAATGGATTTTCAAAAGCTTATGCAATGACGGGATGGCGACTTGGATATGCATGTGGAAATGAAGTATTAATTAATGCAATGAAGAAGATACATCAATATGCAATTATGTGTTCACCAACTACTGCGCAATATGCCGCTATAGAAGCACTTAAAAATGGTGATGATAGTGTAAAAGAAATGGCAGGAGAATATAATAGAAGAAGACGAGTATTGGTTGATGGATTTAGAAAAATGGGTTTAGATTGCTTTGAGCCACTAGGAGCTCTATATGTATTTCCTTGTATTGAATCAACAGGAATGACATCAGATGAGTTTTGTGAAAAACTTTTAATGGAAGAAAAAGTTTTAGCAGTACCAGGCAATGCATTTGGAGATTGTGGGGAAGGGTTTATAAGAGCATGTTATGCAGCATCAATGGATGATCTAATGGAGGCTGTTAAAAGAATAAGAAGATTTATAGAAAAACATAAAAAATAATATATTTAATTTTTAGTAAGTGATAATAGTAACTCTATTATCACTTTTTCTATAAAATAATATAAATAAACATTTTTATGAATTGAAATTCAGTTAATATTGAAAATTAAAGCGTAACATATTAATATTATATGTATAAATTTAATAAAGAAAGAATGAGGGGAATATTATGGGAAAAAAGGTTGCAGATTTAGGGGCTGGAGATATTAAAGGATTATTATTCAAATTAGCATTTCCAGCAATTATAGCACAGCTAGTAAATGTCTTATATAACATAGTAGATAGAATATTCATTGGTAGAATTCCAAATGGAGAAATTGCTATGGCAGGTGTTGGAGTTGCTTTTCCAATCATAATGATAGTTGCTGCTTTTAGTGCACTTATTGGAGCTGGAGGTGCACCTATTGCAGCTATAAAAATGGGTGAAAAAAATAATGATGAAGCAGAAAAAATAATGAGTAATAGTTTTGGTGCATTAATTATTATTGGAATAGTAATGACTATAGGTTTTATTATATTTAAAGAGCCAGTACTTTGGGCTTTTGGAGCAAGTGAAGCTACTATAACTTATGCATCAGAATATTTAGGTTTTTATTTGATAGGAACAGTATTTGTGCAGATTGCATTAGGGATGAATCCTTTTGTAAATACTCAAGGATTTGCAAAAATCGGAATGGCTACAGTGATGATAGGAGCTGTTATAAATATTATATTAGATCCAATATTAATTTTCGGGTTTAATTTAGGAGTAAAAGGTGCAGCTCTTGCAACAGTTATAGGACAATTAGTATCGGCTATATGGGTATTAAAATTCTTATTTGGTAAGAAAAGTGTTTTAAAGATAAGAAAAGAGTATATAATACCAAAATTAAAAATATTATTACCTATAATAGCTCTTGGAGTATCACCTTTTATAATGCAAGCTACTGAGAGTTTAGTTATAATAATAATGAACAATCAACTGCTAAAATTTGGAGGCGATCTTGCGGTTGGAGCAATGACAATAATGAGTAGTATAATGCAGATAATTATTCTACCACTTATAGGTCTTTCACAAGGTGCGCAACCAATAATAAGTTATAATTTTGGTGCAGAAAAATTAGATAGAGTAAAGAAGACTTTTAAATTACTTATAATAAGTTGCTTAATTTACTCAGGTATTATGTGGGTTTTACTTATGACGGTTCCACAAATATTTGTACGTATATTTAACAATGATCCTAGGCTTATTCAAATAACTTCATGGAGTATTAAAATATTCTTTGGTGGAATTCTAGTTTATGGAGCACAAGTTGGGTGTCAGCAAACATTCCTTGCACTTGGACAAGCAAAGATATCTTTAGTATTAGCTTTACTTAGAAAGATAATACTATTAATACCATTAGCGATATTATTACCAATGGTTTTTGACAATAAACTTATAGGAGTATTAATGGCAGAACCAGCAGCAGATATTATAGCAGCAACAGTTACTGTAATATCTTTTGCTATATTTTATAAGAAAAAATTATCAAGTATTGATAAAAAAATAGAGTGTTAAATTTCAGATAAATCATGGACTATTTTGATAAAAGTAGTAAAATAATATATAAAGAGTTATATAAAAGCTGTTAATAGGTTATATAAGTATTAATCGTGCCGGATTAATATTTATGTCCATAAATTCCAAGAAGTAGGAGTCTATAAGATTCCTGCTTTTTTATGAATTAATATATATTAGATAATAATTTTTATAAATATATGTAGTTATTTTTATTATGATAAGTTTTTAGGGTAAAATATAATAATAATCAGCTAAGGAGGAATTTTAATGAGAGAGTTAATAGATTTACATACACATACAGTATCTAGTGGGCACGCTTATAGCACTGTAAAAGAAAATATAGATAGTGCTAGTTATAAGGGGTTAAGATATTTGGGTATATCAGATCATGCACCTCAAATGCCAGGAAGTGCACATATATTTCATTTTCATAATTTAAGAGTTATACCAAAGGAAATAAATAACGTTAGGACATTGGTTGGTGCAGAGGTAAATATTTTAGATTATGAAGGGACTTTGGATTTAATAGATAAAGACTTAGAGATGTTAGATTATGCAATTGCTAGTTTACATGCTACTTGCATAGCATCAGGTAGTGAAGAAGAAAATACTATAGCTGTAATAAAGGCTATGGATAGACCTAATGTAAAAATAATAGGTCATTTAGATGATTCAAGATATCCGGTGAATTATGAAAAGGTAGTCAAAGCCGCTAAAGAGAAGGGAGTTCTATTGGAACTTAATAATTCATCATTAAAGCCAAATGGATTTAGAAAAGGTGCATTAGAAAATGATATAAATATGTTAAATATATGCAAAAAAGAAAAAGCTAAAATTATATTTGGTAGTGATGCACATATATGTTATGATGTTGGAAGATTTGATAATTGTATTAAGTTAGTAAAAGAACTGGATTTCCCAGAAGAATTAATTGTAAACTATAATGAAGATGATATAAAAGAAATATTTAAAATATAATATATTAGAGTTAGCTATTAAAAATTGCTAACTCTTTTTTGTGTAAGAATTTAATCTATTAAAATCTATATAGATTAATGGTACAATACACTTAAGGACATTAAAGGGGAGTTTGCTGTGCGAGAAGAGAATAATATAAAAATACTATACTACGGTATAGGGGAAACTACTGTAGTTAAAAATATAGATAAATTTAAGGTGTTAAATTTAAATAAAAAAGTAAATTTAAAAGATAATATTATAAGTTTTTATGATACTATTAAAATAAATCTTAATAGATATAATTTAATGTTTATAAATGTAGCACGAACAAATAATGATGCAATATTTGATATTTTTAAAGCTGAAATAAAAGACTATGATAATATAATTATTATTGGAGATGATAAGAAGGGTTTTATAAAAGATATAAATAAATATCTCTCTTATAAAAATATAAAGTTTATAAATATAATTATAAATGAAGAAACAGTAAAAAGAAGTAATCTAACAGATAAAAAAATAATATCTAAGGAAATGATAGAATTTTATATAAGTAGAATACTTAATAGAAATGAAACCTTTGAAGGAAGGGTTTATGTATCTAAGAAAACTTCAATAAAAACATGTGGATTGGGAGCATATAATGTATTGAGTGAATGCAAAGAACTATATTCGCAAAAAGAAGTGGTTTTAAATGTAATTAGTGGGGAAAAGTTATATTTAGATACTCTTTCATATATTACAGATCCTATTTTAGAGTATATAAATGAGAATGCAAAGGTGAAAGTTAAGAATATAGTTTCAAAGGAGCTTAATGAAAATTTTATAGTTAATATATTAGGAGTTCAATAACATTTGTTATTGAACTTTTTTATATGTGCAAAACCGTGGACAACAACTTGACTGTGAAAATCAGTCTAGGGATTGGTAGTAGGAAGCGCTAGATAATGATAAGGATGTCTATCGCTAGGGGTATCACAGAAGGAAGTAAGAGGCAAAGTCTTTGGATGAGGAATACGAACTACATATAATGTTTGTTAAAGTCTAATGGGGCTGGATAACAAGATAAAGTCAAACGGCATTATGAAATGTTATATCTATATAAAAGAAGGGGATAATTTAAAAAGATATCGGATATTGTCAAAAAAATAACCAAAGAATAGTTAATTAATTTAATTAAGTGAGTAAAAATAAGGGTTTTACTTAATTAAGTTAAATAATTATTTAGAAATTTAAATATAATTTAAATTTAATTGTTAATGTTATAACATAAATGTGAAAGAAATAACAAAAGAAATTATAAATTTTAAAGAATAAACAGAGGAGGATTAATTAATGAATATCTTAAGTATTTTAGGAAAAACATTAACAGATAATGCAATTATCGGAGCAATTTTTTCATCAATAGCAATTATTTTCTTAGGGTTTTATTTAAGAAAGAAAAACATAATCAATGATGGAGCATCAAAAATATTAACTAAGGTTGTTCTATCAGTGGCAATTCCAGCACTTGCATTAAAAGCATTCTTAGTAGATATAGACAAGAAGAGCATGCAAGAAGGGATAAATCTTTTAATATGGGGATTTGTAATATATATACTTCTTATATTTATAAGTAAATTAATTTACTCAAAATATCAAGGGGACAAGCAAGATACATTAAGAGTATTAACTATATTTGGATCAACTACTTTCTTTGGTACTCCAATAGTACAAGCTGTTTATGGACCAATAGGAGTTATGTATTCATCAATATTCAATATAGCTTATAGAGTATTCCTTTATTCATATGGTTATATAAAAATGTCAGGCGTAAAGATGGACAAGTCTAACATGAAAAAGAACTTAAAAGATATGTTCTTAAATCCAATAATTATAGCTACATTCTTAGGATTATTTATATGGTTATTCCAAGAATCATTACCACAAGTTGCAGTTACAACTAAAGAAGGTGTAAAAAATTATGCATTCTTAAGAATAGATCAAACATTACCATGGCTTTATAAACCATTAACATATTTAAGTTCATTATGTTCACCACTTGCATGGCTTGCAATTGGAGCAAAGCTTGCAACAATACCATTTAAGGAAGCAATGGCTTCAAAGGAATCATGGATCTATAGTATACAAAAAGTTATTATAGTACCACTTATAAATATTGTATTACTATATGTTTTAAATGTTACAGGTATATTACCAGTATCATATATTGGACTAGCTACGGTAGTAATAATGATGGCAGCACCAACTGCAACAGTTGCAGCAGCGTATGCTATAAGTTTTGACAAAGAAGCACTTCTATCATCTAACTGTTCATTATTATCAACAATTGTTGCAGTAGTAGCTATGCCATGTTGGATAGTTGTACTAGAAGTAATTAAAAACTTAGGATTATTTGTTTAGATAACATAAGAAGGAGATGACTTATATGTCAATTAAATTAGTTTGTTTTGGAGTAAGAGAAACAGAGGTTGAATTTTTCCATAAATTAAATAAATACGGATATGATTTAAAGCTTATAGAAAAAGGATTAAATCATGAAAATGTTAAAGAAGCATTAGGTGCTGAAGCTATAATGGTTAGAGGTAACTGTATGGCAGATAGACAAAATTTAGAGTTATTAAGTAAGAATGGATTAAAATATGTTCTTACAAGAACAGTTGGATTTAATCATGTTGATTTAGAGGCAGTTAAAGAACTTGGACTTAAGGCTGCAAGAGTTCCAGGGTATTCACCAAATGCAATATCAGAACTTGCAGTAACATTAGCTATGATGTTACTTAGACATACAGCATACACAGTTAACAGAACTAAGAACAAAGATTTTACAATCGATGCAGCTATGTTTAGTAAAGAAATTAGAAATTGTACAGTAGGTGTAATTGGAGCTGGAAGAATAGGGCTTACAACAGCGAAACTTTTTAAAGGACTAGGAGCTAAGGTTTTAGCTTATGATGTATTCCAAAGCGATGCTGCAAAGGAAGTTGTAGAATTTGTAAGCGAAGAAGAATTATTAAACAGATCAGATGTTGTTTCAGTACATATGCCATTTATAAAAGATGTTAACTATCACTTTATAAATGATGAATTCATTTCAAAGATGAAAGATAATGCAATACTTATAAATACAGCAAGAGGAGAACTACAAGATTTAGATGCGATAGTTAGAGGTCTTGAAAGTGGAAAACTTGGCGGATTTGGAGCAGATGTACTTGAAGGTGAAAGTAAAGTATTCTTCAAGAATTTAAATGGTCAAGATATAGAAGATAAGAATATAGAAAAGCTTATAGGAATGTTCCCTAAGGTGTTATTAACTCCTCATATGGGTTCATATACGGATGAGGCTTTAACAAATATGATAAGTATCTCATATGATAATATGAATGATTACTTAACAGAAGATGAATGTAAAAATGCAATAGCATAATATATAAAATAGTCCCATTTTGATTAGTAATATAATCTAATGGGACTATTTTATAGTAAATTAGATTGTTAGAATAGCAATGAATATGTATAATCTAATATACAAACTATAATAGGAGGATTAGAATGAGCTTTAAGACAAGAATTAGAAAACGAAGTATAATAATAGCTGCAATACCACTTATACTTACCGTTACTTTCTTTATTAATCTTAGAGTAGATGATATGAAGGAGGGAATAAGGAAGGACTTAAAAGAAATAGCTTATGTAGTATCAAATACTCCCTTAGTTCAAGAAAAATTAGCACATAAAGAAAATGATTTTTCTATTCAAAAGTATGTTGAAGGTTATATTAAAAGATTTAATAATGTAGATATTATAGTTACTGGAGATATGAGTGGAGTTAAGTACTCTCACTTAGATAGTAATCAGATAGGAAAAAAGTATGTAAACTCTGATAATAGAGATGCTATAGATTATGGCGCTAGTTATTACTCTACTATGAAGGGCTCCATGGGAGTAACACTTAGATATTTTGAACCTGTATATTATAATGGTCATCAAGTTGGTTTTGTAATGGTTGGAAAATATTTAAAAGATGTTCAAACCCTTACTAACAAAGTTATAGGAGGGTCTTTATTACTTTTCATAGTAGTCTTTATTATAACAATTGTTCTTTCAGAGAATTTTGCAAGAAAAATAAAGAAAGAAATGCTTGGAATGGAACCAGATGAAATTGCAAGATTGTATAATGAAAAGAAAATAATACTAGACTCAATAGATGAAGGTGTTATTGCTATAGATAATCAAAATAAGATATTAGAAATAAATGATAATTGCTTGAAAATTTTTGATAACTTAAATATTGATGAGCTTATAGAAAAACTATCAAACTACATAAAAAAACATGAAAGTGTAAGAATGAAAGAAATAAATCTAGCTGGAGAAAAGGTCTTTATTAATTTAAGTTTTATAAAAGATCAAGGAAGATATTTAGGTGCTGTAATTACTTTATTAAAGGGTGAAAATATAAATAGGCTTGCAAGAGAAATTACAGGAATAGATGGGCTTTTAAAAAGTGTTAGAGCAAATGTACATGAATTCAAAAATAAACTTCATGTAATACTCGGATTAATAAATGTAGAAGAGTATGAAGAGGCAAAAAGATATATTTATGATTGTCAAAAGGAGGTACTAGAAAATTCAACAAATGTAGGTAATATAAATGATAATTTAATAAGTGCGATGCTACTTAGTAAAAAGTTAATTGCAAAAGAGAGAAATATAGATTTTATAATTGATAAAAGTTCCTACATGAAAGAAGAGCATGGAAATATAACATCAGTAGACTTAATAACAATGCTTGGAAATCTTATAGAGAATGCTTTTGATGCCTGTTCAGAAAATGAAGAGAAAAGCTTTGTTAAAGTATTTATTGATGAAAATGATAAAGAGATAGAAATAGAAGTAAGTGATAATGGAAATAAAATAAATAAGGCAATAAAAGATAGATTATTTGAAAATGGGGTAAGCTCTAAGGGAGAAGGACGTGGGATAGGACTATCTACTGTCAAAGGTAGAGTAGATTTATACGAAGGAAGCATTGAAATAAAAGAATATAGAAAACATAAGAAATTTAAAATTGTAATACAAAGGAGGGGATAAAATGAGAAAGGTTGTTATTGTTGAAGATGATCCAATGGTAGCACTTATAAACAGAAAATATGTTGAGATGATTGAAGGATTTCAGGTAGTGGGAACTGTTTCTAATAAGGAAGAGCTTATTAAGTTATTAGAAGAAAATGACGTATCATTAATTTTAATGGATATATACTTGCCAAAAGAAAATGGTATACAAATATTAAAATATATAAGAGAGCGTGGAATTATAACAGAAGTTATAATGATGACAGCTGCTGACAATACAGAAGAAATTAAGACAGCTTTTGCATATGGAGCTATTGATTATCTTATAAAGCCGTTTGAGTTTGACAGATTTAAGAAGGCAATAGATAAGTATACTAAAAAGAGAGAACTTTTAATAGGAACATCTAAATTGGATCAAACGGCAGTTGATAAATTATATAGTGATGAGAATATAGTAAATAATGAATATAGAAATTTACCAAAGGGAATAAATAAGACTACATTAAATAAAATATATGAAGTTATAGATCATAATAAAAAGGAATATTGGACTATAAGGCAAATATCTAAAGAGACGGGTGTAAGTAATGTAACTATTAAAAAGTATATAGATTATTTAGAAAGTATAGATAAAGCTATAGTTACAATAGATTATGGTAGTATTGGTAGACCGGAATATAAGTATACATTTAAATAGAATTAATAATTTATAGAAAAATATCCTGAATTTGTATATAATAAAAGAAGAATACAAGTTTGGGGGGAAGTTCTATGGAATATAATAAACACAAATATATAGGTCTTTTAGGACTACTATCACTTATAGGATTAAAAGGATTTACAGCAGGAGAACCATTATATTACATATTCTTTATTAATATTTTATGGTTTACGTATTTTTATGAGAATAGTCCTATATATAATAAAATTAAAGCAAAGCAATAGGTAAAAGAAGAAGTAAGATGAAGTTATTTTACTTCTTCTTTTTATTGTATTTAGAAAACCACTTGCTATGCAAGTGT
>JBBVGE010000626.1:0-7775 GCA_040144665.1 Clostridium perfringens
TTTATGGCTTGATCCTGAAAAAGTTTCACCATTTGATTTCTATCAATACTGGAGAAATGTTGCTGATGCAGATGTAGAAAAATGCTTAAAGCTATTAACGTTCTTACCAATGGATGAGATAAATAAATTATGTGCCCTTGAAGGTGCAGCAATTAACGAAGCTAAGAAAGTGCTTGCATTTGAAGTAACTAGCTTAGTTCATGGTGAAGAAGAAGCTAAGAAAGCTGAAGAAGCTTCAGAAGCACTTTTTGCAGGTGGAAGTGATATGACTAATGTTCCAACTGAAATAATTAAGAAGGAAATGGTAGGCGGAAGCTTATTAGATGCATTAGTTGAAGTTAAGATATTCCCATCAAAGGCTGAAGGTAAAAGATTAATGAAGCAAGGTGGAGTTTCAATAAATGATGAAAAAGTTACTGATTTTATGAGACCATTAGAAGAAAGTGACTTCGTAGATGGATCAGCTCTAGTTAAGAGAGGAAAGAAGAAATTCTACAAATTAATAGTTGAATAATTTATAGTTTAATAAAAGCACTCTAATTAGTTTATTAATTAGGGTGCTTTAAAATATCTTTTAAAATTAGTTGTTCTTTAATTTATTTTATTGAAGTTATGTAATTTTTGACGTTTCCTACAACATCATTTTCACCTACATAAACTATTATATCCTGTTCGTTTATAGTAAAGTATGGACCTGGAGAAAGATACAGTTGATCATTTCTTTTAATTCCAACTATAGTAGCACCAGTATTGTGCCAAAAATTTAATTCACCTAGGTTTTTTCCAATCATTAAACTATTAGGCTGGACTAAACTCTCATAGGGAACAATAAGACCTACATTTCTAAGTTGAGTTGCAAATTCAATAAGATTTTCAATATTACTTTCTAAACTTTTCTCTAGAGCTTTTTTCTCATCTAACAAATTATAAATCTGCTCTTTGATATTTGTAAATTCACTTTTAGTCTTGAATTTTTTTAAAAACTCACTAGCATTGTCTTTGCTGGCAATTCTTATTCCACTCTTTTCTTCTACAATTACAACATCCATATCTTTTAATAAAGCAATTGAGCGACGTATTGTCTCAGGAGAAACGTTGTATATACTTACAAGTGTGGAACGACCAGAAAGTTTCTCACCCTCAGTGAAGCCTCCATTTACTATTCTTGAAGCAATGTCGATTGCTATTTTTAAGTATGCTGGAGTTGATGTTTTTCTTGCCATATTAATCACTCCTATCAGTGAATAATTGTACCATAAATATAATCAACATAATAGATAAAATGATAAATAGTAAATATAATAATATTTGATAAAGATATTGGAAATCATTAAGTATATGATGATATAATAAAGCAGAGTTAGAATTTGTATACATAATAGAAAGGTGATTAAATAATGGCGTTATATGCTATATCAGATTTGCATTTAGCTTTAAGTGGGGATAAGCCAATGGATATATTTGGGGAACACTGGAGCAAACATGATGAAAAGATAAAAGAAAATTGGTTATCTAAGATAAATGAAGATGATACTGTATTAATTGCAGGTGATATTTCTTGGGCAATGAGATCAGGTGAAAGTGAAGCTGATCTTAACTGGATTGAAAGCCTTCCAGGAAAAAAGATAATATCAAAGGGAAATCATGATTATTGGTGGGGAAGTATTAGTAAATTAAACAGTATGTTTGAAAATACGAAGTTCCTTCAAAATAATTTTTATGAATATGGAGAGTATGCAATATGTGGTACAAGAGGATGGATATGTCCTGGTACTGATAGATTTACTTCTCATGATGAAAAAATATATTTAAGAGAAGGAATAAGGCTTAGACTTTCTTTAGATGAAGCAAAGAAAAAAGGTTTTACTAAGTTTATTGTAATGTTACATTATCCTCCAACAAATGAAAAGTTTATGCCGTCACAATTTACTGAAATTTGTACAGAATATGGCGTTGAGAAAGTAATCTATGGTCATCTTCATGGAAATTGTTTAAATAGAGTTTTAGAAGGTGAG
Organism: Clostridium perfringens; assembly: GCA_040144665.1. Lineage (GTDB taxonomy): Bacteria > Bacillota > Clostridia > Clostridiales > Clostridiaceae > Clostridium > Clostridium perfringens_A. The sequence continues at coordinate 2,016 of JBBVGE010000626.1, forward strand.
TTTAATGGAGTTGAATATATAATGACAGCAGCTGACTTTTTGGACTTTAATCCAAAACTTATAAAAGAATAATAGATTTTCGTATATTTAAAATATAAAGGGGAGAAACATTTTTTTAATTTATTTAAAGTAATATATAAATAAAAAAATGTTTCTCCCATATTTTATTTATTAATACTAAAGAAAAACATAAATAGATACCATAAAAATTAAATTTATATTTATTATTAGCTCAGTTAAATATTTATGAAAATTAGATATATTATAGTGGGGAAAAATCAGATATATTTGATGAAATTCATCAAATATGAATATTTATAAAGAGATTACATACGGAAAAGTTTTTGGTATAATATAGTGTAGTAATAGGAATAGGTGGGTTATTTATGGCGATTAATGATTGGAAGAGTTTTTTAATGCCCTATGAACAGGCAGTAGATGAATTAAAAGTTAAATTAAGAAGTATAAGAAAAGAATATAGAAAGAGAAAAGAATATTCTCCAATTGAGTTCGTTACCGGAAGAGTAAAGGAAGTATCAAGTATTTTAGAGAAAGCTAATAAGTTTGGAATTCCTGTAGATAGAATAAGATTTGAAATGGAAGATATAGCTGGCATAAGGGTCATGTGTCAGTTTGTTGATGATATAGATAGAGTAGTCGAACTATTGAGAGAAAGACAAGATATGCAAGTTCTATATGAGAAAGACTATGTTAGAGGGGTAAAGTCTAGTGGATATAGAAGTTACCATATGATTATTAAGTATACTGTAAATATGGTTGATGGTCCTTTAGATATACTAGCAGAATTTCAAATAAGAACTCTTGCTATGAATTTCTGGGCGACAATAGAACATTCATTAAATTATAAATATAAGCAACAAATACCAGTGGAACTTAAGCAAAAGCTAAAAAGTGCAGCAGATGCAGCTTTTAAGCTTGATGAAGAAATGCTAGAAATCAAGGATGAAATAAAGGATGCTCAAAAATTATTTGAAGTAAAATCTGCAATTATTTCAGATATAATGAATCAAATTCTAGTATTAATATCTTTAGGTAAGATTCCAGAGGCAAGTAGATATGAAAAGTCCTTAAATAAATTAATTGAAAATGGGGATGTTTGGGAACTTAATAATTTACTTAGCTCAATAAAAAAAGAAGTGGATAAATATAAAGAATAAAATATAAAAGTTAGAATACAAAGTTTAGAATATATTTTTAAAAAATCAGCATGGATTTGGATTTCCAAATTATGCTGATTTTTTTTATTAAAATTAAAAGAAATGATTAATTGTATAAATTGATTTTCCAAAAACTAATGTTGAGTAAAATGGTAAGAAATGATATAATTATAAATAATAATTATTAGTAGATATTCAATATTAAATAACTAATGATTGATGATAAATCTCAGTTCATTAAAGAAGTAATAAAATTAAACTAATAAAGCAAATAATAAATAAGAAAATATTATAGTGTGTAAGTAAAAAAGCATTGTGTTATGAGGTGTTACAATGGATGAAAAAAATATAATTAAGATGATAGAACAAAATCCAATGAAGATTGGAGAGATAGAAAATCAAACTGAAGATATGAAAATAGCAGCTCTTAAGAGAAGTGGAATGACTATAAAATTTATGAAGAATCCGAGTGTTGAGCTTCAAAAGCTTGCAATAAAAAATGATCCATTATCAATAGAGTATATAGATAATTTAGATGAAGAAATTGCAATACTTGCAGTTAAAACATTGTGGAATTCATTAAAGTATATAAAATATCCAAGTGAAAGAGTTATAAAAGAAGCTATAAATACTAAAGGATGGGCAATTCAATATGTAAAAAATCCTAGTGAAGAAATGCAAATTTTAGCAGTATCTAAGGATTATGATGCAATAAAGTATATAGAAGATCCAAGTGAGAAGGTACAAGAAATAGCTGTTAAAAATTATTGGGGAGCTATAAGATTTATAAAGACCCCAACACTAAAAGTTCAAAGACTTTCTATAATGGAAGATGATGAAGCTATAAATTATATTCAAGGATATTCTTATGATGAGATGAAGATTTTTATAAAAGATAATATAAATGTAGTTAAGTATCTTTATGAGAGTATAGATCCAGAACTTGTAGTGGATGTATTAATTGAAAAGTTACGTGATAAAGAAATGACTAAAGAATATATGAGAAACTTTTTAGATTTAGAGATTTTAGATATGGATAAAGTGTTTTTTATTAAAGAATATGGAGATAAGGAAACAAAGAAGCTTTTAGTAGATTGTAAGCTTTAGGGGAGGATTATAAATGAGATATTCAGAAGTTTTAAGTGCAGCAGAATTAGTTATGGAAGGAAATGATGTTCCTTTAATTATTGGAGAAAGTGGAATAGGTAAAACAGCTTTAGCACGTGAAATTGCTAAGAAGAATAATTATACCCTTATTACAATTGATGCAAATCTATTAAAAGAGGGAGAAATAGGAGGTCTTCCAACGGTTGAGTGTGGAAGAACTAAATATGCAACTCATAATAAGCTTGTACAGGTATGTGAATGTACAAATCTTGAGAGAACAGTATTACTATTTATAGATGAATTAAATAGATGTGAACATGCGGTACAGCAAGAGCTTATGAATTTAATCTTAAATAGAGAAATAAATGGGTTCGTTCTTCATGATAATGTTAAGATACTTGCTGCTATGAATCCATCTAATAAATATGAAAATTATAGAGATAGTGAATATGCAGTAGTTGATATGGACCCAGCTCAAGAGGATAGATTTGTTTGGCTTGAGATGGATGTTGATGTTAAAGAATGGATTAAATGGGGAATGAGTAAGAGCGGAAATATAGATGAGGATATAATTGAATTTATATCAACTTTCCCAGAATATCTTCATACTCCACATTCAAATGATAGTATAAAAGCAACTCCAAGAAGTTATGAGAGAGTCTCTAAAGCTTATAAGATATATAAGAAGAATAAAGAAAGATATTCTTTTGATGTATTTTTAAGTACTGTTAAAGGTAATTTAGGAGTAAGTATATCAACAGACTTTGCAAGTTTTATAAAAAGTAAAAAGAAACCAATGGTTAAAGCAGAAGAGGTATTTAGCTATGATATACTTCCAAGTCATATTAAAGAGAGACTTGAAAGTGAAAATAATTCAAGACTTTATATCTTAGCAAAGACATGTTTATTTTATCTTGATGGATTAAATGAATTTAATAATGAGCTTTCGATCTTTGGAGAAATGTTAAAATACTATCCAAGAGATTTAAGACTTGGAATTATGAAGGAAATTAAGAGTGAAGGAAGCAGAAAGGTTTATGAAGGACTTCTAGATGAAGATGAATTCTTAGATGCATTTTTTGCTATATATGAATATTAGATATAAAGATGATATAAATCAATAGATTAGGAGGAATGATATGGCGATAGCATTTGAAGATAAGAGGAGTTTACTATTAAAAGAAGCTCTAAAATTTCAAGATATAAGCGATATTTCAGCTAAATTTAAGAGAGAGTTTTTAAATTTAGTTGAAGGGATAATAATAGAGCAAATAGAAATTGAGGAAGGTTTCTTTGGAAACTTTATGCTTAAAGTAGATAGGGAAATAAAGCTTGATATATCATGGCCACTTGCAACTATTCCAACTATAGATGGATTTAAGATGTATTTTAATCCAATACTATTTCTTAATAGTTCAAAGAGAGAAATGGGAGCTCTTTTTAAACATGAGATATATCATATAATGTTTAATCACTATGAAAGAGAAAAAGAGCTTAAAAATTCTTATAGCAAAGAAGCAGTAAGTACTGCTATGGATATTGCAATAAATCAATTTATAAAACATTTACCAATGGAGTGCAAGCGAATAGATTCAGTTAAAATGGAATATAATATAAACTTAAAAGATGAAATGACTGTTGAATATTATGCCAGAGAAATTGATGATGCAATAAAAAGGCGAGAAGAAAAAAATAAGAATAAAAAGAAAAAGAATGATAGTGATAAAGTTAAAAGAGAGTATGATACTGAATCAGCTCATGATGTGTGGGAAAACCTTGAGATTGATAAAGATAGAATAAAAGAACTTACTAAAAAAACTGCAATTAGTTCTATACAGGGTGATACTCCTAAAAATATATTAGATATAATAGCAAAATATAAAGAGAAGGAAGAAATAAACTGGCAAGAGTTTTTAAAGAGACTTCTTCCAACTGTAAAGAGTGGATATAAGAAAACTATAGTTAGAAGGGATAGAAGACAGCCAGATAGAGCAGAACTTAGAGGGAGATTAAGAGACACTATTCCAGAATTAATTGTAGCAATTGATATTAGTGCTAGTATGAGTGAGGATGATGTACACAAGATTATGGTTGAGGTACTTGCCATAACTAGGAGCAGAGTGGATAAAATAAAGGTTATTGAATGTGATGATAATATAAGAAGAGTTTATGACATTAGAACTACTAGGGATATAAAAGAGAGAAGTAGTAAAAATGGAGCAACTAAATTCTCGCCAGTATTTGAATATATAAAAGATAATAGGCTTTCTGATAGAGTGCTTATTTATTTTACAGATGGGGTAGGAGAAAAAGAATTAACAATAAAGCCTACCTGTAAGAATGTTATATGGGTATTAACTGGAGAAGGTGAACTTTCTTTAAAAGAAAAGTTTGGAGTTATGAAACATATAAAGGTTAAAAAGAAAATTGGGGAAGGTGGATCAGCAGCTCTTGAGATGCTAAAGGAAATTGGACATGAATGGCATAGATAAAAATATATAGTAGATAAAAAGAATGAATAGGGATAATAGCATGCTCATTATATAGATGCATAATATAGAGAATTATATATAGGCATAAAATAAATATATTTTAATAAATTAGTAACTGGAAATGAATTTAAAGAGAAAGTGAATTATATTTACATAATACGAATAAAATATCTTTAAATTTAATAATTAATTAAAAAATGCTCTATTTATAGTATAATTGTAACCTTTATGTTAAAATTGTTAATGTAAGGGGGAGATTAAGTATGCAGAAAGGGCTAAAACACAAGAATCATTCAATCATACTCATAATAATTTTGTTAATAAGTTTTTTAATAAACATTTTTGTTTATCTTGATAATATAGAGTACAAACATAGAGTTGGTATTAATTCATATAAGAATATAGAGAGTATTAAAGTAAAGAATGATAAAACTCTTGAGATTGTAAATAAGGCTGTAGAAGTAAATAAAATTAGTAATGAGGAGTTATTAACATTATATACAAACTATAGTGATGTTTCAGATTGCATAATAGAACTATGGGATGATTATAAATTTTATAGTGAAAATGATAGTAATAGCTTATTTAAAAAGAAGATAGATACTAGCTCTATAATAGAAAATGAAGTATATTCTAGAATTGAGAGTTATTTAAGTAATACATTGATAAATATAATGAATACTGAAGAGGATGAACTTCTACTTAAAGAAAAAGATCTAAGAGATTTTATAGTTATGAAGGATTTATCTACTAAAATGAATAATATATTCTTAGAATTTAATGAAACAACTTTAAATGGAATAGATGGTAAAGAGAAAGAAAATGTAGTTGTTAAAAAGAAATACTGGATAGATGTTTTAAATAAAATTAATAGAACAAGTAGTGAATATATAGATTATGATTTTACAAGAGATATCAGTGTATCTAAAGTAATTTATTAATATTAATAAGAGTTTTATAATAGTTTAAACTATTATAAAACT
>JBBVGE010000627.1:0-447 GCA_040144665.1 Clostridium perfringens
GTTCTAAAGTTGCGCCACCTTTAGTTTCAGGAACTTCAGTTTCAGGAACTAATATTTTAGCTAATATTAATCCGGCAGGAGCTGCCATGATTGATGCTGCTAATAAGTTACCAGCGTTAACACCCATAGCTACATAACCAGCCATAACACCACCGGCAACAGTAGCCATACCACCTACCATGATTGCACATATTTCTGATCTAGTCATGTTCTTTATGTATGGTTTAACTAGTAGAGGAGCCTCTGTTTGACCTAAAAAGATATTACCAACTGCACTGAAAGTTTCAGCACCACTTGTTCCTAATGCTTTAGAAACACCTTTAGCAATAACTTTAACTACTACTTGAACTATACCTAAATGATAAAGTACACTCATTAATGATGAGAAGAAGATAATAGTTGGTAATACTTGTAGAGCAAATATCATACCGAATTTGTCTGTATCAA
>JBBVGE010000628.1:0-210 GCA_040144665.1 Clostridium perfringens
CCCATACTCTGATAAGGCTATTAAAAATCTTCCTATTTGGTGATCAATATGAGTTATTGACCCATAATAAGCAGCTTTAGCTCTTTTTAATGCCTTCTTATTAATTATTCCCTTTACACAATTTATATCTTTTCCTCTATTTTCTTCATCCTCTTTATTAGCCCAATCTCCCATTAAAGGTTCTGGTAAATCCTCATCCTTATACATATC
>JBBVGE010000629.1:0-223 GCA_040144665.1 Clostridium perfringens
CAACTAAAGCATCTTTTATGTTTTGAGCTTCTATTTTAGCTCCATCTAAACTTAACCAAAGATGAGGATCTACCTTATCTCCTTCTTTTAATACTTCAGCCCCTTTAGAAGCTTCAACCACTTTTACATCTTTATTTTCTATTGTATTAAGAACTTGCTCTTTCCAATGTTCCATACCTAATCCATTATAAACAAAAACCTTAGCCTTATTTAACTCTAATAA
>JBBVGE010000630.1:0-811 GCA_040144665.1 Clostridium perfringens
ACAAGATGAATTACAAGGGTTTGTTCCAGTAGAACAAGCTAAAGATATTATGAAAGGAATTGCTAGAGGGTCTAGTATATTAAGACTATCTACAGTTAAACCTATGACAAGTGATACTAAAAAGTTCCCAGTTATGACAGATGGACCAGGAGCATACTGGGTAGGTGAAGGCGAAAGAATTAAGACAACAAAAGCTGGATGGATTTATCCTAAGATGGAAGCTAAAAAAATAGCAGTTATAATACCGGTGACTAAAGAAAAATTAAAAGATACTACTATAAATGTATTTGAAGAATTAAAACCATTAATTGCAGAGGCTTTTTATAAGGCTATTGATTCAGCATGTTTATTTGGAACGGATTCACCATTTGCAAAAAATATATTTAATTCAGCAGTTACAGCTGAAAACTATATTATAGATGGTACAGAAAAGAGTTTAGATTTAGATGTATCAGATGTTATGGCGTTAATTGAAGATTCTGGCTTTGATGTTACTGGTTTTGCTGCAAACAATGGAATAAAGAATAGGCTTAGAAAATTAAGAGATGCTGATGGAAATCAACTATTTGTTAATGGAGTAGATACTAAGGAATTCTATAATGAACCAATAGAGTTCTCAAGAAATGGTTCATGGGATAAAACTAAAGCTGAAATCATAGCAGCTGACTGGTCAAAATCTTTAGTTGGAATTAGAGATGGTCTTGAATATGAAATATTAAAGGAAGCTACATTACAAGGTACACTTGATGCAGATGGGAAACCATTATCATTAGCAGAGCAAGATATGATTGGTATTAAGGCTACTATGAGA
>JBBVGE010000631.1:0-211 GCA_040144665.1 Clostridium perfringens
GCCTTCTTTGGCATATTTCCAAACCATTCTAGAGTCTGTATGAACTTCCTTTAAAAATCTATACATGTCCTCTAGTCTGTCCTTTTCCTCTGACTTTTCTCCACGTCTTAAGAGCTTTCTATACTCTTCTCTTATTACACTCCATCTTTCAGAAAGAATATGACTATCTTTCATTAATTGATAAGCTCCTAAAATATCATTTTCTTTTAAA
>JBBVGE010000632.1:0-278 GCA_040144665.1 Clostridium perfringens
TAAGTTTTCAGTTATTTCTTCATCTACATTATCATGTAAGTATTCTATAACTGTTTTTACTATTTGAATGTTAGTTCTTTCATTATGACCACCAACATTGTAAACTTCTCCAAGTCTTCCCCCGTTTATTACCATATCGATTGCTTTTGCATGGTCTTCAACGAATAACCAGTCTCTTATATTCATTCCATCTCCGTAAACTGGTAAATCCTTATGATTTAAACAGTTATTTATTAGAAGTGGTATAAGTTTTTCTGGGAATTGGAATGGTCCATAGT
>JBBVGE010000633.1:0-222 GCA_040144665.1 Clostridium perfringens
CACCAATAAACTTAGCAGAACCAATAACTTGTCCTACAGACTGTAATATTCCTCCCATTAATGCAGAACTCTGCAAAACATCGTTGTTATATAAAATAGATGTGATTAATGGTAAAAGTATCATTAATATTGTACCTGTTACATTTACTATGGTTATGGCAATTACTTTATCTGAATCCTTAGCTTTTATTACTGGAGATACTGATCCTATTGCTGATGAAC
>JBBVGE010000634.1:0-209 GCA_040144665.1 Clostridium perfringens
GGAATATAATGCTAAAATAGGTGTTCATATAAATGCAACTGAATATACTATGGATGCATTTGAATATCCAACTGAATTAGTTAACGAAAATGCTCCAGGATGGGGATGGTTAGACCAAGCTTATTATGTAAATCAAAGAGGAGATATAACTAGTGGTGAATTATTCAGAAGACTTGATATGTTAATGAAAGATGCACCAGAACTAGGAT
>JBBVGE010000635.1:0-296 GCA_040144665.1 Clostridium perfringens
CCTTTAAAGCAAACACCTAAAACGTTAGCTCCTCTTGTAACAACTTCTTGAACATTACTTATCATTTTATCCATAAGCTCTCTTTGAGTTAATAATGATATTACTGGAATATCTTTTTCTATAAGAGCTATTGGTCCATGTTTAAGTTCTCCACCTGCATAAGCCTCTGAGTGAATGTAAGAGATCTCTTTAAGTTTTAATGATCCTTCCATTGCAACTCCATAATCCATACCTCTTCCTAAGAAGTATAAATCTTTTTCTGTAGATGCTTTAACTGCAAACTCTTTTATTAAATC
>JBBVGE010000636.1:0-318 GCA_040144665.1 Clostridium perfringens
TACTGAGTTTGCTTGATCTCCCCAGAATGTATAATCAAAATATCCATTAGCTAAGCTTTCCATTGCTGATGGTGCATTGTCTTTTGTTAAGACAATTCCATTAACTTCTACTTTGTCTACTTTGTATCCTTCTGCTGGATTTACTTTTACTCTTACTGATTCACCAGTTTTTACTGATACGTCTCCGCCAGTTAAAGTTTGGCCATTTATTGATACTGATCCTTTTCCTTCTGTTGTTACTTTTAGTATTGTTTGGTTAGTTTCAACCTTAGCAAATGTTACTTTTATTGAGTTTGCTTGGTCTCCCCAGAATGTATA
>JBBVGE010000637.1:0-3597 GCA_040144665.1 Clostridium perfringens
AAAAAGACTATGAGTTAACTCATAGTCTTTTTTTATAATTTATTATATCTGTACTGATAAATTCTATCTTTATTAATTTTCTCTTTTATCATATCTTTCAGTATATTCCCTATCAGAACTTGCAGCCTTACATAGAGCTAAAGTTACTATAACAACTAGGACATATCCTAATCCAAACCACATCATATCTTATTTCCTCTCTTTGTAGTATTTCACCCTTATAAGTATTATTATTGTCAAAATTATAAATAATATAAACATAGTAAGCAAAAGTTTTTAGGAGTGAAGTCTATGAATAAAAAATAATGATATCTTGAAGATTCTAATTTTCTCTTATTATAACAATACATTTAATGAGGAAATTAAAAAAATTATTAAATCAAAACAATATTCTGAAGAAGAAATTAAATCAATAATTTCTTCTTTGTGTGGTGTATCTGTTAAAACAGATGGTGATTATATTTATAATCTAAAGAAAGCAATTACAGATTATTCTGTTAAAAATAAGCTCATTGAAAAAATATCAAAATGCAATTCATCTTGTCATACTGATAATGATGGTAAAACAACCTGTCAAAAATCATGTCCTTTTAATGCAATTTTAAAAGATCCTATTTCAAATAATACATATATTGATACTAATTTATGCACTGATTGTGGAATATGTGTTAGTAGTTGTAATGACGGAAAATATCTTGATAAAATAGAACTTATACCTCTCTTAGATCTATTAAAAAATAATACTAAAGTGATTACGGCCGTTGCCCCTGCTATAATTGGTCAATTCGGAGATACTGTTACTCTAGATCAATTAAGAACAGCTTTTATAAAAATGGGATTTACAGATATGATAGAAGTCGCTTTTGCTGCTGATATGCTTACAATAAAAGAAGCTTTTGAATTTAATCATCATGTAAATAGTACAGATGATCTCTTAATCACTTCTTGTTGTTGTCCTATGTGGATTGGTATGATAAAGGGGGTATACAATGATCTAGTAAAAAATGTTACTCCTTCTGTCTCACCAATGATTGCTGCTGCAAGAGTAATTAAAACTTTAAATAACGATGTTAAAGTAGTATTTATAGGGCCTTGTATAGCCAAAAAAGCTGAGGCAAGAGAAAAAGATTTAGTTGGTGATGTAGATTTAGTTCTTACATTTGAAGAATTACAGGGTTTATTTAATACTCTTAATATCGACCCTGCTTCATTACCCGAAACAATTTCAGGTGAATACACTTCAAGAGGTGGCAGAATATATGCAAGGGCAAATGGAGTGACAACTGCTATTTCTGAGGCTGTATCTGAATTATTCCCTGAGAAATCTAATTTATTTAAGGGCAAAAATGCTAGTGGGGTAAAAGAGTGTAAATCTCTATTAAATGAAGTTCTAGATTCTCCACGCAATTATAATTTTATAGAAGGTATGGGATGTGTTGGTGGATGTGTCGGTGGACCTAAGCGTATAATCTCGATGGATGAAGGAACAAAAGCAGTTACAGATTTTGCATACTCATCTCCAATAAAAATCGCTACACATAGTGATATATTAGTAGATTTATTCAAAAGACTTGGAATAGAAAAATTTGAAGATCTACTTAATGAAGAAAAAACTAAAATTTTTCATAGAACCTTAAAAAAACATAGCATATAGATAAATATATTTGTATAATTACTGTAGGATAATGCTTTATTCCACAGTTTATTTTTAACTTTAAAGGGAGGCAGAATATGTTTAATAACGTAAAAGCAGCAATATTTGACTTAGATGGAACTTTAATTGATTCTATGTGGGTTTGGGATCAAATAGATATAGATTATCTTGGTGAAAAAAATATAGATGTCCCAAAAAATTTAAATGATGAAATTGGTCACTTAAGTTTTAATCAAGTTGCTGTATATTTTAAAGAAAGATTTAAATTACAAGATTCTTTAGATGAAATAAAGAAGTCCTGGAGTGATATGGCTTATTATCACTATTCAAATACCATAAAATTAAAAAATGGAGTAATAGAATTTTTAGATTTTTTAAAAGAATCAAATATAAAAATAGGATTGGCTACTAGTAATTCTCGCGATCTTCTAGAGATTGTTTTAAAAAATAATGGAATATATGATTATTTCGATGCAATAACTATCACAGATGAAGTATCAGTTGGAAAACATGAACCTGATGTATATCTTCTAGCATCAAAAAAGTTAGGGGTATCTCCTAAAGAATGTGTTGTATTTGAGGATATTATCCAAGCTGTTAAGGGCGCAAAAAAGGCAGGAATGAAAGTTATAGGAGTAGAAGATAGTAGGAGTTTAGATGATAAAGCTGAAATACTTTCATTAGCTGATAACTTTATTACTGATTTCCGTGAAATACTCCCTAAAGAGATGGCAATTTAATTAATATAATCTAATTAGTGTATCTTATTCAATATAGTTTATTTTATATAACTTATTTAGTTGATGTAGTTTTATATATAATAAAAAGGTAATTCTCTAATGAAAATTACCTTTTTTAATATTTAATATTGCTTTTTAGATATTACTTTCTAGTAACGCCGTATTTAGCTTCTAATTCTTTTAATACATCTAAGTACTTTCTTTGTTGTCTTTCTTGAATTAATTGTTGAACAACTGCATCCTTTACTTCTTCAAATGATTTTGTCTTTGGCTCATTTTTAGCATCAACTAAAATTAAGTGATATCCAAATTGAGTCTTAACTGGTTCTGTAACTTTTCCGATTTCTGCTTCAAATGCTGCTTTTTCGAATTCTGGAACCATCATTCCTTTACCAAATGCACCAAGGTTTCCTCCTTGTTCCTTTGATGGACAGCTTGAGTACTTCATAGCTGCTTCTTCAAAGCCCATTCCATTATCTATTTCCTCTTTTATCTTAACAGCATCACCTTCGTTTTCAACTAATATATGTTTAGCTGAAACAGTTGCTTGTTCTTCAAATTGATCCTTATGAGTATCGTAATATTCTTTAGCTTCTTCATCAGTAACTGTTATATCTGATAAGATTTTTCCGATAGTCATTTGAGTTAATATTTCCTTAGCTAAACGCTTAACTGTTTCTTTGTATTCATCAGTTTCGTTTAATTTTAATTCTTCACCTAATTTGCTCATTAATTCAAAAGAAATAACTTGTTCTAATAATTGTTTCTTACCTTGTTCACTTTCGAACATCATTCTTCTATCTTCTGGGTACTTTGATATTATTTCGTTTAATTCTTTTTCAGTTATTTCTTGTGAACCAACTGTTGCTAATACTTTATTTTCCATTTTAAAATCTCCTTTTATATCGTAATTTATTCTACTATCTAATTCTATCAATATCTATATAATTTAACAATCTAAATAATATAACTTAAACATTTATTGTAAATTTTTTATTCTTTCGTTAATTTTATCCACAGTTTTTATATTTTTTGTGGATATTATACACAATATATATTGAAATCTGTGTATAGTTTTTTATTTTTCAGTATTAATATTCTTTTATTTATGCTATTTTTTATATTTTAAGAAATAAAAAAAGATGTTCTTATTTAGAACATCTTTTTCTTTGGTGGAGATAAAGAGATTCGAACTCTTGACCC
>JBBVGE010000638.1:0-230 GCA_040144665.1 Clostridium perfringens
GTTGGAGTCAACTCAATATTATAGTTATTTGTAATATTATTTACTATTTCTCCAACCTCTTTATCATTTTTAGGTTTATCCTTTATAACCTCTTCTTTAGCCTGGTTTACTATAGCACTGGCTCCATCTCTTCCAATATCCTGTCCTTCACTATTTTTAGCCTTAGCTAAATTATTTGTTATGCTTAATTCTTGTCTTGCTACTTCTTTATTCTCAACAGGTATATTTTC
>JBBVGE010000639.1:0-255 GCA_040144665.1 Clostridium perfringens
CATTTATTCTTGAAGCTTCTTTCATTAAAGATATTTCTTCATCATCTTTTCTCATTCTAACTCTATCAACTATAGGAGATCCATTAACAAATTTCTTTGCTGAATTTCTATCTAATAATTGAATTAAGAAATGTGCCTTCCAATCCTTATCTATTCCTAATACTTCTTCATGATCTATTATCTTATCTAAGATGTCTATTGGATTCATAGTATCGTTGTACCATAAAATATCAACACCTAAGTCCTCATTTATTG
>JBBVGE010000640.1:0-303 GCA_040144665.1 Clostridium perfringens
TTTTTTCATACCAATTAGGATATTTTTCTTTAGCTTGTTCCAACGTTAAATTACTCTTATATACAAAATCATCTGTTTTAAATTCATCTCTAACAAACTCATTCATATATTCCATTATTACACGCTTACCCGTTTGAAATACCCTTGCTCGCTCTCCTTTTTTCGTTATAGTACCTACTACCCTAAATCCTTGAAAAAGGCTCTCATATTGGACGTTATCCTCTAATTTAGTAATATAACCTTGCCATACTATCCTAGTTAATTCTCTTTTGTAAATTTGCAACTGTTTCACAACATTTGGAA
>JBBVGE010000641.1:0-52705 GCA_040144665.1 Clostridium perfringens
ATAAAAAAACCACCATATGGTGGTTTTTTTATTTACTATTTATATACTCTATTAAAGGAACTATATTTTTCTTCTTTGTCCAATCATGAGGTTTTTCATAACACCCTAATAGCAAAGTTTCCTCTTCAGTTAATGGTTCTTTTTTATTTGCTAGTTTATTTCTAAGCATTTTCATTGCTGTCTTATCAAAAAATTTTAGTTCATTAAAATTTAGTCCTCCCCTAAAATAAAAAAATTCAATTTTTTTATCTAATCCATTTTCTAAATTTTTTTCTTTTATTGCTTCTAAATCTTTTTTTGTTCCAATAGAGCATCCAACTGCAAAAAGAATTAATTTCTTTTCAGATATCTTATCAATATTCTTTTTTATTAAATCAAATCCTTTTATACCACCTATATATACGCCTCCACCATATATTATTGTGTCATATTCTAATAATTGTTTTATATTAATCTTATCTCTTTCATATACATCACAACTTAATTCATCCTGTATCCATTTAGCATATTTTTTAGTGCTCCCATACTTTGATTTATAAACTAATGCTACTTTCCCTCTCACAATCTCTATCCCCTTTTTATTATTCTTAAACTTTCATGAGAATAAATTACCATATTTTTATTATAATGTAAATAAATCTAACATCATTCTAACAAATCCTAGGTATTTGTTCTCCTTTAACTCTTTCTAATATTCTTTCTGCACCTATCATTGTTTGGTAATACAGCTTACTCTCCCCATCATCTATAACCTCACCGATAATAGTTGAATTTTTCCCAATCTTTATAGACTTCATTGCATTCAAAACTTTATTGCTATCCTCTTTAGAAACTATACATATAAGTTTTCCTTCATTCGCTATATACAAAGGATCAAATCCTATCATGTCACAAACATTATTAACATTCTCATTTATAGGTATACTCTCCTCTCTAATTCTCATACTCATCCCCGAAGAATCAACAATTTCTTTTAATGTAGTGGCAAGTCCACCTCTTGTTGGGTCTCTCATAACTCTTATATTGTTACTGTATTTTAATATTTCTTCTGTTAATTTATAGAGACTTGTGCAATCACTTTTTATTTCACTGTCTAATTCTAGCTCTTCTCTATCACACATTATACTTATTCCATGATCTCCAATAGTTCCACTTACTATAATTTTATCTCCATCTTTAATATTTTTATAATCTAGTGATTTTCTGCCATTTGGTATATATCCTATACCTGTAGTATTTATATATATTCCATCACAACTCCCTCTCTCAACTACTTTAGTATCTCCTGAAATAATTGATATATTGTTTCTTTTGGCTTCTTCACTTATTGATATAATTATTTTTTTTAAATCTTTTATTAAAAAGCCTTCTTCTATTATAAATGCAACTGTAATATAAAGAGGAATAGCACCGCTTACAGCTAAATCGTTTATTGTTCCACAAACGCTAAGTTTACCTATATCTCCCCCTTTAAAAAATATAGGTTTTATAACAAAGCTATCTGTTGTAATAGCTATTGTTTTATTCTTTACATCTAAAATAGCAGAATCGTTTCCTTTTAATAATTCATCATTTCTAAAATATTTATAAAATAAATCATTAATTAATCTATGACTTTCCTCTCCACCATTACCATAAGCTAATGTTATAATATCCATTTTTTCTCCTTTATTTCAAATAATTATCTATATGAATATAATATTGAGCATGTCCCTTCATAAGATACCATACAAGGGCCTTTAGGATTATTTGGATTACAAATTTTTTTAAATAACTTACATTCATTAGGAGTTTTCTTACCCTTTAATATATCTCCACAAATACATCCATTATATATATAATTTTTATTATTTCCTAATTTAAAATATAGTTTTGCATCATATTTTTTATATTCTTCCCTAAGCTTATATCCAGTGTTGCTTATCTCTCCAAGTCCCCTCCATACTCCATTTGAATTAATAAATACTTCATCTAATATATTCTTAGCCTCAATATTCCCACTATTTCGTACAGCTCTTTTATATAAATTCTTTAAATTATAATCTTTTTTATTAATCATCTTAACTATGATTAATATGCTTCCTAAAATATCCAAGCATCCAAATCCACTAACTACCATAGGAACTTTATATTTCGCTCCTAATTCTTTAAAATCTTCAACTCCAATAACTGTACTAACATGACCTGGAACTAAAAATCCATTTATTTTAATATCTTTGTCTTCTAATAACGCCTCAATTACTTTAGGCATCTGTTTTCCTTCTTGAAGTATATAAAAATTATTTATATTATTTTCTTTTATTTTCTTTAATAAAATTGCTATAGCTGGCATTGTAGTTTCAAAACCTACACCTAAAAAAACTATTAATTTATCTTTATTATCTTTCGCAATATTTAATACTTGCATAGGAGAAGTTATGATTCTTATATCCCTTCCCTTTGCCTTCTCCATTCTAAGTGAACCTTTGCTACAAGGCACCTTTATCATATCTCCAAATGTTACTATTATTATATTTTCTCGTCTACTTAATTCTATTGCATTTTCTATAAAACTTTCTCCTGTAACACATACTGGACATCCAGGCCCCGATATTAACTTAATATTTTTAGGTAATATTTTATCTATTCCATACTTATATATACTTCTTGTATGAGTGCCGCATACCTCCATGATGCTTATATTTTCTTTAGCACTAATTTCTATTTCTTCAATTATATCTTTACATAACTCGATCTCTTCTTTAATTAAATTATTCATATGGCTCCTCTAACTTTGAAATAATACTTTTAAAAATATTAATTGTCTTTTTACCTTCATCTTCATCTATTTTCTCTATAGCTATGCCTACATGTATAAGCAAATAATCACCAACTTTAATATCTTTAATTAAAGCTGTATTTACTATTTTTTTGCTACCTATAAACTCTACTAAGGCTTCATCTTCATATAATTCAATAACTCGTCCAGGTATTGCAACACACATACTACCCTCCATTTAAATTTGCTCATTTCCAATTAATAATTGCCCATATGATATACCACTATCATTGCATGGAATACTCTTATGAGTTATAACATTAAACCCAAGCTCTTCTAATCCAGTACTTATTCTAGTTAATAAAATTTCATTTTGAAAAACCCCTCCACTTAAAGCAATACTATTTAATTTATAAATCTCTCTTAATTTAATAGCTACATTTATAGAAAAATCTGCTACAGTATTATGAAATTTTAATGATATCTCCTCTTTGGATTTATTATTATCCATATCCTCTAATATTCCTATTATTACTCTTTTAAAATCAATTTCTAACATACCATCATCTTGTATAATTTTATATCTATAATATTCTTTATATAGATTATTATTTTCTAAAAATTTATATGCCAAATTTTCTAGATATATAGCAGCCTCTCCTTCATAACTTCTTTTCATTGTAAAACCTAAAATCGCCGCAATTCCATCAAATAGCCTTCCTATACTTGAACATATAGGTGAATTTATATCTTTATCTAATATATCTAATATAAATTTTATCTCTCTTAGACCCATAGGTATAATATCCAATATTTTATCTAATAAAAATTTATCATTCCCTAGTGCTTTATAAATCAAACTTACTCCTATTCTCCATGGATTTTCCGTAGCCTTGTCTCCCCCTGGAAGCTTAAAATTAGATATGTGGCAAACCCTTTTAAACCCTTTATAATCACATACTATAAATTCGCCTCCCCATATAGTTCCATCATCTCCAAAGCCTGCTCCGTCATATGCTATACCTATAACTTTATCCTTTATGTTATTCTCTCCCATACAGCTAGCAATGTGAGCATGATGATGATATATTCCTATTTTTTTAAAAGATAAACTTTTTATATATTCACTACCCCAGTAATTAGGATGCATATCATAACATATGGCCTTGGGACTTATATTATATATCTCTTTTATATGATTAATATTTTTATTAAAATTATATATTCCACCTACATTATCCATATCACCTAAGTATGGACTTAAAAAAATATACCCTTGACTACTTATAGCAAAAGTATTTTTAAGTTCTCCCCCTAAAGCTAGTATTTCATCTTTACTTTCTTTATTTATTGATAAAGGTGCATATCCACGTCCATTTCTAATTACCCGCTCTTTATAATTAATAACCTTAACTACGGAATCATCAACTGGCATATTAATTTCTCTATTATGAATTAAATAATAATCTACAACGTTATTTAATTTAACTAATACATCTTCATCCTTATATATTATAGGGCTTCCACTTATATTTCCACTTGTAAAAACAATGCTTTCTATTTTGTCATCAAATAACAAATAATGTAGTGGACTATATGGCAGCACCGCCCCTATACTTGGACTATCAAATGATATATTATGTGGTAATAATTTATTCTTCTTTTTTAAAATTACTATAGGCTTTTTATTACTTTTAAGTACTTTTAATTCTGTATCATTTAAATAACAATATTTTTTCACGGTATTATCATCTTTAAACATTACAGCTAGTGGCTTACTTCTTCTACTTTTCCGCCCCCTTAATTTTAAGATACTTTCCTTATCCTTCGCATTGCATACTATGTTATATCCACCTATACCTTTGATTGCAATTATTTTTCCTTCAAGAATATATTTTCTAACTTCATCTATAAAATCATCACACTTAACTACTTTTCCTCTTTTATTTAAAAGAAAAACATTAGGACCACATTTTCTGCAACAAGTAGGCTCTGCATGAAATCTTCTGTCTAATGGATTTTCATACTCCGATTTGCAATCATCACACATATTAAATTCATTCATAGTAGTAAATTTTCTGTCATAAGGAAGTTTTTTCATTATGGAAAATCTTGGTCCACAATTTGTACAATTAGTAAATGGATAATTATATCTTCTATTTTCCATATTATTTTTTATATCATTTATGCAATCATCACATATTCCTATATCTGGGGATATTAGTGTTATTCCCGCTTCATCTTCACTATCAATTATTTTAAATTCTTTATACCCAATAGCCTCTCTATCTTCTACATATATATCTTCTATAACACTTAATACAGGAGCCTTTTTTCGTATATCTTTAATAAATATATCTATATCTTTTTTTTCTCCTTCTACATCTATATAAACTCCCCTTGATGTATTATAAACCCTTCCATAAAGACCATTCTCTAAAGCTATTTTATATATAAAAGGCCTAAATCCAACACCTTGTACAATACCTCTTATAATAATAAATTTTCTAACCATTAGATCACCTCTACTTTATAATTACTTATATAAACTTTAATTTATTACATCTTTACATAATAAAATAAAAAACCTAATACATTTTAATTGTATTAGGCTTAATATTTTTTAAATAATCTATTATAATAAAAATTTAAATACAATAGACTATTTAATTTTTCAGTTTTTATATTGAATATACATTGTTATATTAATAAATATTTCTAATCATGATTATGTCCACTATGATCTTCTCCGTTTACACCATGGCTATGTCCATCTTCATCATCTTCTTCATATCCATAATTATAACTTGGTCTTTTTATTTTATTTTGCTTTATATCCTCTAATATTTTTTTATCTTCTTCTATAATTTTATCATTTTGAATCTTTTTTAAATTACTAGATATTTCAAGCGCTATTCCACCTGTAAGAGCTACTGCTATTCCAGTTACAATTAAGGCTATAGTTTTCTTTTTTTTGTTCTTTAAATATTTCATCCTCAACTCTCCATCTTTAGTTTTTTTTATTTTATCATAGTAATTTAATTAATATATGAATAAATTTATTAAATTATGATTTTAATTATTAAATATATAACTCCTTTTAAAATAAGTATTTCACTTATAATTCTATTAAAGAGTTTGTATAACTATTTCATAACAAACTCCATTTCTACTCAAAACGTTTATATAAGTGGATAAAAGATATCAATAATAACATTAAAATAAAAAAGCCGCAAATTGCGACCTTTTAAATTATTCAAATAAGTATTTTTGTATAGAATTAATTCCTTTAGAATATGACTTAGATATATCTATTAATCTACTACTTAAATCTTTACTTAACTCTACATCCTTTATCATTAAATCATTTATAGATGTATAACCCATTTCTATACCCTTTAAAGCTGCTTTTGCTACTTTCCTATCTGTATCTATTGTCATGTTAGTAAATCCACTAAAGAATTCAATTACTTTACCTAAAGCTCCTTCATCTTTTGTTTCCTCTTCATCTAAACTATTTATTTCACTAACTAATACTTCCTTATGGCTCTTTATAGAATCCATATTGTTATTTAATAATTCTACTAACTTTTCATCTTTAGCTTTTTCTATTAATTTAATAAATTCTTTTTCTCCCATTATAACTCCTTCTAATTGTGAGTTAAGTTCCTTTACTTTTTTTGATTCCATTTAAAACACCTCTTTTAAATATTTTATATCCTTAGTATGCTTATTTGTATCTATTTTTAGCCTTATACTACATAAAAATAAAAGATTGCATAATTATAGCAATCTTTTATCTATTATTTAATTCTCTATGCAATTATAACTGTTGTTCCGTCTGGTATATTATCATATATCCACTTTGCATTACTAGTTAAAAGCCTTATACATCCATGGCTTAACGCCATTCCAAGCCTTCCATCTATTATATAACTACCAGTTTTATCATAAAGGATAGAATGATAATAATATGCTCCCATTATTCTAGTAGCATATTTAACACTATATTCTTCTGTTCCAAATCCTGGTTTTCTTCCTGTTATATAAAATAATCCTTTTATTGTAGGCGTAGATGGTTTTCCAACTGTACATGTCCATTTATATTGTTGTACCCATTTATCATTAACCTTTTTAAAAATATAAGTATATTTTTCTTTTAATGAAGTTGTTATTAAATAATCTGTACTACTTTTTATATTATTTTCATTAACAAATAATAACATATTATTATTAAAATTTTTATAATCAAAAGAGCTATAGAGTTCAATAGGATTCATATACATATTAATATTCCTTACTTAAATATTTTTATTATATTAGTATGTATTTAAATATGATATTGTAACAATATTAATTTTTATTTATAAAAAAATAAAAATAGCTCTAAATAACCTTACCTATTCACAGCTATTTTTATAATTAATTACTTCATGTCTAGAACTGCTAGTCCATTGTCAAAATATTCATTAAGTAAAGTATCTTCTATAATACTTGCTACCTCTGATTCTTTATCTCCCCAGCCTTTAAACACATCAAATGTAGTCATTGTTCTTTTATATAATTCTAGTGGCGTATGTATACAATTGTTTGATTCATTTTTTCCTATATGTAATATAACCTTAATATCCTTTATTATTTTCATATCTAATCTATTTAAATAATCTACAATATCATATTTATCCTCTTTAATACATTCTTTATCATTTTTACAATACTCATTAAATATTCGTGAAATATTCTGAAATTCTACATAATAATCCCTTAACATTCCGTTCTTCCCCCTATCAGTTTTAAAATATACAAATTATTTTGCCATTATACTTCTAATAATTTGTTAATAATATGATTATACTACCAAAAAAAATATTTTCAATCACTATTTTTTTACATTAATATTCACCATTTAAGTTTGTACTACAATTTATACTTGTAAATTTCATTTTTTTATTTTTTGTATCACATCATGAGTTTAAATACCATAATATAATCATAAAGTAAGCTTTATTGAAAGGATGGAAATATTAAATGTGTGATTACGATAAATTAATGCCAGGTTGTGAAAATGGTGATTCTAGAAAAGATTATTATGCAAAAGCATATGTATTACCTCAAGTATACGAAAATTTATTCACAATAAACTCAGCTTTTAAAAAAGGTACTATATTTAAAGACCTTTATAAACCTTATCATGGAAAATAAATTATTGGAGGTAAATATGTATGTCTAAAAGAGAATTATTAGAAAAAATTATGAAATATCAATTTTATGCTGTTGACTTAAACCTTTATCTTGATAACTTCCCTGAAAATAAGCAAGCTACAGAAGATTATGTTGCAATATCTAGTAATTTAAATTGCTTAATATGTAAGTATGAAAATCTTTATGGACCACTTACTAATTTTGGTTCAGCTTTTGTAGAAAATCCAAAGGCTTGGACAGATACTCCATGGCCTTGGGAAAATTGTTAAAAGGGAGGAATTATTAATTTATGTGGTATTACGTAAAAACATTAGAATATCCAATAAATCTAAAATCTAAAGATCTTCAAATGGCGAAATTTCTTATATCTCAATATGGGGGACCAGATGGAGAATTAAGTGCAGCTTTAAGATATTTAAATCAACGTTTCACAATGCCTACAGGTAAATCTAAAGCATTACTAACTGATATAGGAACTGAAGAAATGGCACACGTTGAAATGATAGGAACTATGGTATATCAATTAATGGAAAATGCTACAGTTGATGAACTAAAGAAAGCTGGTCTTGGTGGTCACTATACTGATCATGGAAGAGGTTTATTTTATACAGATGCTACAGGAAATCCATGGACAGCTACTTATATTCAAAATAAAGACGATGTCATTGCTGATCTTCACGAAGATATGGCAGCAGAAGAAAAAGCTAGGGCAACTTATGAATGGTTAATAAACTTAACAGATGACTACGAAATAAAAGAAATTTTAAAATTCTTAAGACAAAGAGAGGTTGTTCATTTCCAAAGATTTGGTGAAGCACTAGTAAACGTTCAAGAAAATATGGATAAAATTAAGATTAAATAATTTATATATTATATTTAACAAAAAATAGAGGCGATTAAACGCCTCTATTTTAATTTTCTATAATATTTACAACTTCTTCTACTGTTCCTGGAATCTTAAATATAATATTTTCATCTATTCTTAATTTACATTCTTCATCATTGACTTTTATTTGATTAAGAGTTAATTTACCCGGTGCTAATTCCTTATATCTTGTTGATGCAACATCAATCTTAAACTTTAAATTTTTAGCTCCTGTAAGCTTTAATGATGTACCATGTTCACTATCATTTGACTTAACTCTTATACTTATTATATTGTTGCTCTTACTTTTACAACCAACACTTTCAGCAGGAATACTCTCTACTGTAGCTTCTCCATGCATAGTCATCCAGCCACCGCTTAATTCCATTTTAGTCATTAGTTCTAATTTATATTCATCACCTAACTTCTTAAGTAATTTTCCTAATTCATTTATAGTTAATTCAAACTTCATTTTAATATATCCCTCACTTCTATTATTGTTATTTATTTTATTATACAATTTTTATGAGATAAAAGATATGATTTAATAATAATTATTATATATTTTATTATATATCTTCTTTTAATACATATTCTTTAATAGCTTCCATAACCCCATTGTCTAAATTACTTTTAGCTATAAAGTTTCCGTATTGTTTCATATCTTCATTAGCATTTTCCATAACAAAACTATAATGAGCCTTTTTTAACATTTCTACATCATTATAAAAATCTCCAAATACCATAGTTTCATCTCTAGATATATTAAAGTCATTTTGAATTTTTTCTAAAGCATTACCCTTATTTATATTTTGATTCATTATATCTAACCAAATAGCTCCTGATACTACTACACTAAGATTCTCCCCAAACTTTGGTTCTAAAATTTTATAAGAATTCTCAGCTGAATTTTCTAAATCACAAATAGCTATTTTAAATATATCATCGTCAATATTATATAAATCATCAACTATATATTTTTTATTATAATATTTATCTATTTCTTTATTGAATTCATCAGAACACTCTAATTGATAAGCACCCCTTCTACCACATAAAACTAGTTGTATATCTTTTACATCTGAACAAACTTTGATTATATTATTTACTTGTTCTTTATCAATAATCTCAACACTTGATATTTCGCTATCTTCTACTACAAAAGCTCCATTATCACATATGTAATAAAGTTTATCTTCCATCTCTTTAAATGTTTCCTTAAGGTTAACATAAGAACGTCCACTAGCAACAACAAACTTTATATTCTTTTCAATTAACTTATTTAAAATATTAAAAAATTCTTTTGGTAGTTGTCCTTTCTCATTTAGTAAAGTGCCATCCATATCTGTTGCAATCAGTTTTATCATATTAATCTCTCCTGCCTACTTACTATTTTGCTATTATTAATAATTTATACATATATAATATTAACTCTATATTTTTTAGTTTCATTTTATTAATATTTTTATTATATCATATTGTTTATTATTATTTATTATTATTTTAATTTTTTATCAATAAACTATAAAGCTTTTCCTATTAATATAAATTCTATATTATAAAGTTTATTTATTAATTAAAGTTTATAAAAATAAGACACTAACTTCTGTTAAAGTTAGTGTCTATTAAATATTTATATTAATCAAATTAATGTATCTTCTTTATCATATGAAAATATTTATGATTATTTATTAAAATCTCCTTATCAACTCTATAACCCAATTTACTATAAAGATTGTATGCACGTACATTTTCTACATCTACATTTATAGAAGTCTTTTTATATCCTCTTTCCTTACTTATTTTTTCTGCCCCTTTAATAAGGTCTGTTCCAAGCCCTTTTCCTCTAAATTTCTCTGAAACTGATAAGGTGTCTATATAGAATTCATCGTCCTCTGCTTCTCTATCAAAGAAATGGATTTCTTTACCTGTATTTTCTCTCAAGTTACAAATAATCGGATTATCTAACTTTTTAGCATCCATTCCATGATAGCAAACCATTACCCCTGCAAACTTTCCATTTACTTCTTTTACAAGTGTATTTTCAAAACTTAGCCGATTACCACTTTTTTTAAATAGATATTCTAAATTTTCAACTACCTCATCTTCTGTTTTTCCCCCAGTTAACATAAAGGCTATATCATACATTGCATTTAGTAGCAATGGTACAACTTGCTTTACATCCTCTTTTTTTGCTTGTCTTATCATTTTTATCACCTTTCTATTTGCTTATTGCTAATGAAAATTTTATTTTTATTATACTTACTTCAACGTTAAAGTCAATAACTCCTCTTTTAATTAACAAAAATTTTCTTATATAATGCTGAAAATGTAATAAAGGTTCATACTGAATAAGAAAAATATTATACTCTTAAATATGATAAATAAAAAACTACTATGCAAAACTGTATAGTAGTTTTTTTATTAACTCTCTCTACATAAATTTAGCTTAATACTATTAGGCATTGCCTTTAATATAGTAAATACCACAAAAAAGCTAACTCCTTTGTCTAATAAATCAGTAAATATTTGTGTAGAAAATACTGATGTTATTATATTAACTCCTGAGTTCTTTAGAACTGCAACTAATATACTTGATCCAGATGAAGTTACTCCATCAAATACTATTGCAGCAATAACAGAAGCTGTAATTGATCCTAGGACTGTAATTAATATTATAGATAAAATAGATTTTATTCCATTAAACTTATCGCTTCTAAATAATAGCCCTGTACTTACTCCTACAACTAACTGTACCGGTATAAAAAAAAATGATATTGGATCAAATGTTGCACCATTAACTATAGATGTTAATATTCCAACTATCCCTCCGCATAAAGGTCCTAAAGTTACTGCCGACATAATTGTTCCTATTGTATCTATGTATACTTGTAACTTTAATGATAGTGCAATAAAACCTCCTAAAATATTTATAACTATACATAATGCCATAAATACAATCATGCTTACATTAATTTTTTTCATTTCTTATCCTCCTCTTTCTTACTATATATCTTATTTCATCTATTATTTAAAATATTAATAACTATATTTATCAGAATTTAAAATGATATCTATATCTTTTATATGATCTTTAAATAATCTACCTAAAAACATTCTCATGAATTTTTTAGAATCTACTTCTCTTAAAACCAAGCAGTTTGGATTCTTTCCATAGAAATTCCCTTCATCAACTAAACTCATACCTATAGCCTTACCTTCAGTAACTACATCTACATAATACTCTTCTCCAGTACACAGGCTTCTATCTATAAAGTATGCAACTGCAAGAGGATCATTTATAACACAACCAAGTGTTCTCTCTTGCATCCAGTGAAAATCCACATAAAATCTAGTTATATCAACAATTAAATCTCCTAAAGGTTCATTAAATTGCTTTATCATTTCAATATAGTTTGGAGTTAATACTACTTCTCTTGTTACATCTAGTCCAACCATTGTTATACTTTTATTTAATTCACTAAAAACTTTTTCTGCAGCATGTGGGTCTACCCAGAAATTAAATTCTGCAACTTGTGAGCAATTTCCATGACTTTTAAAAGCTCCCCCCATAAGAACCAGTTCTTTTAAACTCTTTATTGCTTCTTTATCTTTATCAATAGTTTTTGCTATATTAGTAAGTGGTCCTAATGCAATTATTGATATATGTTCTTCACTTTTTAATGAATCAATTATGAAATCTACAGCCCCTTCTTTATATGATACTTCTGTCACTTCTTCTAAGAATGTCTCCCCAAGACCATCTTCCCCATGAGTATCTTCTGCTGTAATCAGTTCTCTTTTTATTGGGTCTACCTCTCCTATGTACACATTTACGTCTAATCTATCAAGTTTTTTTAGTATCTTTAATGCATTCTTTGCTCCCTTTTCTCCATGTACATTTCCAGATACAATTGTAATACCTAAAACATCTAATTCCTCTGAATTTAGTGCTAACATAATAGCTAGTGAATCATCTATGCCTGGATCACAATCTATTATTACCTTTCTTTTATCCATAAAAATCTCTCCTTTTATATAGTTAATTGCATTAAAAACACCTTAAGACTCTCTTAAGGCGTTAAAATAAAACTAAAAAAGGTTGCACGAAAAGACCGTGCAACCTATTAAAGTCATGTTTGCCTAGTTTTTTATAGAGGGATGGTCTCGAACCTCTACCACATAGTGGATTTATTTTTATTTATTTAATTTTAATTTACTACAACTACATCATATTTTCAAGATATTTTTCCCTTTGTAATTTTTTATAAACTAATTTATATACCCAAAGCGCATTTAGTAATAATAAGCTACTTGTAATAAAAAATATATACTTAATCCCAAAGCAAGCAGCTATTTGTCCCCCTAAGACAGAACCTCCGAAAGTTCCAAAATACTGTGCAGACATATTAAATCCAAAAGTTCTTCCGACAATCTGATCTGGTGTTATTCTTTTAATTATTGCATTTATTGATGGAGTAAGTCCTGCAGCTGATAATCCTAAGAAAAATCTTAATCCCATAAGCTGCCATGGATTTTTAACAAATGCTTGTGGTATAAATATTATTCCAGCAAATATAAGAGCTACTAGCATAACTTTATGTGCACCAATCCTATCGGATAATCTACCGAGTTTCCTTGCTGCTAGAATGTTTGCAAGTCCTGACGTTGAAAATACCATACCAGAAATAAATGCAACATTATTAGCATTTTTAGATAGGTCTGTTACATATACAGTTATAATAGGCTCTATTGAATAAAAGGCTAGCTGCAACACAAATGATGTTACAAACATAGAAAGCATTAATTTTTTATTAGGAATAATATTCCACACCTCTCTAAATTTAAGAGTATGATCTTCTGAAGGATGAAAATCTTCTTTTACCAAAACCAAAGTAAGTACAAATACTATTGATAATAGTATTCCTGTTATAAAGAACACACTTCTTATTCCTGCTATTCCTTCTAAATAACCTCCTATCATTGGTCCTAGTAATGAACCTGCAACACCAGCAGTTGATAAAGTTCCTAGTGCAGTTCCTGCATGCTTTTTATCAGTTTGTGTTGCAATAAGTGTTGTACAGGCAGTGCTATACCCAGATATAGTACCTTGTAAAAGTCTAAGAACTATAAGAATATATACATTATGTACAAAGCCCATAAGTAAGACTACAATGGCCATTCCAAGACTTGCTCTTAAAAGCATAGGCTTTCGTCCAAATTTGTCAGCAAGCTTACCCCAAATTGGCGAAAATATCCCTGATACTATAAACGTAATACCAAAAGCTATACCTGATAACTGTTCGATCATAGTAACATTACTTACCCCAAGTTTTTTTATGTATATAGGTAAAATCGGTGCTATCTGGCTCATTCCAATCATTGTTATAAATGTTCCAAACCAACAAATTATTAAATTTCTTTTCCAATTTTCCATAACTTATTTATCACCTCCGAGATTTTATTAACCCTATACAACCTCTTCTCTTATACAAAATCCTTCTTCTTTTGTATAAAATTTATTATATCATAGTAGTATAGTACATTTCTTTTAATGAATTGTTAGTTTTAAGAAAACTTTAAAATATAATAAAGAGTATCTATGTTATTAGATACTCTTTTATAAAATTCTTTTTTATTTATAAAGAATAAATTTTTATATAAATAAAATTAAACTTATTGCCATAACTGCCATACCAGCTACTAAGCCGTATATTGATAAATGGTGTTCTCCATACTTTCTAGCTGTTGGAAGAAGTTCATCAATTGATATAAATACCATAATTCCAGCAACTGCTGCAAGTAAAACTCCTAAAGTTACATCATTAAAAATATTTCTAAGTAATACATATCCAACGATAGCTCCTATAGGCTCTGATATTCCTGATAAAAATGAATATATAAAAGCTTTTTTTCTATCTCCAGTTGCATAATAAATAGGAACTGAAACTGATATACCTTCTGGAATATTATGAATAGCTATAGCTACAGTTATTGGTATCGCAAGACTTACATCATCTAGTGCTGACACAAATGTTGCAAGTCCTTCTGGAAAGTTGTGTATCCCAATTGCTAAAGCAGTAACTAGTCCAGTCCTTAATAACATTTTATCTTGTTTTGATTTATTGTAAGTACCATTACTATTAATATCTTCAATTGACTTCACTTCATGGGGATTTTCCTCCTTTGGAACAAGCTTATCTATAATTGCTATAATTGCTATTCCTACAAAGAATGAAACTACAGTTATTATATTTCCATTTTTAACTCCCATTACACTAATTAATGACTCTTTAGCTCCTTGAAATATTTCTACCATGGAAACATATATCATAACTCCTGCTGAAAATCCTAAACTTACACAAAGAAACTTTGTATTAGTCTTTTTAGCAAAGAATGCTATAAGGCTTCCTATTCCTGTTGCTAATCCTGCAATTAGTGTTAGTAAAAATGCCATTGCTACATTACTCATATCATCCCCTCCTTAATTGATAATTATTATCAATTATAACCTTTTTACTCTGATTTGTCTACCTTCAAAATATAGATGTTATCTTGTTAAATTCTTTATTAATGTGTTACTATGTTATTCTAAGCATCCATCATTAAAAATTACATCTATCATGTGCTTTCTGTACTTCTCCCTATGTATTTTACTACATATTATTGCATTATATGGTTCTCCATTTTTCTTTATATTATAAAACATCTCTCCATAATTTTCTTTATTATTAGTTTCAACTGTTACATATGCCTCTTCTGTCTTTTCTACAATATCTGGCCATATTGTTGCTGCCATGGCTGTAGGGTCTGCTAGCTCAAATACCTCTTCCCCAATACTTTCATAAAACTTTTTAATAGACTTTGTAATTCTTAATATAAATTTTGTTGTAAAGAAGTCACTTTCTTTTAAATGTTTAAGACTATCTTTTCCAACAAATGCATCTCTTGTAATAACATCTAAACCTACTAAAAACTTAGGTACATTTAAATCTAATACTATGCTTAATGATTCAGCATCAACATATGCATTAAATTCTGCTGTTTCTGTAGTATTACCTGGTGTATTGGGTCCTGTTCCAACCATTAATGTAATTGATTTAAGTTTCTTCATTGTACTTGGAGCTCTTAAACACGCCATGGCTACATTAGTAAGCGGTCCTAGTGATATAAGCTCTATTTCATACGGATTTTCCTCTATCAATCTTATTAAAGCGCATACTGCATGTTCTTTCTCCGGTTTCAATTTTGAAGGAAATAAATGCATATTCCCCATTCCATCTTCTCCATGAACATTTTTTGCTTTGACAAGCTTTCTACAAAGTGGTTCTGCCATTCCTATATATACAGACGGTCTATATGTGTTTGCAACTTGTACTGAAATTAATGAATTTTGAACTGCTTGCTTTAATTCTACATTTCCAGCAACAACAGTAAGTGCTAAAACTTCTACATTTTTTGCTCTTAATGCTGCAATTATAGCAACAACATCATCCGTTGCAGTATCAGTATCAATTATAAATTTTCTCATAATTAACCCCCTTAAACCTCTTTAAAGTACTAAAAAGCTATATATTTCTATAGTACTTATGAAGTAAATCTATTGTGATGTAATTCTATTTATATTATTGGTTTTAATCTTTACTATTTAAAATCTTCCTCCTTATATAGCAAAAAGTAGAAAACTAATTTAAAAGTTTTCTACTTTCTCATTTTATAAATATTATTGTATTTATAATAATATTCTAATTAATATTATTGCAAATATAACTTGGCATGCTCCTACTAATAATCCATATAGTAATGCTTTTGGTCCTTCTTTTACAAGGTCTCTTATCTTTACTCTCATCCCTATACCAGCTAAGGCTATAATCTCAAAATTACTACTTATCCATTTGAATAATTTTGACAAGAAATCTGGTACTATTCCTATTGTATAAAGAATACAAACTATAAAAAATCCTGTTATAAACCAAGGTATATTAATCTTTTTATTATTTTTATTAATCTCAATATTTTTATTTTGATTATCTTTTATATTTTTATTATATTCTGAAATATGTATCTTTTCATAAACCAATACAACTACTACAAGTAATATAATTCTAATTATTTTAAATACTGTAGCTAATCCTACAACACTATCTCCAACAAATTTAGCTGAACCAATAACTTGTCCTACTGATTGCAATGTTCCTCCAATAATAGCTGAAGTTTGAAGTGTGTCATTTGCATATAATTCTGCTGTTATTAATGGTAAAGTTATCATTAATATTGTACCAATTATATTTACTATAGTTATTGATATAACTTTGTCTGAATCATCTGCTTCAATCACTGGTGCTGTAGCTGCTATGGCAGAAGATCCACATACAGCATTACCTGATGCCATAAGAAGACAATACTTTTTATTAAACCGAAGCCTTCTGCCAATAAAATATACTATAAATATTGTTAAGGTCATCTGTATAATTATAAAAATTAATCCACTAAATCCTAAACTCAATATTTCAGTTAAATTTATATTTGCTCCCATAAGTACTATAGAATAATTTAATAAATCTTTTTCTGCAAATTTTGTTCCATGCTCGTACTTATCGTTATGAAAAATCGTATTTCCAACTACTATTCCAATGAATATTGCAAATGTTGCAGCTCCAATTGTAGTAAAATTCTTTCCAAGTACTTCTGATATTATTCCAATAATTATACAAACGATTATTCCTGGAACTATTTTTCTTATTTTGTTCAATTATATATCTCCTCTATTTATATTCTCATTTTCAGATTATACATAAAGTTTTTTAAAAGTAAAATATTATTATGTTATATATATTATAAGTATATAGTTATATATTAATTATTAATAAAATTAAATATAAAGTGTTGTTAATAATAAGATTTTACATATATACCTTTTTAATATTTATTTCTTAAATTAAAAATTATTTTTTATTTATAGTGTTGACATTAACGCTACGTAAAGGTATATAGTTATCTTATCAGGAGGTGAAAAGATGGAGTATACAGTGCAAAAACTAAGCAAATTAGCAGGAGTTAGTACTAGAACTTTAAGATACTATGATGAAATTGGAATTCTTAAGCCGGCAAGAATTAATTCATCTGGATATAGAATTTATGGTGAGGAAGAAATTGATATTCTTCAGCAAATTCTTTTTTATAAAGAACTTGGAGTAGGCTTAAATGATATAAGTAAAATATTAAAAGATCCTTCATTTAATAAATTAAAATCCCTTAAAGTTCACCATGAAAAACTTCTTGAAAAAAGAAAGCAATTAGACTTGCTTATAACAAACGTTGAGCAAACTATTGCTTCAGTAAAAGGAGATATAAAAATGGCTAATAAAGAAAAATTTAAAGGTTTTAAACAAAAATTGATAGATGAAAATGAAAGAAATTACGGAAAAGAAATCAGAGAAAAATATGGTAATGATACAATAGATAAATCAAATAAACTATTTGCTAATATGAGTGAAGAACAATATAATAAGTTTACTTCTCTTTCAGAGGAGATAAATAAAACTCTTCTAGATGCATTTAAAACAAATGACCCTTCAAGTGAACTTGCTCAAAAAGTAGCTAATATGCATAAAGAATGGTTATTATATACTTGGCCTAAATATAGTAAAGAAGCTCATGCAGGACTTGCACAAATGTATGTTGATGATGAAAGATTTAAAGCTTATTATGATAAAGACCAAGATGGTCTTGCAGAATTTTTAAGAGATTCTATTTTGATCTTTACAGGAATGAATAAATAAATTGAATATTAATAAAATTTAAAGGACTAGATTGCACTAGTCCTTTTATTAATTAGCAAGTAAATCATTAAGTTGTTCTAAATTTTCACCAGTTAAAACTACTATATCACCTTCCATTATTATAGTAGATCCTTTTGGCACTAATACATTACCATCACGTTTTATCATAACAATTAAAATTTCTTCTGGTATATCTGAATCCATAATTGACTTATTTGCATATTTACTATCTTTTTTAACCTTAATCTCTAATAACTTTGTACTTTTTTCACTTTTATAATCATTAAATGTTTTTAGAACAGGTGATTCATCATCTACTAGATCAAGTTTTTTCGCTATCGTTGGTACAAGTGTTCCTTGAACAGCAACTGAGAATAATGCTAAAAAGAATATTATATGAAAGATATCATTGTTTATCGGCACTCCATAAGTTACAGCAAAAATTGCAAATACCATAGATGCTGCACCTCTAAGTCCTACCCATGATATAAATAATTTTTCTTTAAATGTCATATTAAAGAAACTTAATATTCCAAATATAGCAATAGGTCTTGCAATTATAATCATAAATAATGATATTGATACACCTTTAAATACAACCGCCGGTAATTGTGATGGAAATGCTAATAATCCAAGTATAAAGAATAACATTATTTGCATTATCCATGATATACCATCAAAGAAATGAACAAGACTCTTTTTATGAGGTATTTTTTTATTTCCTATTATTATACCTGCAATATACACACTTAAATATCCATTTCCTCCTAAATATTCACTTAAAGCATAGGCTAAAACTGCAACTGCTGTAACGAATATTGGATAAAATCCTTCTATTTCGAAATTTGCACGTCTTAATAAATATACAGTTCCCTTTGCTAGAATTACTCCACATAATACTCCAACTATTACTTGAGTTAAAAGCATTGGAACTATTGATTCATAACCATTTCCAGCCATTAATCCTAATATGATTATTGTTAACATATATGCAAATGGATCATTACTACCACTTTCAACTTCTAAAATTGATGCCAAAGAACCCTTTAAATTTAACTTTTGAGAACGCAAAATTGCAAAGACTGCTGCTGCATCTGTAGATGCAATTACTGAACCTATAAGTAATCCCTCTAATATAGTTGTCTTAAAGACTAAGAAGCAAAATAATCCAGTAAGTCCTGCTGTTATAACAACTCCTACTGTTGAGAGTAATATAGATTGTACTGCGATAGGTTTGGCCATCTTCCAACTGGTACCAAAACCTCCATAGAACATTATAAAAATTAATGCAATTGAACATAATTGACTTGTTAATTCGTAATTGTCAAAATATATTCCTATAATTCCATCTGAGCCAAATAACATTCCAAATATGATGAAAATTAAAAGAATAGGTACCCCAAATTTGTATAAAATCTTAGTAGAGGTTACACTTACTAGTAGAATCAAAGCGCAAATGATCATCAAGTTTATCAAATCTACCACCTCCAAAATATATTTATATACAAGTAAAATTTAATTATATAAATAGATATTTTGTTCTATTAAACTTAATCAACTTTACTGAATATTTCAAATTATAATATAATTGTATTATAATTTATCAAAAATTTAAAGTTAATTTTATCATTTCAACTCATTTTTAACCTTTAAATTAAATTTTATATAATAGTATTATATTGAAAATTAGTTGTTTAAATTCTTAGCATTCTCATCTTTAAGCTTTTTTATATCTCTTAGCAGTACATTATATTCATTATCTAACTTCTCTTTTTATTTTACTCTCACCTCTTATGATTATTTTAGTTCTTTATAATTCCCATCAAACTTTAATGTATCTAACTCCATATAGAACACTTACTTATTTATAATAAAACCTAAATTTATTATTTCATTAAATAGATTATATAATACTTTTTAAATATTTATGTTTGTACAAAAATAATAAACCTTAAATGTAAATTTAAATAATTACACTCAAGGTTTATAATTATACTTATATTTTCTTATCTCAATATAAGATATACTACACAATTTTATATTATTTTAACTAAATTAAATATTTTTTTCCTTATAATCTTCTAATGCTTCAATTGCTAGTATATATCCTTTTTCTCCAAATCCAGAAATTTGTCCAATACAAGCTGGTGCAGTCTTTGATTCTTTTCTAAACTCTTCTCTTGCATGAACATTTGAAAGATGTACTTCAACAGTTGGGATTCCTGTATTTCCTTTTATAGCGTCATGTATGGCATAGCTATAATGCGTATATGCTCCTGGATTTATAACCACGCCATCATACTTTTCAAAGTATGCCTTCTGCAAATAATCTATTATAGCTCCTTCACAATTACTTTGAAGAAGTGTTATATCATGTCCTCGTCTTTCTCCTTCTGATTTTATATAATTACAAATTTCTTTAAAGCTCCTTGTACCATATACACCCTTTTCCCTGACTCCAATCATATTTATATTAGGTCCATTTATAATCATTATCTTCATCTTATAGCCCTCCAAATTACATTTATTATACTTATAAAGTTATCACTAAATTTAAAATAAGGCAAAGTCTTTAGACTCTGCCTTATTTATTCTATACTAAGATATTGTAGTTAAGAATATTTTATAGTTTTCAATAATATCTGCTTTATTCATTTTTTCTAACCACTTATCGTAGGCAAGAAAGTTTTTCTTTAATAAAACTATGTCTATATCTTTAGAATCTTTTCTTTCTACATACATGTTTATCTTTATTAAATTTCCCAATTAATCACTCCTTTTTATATAAAGTTAAATACTCATATCAAAAATTTTCTTTTTACTTAGCTTATTTTATAAGTCATACTAAAATATTTTATAATATTATTATGAATTAAAAGACTATAGAAAGCTCCAATAACTTAGTAGCTTCTTCATTTGATAAACTTTTAGATTGGCATATTTCTTCAATTAGAATTTTCTTTGTACTAGTTAACATCTGCTTTTCACTAGTATTTAGAGGATGTTTAGAATTAATTTGACTAAGACTACATATAACATCGAAATAATCTGACAGCGATCCTGATTTTATTTTTATAGAGTTGCTAGCTAATCTTTCTTTAAAATTAGAATTTATTTCATCCTTATCTTTAGTTATAAACTTATCCATATTTTTCAAATTATAATCCATTGTTTTAATATCACTAACTAATCTTATATTTGATGGTTCTACCCTACTAAATGGTAACATTAACTTCATTTTGTTATTCAAAAGATGTATTCTATAATACTTCTTCATTTCACCTTTAAATTCTTTTGTTTCAATAAAATCTATTATTCCAACACCTTGACTTGGATAAACAATTTTGTCTCCTATATTAAACAACTAATTCCTCCCTTCAACTCTATATTTATATTATAACACACTTTCAACACATTTAAAATTTTTATTTTATCACAGCGATACAATTATGTCAATAAATACATTCAACTTGACTTTTTCATTGCTTTTTCTCTAATTACTAAACAATAAGAAGAATAATAATTTTATTACTCTTCTTAACCTCAGTAGTACTCTTTTATTAACTACAATTTTATTTTTTAGAATACCTCTCCAATGCCCTTAAGAAATTTCCTTCAATTAACTCGCTTAAATTCTCAATTATTTTTGCTGGCCTTTCTTTCATCCCATTATACATCCACTTTACAACAAGTCCTGTAAAAGCTACAGTATAAAAATATGCAATAAATTGCTTATCAGAATCTTCTACAATCATTCCTTCTGATATCTCATTTATAACACCTATTATTAAATCATTAGTTACTGAATATATATAGTTATCTAGATGATTTCTTCCTAAAGAATTTAATGAATTCATACAAAACTCTTTATTATTTTCTATATAAACAAATATTTTATAAAATCCTTCAGTCCAAGTCTCATAACTTTTACATTCTGATATACTTTCAATTGCTTCTGTTTTATAAATCCATTCAAGCAAATCATATATATCTATAAAATGATAATAAAATGTCTGCCTGTTAACTCCGCAGTCATCTACTATATTTTTTATAGATATTTTATTTAACTCAGTTTTCATCATTAATTTTTTTAATGATTTGGCTAATGCTTCCTTTGTATTTAGAGAATTAGACATAGTACCACCTTCCATAGCAAAATAAATTATTTTAATTATACCATAAAATAGAAATAATTCTTTGTAATCTATTATATAGTATCTTTTTCTTCTATTCATCTATAAAAAAATTAAAACACATACCAAAATTGATATGTGCTTTAATTATATTTTTATCTTTAAACTTAATTTACTTCTTTACTAGCAAACTGGCTATTATAAAGTTTTTCATAAAATCCTCCCTTTGCCATAAGTTCCTCATGATTTCCTTGCTCTATAATATTTCCTTCGTTCATAACTAATATTAAATCAGCATTACGTATTGTTGAAAGTCTATGTGCTATAACAAAACTTGTTCTACCCTTCATTATATTTTGCATTGCCTTCTGAAGTAATTGTTCGAGTCTTGTATCAACAGAACTTGTTGCTTCATCTAATATTAAAATTGATGGATCTGATATTATAGCCCTTGCTATAGTTAAAAGCTGCTTTTCTCCCTGTGATATATTAGATGCCTCTTCATTTAAGAACATATTATATCCATCTGGAAGAGTTTTAATAAAATGATGTACATTTGCTATCTTAGCAGCATTTACTATCTCTTCTTTTGTTGCTCCAAATCTACCATACTCTATATTATCATGTATTGTTCCATTAAATAACCATGTATCTTGAAGTACCATACCAAACATTGAACGTAAATCTTCACGTTTCATATCTCTAGTATCCACTCCATCTATCTTAATTGAACCACCTTTAATATCATAGAATCTCATAAGTAAATTTATTAATGTAGTTTTACCTGCACCCGTTGGTCCAACTATTGCAACCATCTGACCACTCTTTACTTCTGCATTTAAATCATTTATTAATATCTTATCATTACTATAACCAAATTTAACATGCTCAAATGTAACATCTCCACGTAACTTCTTAATCTTTACTGGATTTACTGGATCAGGTGTCTCTTCATTTTCATTTAATATTTCAAATACACGCTCTACCGCTGCAAAAGCTGATTGTATAGCTGAAGATAATTGAGTTATTTGAGAAAGAGGTTGATTTATTTGCCATATATAACGAATAAATGCTTGTAGATTACCTACTGTTATTATCCCTCTTATTGCATATATAGGTCCTATAAATGCCATTACAGCTATACCTAAATAAGTTACTAATGAAACTAAAGGCGACATCATACCTGATACAAATTGAGCCTTAAATCCATTAGTACAAAGTTCTTCATTTATTTCTTTAAATTCAGCTACTGCATCATCTTGCTTACCATATAGCTTTATTTCATTAAACCCTGTATACATTTCTTGAACTGCACCATTTAATTTTCCTAAAGCATTTTGTTGTCTTTCAAATAACTTTTGTGATTTACCTACAATAAATCTTGAAACAAAATAACTAAGTGGTATTATAAGTATTGCTAAAATGGCCATTGTAACATTGATTGTAAACATCATTGCAATTGCTAAAGTTACAGCTAATATTGAATTAATTACTTGGCTAAAACTTTGTTGAAGTGCATTAGAAATTGTATCAACATCATTAGATATACGACTTAAAACATCTCCATAACTATTGCTATCAAAATAACTTATAGGAAGTTTCCTAATTTTATTTTGTACTGCATTTCTTAAATCTCTCATTGTGTTTTGAATTGCATTTGTTAATAAAAAGTTTGCCGCATAAGTTAATACAGTATAAGTTGTATAAAGGCAAGCAAGTATTATAAGTATCTTAGTAATATAACTAAAGTTTACAGTAACACCTGCTATACCTTTTGCAATTTCTATTACATCTTTAGTAAGCTGAGTTATAATAAGACCTTCTACTTTTGGTGAAATTGCACTTATAATTGCTGCTCCTACTATAAATAGTATAGAGGCTATAAATCCTATTCTATATGGTTTTACATATGGAGAAATATTTTTAAAAGTTGTTTTTAATTTCTTAACTCTACTCATTTTCTAATTCCTCCTTTGTAAGCTGGGATGTAGCTATTTCATAGTAAATCTCACAATCTTTAAGTAATTCCTTATGAGTCCCTTCTCCTACAACTTCCCCCTCATTTAATACTATAATTTTATCTGCATCTAAAATTGAACTAATTCTTTGTGCTACTATTAAAACTATAGAATCTTGAGTTTCTTCTTTTAATTTAGCTCTTAAAACTGCATCAGTCTTAAAATCTAATGCTGAAAAACTATCATCAAATATATATATTTCAGGTTTTCTAACTACAGCCCTTGCTATAGATAATCTTTGTTTTTGTCCACCAGATACATTAGATCCCCCTTCACTAATTTCTTCATCAAATTTATGAGGCTTTTTTGATATAAACTCATAAGCTTGAGCTACTTTAGCTGAATGTTCAAGTTCTCCTGTATTTGCATCTCTTTTACCAAACTTTATATTTTGACCTATACTTCCCGTAAATAGTAAGGTTTTTTGTGGAATAAATCCTATCTTTTTTCTTAAAGCTTTCAGATCATAGTCTCTTATATCTACTCCGTCTATTTTTATACTACCTTCTGTAACATCATAAAATCTTGGTATTAGGTTAATCAGTGTACTTTTACCACTTCCTGTACTTCCTATAAAGGCTACTGTTTGACCTTTCCTTGCAGTAAAAGATATATTCTTAAGTACTGGTTCTTCACCATATGGATATGTGAATGTAACATTATTAACCTCTATATATCCTTCCTCTGCTGTATCTACTACCCCATTTTTAGGATTCTTTATTAAAGGCTCTTCATCTAATAATTCCTGTATTCTATTTGCTGAAACTTCGGCTCTTGGATACATTACAAAAACTAATGAAAATAGCATAATTGAAAACATTGCATGGAATAAATATTCTATAAATGCTACTAATTGACCAACTTCCAATGAACCTGAATTTATCATCTTACTAGAAATCCAAAAGATTGCTATTATAGCTAAGTTTAGTAAGAAAAAGAAAGTAGGTTGAGTAATTGACATAAGTTTATTAAGCTTTTTAGAAATAGTTGCATAACTCTCATTTGTATCTCTAAATCTTTCAGTCTCATGATCATCATTTCCAAAAGCTCTTATTACTCTTATACCTGTAAGATTTTCTCTAGATATACGATTTAATTTATCTAATCCTTTTTGTTGACTCTTCGACATTGGATGAGAAACTTTAGCTATAATTACAACTCCAGCAACTATAAATGGAATTGTTACAGCTAAAACTAAAGATAGTGGTAAACTTGTTTTTATTATCATTATTAAACTGATAGTAAACATAACTGGCGTTATAAATGCAGTTCTTAGGACAGTGTTTACGAATTGTTGTAACTGAAAAGCATCATTTGTAGTTCTAGTAATCATTGAAGATATACCAAACTTATCATACTCGCTATGAGAAAATTCTTGTGCCTTTTCAAATATATCATTTCTTATATCTCTTGTTATACTTGTTGATATCTTTGATGAACAATATCCAAGAATTATTGTCCCTATAGAACCTATTATAGAAATAGCTACAATAATAACTCCCATTTTTCTTATATATGGTATATTATTATCTACTATCCCTATATCAATTATCTTTGCCATTATTGTCGGTATTCCAAGTTCAACTAATGCAAAACCAAATACAGATATTACATTTATCATGAGCAGTAACCTATAGTTTTTTAAATACTTTAAAATTAGTTTCATTAAATCTCATCTCCTCCTATTGTTAAGTTTTATAAATTTAAAGTAGAATTTTTTTATATTTAAGAGATAATAACATTTATATTTTATTATTTTAAAAATGATTATACTCTATAAAAGATTATTTATATAAAATATATTTTAACAACTCTATGTTAAAGTCTTAAATTTGAGTATAAAAAAATACCTTAGC
Source organism: Clostridium perfringens (assembly GCA_040144665.1). Classification (GTDB taxonomy): domain Bacteria; phylum Bacillota; class Clostridia; order Clostridiales; family Clostridiaceae; genus Clostridium; species Clostridium perfringens_A. The sequence goes on from JBBVGE010000641.1 coordinate 26,615, forward strand.
ATAGAAAATACATATTTTCCTGCTCAAGGTACATACCATCATAATATATGTTAATCATTCAAATATCATAATATTTTAGAGCAGTATATTCTTTATAATATTTATCTATTATTTTTATAAAAATCCTTTTCATCTGATACCACTCCTAACTATATATTCTTATCACAATATATCATATCTTTTCTCAATTGTAAATATTTATAATTTTTATATCATATTGGCTAACTGTCTATGACTATTATATTTTATTGTAAAATAATTAATAGCTATATAAAAATAATTCTCAAAGATACTAAAATTACTATTTTAAATGTATAACTCATTAATTTATTAAGTCTTAATTTTGAAAAACTTAATAAATTAGTATTCAAAACTTTTAATAAAAAATTTATAGTATTTTTATAGATTAATATTAAAAGGACTTTTTCAAATAATGAAAAAGTCCCCTATCCATAGATTAAAACCACTAACTATTTAACTGCTTATAATATTTATAAATTACATATAGTCTTTTGTATTAGTTTCCATCCCCTTTTTTTGTAACTTATCCTCTACAATCTCTTTAATTACAGAGTATACAACTGCAAATAATGGAACACCTATAACCATTCCAACTAATCCTAAGAATTTTCCTGCAACTAATATTGAAAATAATATCCAAAAAGCTGATATTCCTATAGAATCTCCAAGTATCTTAGGACCTATAATATTTCCATCAATTTGTTGTATTATAAATATAATTATTATAAGCCATAACGCTTTAATTGGTGAAACAAATAAAACTATTATAACTGATGGTATTGCACCAATAAACGGTCCAAAGAATGGAATTATATTTGTTATACCTATAATTACAGATATTAATAAAGTATATGGCATCTTAACTATTGTTAATATAACAAAAGTTAGTACACCAATTATTAATGAATCTAATATCTTTCCACTTAAGAACTTACCAAATGTATCATTACTTCTATGAGTTAGTTCAATTGTTTTTTCTGCAATTCTCTTAGGAAATATCGCATAAGTCATTTTTTTACTAAGTGCAAAAAATTTCTCTTTTTCAATTAAAAGATAAATAGAAATTATTACTCCAAGAACTATATTCCAAATACTTGATAAAACAAGTGTAAGTAAACCTCCAAGCATGGGAAGTAAATTTGTTGATGTCTTAATTACATAATCTATAAGTCCATTAAATTTATCATTTATTATAACTAAATAATGCTCTTGAATATCTAGTTTAGAAATGGTTTCATTAATGAATTTGCTGGCGTTAGTTATATAATATGGAATATCATTAACAAGTCCAACAATACTATTTATTAATTGTGGAAGAACAAACTGAATAAACAATCCCACAAATATAAAGGCAGTTATATATGTAAATAACAGTCCAATCCCTCTTTTTGATTTTATTTTAAATTTCTTAAAAAATGAAAGTTCGAATACTTTATTTTCATAAAATCTTAAAACAAAGTCTAAAATATAAGCTATAGCAAATCCCATAATAAATGGCTTAAGTATTCCTATTATATTATGTATCTTATCCATAACTGAGCCTAGTTGAGATATTGCTAAATAAAATAGAATTACTGCACATACTACAAGAAATGCATAAACAGATATAGTATTATATTTTTTATTCCAATCAATCTTCATTTTTCCACCTCTCATCTCACTACTTTTAATATTATATATATTTGTGAAATTCTTTTCATATTTATATTATTATGGTTAAATTATACCATATTTCCTTTAAAGTATCTGTAAAACTACTATGTATCGATAACTTAAAAGGATAAATTTTCTTCATAATTTATTATATACTAAAACACCTAAGTATTTTTCATACTAAGGTATTTTTAAGATATATTAAGAACTATTTAAGTATTTTAAAAGCAATACTTTCTACTTTAGTGGTTCCTTTACAAAACCTTTTATAGTGTTAATATGTAATTGCTTCTTTACTTAATGAATATACTCCTCTCTATAATGCCAAACTAATTAATGAAAAAACTTATAGGAGGATTACAGTATGGATAACATAAGTAAATCTACACATGACATGGCAAAACAAATGATGATCGACGGAGAAACTTTTGAAAAAATTATGGATAAAACTCATTTAAGACTTAAAGATTTAAAAAGAATCCAAAGAGAAGAAATAAGTAATCATTTCTAAAAATAAAAATAACGGGTAACCCCGTTATTTTTATTAATATTTTCTTTTAATAAGTTTTTCGGTTACTTCTAAAAGTATGTTTTTATATTCATTATCAGGTAATTTATTTATATCTCTAAAAGCTTTTTCAGAATATTTTTCCGCAATTTTAACTGAGGCTTCTATTCCACCATTTTCTTTTACTAAATTTATTATATTACCTATTTCTTCATCACTATAGCTATCTCCTTTTAGCACTTCTTCAAATACTTCTTTATTATTTTTCATAGCTAATAATAATGGAAGGGTATATATACCATCCTTTATATCATTTCCAGATTTCTTTCCTATTTCTTCATCTGTTCCTATATAATCTAATATATCATCTATTATTTGGAATGCCATACCTATATTATGACCAATCTCCCAAAATAGTCTACAGGTCTTTTTATCACATGAGCTTTCTGCAGCACCTATGTATAAACTTAATGAAAATAATTCTGCTGTCTTACCTGATATTCTTTTTAAGTAATCCTTAATTGATACATCTTTGTTAAATCTTGAGTTTAATTGTTCAACTTCACCTAAGCAAATTCTAGACATTACTTTAGTATCAACATCTACACCTCTCTCTATTGATGAAGTTGTAGCTAGTGTTCTAAAACATAAACAGAAAAGGTAATCTCCTATGTATACAGCATAATTTTTCCCATACTTTGATTGCACTGTTTCTCTGCCACGCCTTAATTCTGCATCATCTATAACATCATCATGAACTAATGTAGCCATATGAAACATTTCTATTACTGATGCTAATGCAATTACTCTCTCTTCATTATACTCTCCAAATTTTGAAGCTATAACTGTAAAAGCTGGCCTTAACATCTTACCACCAGAGTTTAATAGTTCTAATATACTTTTTTCTATAATTTTATCTTTGCACTTAGCATTTTTACTAATTTGTTTTTTTACCTCTTCAATTTCTTTATCAATTATAGGATAATTGCTCCAAAATTTACTCATGTTTATCCCCTCGTTTCATTTCCAAATAACATTATAATTTTCTTGAATTAAAAAGCAGGAATATATTCCTGCTTTTTTATTTAAATTGTTTTACTTATTTCCACCATGTATATCATAGATAGGCTCTCTCTTTCCCATCCAGAAGTTGCCTACGAGTTTATTAATCCAAGGCATTACATAATAATCTAATCCAAATGTTCTTCCAGCACCAGCCATTAATGCGATACTACCAAATGTAAACCATAATATATCCCATCCAGCCATTGCTGAGAATATAAAGTTAACTGTCATAAATGCAGATGCTGCTGAAGCTAAGAATGTAAATAATCCTGCAATTAAACATAATCCTATAGCTATCTCAGTTAAAACAACTATTCTTTGGAACCAAACTGCAATTTCAGGATTTGGCATAAATATTTCCATTATTGATTCATAGAACTTTGGCATACTATCAAATATAGGTGTTGGCATATTGCTTGCTGCACCTTCTGCTGCTTGTGATGCTCCTGAAACTGTATCTTGAAGCCATGAGAATGGCATCTTAACATTTCCCATCTTCATCCAGCTATCCCAACCAATTGTTAAATTGCTGCTTAAACCATCAAAGTAAGCACTTATACTTCCACCAGCTGCATCTGAAGCACTAGAAGCTGAATCGAATGCTTTAGTCCAAGTTTCTTCACCAACTAATTTCTTAAGACCTTCAATTAACCAAAGGAAACCTATATAAACTCTTAAAGGAACAAGCCATAATCTATTTCCCTTAGATGATAAATGTCCTCTCATTATGCATCTTCTTTCCTTCATAGCGAAGAATTCATGTTGAAGATAGTTATATACTGCATGAACATTATTAACACTAAATAGATATACCATATTTATAAGATGTTTCATTACCATAGCAAAGAAACCTGATAATTTCATTCCCATTAAATTAGCTACAGCATATCTTCCACCTATAGATACCATAAATCCGTGGTAATTTGACTTAAATTCTACTTTTTCTTTATTTTCCATTGAAGCTACTATATTTTTAACAGCTGTTACCGCTGTTTGTTCTGCCGCTTCAACTATTTGCGGATTACCATTGCCTTCAGTTTCCTCTACATATGCAATATCACCAACTACATATATATTTTCTTTTCCTTCTGCCTGCATGTACTTGTTAGCAGCATATCTTCCTGCTCTAGCTTTTTTAATCTCAAATTTATCTAAATCTTGATTAGCTTGAACTCCACAAGTCCAAATTAGAGTTTCTGTTGGAATTACTTTTCCACTCTTTAATTTAATAGTGTTCTTAGTAACTTCTACAATTGGAGAATCCTTTAAGATCTCTACTCCATGCTTGACCATATATTTTTCTGCTTTATCAGCTTGTTTTCTATCTAACATATTAAGTATAGTTGACATTGCTTCAACTACTAATATTTTAATTTCTTTAACATCAACTCTGTACTCTTTTGCTAATGTTTCTTTCCATTCTAATAGTTCTCCAGCCATTTCTATTCCAGTAAATCCTGATCCTGCCACTACAAAAGTAAGCATTCTTTTTCTCTTTTCAGCATTTCTTTCATAAGAAGCTTCTTTAACTCTATCTTTTATATGAGCTTTTATTCTAAGTGCATCTTCTAATGACCATAAAGTAAATCCATTTTCCTTTACTCCAGGTACTCCAAAGAATGCCGGTTCACTTCCTGTGCCTATCATTAGATAGTCATACTTATATTCACCTTGTTTTGTCTTTACTATATTTTTATTTTCATCTACATTTTCTATGTAGTCAACAACAACATTTACTTTAGTTCTGTGGAATATTCTAGAAAGTTCAATCTTTACAGACTCTTCTGGAACTCTTCCCCCTGCAACTTCATGTAATTCTGTCATTAAAGTATGGTAAGGATTCTTATCGATTAAAGTAATCTCTACCTCTTTATTCTTTTTATACTTTTTTGCTAACTTTTTGGCTGCATGTACCCCTGCATAACCTGCACCTAAAATAACAATTTTAGTAGACATATAATTCCCTCATTTCATTTTAATTATTAAATTAATATTCTTTTGTTAAAATAATCTCAAAAGTTATTTTGCATGTTTATTCTATATTTAATAACTATAACTGTCTACCTTGTTTTATTACTTAATAAATATAACTTATAGATAAATTTTATCCTTATTAAAATATTGTTATCCCTTATATATAGCCATTTTAACCTTTAATATCAATTCAAAACTTCATTTCTTGATATAAATATTATTTATTTATCATAAGTATTTTAAATAGTATATTTTATAAAATTTATATCTATATCTTACTGCCTATTCTTCAATATACTTTCTTTATTAAGAATTCTCTCTAGTTCATTTTTAAACATATTAATTTTCTTTTTTAAACTACTTTCTATATCTTTTTTATATGTTATGAATAAATCATATTCTATTTCATACTCTCTGCACTCTAAATCTTTAAAAATGCCTGTTCCTAATTCACCTTCAACTGCAATCTTTGGAACAATAGCTGCAGTATTTGAATTGTTTAAGTACTCTCTTACTGTATCTAATGAATTAGTTTTTAAACAAATTTTTGACTTATCTAATTTTTCAAGTTCTCTTTTAGATATGCTTAAATTATCATCTAGCAATGCAACTGATAACTTATCAAGCTTGTCTTTTTTAATTTCTTGCTTACTTATAAGAATCAATTTATCACTACCTATATAATTTGATGATAAATCTACATCATATATCATCTTAGAACCTACAACTACATCTGACCTATTGTGTAATAATAACACTTGTTCATTTATTTCTAGTTGGTTATTTATGATAACATTAAAATTTTTAAATATCTTACCAATATCTTTAGCTAAGTTAGATACTAAAAAATTTGCATACATACTTGAATTAGTTATTTCTATCTCTTTTTTAATAGAGTTGTTTGCACTTATTTCTTCAATTAAATTATTATGAGATATAAGTATTTCTCTAGCATAGTTATAAAGTATTTCTCCTTGACTAGTAAGTTTTACACCTTTATTACTTCTTTCAAGGAGCTTTGCACCAAGTTCTTTCTCAAGCTTAGAAAGTTGATGGCTTAAAGCCGGTTGAGATATATGTGAGTTATTAGCGGCTTTTGATATACTTTTTAATTCTGCTACTTCGTAAAAATATTTTAAGCTATCTATTTGCATAATTTCCCCCTATCTAGTTTGCAAGTTCAAAACTTTCATTTATTAATTTAAAACTATCTCTTATTCCTTTAGTTATATAAACCTTTCTATCATTCATTATAAATATTGCATCTACTCCATCTAAAGTCTCTATAAATTTAAGTCCCTCATCTAAGCCCTTAGTAAATATTAATGTTGATAATGCATCTGCATCTACTGATTTATCAGCTATTATAGATACTCCTGCAATATCTGTTTTATATGGGTATCCTGTTTTAGGATTTAAAATATGATGGTACTTAACGCCATCTTTTTCTATAAATCTTTCATAAACCCCAGTTGTAACAACAGATTTATTGGACGTTTCAATAGTTCCAACTACATTACCTCTTTCTGTATTTGGATCTTGAATTCCTATTTTCCAATTCTTATTGCCTTCTTTTTTACCTAATGCATATATATTTCCACCTAAGTCAATAATAGCTTCTTTTACTCCCTCTTCTTTTAAAAGCTTCGCTATTTCATCTGCGGCATATCCTTTTGCAATACTTCCAAGATCTATCATCATTCCCTTTTCACTTAAAAATACTTCATTATTATCTTTATCTATTTTAAGCTTTGAATAATCAACATGTTTAATAGCTTCATTTATTTCTTTTTTATTTGGAACCTTTGCTTCTGGAAGACCTATACTCCATAGTTTAACTAAAGGTCCTATTGTAACATCATATCCACCTTTAGATGCTTTTGAATATTCTAATCCTTTTTCTATAATATTAAAACTATCTTCACTAAGCTTAATTGGCTTTATTCCTGAGTTTTTATTAAGTTCTACAATCTCTGTTCCATCCTTATTAATACTAACTAAATCTTCTAATTGAATAACTCTTTTAAATGCCTTGTCCAATATTTCTTCACTTCCACCATCGTAAAGTGTGACCTTTATAGCAGTTCCCATAAATAATTCAGTTCTACTAATAGGATCTTTTGATTTTTCTTTAGTACATCCTACTAAGCTAATGACCAAAATAGTTGTTATTAAAAAAATAATAACTTTTTTACCCATAAATGCCTTCTCCTTCTCTCTGAAATCATTTTAATTGATTTTGATTTTCATTATGTTAATTATTTATTAATATTATTCATATGTATTTTATAAGTTTTTACGGTAAAATACAACAAATTTTTCTTATAATTTTTGTAATTTGCCCCCTTTCGTTAAATTTTTCACAGAAATTTTAGCTATTTTCCTTATATTTTAATTAAATTAATAAAAAAAAGGCTATTAATATAGTAATTTACTATATTAATAGCCTTATATTTATCAATAAAATCTTTTTACTAATTTATAAAAATTATAAATTACTTAACTTCTACTAATTCTTTTTCTTGATTTCCTTCAGTTGCATTAGCCATAGCTTCTTTAACTAAAGTCTTAGCCTTATCTGATGAACTTGTTGCACCAGTTACTGCATCGAAATCTCCTGATTGAGCTTCTACAATCTTCTTCTCTAATTCAACTTCGTATTCAGCTGGATTTGTTCCTGCTTTTTCTTTCATCATATCGTTATATTCTTTGTCTTCTCTCTTATTACCCTTATCAGTGAATTCATTGTAAGTAGCTTTTGTTATTTTTCCATCTGCAACAGTAAGAGTTACCTTAGCTTTTCCACCATTATCATCAGCATTCTTTGTTTCTACTTCATAAGTACCGTCTTTCATAGTAACAGCTGAATTATTATTTGTTTCTTCAGCCTTCTTATCATCACTTCCACCACAACCTACAAGTGATATTGCTAATGCAGCTGTGCATAATCCTACTAATAACTTCTTTTTCATTAAAATTTCCTCCTAAAACATATAAATTATTTTGTTTTATTATTCCCAAATGGATTATACAACGATTTCGCTATTTTATATTAATATATATTTTTTATACAGTATAAGTTTTTTCTATTACCCCTTTTTTTTTATATAATTTAAAATCTAATCGTAGCTTTAATAAAAAACTACAATTAAAATTACTTAGGAGAAATATTAAATGAAAATCTTCAAGAAACTAGACATAATTATTATAGTGTTTCTTATTATATTATCATTCATTCCTTATTTGATATTTGCAAAAACATTATCTAAAAATTACAACACTACTTATGCTAATATTAAAATTTCCGGTAAATTATATGATAATATTCCACTTTCATCATTTAAAGGTGAAAAAACTTTAACAATAAAAACAAAACATGGAAATAACATTGTTTTAATAAAAGATAATACGATTAGAATTGTTGAAGCCGACTGTAGAGATGATCTTTGTATTAAACAAGGTGCTATATCTAAAGTAGGCCAAACTATCGTTTGCTTGCCTCATGAATTAATAATAGAAATTAAAGGAGATGAAAGTACTAGTTCTGACGATAGTATACTTTCACATTAGATGTTATGAAACTTAATAAAACTTCAAAAATGATTTATATGTCTTTACTTGTTGCTATGGCTTTAATTTTATACATATTTGAAGGTATGATACCAGTACCATTTATAACACCTGGTGCAAAACTTGGTCTTGCTAATCTTGTGATAATGATATCAGTGTATACGTTAGATAGTTATAAAGAATCTTTTTTTGTATTACTTTTAAGATTAATTTTATCAACTATTCTTGGAGGTAGTATATCAACACTTTTATATAGTGCTGCCGGAGGTATATTAAGCTTTGCAATCACAGTCCTAGTAAAGGAACTTGGTGGTAAATACGTATCAATAATAGGCGTTAGTACTTCTGCAGCAGTATTTCATAATATAGGTCAGCTTCTTGTAGCTTCTCTTATACTAGAAAACTTTGGGGTGTTCTTATACTTACCAATACTATCTCTAGCTGGAATAGGTACAGGAATATTTGTAGGTCTATCTGCTAATTATTTATTATCACACTTAAAGAAGCTAGTTTATTTTAAAAGCTAATTAAAATTTAAAGTCTAACTACACTTTAAAATTTTTAAAGCCCAAAGTAAAATTTCTAATTTTACTTTGGGCTTATTATTTATATAAATATATCTTTAATTATTAATTCATTAGGATTATATAATCTATCAATATCCTTTTCTCTATACATCCATTCCTGGCAAAGATTAAAATCTTCTTCTCTAAAAGCTTCACCTTTCTCGAAAGTAAAATCTTCTAATCTTTTAGCTGCATCTAAATTATACCCAGCATAATCTATAGCAATTCTTACTTTTTCTTCTTTACTAGCTTCATTAAATATTCTTTTAGCTTCTTCTAAAGCTCTATGAAAGTTTTTGACTGCTTCTTTATTTTCTTTATAAAAAGATTCTTCAAAGCACCACATAACTAAATTTTTATCACTTTCCCTTAAGCTCCATACTTTTTCATATCCTCTATCTACAAGCTCTCCTATAAATGGTTCAATAGCAACTAAAGCATCTATTTCCCCTTTATCTAGAGCTTTAATTCTATCATAGGTATTATTTATCCAAATAATCTCTACATCTTCTACCTTATCTTTTAAATCATTTTCTAAAAATAACTTAAACAGCCCAGCTCTATTTACTCCAACTTTTAATCCCTTTAAATCTTTAGGAGCATGTTTACTTACTAAAAAACTTATAGTACGAGTTAAATTAGAAGTTACAACTGCTTTTTTTCCTTTTTTAAGCATATAGAAAAAAAATGTTATATCCCCCATCATAGCATGGGATTCACCTTCTAAAAATGGATTTTTACCATCAAAATTAAAATCTTCTGGTGTTTCTAAATTAATATCTATATTATACTTTTTAAATATTCCCATCTTACTTGCTATAATTGTAGGAATACATAAAGGATTTTTCTTTATTAAAGTAATGTTAATCTTATTCATAAATCTCTCCTATCTATTTTGCTATTATCATAATTAAAAACTCTAAAGACAATGCTATATGGAAACTATATATTAGTAATAAAGGTCTTGGTCCCCATTCTCTTCCCATTCCATTATAGACTTCTTTTATCTTGTAATAATCTTTATACCAACGTACATATCCATAATAATAGAAAGTAATAAGTCCAGTAATAAACATAATAATAGTTATACTTCCACCTAAAAATAATCCTACCCAAGCTAATATCATAACTATAGCTTCTGGTATTATTATCTTAATTGAATTTCTAAATCCAATAACATGGGGAAGTGTAGTTCTACTTCCCATATCTTTATTGTAATCTGATGTATTGTTAGTAGACATCAAGAATACTGTCATTATCATAGCTATAACTGAATAAAGTGTTATATCTATCGTACCTTTTCCAAGCTGAATATAAGCAGACACAAAACAGCTTATAAATCCAACAAAAATTCCAGATATAAGTTCACCCACAGGATAAATAATATATGGCTTAGGCCCTAAAGAATAACATATAGCAGCTAATACACTAAGAATTCCTATTAATAATATATTAAAATCTCTAGTTATAAACACTACAAGAAGTCCTGACAGCCCTCCAAGTCCAAGCATGAATACAAGTGCAATAATTGCATCTGTAAGCTTAGCATCACCCCTAACAAGTCCCTCGCTTCCTATGTGTCCTGTTAGTGTTTCTTCACTTTCTTCATTTTTTAGATATCCTCTTATCTCATTTGCAATATTTGATACTATATTAAAACTAAATCCTGATATAAACATAAGAACAAGTAACACTATATCTAACTTTCCAGCTAAATAAGCTCCAAATAAACCACCACTTAAAACAGGTAATCCAGTTGCAAAACCAGTTCTTATTTCCATTACTGTGTATACTCTCTTAAAAAAATTATTTTCTTTCATTATTTGATACTCCCTGACGTTATACCTCCGTATATATGCTTTTGAAGAAAACAAAAGAATATAACCATAGGTACCATACTAATTACTATTGCAGCACATATAATCTGCCAATCTGTTCTTGCTGGCCCAATGAATTTAAATAAAGCTGTAGATACTGTATTCAATCCTTCACCAGGCATATATAAAAATGGTATATAGAAATCATTATAAATTGAAATTATTTTTATCATACAAGCAGTTGCTGTTGCAGGTTTAAGTAATGGAAAAATAACTTTCCAATATATATTAAAATAACTTGCCCCTTCAAGCCTTGCTGCTTTATCTATATCCTTTGGAATCTTCTCAAGCATTTGAAGATATATATATACCATAAGAACATCTGCTCCTAAATATAAAACTATAGGCGCAAGTCGTGTATTATATATTCCCATCGCATCAATAATCTTAAAAGTTGCAACCTGAGAAATTTCCATAGGAACAATTGATACCAATAGATACATAAATAGAATTATTTTTTTGCCTCTAAAATTAAATCTATTTACAGCAAAAGCTACCATTGAACCAATTATTACACTTCCACCTACTCCAAAAAGAATTAAAATAAATGTATTAAAAAATCCAACTAACATCTTTCCATTTACAAATGCATCTCTATAATTTGATAAATTAAAAAAGCTATCAGGTGGTGTTATTCCAGCTGTGTTGTTAAATTCATTATAAGTTTTAAAAGAACCAAAAAATACAGTTATAATAGGTATAAATAAAATCAATAACCACAGAATCAAAGCTATATATTTAATTGTTTTTAAACTTATTTTCTTAATATTCATCTTCATCATTTTTATACATCCTCTTTTGTATTAAAGTCATAACTACAATTACAATAGTTATTATAACTGCCATACTTGCTGCAAGACCTATCTGTTTATTCTCAAAGGCTGTCTTCATAGTCATAAGTAAAAATGTACTTGTCCCATTAGATCCATTAGTCATTATCATAGGTATTTCGAATACAGAAATTGAACCCACAATCAAAAGAATAAAATTTATCTTAATTACTGTATGTATATTTGGAAGTATTACATATCTGACTTTCTGAAATATTGATGCTCCTTCAATTTCAGCACACTTTAAATACTCTTTTGGAATAGACTGAATGGCTCCAAAATACATAATAAAGCTCATTCCAGTAAATCTCCATAAGGATATGCTTGCTAAAGTATAATTTACAAACCTCGGATCACCAAGCCAGAAATGAATAATATCAGCTAAACCTAAAGATGTTAATATTTGATCAAAAGTTCCATCTGGCAAGAAAAAAACTCTAGACATCATAGATATTGCAACACCACTTATCAAACAAGGAAATACAAATGCAGCTTTAAAGAATCCTTTAAATTTAACCTTAAAAGATAATATTATTGCAAAAGTTAATCCAATTATAATTTGTAATATACCAGAAGCAAAATAATACAAACTATTCTTAAATACTTCTATATATCTAGGATCTGTAAGTATCTTTATGAAATTATCAAATCCAACAAATTCTTTTGTAGTTGATAATCCATTCCATGAAGTGAAGCTATAACTAACTAAAGAGATTATAGGTAAAAATCCAAATAAAATTAATAATAATATTGGAAAAAAAAGAAAGATAAAAACAATCTTTCTTTCTTTTTTTAAAGTACTATTTCTCATTATTCTTTACTGCTTTTTCCCACTTAGCTTCTAAACTATTGATATATTCATCATAGCTTTCATTTTGATTTGGATATAAACCTATATTTATAGTCTTTTGTAATACATCTGTAAGTCTTCCAACTCCAACTTCGTTGGCTATAGTACTATATAATTTATCATTTTCTGGTGTTTCTGTTGGAACAGTTAATATTATATTATTTTCTTTAAACATTTTTTGTTGTTCTTCATTTAAATCTTCTTTATTTGGTGACATTCCACCAAATTCCTTTGCATATCCACTTTCATCAGATACTAAGAACTCTAAGAAAGCTTTTGCAGTTTCTTTATTTTCGCTATTTTTATTAACTCCAACTACAGCTGGCGCTCCAAATGGTATACTTGTTTCTCCATTAAATTTAACTGGGAATGGTGCTATATTTATTTTGTTCCCATTCTTAACAAGCTTTTGAATGTCTGGAACATCTTGTGACCCCTTCATGAACATTGCCACTTCTCCATCTGCAAGCATTTGTTTAGACTTAGCATAATCTCCTGTGATTGGATCTTTTTCAGTAAGTCCTTTTGAAGATAATGTATAGAATAGATCCATAACTTGTCTTATTGGTTGTCCTTCTTTAAATGCAGTTCCCTTTTTAAGCATTTCTGATCTATATTGTTCTCCACCATAAGAAGTTAAAGATCCTCCCCAAGTTCCAAGTGTATCATTGTAGTTTGTGTAGAATGGAATTGCATCAGTATTCTTTTTAACTTTTTCACATGCTTCAACCATTTCTTCTAATGAAGTTGGCATTTTTTCTACTCCAGCCTTTTTTAGAACATCTTCATTATAGATAATTCCTAAAGAATTAAGAGCTGCTGGTATACCATAGGCAATTCCATCAAAATCTGCTTCTGTAACATCTATATACTTCTTTTCTAATTCATCAACTTTACCTAAAGGTTCAAAGTAATTTTCATATTCATTAGGAGTTGCATTCATACTAAATGGCACAAATAAAACATCTCCATAGTTTTTTGTGTTCATACGAGTCGTAATATAATTATCATAATCACTTGATGATTCAAAAATTATATCTTCTACTTTTGGATGTAACTTTTTAAACTTTTCTTCCATTTCTTCAAATAATTTATCAGCATCAGTTCTACCTGTAATTACAGTAATAGTTCCCCCTATTTCCCCTTCTGTAGTAGTTTTCTCTTTTGCACACCCTGTAAGTAAAAGAGGTAGCATTATCATCATACTAATTATCTTTTTCTTCATTTTTTTCTCCCCTTATGTTCCTTTTATTATGTTTATTGAAAATGTTAGCATTTTTTAAATTAAAGCTAACATTAACTTCTTCATCTAGTTTAAAATCTTTTATTTTATAAGTTTTAGTTGTAAATTTTACTCCTTTATAATCTAAATAAAGAATAGTTTCACTTCCTAAATACTCCATCTTCTCAATTATTGCTTTTATAGATAAATTGCTTTCTTTATTAATTTGTATATCTTCAGCTCTAAATCCAATTATGTATTCATTCTCATTAGATATATTAAATTCATTAAATATACCTATATCTATAATGTCATTCAATATTATTTGGTTATTTTTTATTTTCATATCAAATAAATTCATTTGAGGTTTACCAAGAAATGTTGCTACAAATATACTACTTGGATTTGTATATAATTCTTTTGGTGTTCCTACTTGTTCAACTTTTCCATCATTTAGTACAACTATTCTATCTGCCATAGTTAATGCTTCTGTTTGATCATGAGTAACATAAATTGTTGTTGCATTTATCTTTTTATGCAATGCCACTATTTCGTTGCAAGTTTCATTTCTTAATTTGGCATCTAAATTTGAAAGTGGTTCATCCATTAAGAACAATTTTGGCTCCCTAACAATTGCACGAGCTAAAGCTATTCTCTGCCTTTGTCCACCTGATAACTTCTTTGGTTTCACATTTAGATACTCTTCTAAGTGCAAAATATTAGCTGCCCACATTACTTTTTTGTGTATTTCGCTTTTATCTACTTTTCTAATCTTCATACCAAAAGCTATATTTTCATAAGTTGTTAAATGAGGTAATAATGCATAATTTTGAAATACCATAGATAAATCTCTATCCTTTGGTTCTATATCATTTATGATTTTATTATCTATTGATATAGTTCCTCCTGTTATATCTTCAAATCCACAAATTATTTCTAAGAGAGTAGATTTTCCACTTCCACTTGAACCAACAACTACAATAAATTCTCCTTTATTTATAGATAAATTAAAGTTTTCTATGACATTTTTATTACTACCTTTATATCTTTTAACTAAATTCTTAAAAACTACATAATTAATTCTTCTCATCTCCAGTTTATATACCTATTTTTTTATTAATCTTAAAAGCATTTCAATTATACAAATATATATTTTCAATGAGAAATAGCTTTCTTCTATACAACATAAATAATTTTAATGGCAGATTATTAAATGAATTTATATTAAAATATTATTTAATAGTAATGTTATCTTTTTAAATCAAATACATTTATATTAGCTAAAATTCTTAAATTCATAAAGCTAGTGAATTACCATAAATAATATTAATGCTAAATTACATTTTTTTATATGCACTTAAATCAAGCATGATAATATATCATATATGAAGATATGGTTAAAAAGCAAAAAGAGAAATAGTTATTAACTATTCCTCTCTTTTACTATATTGATAACTCAGTTTCTTTATCGAATATATAAATATTTTCAGATTCAAATGATATATTAATACGTTCTCCTGATCTAATATTAGTAGTTCCATTTGTTCTTAAAGCAATAATTTTCTTATCTATTTTTAAATATAAAAAACTCTCTGCTCCCATAAGTTCCACAGAATCAACAGTACATTCTATGCTTACACAATTTAAGAGCTCTCCCTCTTTTATATTTTCAGGTCTTATCCCTAGTATTACTTCTTTGCCATTATATCCTTTTTCTATTAATATCTTACCCCTATCTTTTGGAATTAGAATACTACTATTATTAATATTTATATATATATCATCTTTATCGTTATATATTATACCTTCAATAAAATTCATTTGTGGACTTCCAATAAAGCTTGCAACAAATTTATTTTTAGGATTATTATATATATTTTGCGGAGTATCTACTTGTTGAATAACTCCATTATTCATAACAACTATCCTCGTTCCCATTGTCATTGCTTCTGTTTGATCATGTGTAACATATATAAATGTTGAATTTAACTTTTTATGAAGCTTAGAAATTTCTGTTCTCATCTGAACTCTTAATTTAGCATCAAGATTTGATAATGGTTCGTCCATTAAAAATACTTTAGGTTCTCTAACAATAGCTCTTCCTAAGGCAACTCTTTGTCTTTGTCCTCCTGAAAGTTCCTTTGGTTTTCTATCTAATAAATGCTCTATATCAAGAATTTTAGCTGCATATTTAACTTTTTTATCAATTTCATCTTTAGGTAGTTTCCTTAGCTTTAATGCAAATGACATATTATCATATACAGTCATATGAGGATATAAAGCATAATTTTGAAATACCATTGCTATATCCCTATCTTTTGGCTCTATATCATTGACTATTTTATCTCCAATATACAAAGAACCCTTTGATATTTCTTCAAGTCCGGCAATCATCCTTAATGTTGTCGATTTACCGCACCCTGATGGTCCAACAAAAATTATAAATTCTTTATCATCTATTTCTAAATTAAAATCATCTACTGCAATTACATCTTTTGAGTATATTTTATATATATTTTTTAAAGATAGGTTAGCCATTTAAAGTTCCTCCAATTTATTCTGATATATTTATTTACTTTTTACAATATTTCTTTAAGTATTTCTGGATAGTCCGTAAATAATCCATCGGCATTATATTCTTTTAATCTTATCATATCTTCAATTCCATTAACTGTATATATATTTACCTCAATGTTATTCTTATGGGCTTCTTCTATTAATTCTTTCGATACTAACCCTTTATATGGATGAATTGCATCTGCTTTAATCTTCTTTGCATATTCAACTACATCTTCTATAGGTTCATAATACAGCATTCCTGTAGCTATATCTTTATCTATTTCTTTACATATTTGAATTGTTTTATGATTAAAACTTGATAATATTACTCTCTCTTTTAAAGAATATCTATTAATTAAATCAATAACATCTTTTTCAATTCCTTCATAATGAATATTATCTGTCTTTATCTCTATATTAAGTATCAAATCAGTCTTCTTGATTAAATCTAATACTTCCTCTAATGTAGGAATTCTACACTTTTCATTATCTCTAAATAACTCTTTTCTACATTTAAACTTTTTAAGTTCTTTTAAAGTAAAATCTTTAACTAATCCCTTACCATAAAAAGTACGTTCTATATCCTCATCATGAATTACAACTAACTTTTTATCCTTGGTCTTATGTACATCTAGTTCAATACCAGATGCTTTAATATTTATTGCTTCCTCAAATGCAAGTAATGTATTTTCAGGAAAAGTACCACTTGCTCCTCTATGTGCAAAATTAATCACTATAAATACCTCCAATTATCTTTAAATGCTATACATATTATAACTCTAAAAATTATCTATTATATTTATCTAAAGCATTATTTATTGTCTTTGCTGCATTATCTACTGTCTCTTTTGCTTTTATTTCATTATTTAATAACTTTTCTATATTTTCTTCTATTGATGCCCTAGCTTCCGGAAATACTCCAAGTAAAGATCCTGGTGAATTATTATCTTCTCTAAGCTGATTTATAGATGTCTTAAATTCAGGATTGTTTTCTAGATACTCACTCATTTCTTTTAGATTATAAGCCTCAGTTGTAACTGAGAAATATCCCGTACTTTTTGACCACTCAACTTGTGATTCAGGAGATACCATAAATTTTATAAATTCAAAGGCTGCTTTTTCCTTTTCTTTATCTCCATTATCCATAACCCATAATGAACCTCCACCTATAGATACTCCACCTTTATCATCTTTATTTACAGATGGAAAATATGCTGTACCAATTTCGAAATTCCCATCTACTTTTTTCTTTATATCTCCTAATGATGCAGTAGATCCTACAATCATAGCTGTTTTTCCTGAAGTAAATGCATCCGTTGTATTATCACTATTTCTTCCAAAGTTTCCAACTACACCAGAATCAACAAGTCTCTTCCACTCTTCCATAATCTTTATTCCACCATCATTAGAGTCAAATACTACTTTAGTGGCGTTTCCACCTCTTCCATTTTTCTCATTTGCATATTCTAAATTTTGTTTACTTAAAAATTGTTCAAAAAACCATCCATATATCTGCATTGCATATCCATATCTTTCGATATTATTTCCATTTTTCTTTATCAATTTCTTTGAAAAATTAATTATTTCATCAAAGTTTTTAGGTGCAATGTCTGGATTTAATCCAGCTTCTTTAAAGGCAGTTTTATTGTAATATAAAATAGGTGTTGAACTATTAAATGGCATTGAATATAGCTTTCCATCGATTTTATAATAATCTAATATATTTTTTTCAAGCTTTGATGTATCATAATTATCATCATCTATTAACTCTTGCATAGGAACTGCATAATCACTATCAATCATCCACTTTGTTCCTATATCATACAATTGCATTATATCAGGGCCCGAGTTTCCAAGTGCTGAACTTTTTAGTTTATTTATTGCATCATCATAAGATCCCTGATATTCTGCTACAACTTCTATGGTATCTTGTGATTTATTAAATTTTTCAGTAAGTGAATTAATGGCCTCTCCACCTTTTCCACCCATTGAATGCCAAAAAGTAATTTTTGTCTTATCTCCATCTTTTGCACTTTCTTTATTACTACTACACCCTGCTAATGCCGTCATTCCTACTATCGCTGTTAACATTAATGCTATAATCCTTTTTTTCATAATTATCCCTCCATAATATATTATTTATATCTTTAACCTTTAACTGATCCTGCCGTCATACCCTTTACAAGATATTTTTGACCTATTATAAAGATTAATATCGATGGGATTAATATAAGTATTGCACCTGCAAGTACAACCCCATAATTACTTCCTTCCGAAAATTGAAGCATACTAATTCCAATTTGAACTGTTCTATTATTTCCATTGTTAATAGTTAAAAGTGGCCATAAATATTGATTCCATGTATTTATAAATGTATATATTGCAAGAGAGGCTATTACTGGCTTTGATATAGGTATAAGTATCTTTAATAAGAACTTTAAATTACCACACCCATCTATTCTTGCTGCCTCTCTTAATTCTTTTGGTATAGTTAAATAGAATTGCCTTATTAAAAATATTCCCATTGCAGAAGTTAAAAATGGTACTATAAGAACTTTTAAACTATCATTCCATCCCCATGAACTTACTGTTAAGAAATTAGATATTACTGTTGTTTCTGCTGGTATCATCATAGTAGATAACACCATCAAAAACATTATTGATTTACCCTTAAATTCATAAAAAGCAAATGCGTATGCAGCTAAGCTTGCTGTTATTACTTGCCCTATAGTAACTAGTATTGAAACTATAAAACTATTTATTATAAATCTAAAAAGTGGAACTGTATCTAAAGCTGTTTTAAAATTTTCAAGTGTTATTTTGCTTGGTATAAGCTTAGGTGGAAATTCTGATATTTCTCCAGATTTCATGAAGCTTAAGTTTAATGCATATATAAGCGGAAAAATTATAATAATTGCTGCAATTATATTTATTAAAATAAGAATTGTTTTACTTTTTTTATTCATTAACATTATTGATAATGTACTCCCTTCTTCTCATACTTAAATTGTAATATTGTTACTACAAGCATTATTACAAATAAGATTATTGATTGTGCTGATGCCATCTCAAATCTTCCATTAAAGAAAGCTTCTCTATAAATTGAATGAACTAATACATTTGTTGATTCACCAGGACCTCCCTGTGTTAAAAGTTTTATTTGTCCAAAAGCTTGAAAAGCATTCATCAAATTCATAAATATAACTAAAAACATTTGTGGAGATATTATAGGCATTATAATATTTTTTAGTTTATCAAAGTATCCAGCACCATCTAAAGATGCACTTTCTATTAATTCATCAGGAACATTTCTAAGGCCAGTAAGTAAAAATATAAAATTTATTCCAAGATTTAACCATACAGTTACTATAGCTACTGATATTAATGCATATTTAGGATCTATAAGCCATCCTGTTTGAGTGCCTAATACATAATTTAATATTCCATTAGTTGGATGAAATATCATTGTCCATATTATTGCAGCTGGTGCTGATGCAATAGCCATAGGTAAAGAAAATATTAATTCAAATACTCTATTACCTCTTAATTTGTTGTTTGCAAGTAATGCTAAGATAAGTCCAATTATTATTGAAGGAATAACTACCATTAAAACAAACTTAAAAGTCACTCCTATAGAGTTATAAAACTCTTGTGATGTTAATATCTCTTTAAAATTTTCAAGTCCTACAAATTCTTTTATTTCTCCTCTTCTGTTCGTTATTGACATACTTGTAATTATGGTTTTTATAAATGGATAAAATACAAATAGAATAAAAATAATAAAAGATGGTATAAGATACAAAATTGGTTCAAGTTTTTTCATTTTCTTAATAGATGTTAAAATTCCCAAATAATATTTTATTCTTTTAAATTTATATTTATTTTCTACTCTTTCAACTGATGTTCCTTCCAACTTACTCTTCCCCCTCAACTACTTTGTTATTTTTCTTACAAGTATTACTATATAGTCTTATATTTAAGTTCACATTAAGAGCAGGTTTAGTATTTGTTAATATATGTTAATTAAATTTAACTTATAAAAATAAAAGTACCATATTTATTAACTGATGAATTTAATAAATATGGTACTTTCCTTCCATTGACTTAAAGTTTAATTGATATTATGATTTCTTTATGCAATAAACTAGACATTTACATTATCTACCTTATATATAATGTAAATGTCTAGTTTGTGGTTATAAATTAAATAATTCAAGGAGATTTTAATGAACACAAAAGAAAAATCAATTAACAAACAAAAATTTTTAGGAGATAAAGGCTTTGTTCTATTTATAGGTTTTCTAAGTGCCTTTGTTCCTATGTCTACTGATCTTTATCTCCCTGCTTTACCTAGCATGCTAAATACTTTTCATACTACTTCACAGGTTTTAAATTTAACTATAACCTTCTTTTTTGTATTTTATGCTATTAGTATGCTGTTTTGGGGACCTCTAAGTGATAAATATGGAAGAAAACCTATATTATTAACTGGTATGATCTTTTATTGTATTGGAAGTTTATTATGTGCTAATTCATCAGATGTTTTATCACTTATAATCTTCCGTATAATTCAAGCTATCGGAAGTGGTGCTGCTGTTTCAGTTGCAACAGCTATGATGAAAGACGTTTATACTGGTAAGAAATTAGTTGCAATGCTTGCTATAGTTCAATCTATATCAATGACAACTCCAGTAATAGCACCTGTAATAGGAGCATTTATATTAAATTATACTTCATGGCATGGAATCTTTTGGATACTGTCCATAATTAGTATTATTGCAATACTTGGCTCTTTTGTTTTGCAGGAGACACTTACAAATTATAATACAGGAAATATATTTAAAGTTTTTTCAAAGCTTACGGTTGTTGCTAAGAATCCTGGATTCTCTGTTCTTATTTTAATTTTTTCAATAACAACTTTACCTTTAATGGCTTATATAACAACTTCATCATACATCTATATAGATGGGTTTGGATTAAAGGATCAAACTTATAGCTACTTCTATGCTTGTACAGCTGTATTTTTAATTATAGGACCAATGCTTTACGTTAAACTTTCAAAAATATTTAAAAGTAATTCAATAATGACTGTAGATTTTATAGTAGTAATAATAAGTGGTATTCTTCTAGTAACTATAGGGAAATCATCACCATATATATTTGCATTATCATTAATTCCAGCTATGCTTTGTGGTAATATGTTAAGACCACCAAGCACTAATTTAATGCTTGCGCAACAAGATGATAATATAGGTTCTGCATCTTCCCTTATAAGTTTCTCTAATACTATAATGGGAAGCATAGGAATGATACTCATTACATTAAATGTTGGTAATAAAATTGTTGCTATAGGTTTAATGTATATAATAGTTGCTGCTATAAGCCTAACATTATGGCTTTTATTACATAAAAGATCTTTTATAAAACAAATAGATTAGTAATTTTAACTTATAAAAAAAGCAGAAATATTAAATATTTCTGCTTTTTTGTTTTATATAATTGTATACTATTCATTTAATAATCTACGTATTATTTCTGTTGCATCCATATATTTAGCAATAGATTTACCATAATTTAATCTATTTATTATTCTTGCTAAGAATTCTGACATATCAACACCATAGAACCATTTTGAATTTTTTAATTCATTTGGTATATATGTTAAGTTAGTTGAGTAAACTTTTGATATTACTCCATCTTCATAGAATTTATTAAATTTCTCTAATCCTTCTGTAAAGAAAGCGAAAGTAGTTGCAACATATACATTTCTAACATTTCTTGCTTTTAATTCTAAAGCAATGTCTAGAACTGATTCTCCTGATGCTATCATATCATCAACAATTAAAACATCTTTTCCTTCAACATCTCTTCCCATATATTCATGTTCAACTATAGGATTTTTACCATTAACTATTAATGAGTGGTCTCTTCTCTTATAGAATAAACCAACATCTACACCTAATACGCTTGAGTAGTAAATAGCTCTGTCCATAGCTCCTGTATCTGGGCTAATTACAAGTAATTTTTCCTTGTTTAATTCTAATGAAGATTGATCACTTGTAAGTGATTTTACTATATCATATGTTGGATATATATTTTCAAATGATAATAAAGGAACTGCATTTTGAACGTTAGGATCATGAACGTCAAAAGTAATAATTTCATCAACACCCAATCTTTCAAGCTCTTGAAGTGCTAATGCACAGTCTAATGATTCTCTTCCTTTACGTCTGTGTTGTCTTGATTCATATAAAAGTGGCATAATTACAGTAATTCTTGAAGCTTTTCCTTTGATTGCTGAGATAGTTCTCTTTATATCTTGAAAATGTTCATCAGGTCCTTTATGATTTGTGAACCCAAACATTTTATACTTACAGCTATAATTTCCAATATCACATAATATATAAATATCTTTTCCTCTAACAGTTTCAGAAATTTTAACCTTTCCTTCTCCATTTGAGAATCTTATCTCATTAGTTGGTATTAAAAATGTTTCTTTGCAATTTCTTTTTTCTTGAATGTATTTATCTACAGCATTACCTAATTCTTTACAACTTTCTAATGCTATTATTCCAAGATCATGGTTTAATTCACTCATCTGTTTATCTCTCCTTCTAATAATTCTTGAGTATAAAATATACTTGTCTCAAAAACAACTTCTCTAGTTAATAGTATATATCAATATTTCATATCTATAAATACATTTTGCATAATAAAATTTAATATAATTACATTTATTTTTATTTATATGCTCTTTTATGTATTATAAAACGACAAATTCAATACACAATTTAATAATTATTTCTATATAAAGTATATCTTAAATCTCGTAAAAATCTATAATTTAATTTACTTTACTTTAATTTAGAATTTGTAACTTTATTTAAATTTAAATCATACTTAGATTAATAATTTATAAAGTTAAATAATTTAAGATATAAAAAATCCTACATCAAAATAATAATGTAGGATTTTTATTTAAATTAATCTATATATTTTTACTCAAAATAGCAAACAACAGGTGTATTAGGCTCTATATTATTAAATATCTTTTCTGCCAAAGCACGTGGTGCATTTACACATCCATGAGAACCACTATTTTTATAAATTTCTCCGCCGAATTTATTTCTCCAACTTGCATCATGAAGACCAATACCACCATTAAAAGGCATCCAATAATCTACTTTTGAACTATAATTTTCTCCTTTTAATGTTGCATTCTTTTCTTTGTACTTTAATCTATAAGTACCTGCAGGTGTTCCCCATTTCTTGCTTTCATTTCCTGTAACTACATCACCATCAGCTACAAGAGCTCCATCTTTATAATACCATACATGTTGTTTTGTCATATCAATTTCAACATAAGTATTTCCAATATCATCTGGTTCATAAGCTGCTGCTTTTTGAGAATACTTAGGATCTCTCTTTACAGTTTCTCCAGCTTTTATATCTGTTATTAATGCTTGTGTCTCATTCGGGATACTAATTGCCCATCCGTAATCCCCACCTTTGACTTGTACTATAGCTCCTGATGTAGTCTTAAAATCTCTCGTTTTTCCGTATGTGTTATAAGTTTTAGCTAGATTAGTTACATAAGCACTAACTTTATTTTCATTAATAATAGCATTTAAATTATTATCAACTCCAAGCCATTTACTTATTGTATCTCCATCTAACTTAACTATATTATCTCCAATTGTATAAGTTATATTAGTTTTTACATATTTATCAAGCTTGTCCTTAGCTTCTGCTAATTCTGGTGACTTTGTAGTATACTTTGGATTTTCATAACAGTTTTCTTCTTCTAAATTTAATGTATGTTTTCCATCAGCTATAGCCTTCACTATTGCCTTATATAAAGCTTCTTTATTAACCGTAGTTCCATAAACCTCATTTACAACTTTAAATTCGCCATCATCATACTTAAGACTAGCATTCTTAGGTGCAACTATATTTTTACTCTTAAAATAAGGTAATTCGTTAATATATTTATTTAATTTTTCTTTATCATATGAAGCCATTTCAGTAACTTCTGAATTCTTCGTTTTGAAAATATGAATAATCCAAGCAAATGGATTTTGGCTATCTTTTAACTCTTGAATCTTACCTGTTGAATTATACTGTAGGCCTATATCAGATGCTGTGATTTCTGCATCTAACTTATCTCTACCTTGTAATTCTAACTTATATGCTCCAATTTGTGATGATATTTTTTTATTTGCTTCATCAACAGTATCACCTGATACATTTATACCATTAATTTCAGATCTAAAATAAAAGTGATTAGTAAAATAAAATGAAATACCTAAATATATTACGAATAAGGTGCAAGCTGCAATTATAATACCTGTAATTATTTTTTTGCGATTACTTTTTTGTTTTTCCATATGATTACTCTCCCCTGTACTTATTACACACAACATAAAATTTTATTTTAATATTTCTACTTTTTAACTTATGACTTAAAAATAAGCTTGTTACTTAAAAAATTTATTCTCATATTAAGCTCTAAACCCTTCTCCTATATAAGTATAGATTTTATTTTAAATATATATCACAATTTAGGTAATACATTCTATAAATATGTACTAAAATTTATAATTAGGAATAATTTCTTTAAAATAATAAATAATATAATCAATATTTATAAACTACAATTATATTTTTATTATTTTGCTATTACTTAATAAGTAATCTTTTTACATACGTCTGAAATTTTAAAAATAAAAAAACCACTATATTACTATGGTGGATTTCAATAGCTGATGTTATTTATAATACATCTTTCAAAATAGTTCCATCAAGTTTTCTTTGAGTATAGCCTATGTCTTAAAATTTGATTTCTAGAAATTCTATATCATTTCTAGAAGTTCTAATTTAGATAACTAAAATTTTAGCTTTATATATTTAATCTCTAGTCAAAATAAATATAAAATTTTACTAGCTTGATTTCATAACTAATAATACCAGTATACTTACACTTCGGCAATATAGAATTTATAAGTTTATATTATATTTTATAATATTTTTAAAAAAATAACAATATATGCCATATGTATTGTTTTTAATATCATTCTCTCTATTATATTACCTCTAAATTTTGTTTTTTTTATGAATATTTCAAAACATTTTCCTTATCTTTTCCTGTGTTTTTTTAGTTTATTTTATACATACTAATATTATTAATAACTGGAGGTGAAAATATGACAAAAGATAGTCAGCCTGATAAGAAAGAATCTAGAATGAAAAAATGTAATTTTCAAACGCCAATAACTAGTGAAGAAGGTAAAAATCATAATAGAACTCAAAAGAAACATTCAATTAAACGTGAAGGATTTCAAAGTCAGCATATTAATTAATAAAAATGACTATACCTTAAATTTAAGGTATAGTCAT
>JBBVGE010000642.1:0-218 GCA_040144665.1 Clostridium perfringens
TTTCTTAGTGATCTGCTATAATTTTAATATTTACCATAGTTAACATAGTAAATACTATCATTTGTATTGTTCCATCAAATACATCGAAGAAACCATGTGCTAGTATTGGCATACCTAATTGAGCAAACCAACTTATGTGTCCTAAACCTGAATACATTAAGTCTATTAATAAGGTAGCTGCTAGCATATTACCGAATAAACGTAGTGCAAGAGATACT
>JBBVGE010000643.1:0-259 GCA_040144665.1 Clostridium perfringens
CTATTATACTACCTATTGCACCAATAACAATACCTGCTAGTATAAACTGCCATGACATTGTTGTTAAAACATACATTGGTTGTACAAATTGTGGCATATATAGTGATGATGAAGATACAATTTTTCCATATAAGAAGTTATATCCTGCGAATAATAAAAGTGTTGAAAGAATACCACCTACAAGTCCGATTATAACCCCTTCTATTACGAAAGGCCATCTTATGAACCAGTCAGTTGCCCCAACGAATTTCATTATTCC
>JBBVGE010000644.1:0-19700 GCA_040144665.1 Clostridium perfringens
TAGTTATTAAATCCACAATTTCTTTAGTCATTACCCCTTTGTGCCATTTAGTTTCTCCCTGATTTTAAAAGTTTTCAATCGGCCATCCATTCCCTGCATTATTTGGAACATAATCTTCTTCTAAAGCATTAAAAAAATAATACAAAATTTTAGTTCGTTTTTCTGAAATACTTTTATAATATTATCCATTGTTCATCTATATAATTTATAAGATACTAGTAATTATTTATCCACTATTTCTGCCTATTGCGAACTAAATTTTCGAAAAGAATACCGTATATTCTTTTTGAATATACGGCATTCTAATAAAATTATTATTTTTTAATATCTACCTTTAAACTCACTATGGAAAAATAGACCTGATGGTTGTGGTTCATCTCCTGGTGGTTCTTTTGGTTGCGGTTTTTTTTGCTCCGGTTCTTCCGGTTCTACATCACCTGCTGATTCACCTGGAGTATGTCGTCTTAAATAATTGTTTAATAATTGTTTTTTATCCTTATCTAAATTATCCATAATATTTTGTCTCCTCAAAATAAATTTATTATTATCTAACTTAAAATTATTATGCACAATAATTTTAAATAATATTATATATACTACTATGAGTTTATAATACTGTATTATTAAATCTTCAAATAACATTCTGATTTACCTTTTATTGCAATTGTATACAAAAAAAATACCGGATATTCCTTTCTGAATAATACGGTATTTAAATAGTTAATATTTATTTTATGTTTGTAGTGTTTTAAAATTAGTTATTTAATCTAATCAATAAACTGAGATTTATCTTTTTCCAACTTTATTATCTTCAAGTGCAATAAAACCTGCTGTAACAGCAAGCGCAAGCATTATATCATGTTCGCCAAACGGATTTGTTACAATAGAATATACTAAAAACGCTGTACAAATTAACAATACAGCCAATATAATACCACGCAAAATTTTTCTATTTTTAGGCATCTTTATAAACTCCCCTATCATAATTTATCTAGTATGCGACCCTTTGCTTTTACAAGTCCATCCTTATCCCATAATCTCTAAGCCAGTCTTTTCTAACTTCATAATCACTCATCACTGAAGATAATAGATTCCAAAACCTATGTGAATGGTTCTTATAATACATATGACACATCTCATGAACTACAATATAATCAAGAGATGTTGATTTTGCCATTACGCATCTCCAATTAAATAAAAGCTCATCATTTGATGTGCAACTAGCCCATCTTTTCTTTTGTTCTTTAACTTTTATTGCTTTAGGTTTTTTATGAAAAAACTTTTGATAATACTTAATTCTTTTCTTAACTTGCTCTTCAGTTTTTTCTCTATACCAAGCTTCCATAGCATCTTTTATTAATTTATCATTTTTTTCTTTAACATAGACATGAAATTTTCCTCTATAAAGTTTAACAAATGAATTATTCTGTATATCTTTATCAACATGAATTTGTAATGAATAGTTTCTTCCTAAATACATGAAAGATTCCCCATTAACAAATTCTCTATTAACTTTTTTAGATTCAATATTTCTAAACTCAAAAAGCTTTTGAACTATCCAAGTACATTTTGATTTAACTATTTTTCTAACTTCTTCTTCCTTCATTCCAAGTGGAGCCACAACTAAAATATTATTAGGTGGCTCCACAGAAATACTTGTTGTTTTTTTATTTTTAAATTCAATACTGAATTCAATTTCTTTTGTTCCAAATTTAACTTTAGATTTCATATTTACTCCATAACTATGAATTTATTATTAGCTTATATAATTATTGCCCATTAATAATATCATAATAACTATAATGGAACACTTAAATCTTTTATTATTTATCTAATATATCAAAATGTATCTTAGCTAAATTTAATAATGGTTCCATTATTTTTTCTCTAACATCCCTTGGAATTTTCTTAGCATATTTCTTGATAATCATAAGCTTAATAGCTCTTTTAATATCATTAGTTTTACTAATATTAGTTACCCAATCTATGACGTAATTATCCTTAACAACAGCTTTAACATCTTTTGCTATATCTTTTGAAAGTTCCATAGTTTCATTGCTTATATACGATGCTTCATTCTCCTTCAAAATAAATTCTTCACCATTATCTTCTAAATATTTTCTAACAACTTCAAAGAAAGCAAACTCTTTTTCATCAAGACCTAAATCATTAGCTTTATTTGATGCTCCATTTTCAACATCATTTTCAATGAATTCTTCAAGTCTTTTCTTTCTTTCAATCCATTCATTTCTTGTTTCATCTAATATCTTTTGAAGTCTTTCAAGTAAAGATGCATAATAAACTGGATTCTCTTTTCCTCTAACGTTAATTGTATACTTAATAGCATGTTCCATTGCTGATGCCTTTGCTTCATCTGATTTTAATGTATTAATCTTTGCTTTAAAGTTATCTTCAAATAAAGTAATAGGTTTAATCCAATCTTTAACCCCTAATGATTTTAAATGAGTTTCTATTATTTCTCTTACCTTTTCACCACAATCTGAAATATCTATAGCTTCACTTGGATTAAACTTAGCCTTAGCTGCTGCCCTAATATAAGAAAGCCATTTTAAATCATTTAATATTTCTGTATCAACATGAGCTGGCAATAAGCTTTCTACTGCTCCTGAAAACTTCTTATACATAAGTTCAAATTCAGCTCTCTTATCATCTGGCTCAATCTTATTTACAAGTTCATCTAAATTATTTTTATCTATTCCTCTAAACATAGCCATTATAGCTTCTCTAAAGCCAAGCATCTCATTGTATAAATCATCTAAAGAATCCATAGGCTTTCCTAATTCTTCTTTATCAAAAATATCAAGTGCTTCTTCCAAGAAGTTAGAAATACCATAATAGTCAACAATATAACCACATTGTTTTATAATATTATCTTTTACAACTTCACCATCATCTAATGTTCTTTCAACTTCTTTAGTACAAGTTCTATTAACTCTTGCTATTGCTTGAAGTAAAGTATGTTCTTTAAGTGGTCTATCTATATACATAACTTGCTCTATTGGAGCATCAAAACCTGTTAATAACATATCCTTAACTATAAGGAAAGATAGCTTATCTTTATTAATTGGCTTTTTAAATCTATTTATTAAAGTCTCTTGTTCTGACTTTGTAGTAAAATGTTTCTTTAAATGAACTTTATCATTATTATCTCCTGAAAATATTACTTTTGCTTCAAAGTCTTCCCCTAATATATCTTTCATATGCCTATTTAAAGCATCATAATACTTAACACATGCTTCTCTTGATACACATACAATTTGAGCTTTAAATCCATTAGGAAGTATCTGCTCCTTATAATGCTTTAATAAGTCTTTAACTATCTCATCAATTCTATCATCTGATTCCACTATAGCTTTTTTATTTGCATACTTTTGCTTAATAGCTTCCTTTTCCTCATCAGTTCTATCAGCAAAAGCTTCATCAAATAAGTCTTCTAAAGACTCACCTATAACCTGTAGATCAGGTCTTCTACCTTCATAAATAATTTTAACAGTAGCACCATCATCTACTGCTTGTTTAATAGAATATTTATCTATATATCCGCCAAAAGTTCTTGGTGTTGATTTATCGTCTTTATCTATTGGAGTACCTGTAAATCCAACAAAAACTGCATTAGGTAATGCTCTTCTCATATTTAGTGCTGTATCCTTATACTGACTTCTATGTGCCTCATCAGCTAGCACAATAATATTTTGCTTTGTACTTAGAACAGGATAATCAACAGAATACTTTTGAATAATCTTTTTACCATCAAGAATAACTTCTCTTTCTTCAGTTTCACTTTGGAATTTTTGAATAGTTGTCATTATAATTTGTGGTTGCGGATTTTTTAATAGCTTTTTCATAAGCTCAATTTTATCTGCTCTAACAGGTGTAGTTATCTTACCTAATGTTCTTTTAAAAGTCTTAGCTATCTGCTTATCTAAATCTATTCTATCTGTAACTACAACTATTGTAGAGTCAGTTAAACCTTTAGTTCTCTTAATTTTTCTTGCAAGGAAAACCATAGTTAATGATTTACCTGACCCTTGAGTATGCCAAACAACTCCCCCTCTAGAAATCTTATCTTTTCCACTTTCAATTCTATCAAGAGCTTTATTAACTGCCCTAAATTGTTGGTATCTACAGACTTTCTTAATAACAACTCCATCCTCAGCCTCAAAGACAATAAAATTTCTCATTAAATCAAGTAAATTTTTCTTTTCCAAAAAGCCTTGCAAAAATATATTTTGACCACAATCTTTATAATTTTCTATTTCATCAATTTTAAATGGATATGGGTCCTTCCATTGTGAATAATGATTATATCTTGAACTAATTGTTCCAACATAAGCATTATATCTATTTAAAATTCCCGTAAAGAAATTACTATAAAATAATCTTGGCGCTCCCTCACCTAAAGATTCATCTCTAACATTCATATATCTTCTAAGTTGCTCAAAAGCTTGTTTCTTTCCAATGCTCTCATTATGACCTTTTTCCAAGAAAGGAGATTTAGCTTCCAAAACAACTACAGGAATGCCGTTTATAAAAATAACTATATCAGGGAAAATAGACTTTCCACTTAAAGTTTGTACTTCAAATTGACGAACGACTAAAAAGTCATTATTATCTACATCTTCCCAATCTATAAAATTAACAGTTTGATGCTTCTTTTGACCATCACCATATAAGTCTTGCTCTACAGTAAAAGTTAAATTTACAAGAGCATCATAAATCTTTTCATTTATCTCTAATAAACCTGTTCCTAAACTATCAGCTCTATTAATATATCTTATTGTTCTATCTAAATTTTCTTCATTCATCCAAGGATTAAGTCTTTTAAGTGCTTTCTTTAATCTATTAACTAAAACAACATCAGCTAAAGAATCCCTCTCTCCATACTTTGGAGTTAACTCCTTGCCATGAATGAAGTTATATTCTAATTTCTTTTCTAAATATTCTACTGCTGGTAGTTCTACTAAGGTTTCCTCATTTCCTAAGTATGTCATCCTACTCCCCCTAAATTATTGTAATTACTCCTTAATTATACACCATTTTAAACTTTAATCGTTTTATGAATA
The DNA here is from genome assembly GCA_040144665.1 of Clostridium perfringens. Classification (GTDB taxonomy): domain Bacteria; phylum Bacillota; class Clostridia; order Clostridiales; family Clostridiaceae; genus Clostridium; species Clostridium perfringens_A. The sequence goes on from JBBVGE010000644.1 coordinate 5,085, forward strand.
TAAAAAGCCATAGATTCCTCTATGACTTCTATAATATATTTTTTTATTTAAATTTAGTATTATCTATTTGAATTAACTTTTTGGGAACTTCATTAAATCTTTTAAGTACATTTTTACTTATATCCTTCATATATTTAAGCTCTTCTAATAACTCATCCACATCATCTTTTAAACCTTCCGCTAACTCTTCAAAAGCATCATTAGCAGCATCCATTGACTTATCCATATAATCATCTAAGTATTCATCATATGCTTCCATTAAATTTTCATTCATATAATCGTCTATAAAATCTTGTTTATTGAATCTAGCTAAATCATATAACTTTTCTGAAAATATCTCTTTAATATTATTTATTACTTGATTTGCATAATCTATTAAATCAGTAATATCATCTACACCTTCATCTATTACAACATTTAATCCAAAAATTCTATTTATATGTTCTAATAATTCCAAATAATTATCAAATAGCTCAACTGTTTTATCTATATCATTAAGTGAAATATTATCTTCGTTTACATTATAATACCATTGTTCTTGTCCTCTATGGTCAGCTAAAAAATAAAATTTCATATGATAGCTTTCATATATTGAATCAAACATAGCTATACTTTGTTGAATTGCTGCTTGTAAAAATAATAATTCATTATCTATATTATAATCACTAGAATATCCAATAACCCAAGGGAAAACTTCATCTTCTAAAAACTCAATAAAATTTTTATCTCTACTTATAAATCCTGATTCAATATTTTCTGCACTTTCCTCTGAAAAATTAGATGAACCTACATATACAATATTATCTGTCATAATTATCTTAGCGTGATTTGCAAAACAAAAATAAACTTCTGCTTTTTCAGCTATCTGTTGTGGATTTAACTTATTTTTATAGATAGCTATATTTCTTTTAGCTAAATTAGCATAATTCTCTGAAAAATATTCATTCCATCTACTAGGAATATTAGAAATAATCTTAATTTCAGTGCTTTCTCCACAATCCTTTAGAGCTTTTAATAATTCATCATTCTTTTTTGAAATATTATATGTTAATATATATATTTTTTTTGCATTAGTAAAATCATCTAAAACCTTACCATATGTTAATTCATCTTTAGATAGTAAAAATTCAACATCAGTAATTCTACTTGATAGTATCATATAACTTTTCCCCTTTACTAACTTTCTATTTATATAACTCTAATCTTTCCAGTTAATAATTGTTGCATTAATCCTTTTTTTAACTCTTCTAATTTTTCTTTTTTATTTTGATATTCTTCTATTTTTTCATCAACTGATAATAATATTGAAGCTATTTTTTCTTGCTCATTAACAGGTGGTACTGCTAATCTTATTCCTTTAAAATCTCCTGTTGTAAAACTTGCTTGATTTACAGCTGGTTTTGTTATTAATCCAATTTCTTTTTTATAAATTTCAGTTTGCGTGAAATAATAAAAATATTTATTTAACATAATAACTTGATTCATTTTTATTCTAAATATATTAGTTGTATAAATTGCAGGTCTACCTATATCCCTATATATACACGTCTTTCCAATCTGAGACATACTATTAATAAAATTCACTAAAACATCTCCCTTTTCTAGTATATATTCCTTAATATCAGCACCTTTATCATCTTCTAAATACCAATATTTTAAATCCTTATTATCGATTTTACTATCAACTATATTATTTGACCTAATACACGGAATCCCAATATCATCATCTTTTAAATTTCTTGATAACCCACTTTTCATATATTGCATTAAATCATCTATTTTCTTTACTTCCCACTCCTCAGGAATCTCTCCAATTTCCGTCTTCTTAAACTTTGTATGTCCTATCCCCTTTGTTAATAACTGTTGCATTAACCCTTTTTTCAATTCTTGATTTTTCTGTATTAATTTTTCTGTATTATCTATTTGCTCATCTACCGTTGAAAGAATTGAAGCTATTTTTTCTTGTTCTTCTTTTGTTGGTATTATTATTTTTAATGTTTTTAAATCTCCTTTTGTTAATTGTGGTTGAGCTGAACCAGAGGAAATATTATTTATTTGCTTTTGTGCACTTGTTGATATTAGATATTTATTTAGATAATCTGGATTAATATTATTACTTCTAATTATCATTAACTGAGCATTTATAAATCCTGTATCATACGCATCACCGTTAAATTTTGCTACATTTCCTATACTTCCTCTCAGTGTTATTACTAAATCATTTTCCTCTAATTTTCCTTTACTTAATTCATTAAACTTATTTTCAGTAATAAATTTGCAATTATCATATACTAATTTTGAATTGACTATATTCTGAGTACTTAAAAACAATATTCCACATTCTACAATGTCTCTATCTCCAGGATATCTACTAGATCTGTCTCCATCAATTAACTCACTAATATCATTTAACTTTTTTATACTCCACTCCTCAGGAATCTCCCCAAGCTCTGTCATCTTATATCCTTCCCTTACTTCCTTCTTCACTCTATCACCACCTTACAGTACATCAAAACCTAATTCCTTTAAGTATCCATTAAGTTTTTCTTTTGTTTTTTCTTCTGCTTCTTCTAATTCTTTTATTTCTTTTAATACCTTCTCTATATCTACTGGTTCTTCTTCTTCAGTTGTATCAACATATCTACTTATATTTAAATTACAATCATTTTCTTTAATAGTTTCAATACCCACAACACTTGCATACTTTTCTACATCTTCAAAAGCATCAAATGCTGCTATTATTTTTTCTATATCTTCATCTCTAAGCTTATTTTTATTTCCTTCTTTTACGAAGTCATTACTTCCATCTATAAATAATATTTTCCCTTTTCTATCTTCCACTTTAGCTTTATTAAGAACTATTACTGCTGCTGGGATTCCAGTTCCATAGAATATATTTTGTGGAAGTCCTATTACTGCTTCTATTAAATCATCATTAATAAAGCCTTTTCTTATTTTACCTTCAGCTGAACCTCTAAATAAAACTCCATGTGGGACTACTGATGCCATTTTACCCTTCATATTTAAGCTTGCAAGCATATGCTCAACAAAAGCTAAATCTCCATAAGATTTTGGTGGTATTCCATAATTAAATCTATTAAAAGCATCTTTTGAAGCTTCTTCTGCTCCCCAATTCTTAAGTGAGAAAGGAGGATTTGCAAGTACTTTATCAAAAACTTTAAGTGCTCCACCTTCTGTATGCTTAGGTTCTCTTATAGTATCACCTTTTTGAATATCTGCTCCCTTTGCTCCATGGAATAACATATTCATCTTACATATTGCCCATGTTGAAAGGTTTATTTCTTGACCAAAAAGACTTAAGTTCTTAGCATTTCCACCATGTTTTTTAACATAATCTATGCTTTGAATAAGCATACCACCTGAACCACAAGTAGGGTCATATATTCTATCTCCTTCTTGAGGTTTTAATATATTAGTAAGAACCTTAACCACTTCTGTTGGAGTGTAGAACTCTCCACCTTTTTTACCACCTTGGTCTGCAAATTGTTTAATTAAATATTGATAAGCATCTCCAAGCATATCTTCAGATTCTAAATTAGAATTAGTTAAATTCACACTATTAAAAAGAATTAAAAGTTGAGATAACTTCTTATCTGGAACCTTTTCTTTATCATTATAGTTAGTTGTACTTAATACACCAACAAGTTCAGCATTCTTTGGTTCATCTTCAATTGCCTTAAATGCCTTATCTAATTCTGGTCCTATATTTAAAGTTAAATCTTTAAGTTTTGTCCATCTAGCTTGCTCTGGAACAAAGAAAGTTTCATAAATACTATGATCTTCTAAAAGTTCTTCTATTTCATCTTCTTCAAGACCATCTTCTAAAAACTCCTTTTTTCTTGCTTCTCTTTCTTCATCAAATTCATCATTTAATCTTTTTAAAAATAACATTCCAAATATATAATCTTTGTACTCTGCACCAGTTAATTCTCCTCTAAGAATTTCTGCACATTGCCAAAGTGTTGATTCTAATTCTTGTAATGTAAGCTTCGCCATAAATCTGTCTCCTTCTAATATCTTTTGTCTATTTTTAAACTTATCTATTATAAAAACTATAACTTTTTATGTTTTATCTATGTATTGTAGTATCTTTTCCATATAAATACATCTATTTCACTAATGTTACATAAAAAATTAATATTACATATGTTTAATTTTATCACAATCAGCCTTTAAGTATAATTATTAAACATAAAAATAAATACTCTTTATAATCATTTTCTCTATATAATTCATCAAGTTAAGAACCTATATAAAAATAAAACGAGGAATATATTACGTTAATGAAACGTTATTTACTCCTCGCTTTAACTATATTTATTATAATATAAAAATCAAATCTTTATATTACTTTTACTATCAAATAACATTACTACTAATCTCTTATTAAACATAACTACTAAAAGAATTTAAAATAATTAATTATTCAAAATCCCACTTATAAAATCAGCTTTCGCTTCTGTATACTCATATCTATCATTTGGATACTTCTTCTCTAAGCTTAATTTTAAATCTTCATATGCTCTTCTCTTACCAACATCATTATTTAAAGTATCCCTAAACTTAATATAATCACACCATTCTTTATCTCCAAATATAACAACATGAATATGATGTGTTCTAGTATCAGCCTCAAAATCTCCACAGCTAAAGAACATATGACTATCATCATCATTCTTTGCTATATGAATAAAATCCCTTATCTTCAAGAGTCTCAATAAGATTATCCACATCCTCAAAAGATTTTACTCCAACAACAATATCAATAATAGGCTTGGCTTTAATCTCCTTTATAGATGTACTTCCTACATGCTGAATATTTATTGCCTTATCTAAAAAAATATCTTTTAAATCCTTTATTGTAACTTCAGCTACTTTTCCCCATTCATTAGAGTGTGGATATAACTTTACTATATTTCTCTTTAAACCAATCATAATTACCCCCGTGCAATTTATATTTTCTAACATAATCCTAGTTTACCATCTTTATTCCATAATATACCATAAGATGTTATAATAAATAAAAAGGAGGGACGCTCTCATGAAGAAATATAAGATTCCTATTTTATTATCTATCTGCTTATTTTCTATAGGGTTAGTCACTACATTATTAATCTCGCACTTCAAATTTCCACTTGATCCACCTAAATTAAAAGTTAGTTCTAATAGTAATAATATAGAATTTTATGCAGAAACAAATGGAGGCACTTGGTTTGATTCATCTAATGGTCAGGGTGGTAATAGCTTTGATTTAGGCACATATGATATAGATAAATTATCAGAGATTAATTATGCTACTGTTTCATGTAATACTTATATTAAATTAGATCTATCATTTACTAAAGATATTAAATCCTTTAAAGTCTATTCTATAAATAAGAATTCAAAATCAAATCAAAGTCATACTGAAATTGAAGTCTCTAATTATACAATTACTACTCCCAAAGACCCTGGAACTTATGGATATGTAGTTGAAACTGATTGGGATGATACCCATAATGTTAGGTTTATTTTTAAGATTAAAACTGCTTAAATTTAGTAAGTTAGTGCTAGTAATTAAATTATATAGTAATAAATTCTCTTAGTCTTACACCAAAATTTTTTAATCTAACCTATTGAAAGGAGAATATAAATGAATAAATTTTCTATACTTAAAATAGCTAATATCTCATATTTACTATTAATATTTACGCTGTATATATTAGACATAATAGACTATTCACTGGCTTGGAAGCTAACTATACCAGGTCTTGTCTTAAGTATTTTTATATTAAGGAAAACTAACTCTTGTGAATACAGTAAAAAACCTAAGCTTGCGAATATAACAAAAAAATAATGGATATTTAATATCCATTATTTTTTCTATGCTTCTTTATCATTTAATGAATTTTTAAATAATATTTCATCCTTTAATAATTCAATTAAATTTTCTCCATACTTTTCTTCTAATTCTGCCCTGGAATATACATAAGTCTTTTCACCTATATTATCTACATTGAATTTTATAATATCAGCATTTTTACAAGTGCTAGTAATACCAGTGCATTCTCCTCTAAAGTCTCGTTAGGATTTCTTTCACTCCAAAACTTATTATAATCTTGTATACATAAATCTTTATTATTTTTATAATTAACCGTTATTTCATAAGGCTCTTTATCAGTTAGTATCATTCTCTCTTCCACGTCCTAAGAATGCTAAAAAAATTAATCCTATAAATGTAGGAACTACAATAATCATATACGGTAAACTTAAATATTTAAGCCATAAATCAGTATCATATAGCTGCACATATCCATATGATGGATGCCATTTTTTCACTTTAAATTGAATATTATTACTTTCACTCTTCTTAAATGTTCCATAAAAATCAAAATCTATATACTTAGGATTTCCTTCTTCAAATGTAGTTAGTTTCGGAGTATTCCCATATATGCTCTCCCCTTCTAAGTTATAATCTTTTGCTACAAACCCAGCCATTTGTGAATAATAAACCTTTATCATTTTATAATCAGAATTATTTGAAGTTCTTGCTATTTTATATGGAGCAAATGGTAGTAATAGAATTATAATTCCAATAAAAATTACTAAATATTTTTTAAATTTCTTTTTCATATACACCTCTTAGCATCTCAATACATTTTATCCAATATATGTTATTATAAGTATATCACATTAGTATAATTTATTGAATAATTACTATATAGAACTACATATACAGGAGGTCTTATCTATGAAAAAAATGTTTTTTGGCGCAACTCTTCTATTAGTTGGAACACTTATTATATTAACAATGTTTTCCCTTTCTATTATTGCCCCACATGGTTATGATGATGTATCAGGTCTACTTGGCTTCTTAATTGAAACCAACTCTACTTTTTACTTCATACTTGCAGTAATAGCTAGTATATCTGGATTTATGATCTGCTTTATTGAATCCCGTGAAATTTAAAAATAAATCATCTAAAATTATGATCACTTTTAAATTAATATAGTCATTTTAGATAATTAATATTAGATTACCATATATCTTAAAGTATTTTTTTGAATATATGGTAATTTTTGTTGACTTCCATTTATTACTAGTGTACTATATTAGTAGTACACTAATACAAAGCAGATGGAGGTGAATTTTAATTTTGAATTTAGATAATTTTGAATTTAATAATAATGAACCCATATACCTTCAAATAATAGAACTTGTTCGTAGGGCTATTGCTACTGGTGATTTAATGCCAGGTGATAAACTCCCCTCAGTAAGAGAGATGTCAACATCCTTAGGAGTTAATCCAAATACACTCCAGAGAGCTTATGGTGAATTAGAAAGATTGGGTATTACATATACCAAAAGAGGTATGGGATCATTTATAAGTGATAGAAAAGAAAATTCAGAGAAGCTTCAATATAAAATGGGTAAAGAACTAGCTTGTAAGTTTCTTAAAGATATGAAATCAATAGGAATATCAAAAACAAATGTCTTAAAGATACTTGAAGAAATAACAGAATAAAATTAGGAGGGGAATAAATGATTAAATTAGTTAATCTAAATAAAAGTTATGAAAATAAAGTTATTCTAAACAATATAACATTAGAGATTAACAAAGGTGAAATAATAGGGCTTTTAGCTCCAAATGCACAGGGGAAAAGTACATTACTTAAAATTTTAGGTGGTCAAATTACATTTAATAGTGGGGATTATTATTTTGAAGGAGATAAATTCAATTATAAGCATAAAGGACTTATTGGTTACATGAGCGATAATTCAATTATGCCTAATGATTGGCTAGTTAAGGATTGTATAACTTATTATACAGAAAACTTTAAACTATTTAATAAAGAAAAATGCAAGACTATATTACAAAACTTTAATTTAGACTTAAACAGTAAAATAAAGACATTATCAAAAGGTGAAAATGAGAAAATGCATTTAGCATTAGCCCTATCAATTGAAGGTGTCTTATATATTTTGGATGAACCTTTAGCTGCTATTGATTTACTTACTAGAGAAGAAATACTTAAAATGATTTTAGAAAACTTTAGTCCAGAAAGCACAATGATAATTTCTAGTCACTTACTAGTGGATATTGAAAAAATGCTAGATAGAGTCATTCTTTTAAAGGATGGAAATATAGTCCATAACGAACTAGTTGAAGATTTAAGAATGAATGGTAATTCAGTAGTAGATCTATATAAGGAGGTATATAGTCATGCAAATAGTTAAAAAAGATTGGTTATACGATGTAAATTCTATTACAATGTTTCTCTTAGTAGGTGTACTTAGCTTTGGAGTTCTATCACTTTTATTTTTAGGATTTGTTCCAGAATATCATGAATTTATAAAACAGATTTACGGTAAGTCCTATACTGCTATAGCAGGAATATTATGTATGTATCCCCTATTTGTTTTAAAAGGAATATGCCCACAGATGGGAAGTGATAAGGTTTATTTAAGTACAACAAATCTTCCTTATAGCAAAAAACAATTGCTCTTTAAAGGATTAAAACAATGGATTGTAGTATTTGTATTCTATAGCTTAATTGGTTCTTTGATAAACACTTTATTAATAAATTCTTCAGAATCATTTATATCACAATATATGCTCTCACTTACTAAGCCAGTGTCTGTTTTAATTGTATTATCCATTCTTCAACTTCAGATTTTTTCAGGAATTATTTTAGCTTTAGCTAGAAGAATCAAATGGTACACTATACTTTCTATTGCACTACTTTCATATGGAGTACTAGGTCTATTATGTAAGTTCGTTATTTCTTTCTTAAATAACCTAATAATACAGGGATTTTTCATAATTGGTATATATACATTATTTAGTTTAATTATATTTGCTATAGCATGGAAAGATATAGAGAATATTCACAACTAACTCTTATTAATTTATTCAATTAAAATTAGAAGCTATTATCAATACTATATTATGCGTACTGATAATAGCTTTTTAAAATATTACTTCTTAAATTTCTTACTTACATTCATATAAATTAAAGTAAATATTATAGAAGTATACATAATTACTTGTCCTATGATAAATAATACTTTCTTTTCAAATACTTCACTTAAAGCAAACAGCAATATAGAAAAAGCAATTACAAACATGAATTTCCCCATAAATTTGCACAAAGCAGGAACATTATATTTTGCTTTCTCTTCCTTTGACATTGTATTAAGTCCTGCAATTAAGAAGGCTCCCTTTCCCATTGAAAAAACAACTCCTAAGAAAATAAATAATCCTATAAATAATCCAACAAAAATCATTCTAAAATCCATAAGCTTTACCCCTTTATACTATATATAAAATTCTACTCATATCTATTCCTCATTATTAATCCTCTAACTCTTAAAACTCTGTATTTTTATTGACTTATTCTATATTAAAACTATTCTTTTCTAACTATCTTATCAAGCTTAGTTACATATAAAGAAATCTCACCACATTTAGGACATATTGCAACCTTAGGTTTTTCTATTCTATCTGAAAAACAGCTTTTACTTGATGAAACTCTTATACCAGCATTAAATACTCCATCAATCTTAAAATCAAAACCTTCAATCATTTCACTTTTACATCTTATACAAGCTCTCATACTAACTCCCCCTAATTTTAAAAATAATAAAGTTATCTTCCCAATAAATAGTAAATCTTAAACTAACTTAGTAACACTACAACTAATTCTTAGCTTATCTACCTCATACTAATCAAATTACTTTTTATTACAATTATAACATATATTTTCATGTTATTCCTTATACATTCCTTGTTGACGCTTACCCTAAAATACCATAATTTTAGTTATTCTATCGCCTATAATTAAATAAATTTTACATAACAGGAGTCAACCTGTATTTTAAAGTTTAATTCTTTTTCTTTATAACTTCACTTAAGCTTAGTAAAACAAGAAAAGACTATAAATATCACAATATTTTCATAGCTCTTTTAATAAATTTACTTACTAGCACTTTATAATAATTGTTAATAATACACTAAACCAGAATGATTAATAAATGGGATAAACATGCATATCCCTAAAATAAATAATCCTAGACTAACTAAAACAAAGTATCTCCTAATTATATTCTCTTTAGATAATATCTTATAATATATAATTCCAAATACAAAAAGTAAACTAATCGCACTTATCCCTTGTATAACTCCTACTCTATCTGGTATAACTATTGGGTATCTTTGATATTCTATTAAATGCATTATTGTGATAAATCTAAACCCAACTAAAAAGCATATTGCAAAATAAAATTGAGTACAGTGATTAATTGCATATTTTATTTTATCCAAATCATATCATGCTCCTTCCACTTATTAAATTTTAAGGGCCAGTATCACATCTAAAAAATAATACAAATCCCAAACAATAAAATGATATAATCCCTAACATTAAGCAAAATATATTATATATAAAAAAGCATTCTTCTTTTTTATTATCCTTTTTTGTATATACATATATAGATAAATTAATAATTAAATAAATAATAAAATAAGCAAAAAGCCTCTCTATCCCGCCTTTATTAGGTGCTTTAAGTAAAAAATCACAATATTTATATGTAAGACTTTTAAACATATTTCCAAGAGTAATAATTTTAAAACCAAATATAAATGATAACATATAAGATATTTTTCTAAGTAAATCCTTTAAATTTACTACATAATCTTCTTTATACTTATCCTTTTTATTTTCCATATAATCCTCCTAACTTTTATTTAAAATCAGTATAATTATTAACTAGATTTATGTATTTACAATTAATAATCTAAATCCTTTATGTAAATCTAATCGTACAATTTTATTAATATGTATTTACTAAAAAAGCGAGTATTAGAAATCATATTTTCTAATACTCACTTAATTATTTCTGATATTTAATTTCACTTACTTTACTAACCTTTTAGCTTTACTTGCCTATTAGTAATCTATTTAGATTATTTAACTTAATAATCTTATTTATAATATTTACCTTAGTAACTTTTAATTATTTAAGAAGCTCTTAAATACATATATTATTTCTTTCTCTTCTTAAGCATTCTAACACCTACACCTATTGAAGCTGCAGCTGCTGCAAGTCCTGCAAATCCAAAAGCATATCCAGTTGGTGGTACTGGTTTATTGTTATCAGCTTCTGCCTTATTATCATCATTTTCTGGCTTATTGCCTCCATCTGGCTTGTTTCCATTTTCTGAGTTATTTCCACCATTATTGTTGTTATCATCTGGTTTATTTCCTTCATCTGGTTTGTTACCATCATCTGGCTTGTTTCCATCATCCGGTTTATTGCCTTCTTCACCTTCAGATACTGGAATTGCTATTCCAGTTTGTGATGTTGTATCCTTTGAAGTTAATGTATTTTGATACATTAAGTAGTAAGCTGATGCTGACCAACTGAAGTTTGTTGTATGAAGTCCCTTACCTGTTTCAGGGTTATAATTTTCTCTTATTGCTCCATCTCCCATAAGTCCTTCTGCATTATTAAATAATTTCTTTGCCATTCTTTCTGCATCTTTGTAGAATCCATAGTTTTGAAGAGCTTCTATACCATATAAAGCTTGGTCCATCCATACTGGTCCTCTCCAATATTTATCTGGATTATACTTTGGATTATCCTTTGAAGCTGTTGGAAGTGGTACAAATGTATCAAACTTACCTGGATCAGTCATATTGTCTTTAACCTTTTCAGCTTGTTCTTTTGTTGCCATCTTAGCCCATAGAGGAATCCAACCTTCAGTTCCTTTTCCTCTTTCATCTAACATGTTCTTCTTCTTTCCATCTTCGCTTATTTGAAGATCATAGAAGAATCCTGTCTTTTCATCAAACATATTTTCACTTACGTATTCTCTTACGTAATCTGCTTCTTTTTCGTATCTTTTAGCATCACCATTATTTCCAAGTTCCTCTGCCATTGACTTTAAGAATGCTTTTTCTGCATAAAGATATGCATTTAAATCAGCTGATTCTTGGTTTATTGAATATCCAATAAGATTTCCTTTCTTATCTTTGTTTTCAAATACCTTAACCCCTATATCTTCTCCGCCAGCTCCTTCTTTATCAAATCTAGTAGCATTATCCATACCACTTTCCCAAGCAGCAGCTAAGATTACTTCATCTTCATTAAACTTAGGATTTCCATCCTTATCTTTTACTATATTTCCATCTTCATCATATAACCAATGAGCATCGTGTACCATTCCACCATATTCAGCTATACCATTTTTATCATGGTCTCTATTTGTATACCACCAGTTATGGTACTCAACAAGTTTTGGATACATTTCTTTTAAGAAATCCTTATCCCCTGTAGCTTTATATACATTCCAAACAGACCAAGCAGCTAGTGCTGGCTTTGAATTTCTCTCATTCCAGTTACCGCCATCTTCTCCTCTAGCTCCATCTTTGTTATAGAATATTGCATCAATTATTGCACCTTTATCTTGAGGTCTAACATCATCCTTAGAACTTATTTGGTAATCAAATAATGCTCTAATATTATCCTTAGCTAAATCTCCATTAAAGTTTGCTGTTGCAACTGCTTGTTTCCATGAATCCCATGCCCACATTCCTATAAACCATTTATATGACATTGAAGGTACTATTCCATCATGCTTTATAGCACCTGCTGCACTTCTCCAGTTTGTAGTTAATGTTTCAATTGATTTTACAGCAGCATTTTTATATTCTGGATTTCTTGTACTCTCTACAGTTTCAAAGGTTTTATCTAAATATCCTTGCCAACGTGTATTGTTTTCTGCAAAGTGCTTATCTCCATTTTTTATGAAATCATCTAACTTCTTATTTTCTTTATTAAGCTCATCTGTAGTAAATGTATAGCTTTGAGTTGAATAAGTCTTAAATTCTCCTTTAGGTGCAATCTTAACTGCATCTTTTAATTTAGTAGTATAGTTTTTTCCATCAACACTCGTTTCTACATTACCATCATATTTAACTGTAAACTTAGTTTCATCAGTTGAGAAGAAGTTCCACGTATCTCTTAAGTCAGAGAAGTTAACCTCTACCCCATTTTTTGTAGGCTTTAAGCTTTGCTTTAAGTCTATCATCTTCTTACCTGTGTTAAATTCTCCAAAGATACTTCCTGTCCACTGAACATCTAAGTTTAATTCTTTATCTGTCTTGTTTTCAATTTCTGTTCTTATAAGCGCACTTCTATTTGATGCAAATATAAGCTCTAATCTTAAGTTAAAATCTTGCATTTCATATAATTGTACTAACTTTCCTGGGTAATAATCAAAGCTTACCTTTTTAGCTTTTGTTAAATCATATACTGTATCATTATCAGCATTTTTAATCTTTATCTTACTTATTGTATCTGACATATTTACAGGATACTCTTCACCTATAATTACAGGTCCTGCAAATCCTCCATAAAGATTTGTTGCTTCCTTGTTTGGAAGGTAGTATCCATGCCAAGCTCCCATGTCAGAAAAGTTATTATATTTGTTTGTTGAGTATGATCCATATATTTCTGATGTAGGATTTGCAGTTACATTAAGTACATTTTTAAAATCTATAACCTGATCCCTTTTATCCTTTGCTAAAGCATTTATTCCTCCTAAATTTCCAGCAATTACAGTTGCTGCTATAACAGTAGCTATAAATGTTTTTTTCTTAATTCTAAAAGCCATAAAAATTATTCTCCCTCTCACAAATTATTTTTATAATTAATTAGTCGCGACAACATTATTAACTTAATATCTTTTAAAATTTATTTAGAAATCAAAAAATACCCAAATCAAAGTCATCCTAAACATATAAGGGCATACTAACACACCACAAAAAAATATTGTTCTTTGCGTATGACCAATGTAAGAATTAAATTTTGACTTAGGTATTGCCTCATTTTAGAGTAACAATCCAATCATTTAATTGTATAAATGTTCTTTACAATCCAAATATTATCATGTAAAGGTTTTTAGGTCAATATATTTTTAATAACTTTTTAATTTTTATTGAACTTTTTATAAATTTCGACATTTCTAATGCTGTTTACTTATTTTTCTTTTCATAAAAGCTCTCTAATTTAGTATATATAATGTAAAAAAAGCTAAAGTTGTACACTATAATTTTGTACAACTTTAGCCATGAATGCTTACTTTATAAATGTGCTATTTGTTAAATACTGTATATGTCTTTATCTTAACCATAAACCCATAACATTTAAAAATCTCTAGTTTTTCTAGAAAATTAAATCTCTTTACTTTCACAATTACTCTAAATACTCTTTATATAAAATTTTGTCCGTTACTATACACTTTATTTAACAATTTAAAATAGCAAATTAAGCTTTTTTAAAATTTATTCTTATACATATAAGTAGTATGAAAATTTATTAATTAAATGCTACTTACACTCTGAAAATATTTTATAAAATAATTTAATAATATATTGGGATACGCTAATAAAAAACTTTTAAAATTTAAATGGTCTATTTCATCTAACAATAAATTTTCATATTTCCTTAATAGTTGCTATTATATAATACCTAATATGAAAAGTTAAGCATTTTTTAACTTTTTAATTTAATCTTACTAAATTTTTAATAAAATTGTATATTAATTAATA
>JBBVGE010000645.1:0-1361 GCA_040144665.1 Clostridium perfringens
CAAATAGGGAAATAATTACTCCTCTCTTCGCAACCTTAATACTATTTTTCATTTTTATTACCTCCTATAGATAAAACGTAATATAGTTTATATATAATTGCACCATATTTTGTAAATATAATATTTGAAAAATATCGTATATTCTTTGAATAATACGATATATTAATCAATTATCTTATTCGTATGAACTAACCTTTTTCAAAACTAAACTATTTGGAACTATTAATTCATCCTTCTTCTTTATAAAATCTTGCTCATTTAAATTTCCATATACATCACCATTTTTAACATCTAAAATCCAGTAATCTATTTTAGATTCATCTGGATTTGCTAACATTTAAAATATTCATTTTCTAAAATTGACATAACTATTAAAGATTCATATTCATTATTATAAAGTATACACTCTCTCAAAATCCCTTCTTCTTTAAACCCTTCAGACTTATAAACCTTTTGAGCTCTTTTATTTTTAAATCTTACATCAAGCCATAATCTATGAGCATTTAATTTTTCAAAAGAAACTTCTTTAATTAATCTTAATGTTTCTTTTCCATACCCTTTGTTCTTTTCACATATTACAATTCTTCTAAATTCAACATTACGATTTGAATTTTCAATCCCTGCTATAATTAAGTAACCAATAGGGTTATGTGAACCAACTTCTTCTATAATTAAGTGAAGTATATCTTTATTTGATAATGAATCAATATGTTGTTCTTTTGTCCATTGCCCTACATACTGAGCATTTTCTTCTTGACGTTCTATATTAACAACAAACTCTAAATCTTTAACTTCAGTTAATCTCAATATAATACTATCTGATTTTTTTACAATATTTTGCATTAGCATATCCTCCTGATAAATCTATATGAAAATCTCCTGCTCCTGCGCATCCATATAATATTATAGATAATATAGCATCTCCGCTATGCATTTTGTTGCCTCTTACTTTACATTCAGCAATTCCATTCTTGCCATCACTTCTAAATTCTTTCTTAGTTCCTTCTGAAATTTCAATATAATTCTCCGAATTTAATTGTTTTGATATATTAGAATCTGTATTTATATCATTTCCATTATATAAATACCACTTACCATATAACTTTGTAGGCGAAACAAAACCTACGATAATAAGTATTAAGCAACAAATTAATCCTATAACACCAAACTTTTTAATCTTAGTCATATAATAATCCCCTTTATACAATCAGGTTTTCATTCATCATAAATTAATGATACAAATCTCTATTTATACATATTTTACCATATAGATTTGTAAAAAAGTTACTCTATATTATTTAATCTATATTATTTTCTAAAATGTTTATAACTTCATCAACCTGTATAACACTCGCAAAACG
>JBBVGE010000646.1:0-17377 GCA_040144665.1 Clostridium perfringens
TGATACAGTTCATGAAATGTGTAAAGATGAAGCTAGACACGGTAGAGCATTTAAGGGATTATTAGATAGATATTTCGCATAATATAAATATTTCTACACTTACTATAAAGACCTAGAGAAATTTCTCTAGGTCTTTTTAATTTGTTAAAACATATAGAATATAGAAATTTAAATTTTATAACTAAACAATTATTATAACTCTATTAAAAGTTTATATAAATTTATAGGGTAATATATAAATAGATGAATTTATATATTATATAAATTTAAAATAATAATATAACATAAGATGAAAGGGGCAAGTTATGACTTTATTTACAATAGGGGTTATAATTTTTATTATATTTTTACTAAGCTTTCTACAAAATCCAAGTAGACTTATTAATGGATTTATACTTCTTAATGCAGTAATGTTTATGCTAATTGATCTAATATTATCCTTAGAAGATATTAATAGGAGTTTAGCAATTGGAACTTTTTTTGGAATATTTATTTTAGGAATATTAATATTCTTTGGAGTAATAATATTTTTGATTGCAAATGGTATTACTATGATGAAAAGAGAGAGCAAAAGTTTAAGTAATATGTTATCTTTTTTAGTTGGAATTGGCACATTAAGTCTTATAATATTTGTGATTGCATCACCTTTTCTTCCATTTGATTTTGGAATAATGGGAATAATATATGGATTTATATCATGGTTATTCTTAGCTACAATAGTATTTTTCTTATTACTTTTAGATTTCTTAGTTTCAGCATTAGTTTATAGAGTGAGATTCTGTAGAATGAATAAAGATTTTATAATAGTTCTAGGTGCAGGTCTTATAAGAGGAAGAGAAGTATCTAAGCTTTTAGGTAGTAGATTAGATAAGGCATATGATTTTTATTTAAAGCAGAAAAATAAAAAAGGTAAAAGGGCAAAGATAATTGTTTCAGGCGGCAAAGGCGGAGACGAAGAAATTTCAGAAGCTGAGGCTATGAAGGGGTATCTACTTTCAAAAGGATGTCCGAATGATGATATAATATTAGAAGATAAAGCTAGAACTACATATGAAAATATGCTTTTTTCTAAAAAGATTATGGATAGGATTAAGAAGAGGTATAAAAGTGTTTTTGTTACAAATGAGTATCATGTCTTTAGAGCTGGAATATTAGCTAAAAAAGCAGGGCTTAAAAATGTAGGATTAGGTTCTAAAACAGCTTTTTATTTTGTACCTAGTGCATTTATAAGAGAATTTTTTGGAGTATTATCTCTTAGAAGATGGTGGTATGTATTTTTAATGGTTATATTAGCACTATTCATTGTGACAGTATTTGTAGCACTACATTTTATTGCAGAACTTGGATATATAATTTAGATATAAATAGAAAATAGGTATGTTATATAAAGTGGACTCTAAGTAAAGTATGTTTTTATAGAGTCTATTTTTTTATTTTTAAGGAACCATTCTAAAGGTATTTGAATATAAATAGATTAAAAATAAATAATATAACCCTTTGATGAGAAAGAGTAGATAAAGAAACTTGAGTTAAAGCGAGTTTGGGATGGTGAGAGGCAAATGCTAAAGACTTTATTGAATGGGTCTCTGAGGGGATAGTCAGAAAGAATAGTATGATTATACGGAAAGTCCACCGTTAAAGGGACAGGGTATCGAAAAGATTCTGTACCTGATTTTAAAATATGTAGCACATAGGTGGCATAGCGAATATATACATTTCGTCCTATAAAGGGAGGAGTGTTTTTTATTTTATAGGAAAGTTTTTAATTTATTTCCTAAGGAATATATATTCTTATATCCCTAAAACGTATTAAAAATTGGTGTTATAGTGAGTCATTTCGTCTAAGTAGTGTAAAGGATGAAATGGCTTTTTGTTTATAATATTAGTTTTAAAAAATCTGTAGATTAAAGTTTAAGCTAATTTGTAAGCTACGTTACAATAATTTATAAACAAGTTATTAAATTATTAGTACTAAGAGGTTAATTTAAAATACTAGAATTAAATTAGCAGACTAAAATATCAAAAAGGGAGGATATAAATATGAGAGGGAACTTTGGAGAATTTGGAGGACAATATGTTCCGGAAGATTTATTAGATGCACTTAATTATTTAGAGGAAAATTACAGAAAATATATAAATGATGATGAATTTATAAAAGAATATAAAGAGTGCCTTAAAGAGTATTCAGGAAGACCAACGCCCCTTTATTTTGCAAAAAATTTAAGTGATTACGTTGGAGCTAAGGTCTATTTAAAAAGAGAAGATTTAAATCATATGGGAGCACATAAAATAAATAATACAATAGGTCAGGCATTACTTGCAAAGCGAATGGGAAAGAAAAAATTAATTGCAGAGACAGGGGCAGGTCAGCATGGAGTTGCAACAGCCACAGTTGCAGCAAAATATAATATGGAGTGCTTAATATTTATGGGAGAGGAAGATATAAGAAGACAATCATTAAATATGCGTAAGATGGAACTTTTAGGAGCAAAGGTTATAAGTGTTAAATGTGGCACTAAGACTTTATGTGATGCAGTTGATGAAGCAATAAAATACTGGGTTTCACATGTTGATGAATGTTTTTATTTAATAGGTTCTGTAGTTGGGCCACATCCATATCCAATGATAGTTAGAGATTTCCAAAAAATTATTGGAGAAGAAGCAAGAAAGCAAATATTAGATAAAGAAGGAAGACTTCCAGATAAGATAATTGCAGCAGTTGGTGGTGGAAGTAATGCCATGGGAATATTTTATGATTTTATAAAAAATAAAGAGGTTAAATTAATTGGTGTTGAAGGTGCAGGACTTGGGATAGATACACCTTACCATGCAGCAACCATGAGTCAAAAGAGCACAGGAATAATTCATGGAATGAATACTTTTGTTTTAAAGGATCAAGATGGAAATATAATGCCAGTATATTCAATATCAGCAGGATTAGATTATCCAGGAGTTGGACCAGAGCATGCTTATTTATATAGTATAAATAGAAGTAAATATACATCAGTTACTGATGATGAAGCTATGAAAGCGTTAGTATTTTTATCAAAACATGAAGGTATAATACCTGCTTTAGAATCATCACATGCATTAGCATATCTTATGAAATTAAAAGGAAGTTTAAAGACAGACGACTTAATAATTGTGAATCTTTCAGGTAGAGGAGATAAAGATATGGATAATATAAATGAGTATTTAGAAAAGTGGATTTAGAGCTTTTTATAATTTACTATGAGCAGATATAAGATAAGGAAATTAATTGATTAAAATGTTAGTAATTAGAATTAAAGTTACTATTTATATAGGTATGAATATTAAAAAGCCATTCGTTAAAAAGCTATATAAGTTTATGATATGGCTTTTTAGTATTTGGAAAATATAGTATAATTTATTTATGTGAAATATATGGATACTAATACAAAAAATACAATGATGGAAGTGTGGAAAAGTATTAAAGTTTTAAATTATTTAATGATGGTGGGGAATTTATGATAGTTTGTAAAAGGTGTAATACGGCTAATGTAGAGTCAGCAGTTAGTTGTAAGGATTGTGGCGCTCCGTTAGCTAATTATGAAGCTCAAGGATATGAAAAAAGAATAGAAAAGGTAGAAATTAGTAGAGAAAAGAAAATAAAGAGAAAAAAGCTCATCAAATTAATTCTAAGTATAATATATTTATTATCTATAACAGGCTTAGTATTAATGAATATAGTTTTTCATAAGGGAAGTATTACTCTAATTGTAAGTACTATAGCTTTTATATTAGCTGGTTATATATGCATAAATAAACCAGAATTAATATTTATAATTACTCATTTATTTAGTGTTAGAGATGTAAGTGAAGAGGATATGTCAGATATGTATGAGACATTAGTTATAGTAGCTGGATACTTAATATATACCTATGCATTAATAAATTTAATACTAAATTATGTGGAATTAATTTAGATAATCTATAAAAATGATTATAAAAGATAGATAAATTACTTATATAATTATTATTTATTTTAAATTTATTATCTATTTAAATCTATGTAAGCTTACAGATTAGAGAGGGATAGAAGAATTAATGAAAAGAAAGCATAAAAGAAATATTATAGTAACTATCTTAGTAGTATTAATTATACTTGGAATTATAGAAGGGGGAGTTATTTATAATTACATTAAAGAAAGCAATATTTATTCAAACATTATAAAGTTAAGTTGGGGAATTGAGTTATCAAAAGATTATGATGAATTATATTCAGCTGATAGTGGAGAGAGCTTCTTAGGAGATGGACAAAGATATCATGTATTTAAGTTTAAGGATGTAAAAGATTCAAATATAGATAAAAGCTTGAATTTTAAAAATGATAAAAATGAAGTTTTAGAAATAGAGATTAGATCAATACTTAAAAAATTAGATGTTTCAGAAGAGAATTATCCAGACTTTAATAAAGAATATAGTTATTATTCTAAAATAGAGGAGGATTCATCAAAATTATATATGTTGAATTTTAAAGATAGTAATACGTTATACGTTGTAGAAGATATATTTTAACATAAGGTTATTAGGTATTATAAAATAAAGAGATTAAAAGATAAGTTTTATAAGAAGGGAAACGTATAAATGAGTGAATTAAAAACTTGAATAAAAGGGGGATTTATGAAAGGGAAAAAGAAAGTTATATTAGGTATAGGAGTAGTTATAATTTGTGTAGTAATAGCATTTTTTATAGGTGATAGTGGGGGAAACGCTAAAACAGTCATGTCTATAGGTACTAATACCAAAAGTAGCATGAAGATGATATATAAAAGTTTTAGCGGAGAAAAATATAGAATATTAAACCTGAATTCAGGAGAAAAATTAGATGTTAATATAGATGTGACTACTAAAAGTGGAGATTTAAATGTTTCTATATTAGATAATGATAATAATGAAATATATAGTGTTAAAAATCCAAGTGAAGTAATTACTAAAAGTATAGATATAAAAGAAGATGGTAAATACACTATAAAAGTAGAAGGAAACCATAGCGGAAGTTATAAGATAAATTGGGATATAAATTAAAATTAATACATTAAAATAGAGAGGTTTATATGAAAAACAAGGGAGCTTGCATAAAATGTAATTCTGATAAACTTAAAATAATAAGTGCTATACCAATAGAAATAACACCATTTAAATTAATTAAGCCTAAATATTATTTATGCAATAATTGTGGCTATATGGAAATGTGGTTAGATAATAGCAAAGAAGAGATAGGATATATTGATAAAGTTTAAGAATACCAGGATGATAATTTATTAATTAAGTTATCATTCTGGTATTTTTATTTCCTATAAGATATTTAAAATAATAGATTAGTTTATTAGTTATTAAATTTAAATAATATATTTTAATAAAAATGTAATTGCAAATGATTTGCATATATGATAAAAATAAATATAAGTTGCAAATCATTTGCATTTAATAAGATGTTTGGAGGATAGAATATGAAAACTAAAGTAGATATAATATCAGGATTTTTAGGGGCAGGAAAAACTACGTTAATTAATGAGTTATTAAAAAATATAGAATGTAAAAAAGATATAGTACTTATAGAAAATGAATTTGGAGACATTGGTATAGATGGAAGCTTCATAAAGAATTCAGATATTAATATAAAAGAGATTAATTCAGGATGTATATGTTGTAGTGTAGCTAATGATTTTTATAATGGAATAATTACGATTATAGATAAGTACAAGCCTAGAAGAATAATAATTGAACCATCAGGTGTATCTAAATTATCAGAAATAATTTCAATCTGTACAAAAAATAGACTTAGAGATTTGATAGAGGTAGATTCAATAATAACAGTAGTTGATGGAATTAAATTTAATTTATATCTAACAAATTTTAGTGAATTTTATATAGATCAAATAAAAAATGCAAAATCAATATTTGTAAGTAGAAAAGATATTTTAGGATTAGAAATAGAAAAAGTTATAAAACAAATAAATAGTCTAAATAAAAATGCAAGCATAATAAGTAATGTAGAGGATTTACATAAAGAAATTATAGATAAAGATAAGAAATATATAGAAGGTAAATATAAACCTATAGTGGAAAATAAAATATCAAGCAATAAAGAAATAAATGAAAAAATTATGATAAATAAAGATAGTAGAGTAATATTAAAAAATAAAAATTTTAAGGTTGCAAATAAAGTTACTATAAATAAGACTAAAGCAACATTCCAAAGTATAGGAATAAAAACAGAAAAAATATTTTTAAAAAGTGAACTAAATAGAATTATAGAAAAAGCAAATGAGTATGGAGAAATCCTTAGAATAAAAGGTTTTGTGAAATTTACTGATGAGTCTTTTTTACAATTTAATTTTGTTCCAAAGGAATTGGGAATAAATGTAGTAGATTATAGAGGAATCGGTAAGGTTAGTATAATAGGACAAAACTTAGACAAGAAAGGATTAGAGGATTTGTTCTCTTAAAATAGATATGTTTAGGACAAAAATAGAGATTGTAACAGGATTTTTATCTTCAGGAAAAACAACACTTATAAATTCATTAATAAATAAAACGCTAATAAAAGATGAAAAATTAGTAATACTTCTTTGTGAGAAAGGGAATAGTGAATTAGATAATAATATACATAGGTATAGTAACATTAAGATAAAATATATAATGCCAAATGAAGAGATAACAGAAGAATTATTATTTAATATATATAAGGATGAATGTCCAGATAGATTAATAATAGAGTTTAATGGTACTAAGGATTTAAATGAGTTATCGGATATTATAAATACTAAATTAATAAAAAAATTATATAGAGTAAATACGATATATCATATAACTGATTGTAAAACTTTTAATATATTCTTGAAAAATATGGGGAATATTTTAATAGCTCCAATTAAATACAGCAATATAGTGATACTTAATAATAAGGAAGGTATTGATTATAAAGAGCTTAATAAAACAAAATCAAATATACTTAAAATAAATTCATCATGTTATATGTTGGAGATAAATAATACAAGCTGTATAGATGATTTGGTGAAAAAATCTAATTTGTTTTATATAGATATGACAGATAGGTTAAAAGTAAAATTAAAAAGGTATAGGAGAAATACATATGATAGATAAATTCTTTTTAATATTTTCAAGTTTATTATTAGAAGCCATTCCTTTTATCTTAATAGGATCTATAATTTCTGCTTTAATACAGATGTTTATATCAGAAGAATTTATAAGAAAGATAATACCTAAAAATATATTTCTAGCTCTTTTTATAACAGCTTTTTCAGGAATAATATTTCCAGTATGTGAGTGTGCAATAATTCCAATAGGAAGAAGACTTATAAAAAAGGGAGTTCCATTACCGGTTGCAGTTACTTTCATGCTGTCAGTTCCAATTGTAAACCCAATAGTAATTATGTCTACATATTATGCTTTTTCAAGTAAACCAATTATATTTTTTATGAGAATAATGTTTGGGATAGTAAATTCTATTGTTATAGGATACTTAATCCATATTAA
Source organism: Clostridium perfringens (assembly GCA_040144665.1). Taxonomy (GTDB): domain Bacteria; phylum Bacillota; class Clostridia; order Clostridiales; family Clostridiaceae; genus Clostridium; species Clostridium perfringens_A. The sequence goes on from JBBVGE010000646.1 coordinate 7,525, forward strand.
TTATAAGAATAGACCTTCGCAAATTAGGGAGAATATTAACACTAATGCTTATATATGCAATTGTGGATGTGAGGATTTAAATTTTAATAATTATTCAAAGATTAGAGTGTTATTAAATCATACAAAAGTAGAATTTTTTAGTGTGCTTAAATATTTAGTGCTTGGAGCATTTATTTCTAGTTTATTCAAAATAACAGTAAAAGGAGAGTTAATTACATATTTTAGTCAAAATATAATATTATCAGTAGTTATAATGATAATATTAGCATTTGTACTTTCAGTATGTTCAGAAGCAGATGCATTTATTGCAAGTGCATTTACCTTAAGTTTTACTAGTGGATCAGTGATTGCATTCTTAGTTTTAGGACCGATGCTTGATATAAAAAATATTTTAATGCTTATTGGGAATTTTAAAAAAGAATTTGTATTAAAACTCTCAATTTATATAGTATTAGTTACGTTTGTATCTTCAACCTTATTCAATATTTTAGGAGGGGCTTAGGGTATGAGATTAAATAAACGAGAAATCATTGATTTTATAATTCTTTTTCTTATAACATCTATATTTTATTATTTATTAGTTGCAGATAAGGTTTCAATGTTTTTAAATCCACGAATGAATAAATATATTATTTTTGCTTTTATAATATTTATAGCATTAACTATAAATCAGTTTTTTAATTCTTTTACAATAAACACTTTTAGAGCTGTAAGAAGAGGATATGTAGTATTCTTTGTGTTATTATTAATATTTATATATCCAATTCAAATGAATGATGTGAAGAAAAGAGAAGTTAATGAAAAGATAAATAAAGAGTTAGTATATGAAGAGAAAAAATTTGAGGAGATTTATAGATTAACAGGAAAAAAATTAAAATCAAATATTGATAGTGATGAAAATACAATAATTTTAGATACTGATAATTATACAAGTCTATTTCAGCAAATTATGCAAAATCCAGAAAGTTATAAGGGCGAGAAGATAAAAACAGAAGGGTTCATATATAAACAAAAAAACTTTGCAAGTGATGAATTTGTAATAGCAAGAGAAATTATGACATGCTGTGTAGCAGATCTTCAAATCGTTGGACCTATGTGCAGATATAGTAAAGCAGTAGATTTAAAAGAAAATGAATGGGTTAGTGTTGAAGGAATTATAGATGTTAAAGAGAATATGTTTATAATAAATGTAGAAAAGATAACTAGAGTTATTAAACCAGAGAGCAAGTATATATATACAAATTAATATATAAAATAAAAATATATAGATAGGTTTAAATTATTTTAAAATATTATTCTCAATTTACTAGTTTAGTATGCAAAAGGGAATATAGATATATTTGTTTTTATACAAATATATCTATATTCCCTCAATTTATAATTAATTATAATTTTTATTAAATATTTTGACTGTTTTCTATTTCATGCTCAGTTATTTGAGTTACTTCTTCTTTAATATTATTTGGAATTTCTTTTTTTATGTGTCTAATTCTTTCTTTAGTTTCTTTTTTTAGATGAGCTTTATGTTTTTCAGCTTCTTCTTCTTTAAATTCCTTTGTTTTTTCAGCTACCTTTTCTTTATAGGATTCTTTTTGTTTTTTATGTTCAGCTCTTTCTTCTTTATGTTCCTCATGTTTTTCTTTTATTTTATTAATTTCACTTTCAAATTCTTCTTTAAATTTACCCATTTAAATTACACCTCTTTTAATCATTAGTTTTAGTAATAATTGCCTTATATTTATTATATCACCATTGATGTGATAAGAATTAATATAAGATTTTAAATATATATGTATTTAGGTGCAAAAGGGTAAACAAATAATTACTAAATTAAGAAGAAAATAAATAACAAAAAATCCTATAGAAACAATTAATAAATTTAGTTTAATTGTTTTTATAGGATTTTTTTATAAATAAAATTAAGTTATTAATTTCTAGCTTTGACTTTGGCTTTATCTTGTTCTTTGCCAAATTTTCTATAGTTTCTAAAGTTTACTATGAAGGCAAATGCAGATATTACAAGTGGAACATTAAAACTTTCCATAAGATTATATTGTTTTTGATATCCAACGCACCAAGCAAGTAGAACTAAAGTTATAACAAATACTCCTAAAGATAATATTGTTAGAATAAGTGATTTTTTTGGCATAATGACATTCCCCCAGTCTTAATTAATGATTACATTATACCTTTTTTATACAAATATATCTAATTAGGAGGAGCTTATATATAGCAAAGTCTTAACATAATATGAATTATATTAATGAGAATTTTATAAAATTATTTTATTTAGTATTTATTAAGAGGATAGTTAGGAGTATTTATAAAAATAATATTAGGATATGTTTAACTAATTATTTCATTTGTTTATAGAAGGTAAAATATTTTTGATTCAATTTAAGCAGTAAACTCTAAATTTAATAAGGTTTAGCATAATGTTATTTATAAAAATTGTAATCAATTTATAATACATATATTGAAAAATATGGTATAATTATCACGGAAATTTGGAAAGGGGATTATAAAATGAAATTAAGGGGAAATGTATGGGAAAAGTAAAAACGATACTGTGGATATTGCTTTGCCTTATGACAATGGGAATATATATATTGGTACCAGTGTTCTTAAATTTAAAAGGTAACATAATTTTAGCATTAGCTTTAAGTGTAATATTAATTATAAGTACAATTAAAAAAATTAATAATATAATTAAAGAAGAAAAGAAAAGTAAGGCAAAGAATATATGGACTTGTATACTAAATATAGTATTTTTAGGTGTAATTGGACTTACAACTATTAGTATAGTAGAAATTTATAAAGAAGAAGATAAAAATATAGCTTTATATGCTGTTTTAGAAAAGACAGAGATGGAGCCAGAGGGATATAATAATGTATTTAAAAAGCAAGAAAATGATAATTATAAAATTCTTTATACAGAAAAATTAGAGTTAGCATTAAATAATATAAATCTAATTCTAGATAGGGCAATTAAATTGAATAATAGAATTTTTGGAGAATTTAATACATCACCTGTAACTATTAAGTTTGATTATATAGAAGATGTATTTGAAAGTAGAGATAGTTTAGAAGGGGCAGATGGATTATATATGCCACTTGCTAGAGAAATTTATATTTATGGAAAGGATGCATACGATGATGTATTATCTGGTGGAGGAAGCATGAAATTACAGGATTCATTAATACATGAATATACTCATCATGTAATGTTTGAATTCTTTAAAGAGAATGATATAGATATTTCAACTATTCCTATTTGGTTTATTGAAGGAGTAGCAGAACAGGTTGCTGATACAAACTATATTACAGAAATTAATAAAATAGTTCCTTTTAATAAGCTTGTAACAACTAATCAGTGGGAAAATAATTTACAAAAAGAAAATACAATATATATGCAAAGTAAGTATGCAGTGAGAAGAATAGTCATATTAAAGGGTGAGGATAAATTAAAAGATATTATACTAAAGAGTAAAGAATCAGATTTTAATACTGCTTTTACAGAAGTTGTGGGTATTTCTATAGAGGACCTTGAAAGTATTATGAATGAAGATTTAAAGGATAGCTTTAATAAAGAATTTTTTGAATTTAGAAATGTTAATAAAGATATAATTGAGGAAGAGAAAATATATTCAGATAAATATATGGAAGAGAAGAAAAAGGCGTTAGAAAAATATATTTTATTAGAAAATAATTCAGATGCATATGCCTTATTAGCACGTTTATATATTGAAGACGATAAATATGAAAAAGCTGAGAAGTTATTAAAAGAGGGGATAGAGAAGAATCCAGAGGAAGCAGAATTATATACAGAATTAGGCTTTATGTATGAGAAGAAAAATCAATTAGAATTAGCAGATGAATATTTTAAGAAATCAGAGAGTTTTAGTAAAGAGTAATATTAAGATTACTTAAGATATTATATAGATATGATAGTGTATGGGAAGGGGAAAATATGTGTTAGAGATTATTTGCATAATGGCAATTGGTTATTTGATTATTTATTTTATTATTCAATCAGCAGTTAAAGATGGAATTAAAGAATCTACTAAAAATATTTTTGAAGATAAGTCTTTAGATAAATTAATAGATAAGGTACTAGAAAAAATAAAAGAAAATGATATTTTATATATAAGAGGTAAATCTAAGAAAATTCTAACAGATACTATAAAAGATTGCGTAGGCAAAGAGTGTAAAATAATTTTAGATGTAGTTTATGTAGATGATAATGGAGAAGATAGTATAGTAAAAGGTAAAGTTAGATCTGTTGATGAAATATGGTTAAAACTTGAGAAAAGTAATAAAAGTAACAAAAATATTTTAAAAATAATAAAATTAGAAAATATTGCTTCCATCGAAATAATATAATTTAATAAGTGAATATACTTAATTAAATTATATTGATTTTGTATATTTTTATAGATATTTTGGGAGGAGTAAATTTCTATGAAATGCACATATTGTAATTGCGATATGGAAAAAGGATATATACAAAACAAATGTGAAGCACTTTGTTGGATACCTGAAAATGAAGAAAGAGGAATATTTAAGTGTTCAAGCAGTCCAAATGGAGTGGAACTTGCCAAATATTCAATAGTAGTAGGTAGTGAGAAAGCAATAGCTTATTACTGTAGACAATGTAAACAATGTATTATAGAAGGAAAGTAGAATATTATCAGAGAATACATTGTAAAAGAATGATAATAAAATATATGGTAAGTAGAAAATTTTTATATAAGAGATGTACTATATAAAATAAAAAGATAAATAGTATGTACATTAAAAACCAGCAAAATCAATTTTTGCTGGTTTTACTTTTAATAAATCTATGATGAAAATTTAAATATAATTCCAATAACAGCAGATAAAGCTATATAAACAATTGGAGACTTCTTATATTTAGATATCAAGAAGAATAAAAATACTGCAAGTATCAGTGCTTTAAAAGATAGTATATTCATAATATCAGATGTTTTAGCATATTTATCTAAAGTTAATATTGATATCTTAACTATTTCAAAGCCAGCAGCAGCAAGAAGACCAGTTGATGCTGGACGTAATCCATAGAAGCAATTTTGAACCATATCATTTTCTTTAAACTTATCCAATACTTGTGCTACAAGTAAAATTATAATAATTGAAGGAACTATAATGCCAATTGTAGCATCAATACATCCTGCAAGTCCTTTAGTTGCATATCCAACGTAAGATGACATATTAATACCCATCGCACCTGGAACAGATTGAGATATAGCAACCATATTAGCAAGATCTGTATGAGTAAACCATCCAGTTCTATCTGAAATATCATAAAGGAATGGAATAGTAGCTGCACCGCCACCTACTGCAAAAAGACCTACCTTAAAAAATTCAAAAAATAGTCTAATTAGTATCATGTTTTTTACCTCCAAGTCCTTTAAGTACAAGTCCACTTATTCCAGCAATTATTATAAATAAAACAGGAGATATATTTGTAAATATAGAAAAACCAAGTACAAGCACAAATATAATAAGTGTCTTAATATCAATTACAGAAGTTTTAAGCAATTTAATTGCAGTATTTAAAATAAGTACAGCAACACATACACGAATACCAGCAAAGGCATCTTTAACAGCTGGAAGGTCAGCAAAGTTTCCAATAAAAGCTGCAATTATTGAAATAAGTATTACAGATGGAGTCACAAATCCAAGAGTTGCAAATATTCCACCTAAACTTCCTTTTCTTTTATAACCTATAAATGTAGCAGTATTTACAGCAATTACTCCAGGAGTACATTGACCAATTGCATAATAATCAGTAAGTTCTTCATCAGTAATCCAATGTCTTTTTTCAATTATTTCTCTTTGAAGTATTGGAAACATAGTATATCCACCACCAAAATTCATAAGACCAAGTTTTGCAAAGAGAAAATATAAGTCAATTAAATCTTTCATAAAAAAATCCTTTCTGTATTAGTTATTTAACATTAATGTTCTTTACAAGCTATTTATTTTATATTAAAGTTTATTTAAATATTTAATCAGTATAGATTGAAGCATTCAATTAAAACTTCTTGAGAAGAAACTTGGTAAAATCTTGTCAAAAAGGGATTTACGCAATATAACTCTAACTCAAGAAGTTTTATTAAGTTGTTTAATTAGAAATTTACATAACAAAAAGTATAGTAGAATTTCTTACTGGTATAATATAACACTATATTTGGCATATTGAAACTATATAATTATGATAAATATATAGTTTTAGTATGTAATACTTAGTTTATGCAAAAGGATAAAATTAAATAGGAAACTTTAAATTCTGCATTATTAATATTTAATGAGTATTTCTTAAGTGTTAATAATGTAGAGTTTTTTACTATTATGAATGTAAATAAAAATAAAGTTATCTAAATTATTGAAACTTTATCATTAATGTTATATATTATATATAACAAATAGAATAAAAGAAGGTGAAATATATGTTAATGACATTAGAATTTGATAGTGAAGTTCCGATATATTTGCAGATAAGAAAGAATATAATAGAAGGTATTGCAAAAGGTTATATAAAAGATGGTGATAGATTGCCGGCTGTAAGAGAGCTTGCATCAGAAATAGAAGTAAATCTTCATACAGTAAATAAAGCATATAATTTATTAAAAGATGAGGGCTACGTAAGTGTAGATAGAAGAGTTGGAGTACTTGTAAATATAAAGAAAGCTAAGGATGATGAAAAGTTTAAAGAGAGTTATAAAGAAAAGATAAATGAAATAGTAGCAGAAGGTACAGCAAAAGGACTTACTAAAGTTGAAATGTTAAGTTTATTAAATAGCACTTTAGACGAATATGAGGGGAGATAGATTTTATGGTTGATATAGGATTTGTTATTATAATGGTTTTAGTAGTGCTTACTGAATTTTTTGCAAGTGCAATTCTTGCTGTAAAGGGAAAAAAGAACGTACTATTAGGTTGTATTGTAAGTGATGAACTTAGAAATAATAATAGGATAAAACAAAAAGAAAAAGAATATATAAATATAAATGTATTAGTTACAATAATATCAATTATAGGAATAATATTAAGCTATGTACAAAATAGTCAGCTAATAGCTGTAATTTCAATGTTCTTTTCTATAATTGCAGCAATGGTTGTATATGGAATTTACAACAAAAAGATAAGAGAGCTCAAAGAAGAACTTGGTGGATTAAGGGATAAAAAGCAAGTGGTTGTAGTATCTACAGAGAGAAATAAATATAATTTTAGGGGGATGTTATATTACCTTTTAATTGGAATTCCAATATTAATATTAAATGTCATGCTAACTATAAAGCAATACGACATATTACCAAGTAGAATTCCTACACAATTTGATTTTAGTGGAAATATAACTGCTTACTCTGAAAAGAGTTTTTTCCTTTTTGGTAGTTTGATATTTTCTATAGTATTTATGATAATAACTTTTATAGCAGTTGATTATATACTTCAAACTAAAAAGATGAAGATTGATCCTACAAATCCAGAAAAATCTAGAGAAAATAATTTAAAATTTAGAGATATAATATCAAAACTTATGATGTGTATAACATTAGTTTCTCTAACAACATTAACTGTAGGTAATCTCCAAGTACTTCAAGTAATAAAAAGTAGTAGCAATGCAATGTGGATGGTTGTTGTACTTACAGCTATTATGTTTATAGCATTTATGTATTATTCAATAAAAGCATTTAAGGTTAGAAATGATTATAAAACAGAAAATGATAAAGTAGTTCAAAGAGATGATGATAGTAAATGGAAGTTTGGGCTTATATATTACAACAAACAAGACCCATCAATATTTGTAGAAAAAAGAGTAGGAATAGGATGGACTATAAATGCAGGAAATAAAATAGGGATGCTATTGTATATAATAATGTCAGTTATATTAATTTTTGCTATAAGCATGTCTATAATAAAAAGTTAACAAAAAGAGATGTGATTCACATCTCTTTTTTATTTACAATCTAAGATTGCTATGATAGGTACTCAAGTGTTTGTGAGAGTTATAGTTATATTTATTTTAATACAAATATAAAATAAATATAATTAAAGGAATTTTATTTTATAAATAGAAATAATTACATGATATAATAAAGGAAAATTAATATATTACCAATAAATTTGGGGGGGATAATATGATTTATATTTACATAATAATTGCAGCAATACTTATTATAGGTGCATATGTTTATGAAATTTATAAAAAAAGAAAAAATTTAAAAGAGAAGATATTAAGAGATTACGGAAGAAAAATAAATATAAAAGAGAGTGAAATAAATTTTGAGTATGTAGAAAGTTACTTTAAAAATAAAAAGGATAAGGAAGAGTTTTTTATTGATGATATAACATGGAATGACTTAAATATGGATGAAGTATTTAAATCGATGAATAATACTCAAACTTCAATTGGACAAGAAATACTATATTACATATTAAGAGTACCGTCTTTTAAAAAAAGTGAGTTACTTTGGAGAGATGAAATTATAGAATATTTTAGAAGTAATTCAAAAGATAGATTTAAAATTCAATTTATATTAGGGTTATATGGAAAGAAAGACTCATCTTGTATAACAAGTTATTTTAAAAATCCAAAGAAACCAGTGAAAAATAGGCTTTTATTATATAGGGTATTAAGAGTGCTTCCCATATTATTAATTATTTTATCCTTACTGAATATAAAATTGATCTTTTTAGCTATATTATTTCTTGGAATTAATATGATTTTAAATTGGAAAATAAAAAATAAACATAAATTTGAAATACAAGATTATATGTATATGTTAGGTATGATTAATACAGCAAAGAAACTTAATTCACTAAATATAGATAATATAAATAATAAATTTCCATATATAAAAGATTCACTAAAAAATTTGAGGTCTATAAGAAGTAAAGTTATAGAAGATGATTCTAATATGTATCTAAATGATGCTTCAATATGGAAGATGTACATGGATAACATTATGTTAAACGACATAATAAAATATGAAAAGATAATTAATATATTGTATAAAAAGGTAGAAGACTTCAAAATTATATATGAATATATAGGTTATATTGATACGTTAATTGCAGTTGCATCTTATAGAGATTCTTTAGATAGCTATACTAAGCCTATCTTAGAAGATAATAGTATTAAAAAAGAGTATTTAGATGTAAAAGGTTTATATCATCCATTTATAGAAGATCCAGTTAAGAATTCAATCAACATAGATAACTCCATATTAATTACAGGTTCAAATGCTTCAGGTAAATCTACATTCTTAAAGACGTTAGCTTTAAATGCAATTACAGCTCAAAGTATATATACTGTTTTTGCAGATGAATATAGAAGTAGCTATTTTAGAGTGTATAGTTCAATGGCCCTTAAAGATAATATATTTACAAAAGAGAGTTATTATATGGTAGAGATAAAATCACTAAAGAGGATATTAGATAGCATACATTTAAAATATCCTATTCTTTGCTTTGTAGATGAGATTTTAAGAGGAACAAATACTGTGGAAAGAATTGCGGCATCTGCTGAAGTGTTAAATCATTTATCAGAAAGTAAAAACTGTATATGTGTAGCAGCAACTCATGATATAGAATTAACTTTTATATTAGAAGAGAACTTTAATAATTATCATTTCCAAGAAGAAATAAAAAATAATGATATAACATTTGATTACAAGATATATAGTGGAAGATCTAAAACTAGAAATGCTATAAAGATACTTTCATTTATAGGATATGATAAAGAAATAGTAGATAGAGCTTATGATAGAGCAAAAATTTTTAGTGAAACAAACAAGTGGCAAAAAATCTAACCATATACAACCAA
>JBBVGE010000647.1:0-221 GCA_040144665.1 Clostridium perfringens
GAAATAGCTAAACTTCAGAAGAAATATAAAAATAATCCTGAAAAAGCTCAACAAGAAATGATGAAGCTTTATAAGGAGAATAATGTAAACCCAATGAGTGGTTGTTTACCTTTATTAATCCAAATGCCAATATTATTTGCATTATACTATGTATTCACTGGATTAGGTGAGTTAAAGGGTGTATCATTCTTATGGTTAGGAGATTTATGGGCTCCTGATAG